>NZ_SOAU01000001.1:711666-1423333 GCF_004364865.1 Ilumatobacter fluminis
TCGTTGCCGTCGTCGCGCTGTGCCGTGAACCGGGCGGTGTTGCCGGCCCACGACACGTCGATCGCAGCGGCCGCCGGCGGAGACTCGTCGCGCTGATCGAGTGCGGCCGAGATCGAGTACTGGCCGGTGCTGTTCGCCGGGACCGGCTCGATCGTCTCGTACACGGGGCGCAACGACTCGGCCGTGACGGCGTCGGACGAGGCCTGTTCGATGTCCGCGTCGGACGGGAGCTCGACGCTGACGTCGACGCGGGTCGGCGAATGCACCTGGACCAGGGTGGCGGTGGGGTTCACGTACGTGAACTGGCTCCGCACGACCCGGCCGCCCTCGTCGACGAAGACGTCGACGTCGACAGGCTCGTCGCCGTCGCCGGCCCAGGCGCCGAGCGTGAACATCGGCAGGCGGTAGGTGGTGCGAACGGTCGGGACGGCTCGAACGCTCACCACGTTCCGGTCGGTCGTCACGTCGGTTGCCAGATCGGCGTTGTCGGCTCGCACCGGCCCCAGGACGAGTTCGCTGAAGTACTCCATCGGGTCGAAGGAGGGTGGGAAGTAGTCGTCCCCTGCCCTGCTGGTCCACGTGGCTGCGCCGGATCGCGGTCGCTCGACCGTCTCGTACACCGTCTCGGTCACGGTGTCGTAGATCGTGCGTGACGTGCCGATCGGGAAGTCGAGCCGGAGTTCGAATCGACGGCTGGTCGAGTCCCAGATCGCCTGACCGGACGAGGGGCCGTCACCGGCCGACGAGTCGGCGACCAGTTCGGCGACGATCGAGTTCGCCAGCGTGTCGAACTCGACGGCCGTGTCCCAGTCGGCGACGGCCCCGCTCGACGGCGGGTAGGTCGGGACGGTCACCGGGCGCGGCTCGGGGGCCATTCGTTCCAGCCCGGCGATCGTCGTCGGGGGAGCGGTCTCGACCGGCGGCAGCGTCGGCGGAACCGTGATCTCGGCGGTCAGTTCGTCGATCGGGAGTGTCGAGGACGACGGCTCGCCCTCGTCACCGTCGTCGCCGCCGGACCAGAAGATCACCCCGGCGACGAGGAGACCGAGCACCACGCCGAGGACGGCCGCGATGCCGGACACCGCCCTCCAGTTCGGTTCGCCGGAGTCGATCCGTTCTCCCGGATCGCCGGTCGGGCCGTCGGGGCCGTCGAGTTCGATCTCGACCGACTGCGCAGGCGGCCGTCGGGCTCGCGCTCCGTCATCGGAGGGGCGTGCCCAGGGGTCGGTCACCCGTTCGGGCCCCGCATCGTCGTGAGCCGGGTGTACACCTCGGGGCGTCGGTAGTAGTCCATGTCGAACAAGGTGCCGGTGTACTGCTTGCACCAGTCGAGACGCAGATCTGCCCAGATCACCTCGTCGCCGTCGGTCGCCGCCTCGGCGAGGATCTCACCCGACGGCGCCACGATGATCGACTCGCAGAGCGATGCCACACCCTCCTCGACGCCGCCCTTCGCGACACCGACCACGAACGTGCCGTTCTGGTAGGCACCCGACTGCATCACCAGCTTGTTGTGGAAGCCCTGCAGACGGTCCTGGCTCGGGTCGGGCACGTAGTGGATCGGTGTGTTGTAGCCGCACAGGATCAGCTCGACGCCCTGCAACCCCATCTCGCGGTACGTCTCGGGCCACCGGCGGTCGTTGCAGATCATCATCCCGACGCGCGCACCGAACGCTTCCCAGACGCCGAACCCGTCGGGCGACGGCTCGAAGAAGTATCGCTCGGCGTGCTGGAACGGCCGGGCAGGGTCGAACTCGTCGTGGCCGGGGATGTGGACCTTCTTGAACGTGCCCACGATCTCGCCGCTCGCATCGACGAGCGTCTGCACGTTCCAGCGGTGGACGACGCCGTCGGCGGCTTCTTCGAGCAAGGCGTAGCCCAGGGAGAACCCGATGCCGCGCCGCTTCGCTTCGTCGAACAGCGGTTGCGTCGCTGCGTTCGGCATCTCGGTCTCGTAGAAGTGGTCGAAGTCGGACACCTTGCCGGTGTGCCACCTCGGGAAGAACGTCGTGAGCGTCAGTTCGGGGAACACGATCAGATCGCACCCGAGGTCGGCGGCCTCGGTGAGGAGGGCGATCAGCCGCTCGACGACCTGCTCGCGTTCGTCGGCGCGTTGGATCGGGCCCATCTGGCCACCGGCGACTCGTATCTTCCGCTCCATTGGCGACAGTCTGCCGTGGCGCGCTGCCACATGCAGCATCTCCGCTGCCAGACTCGGCACCGTGCGATGGCAGGTGGGTCTCATGGTGACAGCGTGTGTGCTGGTCGCCGGATGTGCCGGCGACGGCGGTGACGCGTCGCCCGGGATCGAGACGACTGCGACGACGTCGTCGACCACGACGGTGGTTCCCACGACCACGACGGTGGTTCCCACGACCATCACGACCACCACGACATTGCCCGTGACGCTCCCGACGATGACGACGACCAGCACATCGACCAGTACCACGACCAGCACATCGACCACGACGAGCACCACCACGTCGACCACCACGACCACGACGACCACGACCCCGCCGCCTCCGCCCGCGCCGACGACCACGCTCGCGCCTGCTCGGACCGGGTCGATCTGGGACGTCCGCCCCAAGTCCGACATCCCACCCCCGCCGCTCCCCGACGGGTGGGAGACCCAGCGGATCGGCACGTCGGTGCTCGGGCGCGACATCGTCGCCCTGCACCGACCGGTCGAGGGAACCGCTCGCGTCCGTGTCGTCGTGATCGGCGGCATCCACGGCAACGAGCCCGTCAGCCCGCCGATCGTGCGAGCGCTCGTCGACGTGCCGATGCCGACCGACATCGAGGTCTGGTTGGTGCCCGAGATGAATCCCGACGGCGTCGAGGCCGGCACCCGGGCCAACGCGAACGGTGTCGATCTGAACCGCAACTTCGGGTGGGGTTGGGCCGCGTACGACGGCGGCCCGGCGCCGTTCTCCGAACCCGAGTCGACGGCCGTCGCCGACCTGATCATCCGGTCCGAACCGCACGTCGCCGTCTGGGTGCACCAGCCCCTCGACTACATCAGCTCGATCGGATCGACCCCGGATTCGTTCGAGGAAGCGTGGGCCGCCGGGGCGGGTCTGCCCGTCCGCCGAGACGTCACCCAGCACGGCGGCGGCGAGAGCTGGACCAACTTCACCGGCGGCTACAACTCGATGCTCATCGAGGCGAACGGCTGGGACGCGACGCCCGAGATGGTCGCTGCTCATCGCAACGGCTTCGCGGCGCTGATCGCCTTGTTCGGCTGACCCGTCACCCAGCCTGTACCCGACGGGTCGGCAGGCGTACGCTCCCGACGTGCCCGAACTGCCCGACGACCTGCACGATCTCGAACGCCACCTGCTCGAGGCCGTCATCGCGCTCGAACCGACCGACGAACGCGACCGCGTGTCCGGCCCCGACGACGAGGTCCCGGTCCCGCTCGATCAGATCTTCGGGGCCCAGGTCGACAGCCGGTTGCTCGACCACACCGCACGCTGGCTGCGGGGCCAGGGTTTCGGCTACTACACGATCGGATCGGCCGGACACGAGAGCAACGCGGCCGTCGCGATCGCACTGCGTCCGACCGATCCGGCTCTGCTCCACTACCGATCGGGCGGCTTCTATTGCGGACGGGCGCGTCAGCGGCCCGGGCACGACGCGATCGGCGACGTCCTGGCGGGCATGCTCGCCCTCACCGACGAACCGATCGCAGGTGGTCGTCACAAGGTGTTCGGTCATCGCGACCTCGCCGTGATCCCGCAGACCTCGACGATCGCATCCCATCTGCCGCGAGCACTCGGTGTGGCGTTCGCGATCCGCCGGGCGGCCCGACTCGGCGTCGACGCCGCCTGGCCGGGCGACGCCATCGCCGTCTGCTCGTTCGGTGACGCCAGCGCCAACCACTCCACGGCGCAGGGCGCCATCAACGCCGCTGCGTACACGGCGTACAGCGGTCTGCCCGTGCCGCTCCTGTTCGTGTGCGAGGACAACGGTCTCGGCATCAGCGTGCCCACCCCGAGCGGCTGGATCGACGCCACCCTGTCGAACCGGCCGGGTCTCGGGTACGCCCGGGTCGACGGCACCGACCCCAATGCGGTGTTCCACACGACCGCGCGGCTCGCCGCCGACGTCCGCGCCACGGGACGCCCGGCGGTGCTCCATCTCCGCACGGTCCGCTACCTCGGCCACGCCGGCACCGACGTCGAGACGGCCTACCGTTCGGGCGGAGCCATCCGATCCGACTACGCACGAGACCCGATCCTCGGCACGGCTCGGGCGCTGGTCGACGCCGGCATCGATCCCTCCTCGCTCGTCGATCGATACCTCGAGCGGCGCGCCGAGATCCGCGAACGGGCGATGTCGATGACGGGCCGTCCGCGCATCGCGTCCGCCGACGAGGTGATCGAGCCGCTGTCGCCCCGGCGACCCGATCTCGTCCGCTCGCTGGCCACGACCGCGGCCGACGCCGAACAACGCAACCAGGCGTTCGGCGGCAAGCTGCCCGAGTCGGCCGGCCCGCTCACCCTGGCCGAGACGATCAACCGCACCCTCGCCGACGCACTCGCCCGCACGCCCCAGCTGCTCGTGTTCGGTGAGGACGTGGCGGCGAAGGGTGGCGTGTACGGGGTGACCCGCGGTCTCCAGAAACGTTTCGGTGCGGCCCGGGTGTTCGACAGCCTCCTCGACGAGCAGTCGATCCTCGGCCTCGCGCTCGGCGCCGGTGTGAGCGGGATGGTGCCGATCCCCGAGATCCAGTACCTGGCGTATCTTCACAACGCCGAGGACCAGCTGCGGGGCGAGGCGGCGAGCCTGTCGTTCTTCTCGAACGGTCAATACCGGAACCCGATGGTCGTCCGGATCGCCGGCTACGGCTACCAGAAGGGGTTCGGCGGTCACTTCCACAACGACAACTCGGTGGCGGTGCTCCGCGACATCCCCGGTCTGGTCGTCGCCAGCCCCGCACATCCGAGTGACGCGGCGCCGATGCTCCGCACCTGCGTCGCGGCAGCGCTCGCCGACGGCACGGTCAGCGCGTTCCTCGAGCCGATCGCGCTCTACCACACCCGAGATCTCCACGACGACGGTGACGACGTGTGGACGGCGCCCTATCCGCATCCCGACGAGTGGGTCGACGGGCACGTGCCGATCGGCGAGGGGCGGCTGGTCCGCGAGGGTGACGACGTCCTGATCGCGACGTGGGGCAACGGGCTCCATCTCGCACTCCGAGCCGCCAAACAGCTGGCCGCCGAGGGTGTGTCGTGCCGAGTCTTCGACCTGCGCTGGCTGGCTCCGCTCCCGGTCGACCAGCTCGTCCATCACGCCGCCGACGTGGGCAGGCTGCTGGTGGTCGACGAGACGCGACACGCAGGCGGGGTCGGCGAGGGGGTCGTCACGGCGCTGGTCGAACGTGGCGTCGACGCGACGATCCGACGTGTCGCAGCAGTCGACTCGTTCGTCCCGCTCGGCGACGCGGCGAACCTCGTGCTGGTCTCGGTCGACCAGATCGTCGACGCCGTACACGGACTCCAGGACCACCATCGCTCAGGGCGATAACGGGTTGGCGAGGCCCCGCGGCTGGGCCAGACTTGACGTCGTGTGCGGGGACGGCGAACTGCGAACCGAGCCGATCCCCGAGCGCGTCCTGACACGCCGTCGGCTGTTCCTCGCGGCCGCCGCCGGTGCGGTCATGACGGGCGGCGTCGCTGCAGCCGAGGGCGGTTTCGACCAGCTCCGCGGCGACGGCCTGGCGACCGCCCGCAAGCGTGCAGAACGGCTCGCGACCCCCGACCGTCGGCGGTGGGAGGCACACCGGATCGGTACTTCGGTGGAGGGGCGCCCGATCGTCGCCCACCGCACCGTGCGTCCCGACTCACGGAAGTCGGTGCTGGTCGTGGCCGCAGTGCACGGCGACGAACGAGGCGTCGCCCCGGTGGGCGTCGAGCTGACCACGGTCCCGATCCCGACGGGGATCGACGCCTGGATCGTGCCGGTCGCCAACCCCGACGGCTGGGCCCGGGGGAGCCGCAACAACGCACGCGACGTCGATCTCAACCGGAACTTCCCGTGGTGGTGGACGCGCGCCGACGGCGGCCCGACCCCCGCCAGCGAGCCGGAGACCCAGGCGTTGATGACGCTGGTCGAACAACTGCGCCCCACGGTCACCGTCTGGATCCATCAGCCGTACGAGTACGTCTCGGCGGTCGATCCGAGCGTCGAACACCTCGCGAGAGCGTGGGCCGGTGCCGCCGGGTTGGCGTACGAGCCGCCGATTGCCCAACACGGCGGCGGCGAGACGTGGACGTACAAGACGATGCGGCTGCCGTCGATCCTCGTCGAGGGAACCACCCGCGACACCTCGGCCGATGAGACGTCCGCGCACCGGCGTGGCTTCGAGGCGCTGCTCGCCGCGCTCTGACCCCGCCCTGCGTCTTCTTTCCCGACGAGGCCCGCGCAGTAGCGTGCACGACGTGACTTCGATGCAGGAGAAGATCGACGATCTGCAGCGCCGCCGCGAGGAGGCGTACCACGCAGGTTCCGAGCGGGCCGTCGAGCGGCAGCACGGCAAGGGCAAGATGCTCGCCCGGGAGCGGATCGAGTACTTCCTCGACGACGGCAGCTTCCACGAGCTCGACCTGTTGGCACGCCACCGCGCCCATGACGCCGGACTCGGCGAGCGTCCCTACACCGACGGTGTCATCACCGGCTGGGGCACGGTCGAGGGCCGCAAGGTGTTCGTGTTCAGCCAGGACTTCACCGTGTTCGGCGGAGCCCTCGGTGAGGTGTTCGCCGAGAAGATCCACAAGCTGATGGATCTGGCGCTCAAGACCGGCGCACCCGTCGTCGGCCTCAACGACGGCGCCGGCGCCCGCATCCAGGAGGGCGTGGTCAGCCTCGCCAGCTACGGCGGCATCTTCCGGCGCAACGTGCAGTCGTCGGGTGTCGTCCCGCAGATCTCGGTGATCCTCGGCCCGTGCGCCGGCGGCGCCGTGTACAGCCCGGCGATGACCGACTTCATCTTCATGGTGCGCGAGTCGTCGCACATGTTCATCACCGGTCCCGACGTCGTCAAGACCGTCACGGGTGAAGAGGTGACCCTCGAGGAGCTCGGCGGGGCGATGTCGCATGCCACCAAGTCGGGCGTCGCGACCTTCGTGTCCGACGACGAGAAGGCCTGCCTCGACGACGTTCGTTTCCTGCTCTCGTACCTGCCGGCCAACAACCTCGAGCAGCCGCCGGTCGACGATGTCGGCGACGACCCGGAGCGGCTCTGCCCCGAGCTCGACTCCATCCTGCCCGACAGCCCGAACCTGCCGTACGACATGCTCGAAGTCGTTCGTTCCGTCGTCGACGACGGCGAGTTCTTCGAGTACTTCCCGCACTGGGCGAAGTCGATCGTCTGTGGGTTCGCCCGTGTCGACGGCCACCCGGTCGGCGTCGTCGGCAACCAGCCGATGGTGCTCGCCGGCGTGCTCGACATCGAGTCGGCCGAGAAGGCCGCCCGTTTCGTGCGCACGTGTGATGCGTTCAACATCCCGCTGCTGACCTTCGTCGACGTGCCCGGCTTCCTCCCGGGCGTCGATCAGGAATACGGCGGCATCATCCGCCACGGCGCGAAGCTGCTGTACGCCTACTGCGAGGCATCGGTGCCGCGCATCTCGGTCATCACCCGCAAGGCCTACGGCGGCGCCTACGTCGTCATGGACTCGAAGTCGATCGGCTCCGATCTGTCGTTCGCGTGGCCGTCGGCCGAACTCGCCGTCATGGGCCCGCAGGGCGCCGTCGAGATCGTGTACCGCCGCGAGCTTCAGCAGGCCGCCGACCCCGCGACACGCCGAGCCGAGCTGGTCGAGGAGTACACCGAGCGGTACGCGAACCCGTACGCCGCCGCCGAGCGCGGCTTCGTCGACGACGTGATCCAGCCCGCCGAGACGCGCAAGAAGGTCATCGCCGGCTTCCGTGTGCTCCGCTCGAAGCGCGAAGACCTGCCGCAGCGCAAGCACGGCAACGTGCCGCTCTGATCATCCGACCGAACGGTCGAAATCACTCGCCCCACCCCCGGTTGGGGCAAGGCGATCGGCCGGTCGCTGTTCGCCGGGTTCATCAGCGCCAACATCTTCTACCTCGGGTACCTGTGGATGATCTGGGACGGTCAGAACCAGACGTGGCACGACAAGGTGGCCGACACGTACGTCGTGACGGAGTGAGTCGGCTGGTCCGATCTCGTGGCGTTCGCGTAGTGTGCTCGGCGTGAGCGATCCGACGATCTCGCCGGCCCCGACGCCAGAGGAAGCCGCTGCCGTGATGGCGGCGGTCGAGGCGTTGTGGCCGAAGCCGATGGCTGCCGCACCGGCCGAGGTCGATCCGACGCTGGCATGGCGCTACAGCGGCCGCTGGTGGCAGCGCGACCGCATGGCCCACGCCTCGCGCCCCTGGTCCTGAACCGCAGACGGCGGACGTGCGCGCACACGTTCCGACTAGGTTGAGCGCCGCATGAGCGGGTCCGACGACGACGAGCGTGTCGACGACGTACAGATCCCGGCCGACGTCGAGGTCGATGCTCGGTCTCGTTGGGCGATGGTGCGCAGTGTCGGTGGGCGCGCGTTGCTCATGGCCGTCGGTCTCGGGATCGCCGGGGCCCTCCTCGTGTGGGCGTTCGACGACCTCGACTGGAACGAGGTGGTCGACTCGGTCCGCTCCCTCGACGACGCCGAGATCATCGCCCTGCTGTCGGGCACCGTGATCATGGTGTGGGCGGAGTCGTTGCTCACGGCGTCGGTCGTCGAGGGGCTCCCGGCCCGACGTGGCGCCCTGGCCTGGATGGGCCCGGTCGCCGTCGCGTCGATCGTGCCGGGACCGTCCGACATGCCGGTTCGCTACAAGATGTTCGTGTCGTGGGGGTACGACAGCAACACCGCCGGCACGGCCGTGGCGGCGAGCGGCATTATCAACATCGGCATGAAGCTCCTCTTCCCCGTCGTGGCGGCGATCGGGCTGGCGGCGGCCGAGATCCC
This sequence comes from Ilumatobacter fluminis, assembly GCF_004364865.1. Classification (NCBI taxonomy): domain Bacteria; kingdom Bacillati; phylum Actinomycetota; class Acidimicrobiia; order Acidimicrobiales; family Ilumatobacteraceae; genus Ilumatobacter; species Ilumatobacter fluminis. The sequence continues at coordinate 720,657 of NZ_SOAU01000001.1, forward strand.
GCTCGGGACGATCATGTCGATCCTGATCTCCGGGCTGATCATCGTCGGCGTGTTCGTCGGGCTGATGATCTTCGTCATCGTGTCCGAGCGTCGCACCCACTGGTTCGGTCGGGTGCTCGACCGGTTCTGGCGGGTCACGGTCCGGCTCGTGGGCCGCAGTCGCGAGGGGTCCCCGATCGCGAACTGGCTGGTCGACCAGCGAGCGCAGTCGATCGAGTTGCTGCGTGGGCGGTGGGGGCGGGCGATCGCCTCCGGCGTGTTCGTGTCGGTCGCACGCGTGGCGCTGCTCGTGATGTGTCTGCGCTTCATGGACGTGCCCGAGTCGGCGATCTCGTGGGAGGCGATCTTCGCCGTGTGGGCGATCCAGCGTGGCCTCACCATCGTGCCGATCATGCCCGGCGGTGCCGGTGTCACCGAACTCGCGCTCACCGGTCTGCTCGCCGCGATCGCCGGCAACGAGTTCATCAACCAGATCACCGCAGGCGTGCTGATCTTCCGCCTGCTCACCTGGCTGCTCATGATCCCCGCCGGGGGAGTCGCACTCGGCCTGTGGCGTCTCGGTCTCCGCAAGTCGGCGACCGCTGCCGCCGCCACCGGGCCGTAAGGCCCCGAAATCCGACGCGGCTCGGCAGCGGCGCCGATGGCATCGTGGACGGTGTGCACGTGTGGCCGAGCGACGTCGTCACCCCACGGCTGCTGCTGCGGCTGTGGCACCCCGACGACGCGCCCGCGCTCCACGACGCGATCACCGCCAGCCTCGAACACCTCCGGCCGTGGATGGTCTGGGTCCGCTTCGAACCGCTGAGCCGCGATGACCGGATCGGGTTCATCGAGGCCGGCCGGCGCGCACACGAGGGCGGTGGCGACGCGAACTACGGCGTCCGGGTCGACGGCGAGGTCGTCGGCGGTTGTGGGCTCCATCGCCGTCAGGGTCCGGGCGTCGTCGATCTCGGCTACTGGATCCACGTCGATCACATCGGTCGCGGGTATGCGACCGAACTGTCGCGTGCACTGACGACCGTCGCCTTCGGCGACCCGGACACCGAGCGCGTCGAGATCCACCACGATCGGGCCAACCGACGGAGCGCCGGTGTGCCGCGCTCGCTCGGCTTCCGTCGCGGACCCGAACGGCCGGACGGGATCGATTCGCCCGGTGAGGACGGCATCGATTGCACCTGGTGGATCGACCGGGCCGGCTGGACCGGCGACGGCTGACGCCGTCCTGGGCCCTGTTCGCGAACTGCCTGGTCAGGGGGCATCCGCAACTGTGTGACACCCCTTCGTCATCATGGGGACATGGAGATCTTGCTCGTGCTGCTGCTGCTCGCCGTCGTCGGGGCCGTCGCCGCCTTCGTGGCGGTCGAGGTCACCCGCCGCCGCTACGAGCACACCGCCCCGGCCGTGCCCGATCACGGCATCGACCTCGAGCCCGACGAGCCGCTCGAGCCGGAGCCTCGCGTCGACGAACTGGTCCACGAGGCCGTCTCGTCGGCACTGGCCGAGATGCGGGCGTCGTCGGCCGCCGAGCGCGATGCGGCCGTCCATGCCGCACTGCAGCAGGCCGCCGTCATGCAGCGAGAGCAACTCAGCGCCGCCGCCAACCAGGCGCGCGAGCAATCGACTGCCGACCTCGGGGCCAAGAAAGACGTCATCGACTCACGGCTCGAGCAGGTTCAGGCCGAGATGCGAGCCGAGATGTCGAAGCTCGGCGGCATCGTCTCCGAACTCGCCCAGTCGAGCGCCCAGCGGTTCGGCCAGGTCGACGCCTCGCTGCGCAGCCACGCCGAGGTCACCCAGACCCTGAACGACTCGGCACGGGCGCTGCGCGAGGCGATGGCATCGTCGACGGCGCGTGGTCAGTGGGGTGAGCGCATGGCCGAAGACGTGCTGCGGCTCGCCGGCTTCGTCGAGAACGTGAACTACGTCAAGCAGACCCAGCTCGACGGGGCGACCGGTCGCCCCGACTTCACGTTCCCCCTCCCCAAGGGCCACGAGCTCTACATGGACGTCAAGTTCCCGATGGCGGGGTACCTCCGCTATCTCGACGCCGGCACCGAGGCCGAGCGCCAGGCCCATCGCACCGCCTTCCTGCGCGATGTGCGGGCCCGGGTGAAAGAACTCGCCAAGCGCGACTACGCCAACGAGTCGGCGAAGCAGTCGGTCGACTACGTGTTGCTCTTCCTGCCCAACGAGCAGCTGACCGGGTTCATCCACGAGCACGACCCGAGCCTGCTCGACGATGCGATGGGCCAGCGCGTCGTGATGTGCTCGCCGCTGACCCTGTTCGCGTTCCTCGGCGTGATTCGACAGGCGTACGACAACTTCATGATCGAGCAGACCAGCGATCAGATCCTGGCGCTCATGGGCAAGTTCTCGACCCAGTGGGAGAAGTACACCGACCAGCTCGACAAGGTGAAGTCGAGCTTCGAGCGCCTCGACCGCCAGTTCGACGAGTTGGTCGGGACGCGCAAGCGTCAGCTCGAGAAGCCGTTGCAGCAGCTCGATGCCGTCCGTCGTGAGCGGAACCTGCCGATCGACGGGCAACTGTTCACCGAACTCGACGACGGCTCGTCGTCCGACGCAACGCCGCCGAACGTCCGACGTCTCGGCGCCTGAGCCCGCCCGGTTGGCCGTCGCGCCGAACCGGGCCAGAATCGAGCATCGTGAGCCAGCCAGCGTTCGACTTCGGAGACGAACCGGTCGACGACGCCGCCAACCCCACGTACTCGGTCGGCGAACTCGCCGACGCGATCAACGACCAGCTCCGGCGTGGCTTCTTCGACGGGGTCTGGGTCCGGGGCGAGATCGACGGGCTCCGCAACAGTGGGCCGCACACCTACTTCGCGCTCGTCGAAGACACCGAACGCGGGCGCGCCGTCATGAACGTGTCGCTGTTCGCACCCATGAAGCGCAACCTCACGCCGGTCCTGAAGAAGAACCGGCTCGAGCTGACGAACGGCATGAAGGTTCGCATCTACGGCCATCTCGACTACTACGCCCCCAACGGTCGGCTCGGTCTCAAGATGGCCGGCATCGATCCGCGGTTCACGCTCGGAGAGCTCTCCCAGGCTCGCGACCAGGTCGTCCGCCGGCTCGTCACCAGCGGTCTCTACGACGCCAACCGCAGTCGCCCGTGGCCGGCTGCCCCGCTGCGCGTCGGCGTGGTCACGAGCGTCGGCACTGCGGCCTGGCACGACTTCCACCACGAGATCGAGACGAGCGGCTTCGGCTTCGAACTCCGGGTGTGCGACACGCGGGTCCAGGGCGAGGGGGCCGACCGCTCGGTCGCTGCCGCCGTGACGACACTCGCCCGGCGCTCCGACGTCGACTGCGTGGTGGTGATCCGTGGTGGCGGCGCTCGCAACGAACTGGCGACGTTCGACGCCGAGTCGATTGCGATGGCGATCGCCACGTCGACGGTGCCGGTGATCACCGGGCTCGGTCACGAGATCGACCGCTCGGTCGCCGACGAGGTCGCCCACGCCTCGTACAAGACCCCGACGGCGTGCGCGCGAGCGCTGATCGACGCCGTCGCCGACTTCAGCAGCCAGATCGAGCAGGCGTGGGCGGCGATCACCGCCGTTGCCGAACGACGGGTCACCGAAGCCTCGGGCTCGTTGGTCGACCGTGCGCATCGGGTCGCCCGCCGAACTCATGCCGCAGTCGAGCGGGCCGACGAGCGGTTGTCGACGCGCGAAGAACGGCTCGCCACGACACCGAGCCGTCTGCTCACCAACCACGAGCAGCGCCTGACCGCCCTCGCCGAACGTCTCGTGCGGCGGTCGCCACAGCTGCTCGACGCCGAGACCAGGTCGCTCGACGCCGCGGCGAGCAGGCTCGCTCTCCTCGACCCCGTCAACCTGCTCCGTCGCGGCTGGACCATCACCCGCGACGCGGACGGCGCCGTCGTCCGCAGTGTCGAGCAGGCCCCGACCGGGTCCGTCATCACCACCGAGCTGGCCGACGGCACGCTCACCAGCCGAACCGAGGAACCATGACCGACGACGCAACCACCACGCCCGAGATCGGCTACGCCGAGGCGCTGTCCGAGCTCGACACGATCTTGCGCGAACTCGAAGGCAGCGACGTTGACGTCGACCGGCTCGCCGATCGGGTCGCACGGGCCGCCGACCTCATCGCCGTGTGCCGCGATCGCATCGATGCCGCACGGCTGCGGATCGACGACGTCATCGCCGACCTCGACGCCGACGGCGGCTGAATCGCCCTACGAGGGGCTCCGTCGAATTCGATCGACGAGCCAACGCCGGCCCCGCACTGCGAACGCGTAGGCCGCCATCACGGCGTTGCCGGCGTCGTCGGGGCCGACGGGGTAGTCGGCCAAGGGGTCTGGTGCAGGCGGACGGTCCCGCTTCGGTTGCTCGTCGTCGGGCATGCGTCGGATCGTAGATCGCCGGTTCCGGCGATCGCGTCGCCTCGGCGCACCTCTAGCCTGGGACCGTGCCTGCGACCGCCCCCGATTCGCTGCTCCGGATCGCCGAACGCGTCGAGGCGCGCCTCGACGACGTGCTCACACCCGAACTCGAGCGATGGGCCGCACTCGATGCCGACCTGGCCGAACCGATGGCCGAGATCCGGCGCCTCGTGCTCACCGGTGGCAAGCGGCTCCGTCCGGCGTTCTGTCATTGGGGCTTCGTCGCCGCCGGCGGTGCTGCCGACGACCCGACCGTCGTCGATGCGGGCGCGGCGTTCGAACTCATGCATGCGTTCGCCCTGTTCCACGACGACGTGATGGACGACGCCGCGAGCCGCCGTGGCCAACCCACGACTCATACCGTGTTCGCCGAACTCCACGATGCCGAAGGCTGGTCGGGCGAGTCGCGTCGTTTCGGTGAGGGCATCGCGATCCTGATCGGCGACCTGGCATTCGTCTACTCCGACCGCCTGCTCCACGGCGCCAACGCCACGGCGTGGGGTATCTGGAACGAGCTGCGCATCGAACTGAACGTCGGCCAGGTACTCGACGTGCTCGGCTCGGTCCGCGGTGTGCGCGATGTCGCGCAGGCCGAGCGGATCTGTCGCTACAAGTCGGGTAAGTACACGATCGAACGTCCGCTGCACCTCGGCGCCGCGCTCGCCGACCCACGGCGGTTCGCCGAGCTCGAGGCGGGCCTGTCGGCGTACGGCCTGCCGCTCGGTGACGCCTTCCAGATGCGCGACGACGTGATGGGCGCCTTCGGCGACGAGACCGCCACCGGCAAGCCGGTCGGCGGCGATCTGCGGGAGGGCAAGCCGACCCCGTTGCTCGCCCGTGCGATCGCGGCGGCGACGACCGAACAGCGATCGGTGCTCGAGCAGGTCGGTGCCGCCGACATGACCGATGCCGACGTCGCCGCCGCGCAGCAGACCATCGTCGACACCGGGGCCCTGGCCGACCTCGAGTCCACCATCGAGCAGCGAACCGAAGCCGCCCTCGCGGCCCTGGCGGCGCTCGACATCGACGACGAGCCGCGACGCGAACTGACTGCGCTGGCCGACTTCGTGATCCGTCGGGAGATCTAGGCGATGGCTCCTCCGGCGGGACGATGGAGGGTGACCATCTGATGCGCGTCGGCGTGATCGGAGCGGGCCTCGGCGGACTCTCGGCGGCAGCGCACCTCGTCGCGGCCGGGCACCAGGTCACGGTGTTCGAGCGATCGTCCGCACCGGGCGGTCGGGCCACCACGGAGGTCGTCGACGGATTCCGGCTCGCGCTCGGGCCGACGGTCCTCACGATGCCGCGGATCGTCGGCGAGGCCTTTGCCGCGATCGGCGCCGACCTCGAACGAGAGGTGACGATCACGCCGCTCGACCCGGCCTACCGGGCGGTGTTCGCCGATGGTTCGGAGTTCCGTGTCCGTCATGGTCGCGGCCCGATGACCGAGGAGATCCGCGAGTTCGCCGGCCCTCGTGAGGCCGCCAACTTCGAGGCGTTCGCCGACTGGCTGACCGAGCTCTACCGCATCGAGATGCCGAACTTCATCGACACCCAGTGGGACGGTGCCGGTGACCTGTTCGCCAAGTGGCGTGTACTCGCTCGTCTCGTTCGCACGGCCGGGTTCCGGCGGCTCGACCAGGCGGTCGCATCGTTCCTGGAAGAGCCGCGACTCCAACGCGTGTTCAGCTTCCAGTCGCTCTACGCCGGTGTCGCTCCGCAGCAGGCGCTGTCGCTGTATGCCGTCATCACCTACATGGACACCATCGCCGGTGTCTACGAGGTGCACGGGGGCATCTCGGCCGTCGCCGACGCGTTGGCCCGACAGCTCGATCGCCGCGGCGTCGAGTTCGTGTACGACGCGCCGATCACCAAGATCCTGCGACGGGGCGACGACACGGGAGCCGTCGACGGGGTCGAGATCGCCGGCGAACGCCGGGTTCGGCTCGACGCCGTCGTGTGCGACGTCGACCTACCGGTGGCGTATCGCACCTTGCTCGACGTCAAGGCACCGCGGCGGTCGCGCCACGCCCGGTACGCCCCGTCGTGCGTCGTGTGGAGCGCCGGTGTTCGCGGGCTGCCACCTGCGGGCACCGAGCACCACAACATCCACTTCGGTTGGGAGTGGGACGATGCGTTCGCCGCACTCGATGCCGGGGTCCGGATGAGCGATCCGTCCACCTTCGTGACCGTTGCGTCCCGAACCGACCCGACCGCCGCACCCGACGGATCGAGCACCATCTTCGCCCTCGAACCCGTTCCGAATCTCGACGGCAAGGTCGACTGGTCGTCGGAGGGCGCACAGCTCGCCGGCCAGCTCCGCGATCGTCTCGGGTCGTTCGGGTACCCGGTCGACGACGTGGTGGTCGAACGGTTCGTCGACCCGCTCACGTGGCGGTCGCTCGGTCTCGATCGGGGCACGCCGTTCTCGCTCGCCCACACGTTCCGCCAGACCGGTCCGTTCCGTCCCAGCAACACCGACGACCGGATCCCCGGCCTGGCGTTCACCGGCGGCGCGACGGTGCCGGGCGTCGGCGTCCCGATGGTGATGCTGTCGGGCCGCCTGGCGGCGCAGCGGATCGACCAGTACGCGATCGCCACGCGCACGGTGCGCTGGTGACGCGAGACTGACGGGATGACCTCGACCATCGCCCACGCCGACCGCGTGTGTCGACGAGTCAACCGCCGACACGGGGTCACGTACTACTGGGCTGCGCAGTTGCTCGGTGCCGAGCAACGACGCCACGTGCACGCCCTGTACGCCCTGTGCCGTCGCGCCGACGACATCGTCGACACCCTGGAACCTCTCGAGGCGCGCCGGTCTGCGCTCGCCGCGTTCCGTCGGGACTTCGCACGGGCGCTCACCGGCGTCGCGGTGGACGACCCGGTCCTCACGGCAGCCGCCCGCACCGTCGACGCGTACTCGCTCGACGCCGCGCTGTTCGACCGGTTCTTCGACGCCATGCTCGCCGACTTGTCGACCTTCGAGTACCAGACCTGGGACGACCTGCTCGGCTACATGGACGGCTCCGCCGCCGTCGTGGGGGAGATGGTGCTGCCCGTCCTGGCGCCGACCGACGTCGACGCCGCGTTCGAGCCGGCTCGACAGTTGGGGTTGGCGTTCCAGCTCACGAACTTCCTGCGCGACGTCGACGCCGATCTCGACCTCGGCCGCCGGTACCTTCCCCGTGACGACCTCGAACGGTTCGGGGTCGACCTCGGCCGTCGCGTGGTCGACGACGAGTTCGTCGCGCTGATGCGGTTCGAGATCGTCCGGTGCCGGGCGCTGTACGAGGGCGCCGAGACCGGACTCGCGTCGCTGCCGACGCGAAGCCGTCGGTGCGTCGCCACGGCCCTCGTGGCGTATCGGGAGATCCTCGACCGCATCGTGGCCGCCGACTACGACGTGTTCTCGGGCCGGATCTCGGTGCCGACGAGTCGCAAGCTCCGCATCGCCGCTCGCCAGTACCGACGATCGTGAGGCCGAACACGCTCGAACGGGTTGCCGGTGCCGTGGCGCTCTCGGCGATGCTGGCCACCCCGTTCGTCCCGGTGGCGAGCCGGCGACGCGTCGCACTCACCTGGACGACCGTGTTGGCGGGTGCGACGCGCACCTGGTCGATCGAACGTCGACGTCGTGGCGACCGACCGGCGACGGCGACCGCAACGGCCGTCGCAGCGGCGACGCTGGCGGCCGAGGTCGTGGGGACGCGCACCGGTCGCCCGTTCGGCCACTACACCTACACCGATCGCTTGCGCCCGCTCGTCGGTGGCGTGCCGCTCCTCGTGCCGCTCGCCTGGTACGCCGTGCTGATCCCTGCCCGAACGGTCGCCCATCGAGCGCTCGGAACACGGTCGACGCCGCTGGCACGCGTCGGCGTCGGTGCGGCCGCCATGACGGCGTGGGATCTGTTCCTCGATCCGCAGATGACCGCCGAAGGCTCCTGGCGATGGGCCGACGGTGGCCGATATCGCGGGATCCCGCTGCGCAACTTCGCCGGATGGTTCCTCGTCGCGGCGGGTGTGTCGGCGGCGTTGGAGGTGACGGGCGCGTCGTCCGACGACGACGCGCACAGGATGACCTACGGTGCGCTCGGCGTGCTCGAGACCGTGGCGTTCTCGACGTTCTGGCGAGATCCGCTGGTCGCCGTGGCGGGCGGTTTCGGCATGCTGCCGGTCACCGCCGGGGCAGCAGTTCGCCGGGCGGTGCGCTGATCAGTCGAGCTGGTGACGGGCCTCGCGTGCCAGGCGTGCGATCGTCTCCGACACCAGCGCGGCGGTCGACGTGAATGCGACGATCGACTCGGCGTCGGGCTGCGGCCGTTCCGCTTCGAGCAGCTGTTCGGCCCGTGCTTGGAGGTGTTGGTGGTGCGCTCGGAGGTCGGTAAACGATCCGAACCCCGAGTAGCGGCGGGCTCCCGGCGCAGCGAGCCACTGCTGGAAGGCCTCCGGCGGAGCAGGAGCCGTCCGGTCTCGGGCGGCGACGGCTGCCAGGATCGAACTACTCCATCGTTCGTGCATCGTCTTCACGACGTCGAGGTCGCCGAACGGGCTGAGCACGAGATCGTTTCTCGACAGGTCGTGCCAGTCGGGGGCCGACGCGAAGGCAGTCACCCACGGGGCGATCTCGTCGGCGGGCATCGGGCGGGCGATCCCGAACCCCTGCGCGTACTGGCAGCCGAGACGGCGCAACATCAATCCGACCTCGAATGTCTCGACGCCCTCCGCCACGACGGGGCGCCGGATCGCCTTCGCGAGGTCGATGACCCCCTCGACGATGTCGAGGCTGTTGGGGCTGGCGAACAGATCGCGGACGAATCCCTGATCGATCTTCAGCGTCGAGATCGGGAGCTGGTTGAAGTACGTCAGCGACGAGTACCCGGTGCCGAAGTCGTCGAGCGAGAACCGCACACCGAGTCGTTCGATGCGCCGCATCAAGGCAGCGACCGTGTCGAGCCGGCCTTCGGCACTGGCCTCGAGGATCTCGAGCTCGAGGCTCGCAGCGAGCCCGTCGGGGTGCCTCCCCAGCTCCGTGGTCAGGAAGTCGGCGAACTCGGGCCGGGCGATGTGCCGGGGCGAGATGTTGACGGCGACGGTCAGATCGAGGCCGTTCGCCCTCCAGGCAGCGAGCTGCCGGAGCGCGGTGCGCACGACCCATTCGCCGAGCTCGAACTCGAGCGGGCTGCCCTCGGCGAGCGGGAGGAACACCCCGGGGGCGAGCAAGCCCCGCTCGGTGTGCTGCCACCGTACGAGTGCCTCGACACCCACGACGCGGCCGGTCTCGAGTTCGATCTTCGGTTGGTAGTGGAGCACGAGCTCGTCGTCGCGAACGGCGGACTCGAGTTCGGCGATGGCAGCGCGCTGTCGAGTGACATCGGTCTTCGCCACTGGGTCGTACACCACGAAGGTGTTCTTTCCTGCCTCCTTCGCCCGGTACATCGCCTGGTCGGCGTGTCGCAGCAAGGCATCCTCGTCACCGTCGTCGTCGGGGTAGATCGTGACACCCACCGTCGCACCGAGGTGGAACCGGTGGCCTTCGACGACGAACGGTTCGGCGGCGACGTCGACCAACCGCTGTGCCTCGAGCTCGACCTCGGCCGGCGACGACGCACCGGTGAGCAGGACCACGAACTCGTCACCGCCGATGCGGGCGACGACGTCGCTCCTGCGCTGCCACCTCCGGAGGCGCTCGCCGAGCTGCACCAGGAGCACGTCACCCGCCTCGTGTCCGAATCGGTCGTTCACCTGCTTGAAGCCGTCGAGGTCGAGGTAGCACACGGCGACGACGCCACCGTCCGCTCGTGTCTGGGCCTCTCGGAGGAGCTGGGAGAACCGGGTGCGATTGGGGAGGTCGGTGAGCGCATCGGTGTAGGCGAGTCGCTCGATCCGTCGTTCGGCCTCACGTCGTTCGGTCACGTCACGCGCAAAAGCGAAGAACTGACCCCCCTCTGCCGGGCTGTACGTGATGGCCAGCTCGACAGGGATCATCACGCCGTCCGATCGTCGAAGCCTGGAGTCGCGCCGGTGGCTCCCGGTTGCTGCGATCAAATCGAGAATCGGGCCGAGCTCGTCATGCTCCGTGTCGGCGTCGAGGTCGGCGACGGAGCGGCCGATGACGTCGTCGGGAGACAGCCCGACCAGTGCAGCGTAGGCATCGTTCGCCTCGACGATGATGCCCGCACGGTCGACACGGACGATGCCGTCGACGGAGCCGGCGAGCAGGGTGCTCCATCGTTGCGCGGCGAGCCGGGTATCGGTGAGGTCTCGGACGAAGACGAAGAATCGTCCGCCGCTCGCAGGCGAGTAGGTGATGGAGACCTCCGACGGCCAGGTGGTGCCGTCGGCGTGCCACTGTTCGGTCTCGAACACCTCGCCACCCTTGACGGCGATCCGGGCGGCCCGGCGGGCGACGTCGGCCGGGTCGCTGTTGGCGTCGAGTTCGTCGATCCGACGCCCGATGAGCTCGTCTCGCGACCACCCGGTGAGTTCGCAGTAGCGATCGTTGACGTCGACGATCGTGGCGGTCAGGTCGAGCAGCGCGAAGCCATCGATCGTGCCGTCGATCAGCCCGTGGTACTGATCGGCCGCTTCTCGGGCGGCGCGCTCGCGCTCGACTCGGTCGGTGATGTCTCGTGCCGCGGCGATGACGACCGGGCGCACGCCGTCGATCAGCTCCATCGTCACCTCGGCCGGCACCGCGCTGCCGTCGCTGCGCAACAGCGTGCACTCGAGGATCGACGGAACCCGACCCGAACCGACCTGGTCCTGCCACCAGCTCGGCGTCAGCTCCTCGACGATGTCCCACGCCTTGAGCTGGAGCATCTCGGTTCGAGGGGTACCGAAGTGCGCGACTGCCTTGTCGTTGACGTCGATGACGTCGCCCGAACCTGCGTCGACGATGCAGATCGCGTCGGAGGCTCGGTCCATGAGGCGAGCGAAGCTCTCGGCGCGCTGTTCGGAGCGGACGCGGTCGGTGATGTCGTGCGTCGTGCCGAATGCCCGGATCACCTGACCGTGCTCGTCGCGGTCGTACTCACTGCGGGCCTCGACGTGTCGGACGTCTCCGTCGACCAGGATCCGATGCTCGATCGTGAACGGCTCGCCGGTGCGGTACGACGTGTTGACGACGTTCGACACCGTCGCACGGTCGTCGGGGTGGATCTTCTCGAGGGCCTCCTCGATACCGGACCGACCGAGCTCCGGGTCGACCCCGAAGATCCGGTACATGCCGGGAGTCCACTCGCTGACGCCGGTCCGGACGTCCTCGTCGAAGCTGCCGAAGCTGGCCAGTCGTTCGGCAGCTTCGAACCGTTCGGTCTGAGCGATGAGCTGGTTCTGGACGGCGTCACGATCGGTGATGTCGAACCCGACACCGAGAATCGCGAATGGCTCGCCGTCGGCGTCGCGGACGAGCATCTTCGTCGTCTCCCACCGCATCTGCCTGCCGGTGGTCGTGTCGGTGACGTCTTCTTCGAACGTGACGGGCATGCCGGACGAGAAGGCGAGACGATCTTGGCGGTCGTATGCCGCTGCGGTGGACTCGTCGTGATATTCGGCGTCGTGCATGCCGACGATCTCCGATTCGGGTTTGCCGAACGCGCTGGCGAACCGCTGGTTGCAGCCGAGGTAGCGCCCGGCGAGATCCTTGACCCAGAGCGCCACCGGGAGCTGGTCGAGAATGGCGCGTGTCATCCAGCTCTCGGTGAGCGGGTCGGTGTGGTCGTTCGGACCCGAGTGCGAGCCGTCTGCGGTCGCCACCTCTGTGATGGTAGACGACGATGCCGCTGCGGAGCAGGGTCGTTCGGCTGCGTTCAGCGTTCGCCGGCGGCGCGAGCGGTCGCTTCGACCCGGGCGACGTAGCCGGCCCACCAGTCGGCGCCGCCGTCGGGAAGATTCGGTGCTGCCGGTCGGTACCCGACCTCGCCGTCGATCAGCTCGCGAACGACATCGGCGTGTCCGGCGTGTCGATGGGTCTCGGTCGCCATGTGCACGAGGATCCAGTGCAGGGTCACCGGATTGACGTCGTCGGGCCACCAGGGAACGTGACCTTCGCTGTCCAGATCGAGCGCGTCGATCGTGGCGTCGGCGTGGGCGTTGGCTCGTCGGTACAGGTCGAGGATGTCGTCGCGCGACTCGTCGACCGCTGCGTACATGTCGGCGTTCGGTTCGCTGTCGTCGGCCATCCACGGGAGCGGCTCGTCGTGGGGGCGCCCGAAGGTCACGCCGAAGTAGTCGTACTCGACGCTCGCCAGGTGCTTCACCAGACCGAGCAGGTTGGTGCCGGTCGGTGTGAGCGGTCGTCGGATGTCGTACTCGGACAGTCCGTCGAGCTTCCACAGCATCGCCTCGCGCCCCACCTGCAGGTAGCGGTGCAGTTTCGCCTTCGCGTCGTACCCCATCGGCGAAGTCTCCCATTGTCGGTTGATGCTGGTGTGGCAGGATCGGTTGCGATGAAGGTGGTGGTGATCGGCGCCGGTGTCGGCGGGTTGTGCGCAGCGATCCGGCTGCAGACGGCGGGACACGACGTCACGATCCTCGAACGGAACCCGATGGTCGGTGGCAAGCTCAGCGCACTGAGCGAGCAGGGCTACACGTTCGATCTCGGCCCGACGCTGTTCACGATGCCGCACCTGTTCGACGAGGTGTTCCGACTGACCGGCTCGTCGCTCGCAGCGCAGGTCGAGATGACCCGCCTCGATCCGCAGTTCCACTACCGCTGGCCGGACGGATCGTCACTCGACGTCCCGAACGAGCGTGAACGACTCCTCGACCGGGTGGAGTCACTCGCGCCCGACGACGGCGATGCGTGGATGGACTTCGAGTACCACGCCCAGCAGATCTGGGAGGTCGCCGAACGCACCTTCCTCGCGGGCACGGTCGACTCGCCGTGGTCGCTCGTCAAACGTTCGAAGAACCCGCTCGATCTCGACCGCGTCGAAGGCAAGCGGACCCTCAACCGGTTGGCTCGCGCCTACTTCGACGATCCGCGCCTGCACCAACTGGTGGGCCGCTACGCGACGTACTCCGGCTCGTCGCCGTACCAGGCGCCCGGCACCCTCTCGTGCATCTTCCACATCGAGCAGGAGTACGGCTGCTGGCACCTCCACGGCGGGATCTCCGTCCTGGCCGAACGACTCGCCACGACCGCTCGACGGCTCGGGGTCGACATCCGGCTCGGGGTCGACGTCGGCCGCGTCACCACGGCACGCGGATCGGTGTCCGGCGTCGATCTCGCCGACGGCGGGAGCGAACCCGCTGACATCGTGATCAGCGACGTCGATGCGGAGCACCTGTACACCGATCTGCTCCCTGACTCCCGTCGACGGAAGCGGATCACCAAGTTGGGCCGATCGATGAGTGCCTTCGTGATGTGCGCCGCGGTCCGCGGCCACTCGGAGGGCATCGCCCATCACAACGTGTTCTTCTCGCTCGACGACGAGCAGGAGTTCGCGGACCTGGCGAAAGGGCGCCTCGCCACCGATCCGACGATCTACGCGTGCGTCTCGTCGGTGACCGACTCGTCGATGGCTCCCCGCGACGGCGAGAACTGGGTGTTCCTGGTGAACGTGCCGGCCGAGATGGGCATCGATCGGAAGCTGATGTCCGCGGCCGTCCTCAACCGGGTCGCCGAACGCGGCATCGACCTGCGTGAGCGGATCGACTTCACCCGAACCCTGCTGCCCGCCGACATCGATGCCCGGTATCGGGCGCCTGGCGGGGCGATTTACGGCACCTCGTCGAACGGGCGCACCGCCGCGTTCCGGCGCCCGGCCAACGTGGGGCCGGTCGACGGGCTGTTCCTCGTCGGCGGTTCGACGCACCCGGGCGGGGGATTGCCGCTCGTCGCGACCGGTGCCCGCATCGTCGCCGACCTCGTCGGATGAGACGACCTGCGCCGTCGACGGTGCTCCGCCTCGCGGCTGCCGCCTGGGTCGGCCCGCACGTCGCCCGGGCGGCGCTCGCCCACCGGCCGGACGCGCGGCCCACGGCGGCTCGCGACGACATCACGGTCGTCGTCCCCGCTCGCGACGAGGCCGACCGTCTCGAGCCGCTCCTCGTCGCACTCGGTGAGCGGTACGAGGTCGTCGTCGTCGACGACGGGTCGACCGACGGCACCGCTGCGCTCGCCCGCCGCTCGGGTGCGACCGTGGTGGAGGCCGGCGATCGGCCCGCGGGTTGGGCGGGCAAGACGTGGGCCCTGCAGCGTGGTGTGGAAGCGGCCAACGGTTCGTGGATCGTGCACCTCGACGCCGACGTGCGTCCGGCCGCCGACACGCCGACGGCAGCGGTCGCAGCGGCGGAGGAGCTCGGCGCCGATCTCCTCACGGTGGCCACCCGCGTCGTGGCACCGCCGGTGGCTCGTTGGCTGCACGCCTCGATGCTGGTGACGCTCGTGTGTCGCACCGGTGGGCCGGGTGGGCTCTCGCCCGGTCGTGAGATGGCGAACGGCCAGGTGCTCGCGGCCAGGCGGACGCTGCTCGCCGAGTCCGACGGGTGGAGCGCTGTCGCCGATCACGTCACCGAGGACGTCGCGCTCGCAAGGCACCTCGCGTCGGTGGGGCGCCACGTCGCGATGGTCGACGGCGACGCCGAGATCGAGTTCGCCTCGTTCGGTGAGGTGTGGCGCGGGTGGGGCCGATCGATCGGGTTGCCCGGTATCGAGCCGAGATGGCGATCGGTGCTCGATCTCGTCGCGCTCGCAGCGGTGATGCCGTTGCCGCTCGCTCGGCTCGTGCTCGGCCGTGGTGACGCACTCGACATCGCGTTGCTCGCCGCTCGATGGGGGGCGGCGCTCGGGGTCGGACGCGCCTACCGCCCGGCAGGGCCGGCTGTCTGGATGTCTCCGATCGCCGACCCGGTCGCGATCGGCACCGTCGCTGCGTCGGCGTTCCGTCGCCATATCAGCTGGCGCGGTCGTCGGTGGGCCGTCCCTCGAGTGCCGCCAGGGCGAAGCGGAACCCGACGAACGTCATGAGGACGCCGGTCGCCGCGGTTCGTCGAGGCCCCTCGGCTGCGAGCTGCACGACCGGGAACGAGGCGACGCCGGCGCGGGCGGCGACGTCGAAGCGACGAGTGCCCGCCCACACCGCCGTCGCGACGGCAACGCTCACGGCCGCGGCGCGCGGCGACGCGACCAGTCCGGTGCCGACGAACGTCAGCACGCTCCGACCACCTCGGAACCCGTCGGTGAACGGGTAGGCGTGACCGACCAGTGCGGCGCCTCCCGTGACGTACGGTGCCCACCAACCGCCGACGATTGCACGGCCGAGTCCGGCGGCGGCCACCCCCTTGGCGGTGTCGCCGACGAACACGGGCAGCGCGGCCGATGTCCCGAGCAGCTCCATCGTGTTCCAGGCGCCCGGGTTGCGGTCGCCGACGTCGCGGAGGTCGTCGATGCCGTGGCGCCTCGCGATCGTGCGTGCGACGGGCACAGAGCCCAGGAGGTAGCCCGCTGCCGTCGCGACGATGAGCCTGGTGCGCACGGGTGCCAGCATGGCCGATGTGGCGATCGCGTCGTTCCATCTCGTCGACGTCGGCCTCCGGCGCGCCCCCGCCGCTCTGGCCCGGATCGGGCTCGACCGTCGTGCACTGGCACGCACTCCCGGCTTGCTCCACGCCCGGTCGCTCGGCGCCGGTCGTGACGGTCGGATGGCGATGTCGTTCCAGCCCGACCGACGAGCGCTGTTCGCCGTGTGGCGCAACGAAGCAGCGCTCGACCGGTTCCTCGACGAGAACCCGGTGGCGGCCCGGTGGACGACCGCCGAGGCGTCGTGGCACGTTCGCCTCCGGCTGATCGAGGGGCACGGTCGATGGGCGGGCGAGCCGATCCTCGACGAGATCGAACCGGCGCGAGGCATCGGTGGTCCGGTCGTGACGGTGACCCGAGCGGCGATCCGGCTCGGCGCGTTGCCGTCGTTCCTCCGCCACAGCCGTTCGGTGACGGGATCGCTGGACGCCGTCGCCGGGCTGCGCCGAGCCGTGGGGTTCGGCGAGGTTCCGATCGTCCGGCTCGGCACGGTGGCGGTGTGGGACGACGACGGAGCCGCCCGACGGGCGATGACCGAGTGGTCGGATCACGCCGCGGCGATGCGCGCCGCAGCCGCCAACCGCATGTTCACCGAATCCCTCTTCGCCCGCTTCGAACCCATCCCCGGACCGGACGAAGGCGTGAACAGTGTGCGCACCTGATGCGCACACTGTTCACGCCTTCGTCGGGGCGAGCCGGGCCGGGTCAGGCGTAGCGGGCCAGGGCGTCGGTGAGCGACGACATCTCGCGCACGCCGGGCTCGTCGACGACGGCCCGGAGCCAGCGAGGGCGGAACTTCGCGGTCACGGTGATCGGCTCGTCGAGCCCGGAACCCTCGTTGGCCAGACGCACGAACGTCGTGGCGTAGTCGGGCGGGCGAAGGTCGCGACCGAGTTCGAGGATCGCATAGGGATCGGGGGTCGAGTCGACCGCGTCGGCCGTGACCACCGGCTGTGAGGTCGGCGACGTCGGTCCGCCCGACATGCCCGGGCCGTCCGACAGCACGACGCCACGGACGGCCGCCGCTCGGGCGCCACCGATGAGGAGCCCGATGTATGCACCGAGACCTCGACCGACCACGGTCACCTGGCCCAGTTCGCGGACCGCCATGTCGGCGTCGGCGAGCAGCATTTCGGCGGTGTAGCCGCCACCGATCGGGAGTCCGCTCGCACCGTGGCCGGTGAAGTCGAGGGCGTGCACGGCGCCGGGCCAGCACTGTGCGAACCGGGGGACGGCGTCGGGAGAGGCCTCGCCGAGGCCGTGCAGCAGCAGCAGGTTCGGTCCGTCCGCGGCGCGCAGGGTGTGCAGCGCCAACTCGACCTTGTTGTGGGTGAGGAAGGTGGTGCTCATGCCGGGGCTCCCAGGAACTCCATGATGCGGGCGGCCGTCGCCTGCGGCTGTTCGATGTGGGCGAAGTGCCCGACGCCCTTGATCTCCTCGACGTGACCGCCGTCGGGAAGGTACGGGGTGACGTCGTCGATCGTCGTGTCCCACCCCATCGGCTCCGAGTGCTCGACCAGCAATCCGTAGAACGGCACGCCGAGCGAGGCCATCTTCGGCAGCGCCCACTCGGGTCGCCAGGGGCCGAACCCTCCGAAGCGGATCGACGGGTCGAGCTTCCAACGCCACCCGTCGTTCGACTCGAACGCCCCGACCGACACGAGGTAGCGGAGCCAGTCGGGTCGCAGGCGCGGGTTCATGCGCCGCCGCCGCTCGGCCAACTCGTCGACGGTGCCCGGCTTGCGCTCGGCGGTCGCCGTCGTCGCACGATGGTCGAGCCACGTCGTGATCTCACCGGTCAGCATCTTGGTCCGCTCGTGCTCGGCGACGTCGGGAACCGGTCGGCGAGACGGCATGCCGTCGATGTTGACGATCTTGCGGAAGCGGAACGGGGCGGCGTCGGCCAGGTTGAGGCAGAGTGCCCCGCCTTTGGAGTGCCCGATCGCCGGCACGGCGCGTCGGCCGGCCGCGTGGTCGAACACGGCGGAGGCGTCGCGCAGGTCGGCCTCCCACGAGTAGAGGTGGGTGTGGGCGCTGTCGCCGTGACCGCGATGGTCCCAGCTGACGACGCGCCAGCCGGCGTCGGCGAAGATTGGCGCGAAGACGTCGAAGGTGCGGGCGAAGTCGAAGCCGCCGTGCGCCATCATCAGCGGCGGAGCGTCGGCGTCACCCCATTCGTGGATGGCGATACCCACGCCTTTCGCGTCGATGGTGTACTCGCGATCGGGTGTCCGTGCACCAGGGAACTCGGGGGTCACGTGGTGGAGCGTAGGTGGACGGCGTACGATCTTTCGGACCCGACCCGCCTCGTGCGGAGTGACATCTGCCATGCGCCGCCTCGTCATCGTTCCCAGCCTCGTCGTCTCAGCCGCTCTCGTCGCCGCCTCGTGTGGCAGCGAGGCGTCGAGCGCGATCGAGACACTGCCGCCGATCCGCACCACGACGTCGACGTCGACCACCACGACGACGATCGACCCGCGCGGCATCATCTACATCGTGCAGCCCGGCGACAACGTGAACGAGATCGCCAAGAGCTACCAGGTCACGGCGGCGATGATCATCGAACTGAACCGTCTGGGCGCCGACGGTGAGATCCAGCCGGGCCAGGAACTCGAGATCCCCAACATCCGGGTCGACACCACGCGCCCCACCCTGCCACCGGACTCCACCGACGCCCCCTGACCGAGGGCCGGTCGTTGGGGTCGGATACGTTTCGTCGACCACGAGCCCGACAGACGGCGGGACGTGCGACGAAACGTATCCGACCCCGTTCGCCTCGAGTGACGAAGTGCCCTGTGCGGGCGGCGGAGCGTTCGTAGACTGGTGCGCATGAGTTTCTGGCCGACGCCCGAACACTGGAGCGTGAAGATCCCGCTCCAGACCGACCACTACCGCATGCCGGTGCTCGACGAGACCGGCGTCGTCGAACTGGGCCCGATGCCCGTCGAGGTGCCCGCGTCCGAGTGGGAGTCACTCGAGTACATGGACTGGAAGTCGGGTGGCGACACCAACTTCGCGCCGATCGCCTCGGCCGACGGCGAGCTCGACTGCCGCGGCTTCTGGGACAAGGGCAAGACCGACAAGGACGCGCTCTGGACGTCGAACGCCGAGATCGCCCCGACGCTTCGCGAGTACGTCGACGCCGTGGGCGCCAACTTCGGTCGGGTCCGCATCATCAAGCTCGAGCCCCAAGATCGTGAGACCGCGATCCGCTCCATCCACCGCGACGACAACAACCGGTTCAACCCCGACGGTGAGGGCTGGGTCGTGCGGTCGTGGGTCGAGCTGACCGACAACCCCGACAGTTACATGTTGTTGATGGACAACGACGAGAACGGTCTGCCCGACCCGGCGACCGAACGTCGCGTGCCGCTGAACAAGGGCGCCCGCTTCGTCGTCGACACCCAGCGGCTGTGGCACGTCGTCGTCCACAACGGCGACGCCCCGCGCTACGCGCTGATCACCAGCTTCGAATCGGGCCCAGCCCTCGAGACCTGGATCGACGCCCAGCGCGCCACCGCCGACGTCTGACGCTTCGCTCTTACTGGACCTCGTCGAGGGTCCAGGCGACGGCGGCGGCTGCGGCCGACATGACGGCGAACACCACGAACAGCCACGACAGGCCGATCGTGCTCGACAGCACACCGAACGCGCTCGTCGCCAGGATCACGATGCCGACCACGGTGTTCGAGACGGCGGTGTAGATCGCCCGCTCGTCCTCGCTCGCCATGTCGACGAGGTGCGTCGAGCGGCCGAGTCGGACGCCCTGGTAGGCCAGCACGACGAGGAACAGCAGCCCCGACGCGAGCCAGGCACTCTCGAGCCAGCCCGCCGCGGAGCCGGTCGTGGCGGTGACGAACAGCAGCGTCGACGCAGCAGCGGCGCCTACCAGCACCAGCCGTGACGACCGATCGGACAGCCGTCCCCACAGTCGCCCGCCGACGATCGTGGCGATCGACGAGGCGATCACGAACGGTCCGAGGACACCGAGGCCGCTGCTGTCGCCCTCCCGCGCCAGCGCCAACACGTACGGCGGGGCGACCGCGGTGACCGTAAGGAGGGACCGGGTGGCGACGAACCGCCCGAGCTGGGCGTCCTCCCACAGCAGCGTCAGGTTGCCGAGCGCGACCCCGATGCCGTTGCGACCGCCTTCGGTCGCTCCCTCGTCCTCACGCACGAACGAGAAGAGCAGCCCGGCGAAGATCCAGCAGGCGCCGGCCACGACCAGCACCGTCGCGATCGCGGTCGTGGTGAGCGGGATGATCTCGGCCCACAGCAGCACGCCGAAGGCGAGCACGGCGGCGGCCGACAGTGACGTGGCGGTGCCGGTCACGGTGCCGCGCCGAGACTTCGACACGGTCTTGCCCAGCACGTCCTTGTAGCTCACCGACGCAGCGCTCCGAGCGACGCCGAACAGGACGACCAGGCCGACGATCGACCACCCGGCGGCGGCACCGTCGAGCGTGAACGCCACCAGTGCGATCGCGAGGACGACCAGACCCTGGGCGAGCGAGGCGCCGGCCCAGACCCACTTGCGTCGAGGCAGCTCGCGGATCGAGCCGGCGATGAAGAGCTGGGGGAGGAGCGCCATGGCCTCGCGAACCGGGACGATCGCACCGATCGCGGCCGCCGGCGCCGACAGCGCGCCGAGGAGCCAGGCCAGCACGAGCTTGGGGTCGAGCAGGCCGTCGCCGGTCTTGGTGGCGCTGAGGCTGGCGAGATGGACGCCGAGGTTGCGAGGTTGCTCGTGGCAGGCGGCTTCCGGGATGTCCTTGCAGACCCGGTCGGCCCCCTCACCGAAGACGAGTTCGGTCGCCCGATCGAACGAGAGTGTGGTCATGACCCCGAATGACTACCCCGTCACCCGAACCCCGAAACGACGATGGGGTCGGATACGTTTCGTCGTCGCAGAGCCGGCGACGACGACGGTCTGCGACGAAACGTATCCGACCCCATTGGTCCTGCGAACGGTCAGGTGCGGTGTCGCACCGTCAGATCGACGATGTCGGACATGATCGTGGCGAGTTCGAAGTCCTTCGGGGTGTAGACCGCGGCGATGCCGGCGTCGACCAGGGGCTGACGGTCGGCCTCCGGGATGATGCCGCCGGCGACCACCGCCGACTCGACGCCTTCGGCGCGGAGCTTGCCGACCAGGTCGGGGAGGAGCTCCATGTGCGAGCCCGACAGGATCGACACCCCGATCACGTCCGGATCCTCGTCGCGTGCCGACGCCACGATCTGATCGATCGTGAGTCGGATGCCGGAGTAGATGACCTCCATGCCGGCGTCACGTGCGGCGACGGCGATCTGTTCGGCGCCGTTCGAGTGGCCGTCGAGGCCCGGCTTGGCGACGAGGAGGCGTGGCGGCCCGCCGTCGAGGTCGCGCACACGTCCCGCCACTTCGGCGAGCTTGCCGGTGACCCGACCCAGCGCGCCGCCGACGCCGGTCGGTGCCCGGTACTCCCCGAACGCCTCCCGCATGACCGATCCCCACTCACCGGTGGTTCCGCCGGCCTTCGCCAGGGCGATCGTCGCCGGCATGATGTTCTCGTCGGAGTGGGCGACACGAGCGAGCTCGGCGAGTGCAGCGTCGACCGCCGACTGGTCGCGGTCGGAGCGCCACGCCGTCACGTCGGCGATCATCTCCTCGCCGACCGCCGGGTCGACGGTGAGGATGGCCTCGCTGCCACCGAGCGGCCCGTCGGCGGTCTCGGTGTAGGCGTTCACGCCGACCACGGTCTGGTCACCGCTCTCGATCCGACGCGTGCGGTCGGCCATCGAGGCGACGAGACGAGACTTGAGCGTGTCGACCGCCTCGAACGCGCCGCCGAGCGAGAGCACGTCGTCGAGTTCGGCCTGGGCGGCGTCGCGGAGTTCGGTCGTCTTGGCTTCCATGACGTGGGAGCCGTCGAAGATGTCGCCGTGCTCGAGCAGGTCGGTCTCGAACGCCAGCACCTGCTGCATGCGCAGCGACCACTGCTGATCCCACGGTGTCGGCAGGCCGAGGGCCTCGTTCCAGGCCGGGAGCTGGATCGAACGGGCGCGAGCCCGCTTCGACAGCGACACGCCGAGCATCTCGAGCACGATGCGCTGGACGTTGTTCTCGGGCTGGGCTTCGGTGAGGCCGAGCGAGTTGACCTGTACGCCGTACCGGAACCGGCGCGCCTTCGGGTCGGTGACGCCGTAGCGCTCCGCGCCGATCCGGTCCCACATCTCGGTCATCGCCCGCAGCTTGCAGATCTCCTCCACGAAGCGGATGCCGGCGTTGACGAAGAACGAGATCGATCCGAACACCTGGCCGAAGTCGTCGTCGGACACCTGGCCGCTCTCGCGGACCGCGTCGAGCACGTCGATCGCCGTGGCCATCGAGTAGGCGATCTCCTGCACCGGCGTCGCACCCGCCTCCTGCAGGTGGTACGAGCACACGTTCATCGGGTTCCACTTGGGTGCGTGCTGTGAGCACCAGGCGATCATGTCGACGATCAGGCGACGAGACGGGACCGGCGGGAAGATGTACGTGCCGCGCGACAGGTACTCCTTGACGATGTCGTTCTGGGTGGTGCCACGCAGATCGACCGACGCGACGCCCTGCTCTTCGGCGTTGGCCACGTAGAGCGCCAGCAGCCACGACGCCGACGCGTTGATCGTCATCGACGTGTTCATCTCGCCCGGCGGGATGCCGTCGAGCAGGGTGCGCATGTGGCCGAGATGGGCGACCGGCACGCCGACCTTGCCCACCTCGCCGCGCGCCATCTCCGAGTCGGGGTCGTACCCGGTCTGGGTCGGCAGATCGAACGCGATCGACAGACCGGTCTGTCCCTTGGCCAGGTTGGTGCGGTACAGCGCGTTGGAAGCTGCGGCCGTGGAATGACCGGAGTACGTCCGCATCATCCAGGGACGGTCTCGGGTGGGTTGCTCGCTCATCGCTGAACTCCTCGTCAGGACGGAATCGTCAGGTTTCACTCAAGTGGGGTGCCGGGGTCGCCGATACCAAGCATGTCCGACCGAACAGCCGGTACACGAACCTCGTGGTTGGAACAGCTCCTCCGGCACCTGGGACAAACGGTCGGCCCGATTTCGACGCTGGTGGGTGGCGGCCCACCAGCGTCGGATCAATTCTGATGGTCGGGACTGGGCTCCGCTGCGCTTCGCCCGCTCCCTCCGTGCAGCCGTCCTCGCTGGCGCTCGCGGTCGGCTGCGATGCGCGGCACCGCTCGCTCACACGGCGTTGGCGAGATGGCGTAGGTACTCGGTTCTCGGCATGTCGACGGCGCCGAGGCTGATCAGGTGTGGGGTCGTCCATTGGACGTCGAACAAGGTCGCCTGGGTCTCGTTCAGCCAGTCGACGGTGTGCACGAGGGCGACCTTCGACGCATCGGTCGCCGTGTGGAACATCGACTCGCCCGCGAACAGGCGGCCGATCCGCACCCCGTACAGGCCCCCGACCAGTTCGCCGGCGTCGTCGTAGATCTCGATCGAGTGTGCCCACCCGAGTTCGTGGAGCCGGGTATAGGCGTCGACGAACGCCTTGTTGATCCAGCTGCCCGGCCGCTTCGGATCGCCGCACGCCTGCATCACGTCGGTGAACCGGGTGTCCATCGCCACCGCGAACCGTCGGACACTCTTGCGGAGCGACCGCGAGACGTGCAGCCCGTCGAGCGGGATCACGCCGCGCGGGTCGGGTGAGAACCAGGCGATGCGGCGTCGATCGAACGGCATCGGGAACAGCCCCTGCCGATACGCGGACAGCAAGGTGCCCGGTTCGAGGTCGGCGCCGATCGCCACGATGTCGCTGTCGTCGATCGGGCCGCTCGTGGGCATCGACCAGCGCGACGGCGGCGGTTCGACGGGCGAGACGAGCGGCGCGCCGGTCCAGGGGCTCGTCCGCTCGCTCACGCCACCATCCTCGCACGGCGGTCGCCGCTCGTCAGGAGTAGTCGTAGAAGCCGCTGCCGGACTTGCGTCCGAGCTGGCCGGCAGCGACCATCCGGCGCAGCAGCGGGACGGCGGCGTAGTTCGGGTCGCGGAACTCCTCGTACAGGGCATCGAGGATGGCGAGCGAGGTGTCGAGCCCGACGAGGTCGAGCAGGGCGAACGGGCCCATCGGGAAGCCACAGCCGCCCTTCATCGCAGCGTCGATGTCGTCGCGCGATGCCGTGCCGAACTCCATCATCCGGATGGCGTTGTTGAGGTACGGGAACAGCAAGGCGTTCACGATGAAGCCGGCTCGGTCTTGGACCTGCACCGGGTCCTTGCCGCAGGTCGAGGCGAATGCGGTCGCCGTTGCGATGGTGTCGTCGCTCGCCGTGACGGGCTTGATGATCTCGACCAGCGACATGACCGGTGCCGGGTTGAAGAAGTGGATGCCGCACACCTTGTCGGGGCGCTGGGTGGCCATGGCGAGTTCGACGACCGGCAGGGTGGAGGTGTTCGTCGCGAGGATGCCCGACGGCTTGACGATCTGCTCGAGTTCGGCGAACAGGGTCTTCTTGGTCTCGAGGTCTTCGACGATGCTCTCGATGACGAGGTCGCAGTCGGCCAGCTGGCCCAGGTGATCGGTGACCCGAACCCGGCTCATGATCTCGTCGCGCTCGTCGGCGGTCATACGCTCCTTGGCGATCTGCTTGTCGAAGCCCTTGACCAGCTTGTCGCGGACTGCTTCGGCGCCCTCGAGGGTGCGGGATCGGACGACCACGTGGTGTCCGGCCCGGGCGGCGACCTCGGCCAGCCCGGCCCCCATGATTCCCGATCCGACCACGCCCACTTCGAAGATGTCTGCCATGAGCACACCGTAGTTACCCGCGGGTAACCCGTGCCAAGTCGGAACGCGTGCCCGACCCGTCGACGCTCTACCATGCGGCCATGCCCGGAGTGATCGCACTGCAAGGCGGCGACCCGTTCGTCGCCAACGACGACCTCGACCGTCAGCTCCTCGACGGGATCGACCGGGTGGTGATGTTGCCGACCGCCGATGCGTTCGAGCAGCCGGCCGATCTGGTCGAGACTGCTCGCGTGTGGGGCGACCGGATCGGCGTCGAGGTGGAGCCGCTGATGGTGATCACCCGTCCCGACGCCGGCGACGACGCCGCCGCCGTGATCGACGGCGCCGCTGCCGTGTTCCTCGCCGGCGACTCGGCGATCCATCTGCGCAGCGCGATCAAGAACACGCCGGTCTTCGCGGCGATCGAACGGCTCCTCGAGCGTGGCGGCACGCTCATCGCGACCGGCCCGAGCGCGTCGGCGCTGTGCGATCCGATGACCGACCGTCGTGGCGGAGCCTTCACGATCGGGCTCGGCCTGATCTCGGGCGTCGCGCTGATGACCGAGATCGACGGGTGGTCACCCGGTCAGCTCACCCGTGCCCGCGAACTGGCGAACACGCCGCTGGTCGAACTCCCGACCGGCAGTGCGATCGTGCGCCGCGACGGCTCGTGGGAAACGGTCGGCGATGCCGTGGTCCACGGCGACCTGCCGACCTGACGGCTCAGAGGGCGCTGCCGCCCGGCTTCACGGTCATCATGATCAGGATCACGACGATCATGACCGTGATGATCTTGCCGAACATGTCGACTTTCGACCAGGCGGCTTCGTCGCCCTGAGCGAGCGCCTTCTCCGCCGGGATCAGCGCGCCGTGCAGGATGCCGGTCGACGCGACCCAGAGCAGGATGCTGATCCAGATCCAGGCGTCGCTCCACGGCCAGTCGCCCATCGAGACGAGGCCGAAGCCGATGATGCCGGCGACGACGTAGGCGATCGAGTAGATCCGCGACGGCGTCTCCATTCGCTGTGCCAACGCCGCGATGTCGCCGTCGGGACGGTTGCGTTCCATGTTGAGCATGAGCGGATGGGCGACCGCGCCGGCCATCGCCACGATGATCGACACGATGTGGAGGAACAGGACGACGTTGTACCCGGTGTCACGGAGCATGGCGATCATGTGCATCGAACCTAGCCCACCCACCGATGGGGTCGGAGACGTTTCGCCGGGACCGACGTAACGTCTCCGACACGCTTTCCGTCGGGGCGATCAGCCCCAGGCGAAGACGGGTTGTTCGAGGTGGTCGACCCGGGTGTTGGGTCGGTCGAGCACGGCGACCTGGCGGAACTGGTAGAGCACGGCACCCGTGGGGGCATGAATCAGATCGCTGCCGAGCGGGAGCTGGATGACCGGGCGGTCGCTCTCGGGGATGGCGACCTGCCGGGGTTCGCCGTCTCGGAGGGCGTGGACGCCGATCCGATACAGGGCGAGCACCTCGTCGGGGGATGGCCGCAGGTCGGGGTCGGCTCCGCCCCACAGGACGACCGGACTGATGACGTAGCCCGACCGGGTCGGGTAGTCGTCGAGCCAGCCGACGACGCTGTCAGAGCCGAGTCGCAGCCCGATCTCCTCGTCGACCTCGCGCAACGCCGCGTCGAGAGCGGTCTCGCCCGGGTCGAGGCGGCCGCCGGGTAGCGCCCACTGGCCGGCGTGCTTGTTCAGGCGTGACGTCCGCCGGCACAGGAGAAAGGCGGCACCGCCGGCGACGCCCTCCATCCGTCCGTCGAGCCCGGTCGTGTCGCCGGGGACGGTGCCGGTCGGATCCCAGTCGGGATCGGGGCCCTCGGCGAACACGGGGTCGCCGTCGTGGAGTTCGGCGTCGGAGTCGACGAGCACGATCGCGACGGCGGCGTGCTTGCGACCGTCGAGCTCGACCGTGGTGCGTTCGTGGGAGTCGAGTCGTGACGCCCATGTGGCGCGCAATTCGTCTCCGTACTCGATCGGCCCGGATTCACTCACCCGCCCACTGTGGCACCTCGGATCGGGCTCGGCCGGGTCAGGCGTCGGCGGGGGAGCGGTCGGCGCCTTCGCCGAGCGCAGCCCGGATGCCGTCGAGGGCGCCCGGGACGAGGGAGAACCACGCCCACTTGCCGCGCTGCTCGCGTTCGAGAATCCCGGCCGTCACGAGCTGGCGGAGGTGGTGACTGATCGTCGGTTGTGAACGGTCGAGGATCGAGGGGAAGTCGCAGGCGCACACATCGCCGGTGTTCGAGGTGGCGACCATCGACACGATGCGCAGGCGGACCGGGTCGGCGAGGGCCTTGAGCTGATGCGCCAGTCGATCGGCCTCGTCCTCGTCGAGTGGTGTCGTCAGGACACAGCAGGCTTCGATCTCGTCCACGAGAAACATATTGACAGATCTCGATGCGTATTGCTATCGTATCGATCATCATCAATGTGACGTCGCGCCGCCCGAAACGCCCGGTGCGGTCGACCTCGAAAGGATCTCCACCATGCGTCTCCAGCTCGCCCTGAACGTCCCCGATCTCGATCAGGCGATCGAGTTCTACTCGGCCATGTTCTCCGCCCGGCCTGCCAAGGTGAAGCCGGGCTACGCCAACTGGGAGGTCGCCGAGCCGCCGCTCAAGCTCGTCGTGTTCGAGCGCCCCGACGAGGCGCCCGGGTCGATCAACCACCTCGGTGTCGAGACCGCCTCGTCCGACGAGGTGGTCGCCGCCGAGGCCCGCCTCGCGGAGGCCGGACTCGCCACGACCGGCATCGACGACACGATCTGCTGCTTCGCCGAGAAGGTGGAGACCTGGGTCACCGACCCGTGGGGTGGTCGTTGGGAGTGGTACGTCAAGCAGGCCGACCACGACGATCAGCTCGAGAACCTCGTCGTCGCCCACGCGGACACCCCCGGATCGAGTGGCGGTTCGGGTGGTGGTTCGAGCAGCGACGTCAGCGGCTGTTGCGCCTGAACGGCCCACGTCGTCACTCGAACGGGTGGAATCGGCCGAGCGCCGGTTCCACCCGTGCCGCGTCGGGTACGGCTCCTGCATCCGGACGGCAATGCCGCCGCCGGTGTCAGATCGAAAGGAGCCATCCATGGCAAGCACCGACGAGAAGGTCACCAAGGACCTCATCGAGACCCTCGAGGACGGCAAGGTCGGGTTCGGCAAGGCCGCCGACAAGCTCGAAACCGACGGACGCACCGACATCGCCCAGCAGTTCCGCGGCTACGCCGACCAGCGGGCGTCGTTCGCCCAGGAGCTGCGTGACCTCGCGGCCCAGTACGGCGATCAGATCGACGAGGACAGCTCGTTGTTGGGTGCGTTGCACCGTGGCTGGATGTCGATCAAGGACGCCGTCTCCGGCAACGACCCGCAAGGCGTGCTCGACGCCGCCGAGCAGGGCGATGATCACGCCAAGGCCGAGTACCGCGACGCGCTGAAGGCCGACATCTCCGCCCATCTCCGCACCGTGGTCGAGCGCCAGGCCACCCAGGTCGAGCTCGTCCACGACGAGGTCAAGGAGCTGCGCGACCGCGCCGCCTGACGACGCACCGTCGCATCTGGCGCACGACGAAGGGACGGCTTGAGGGCCGTCCCTTCGTGCTGTCCCGATGTGGAGGAGACCGGCGGATCTCACCGGTCATCGAGTCTTCGGTGCGAGTCCCGATCCGGATGTCGCCTGCGGGAACAATTTTCTCGTTGACGTCGCGCTCAGTTCCGTAGAGGGAACTGAGCGCGACATGGACGTCGGCCGGGGCTCGGCGGGATCGATTGGTTCAGCCGCGGTAGCCGTGCGTGATGGGCATGCGGCGGTCCTTGCCGAACGCCTTCGGGCTCACGCGCACGCCTGGGGGCGACTGGCGTCGCTTGTACTCGGCGATGTCGACCAGCCGCGTGATTCGGCGCACGAGCGCTTCGTCGTGACCGAGCTCGATGATCTCCTGGGCAGTTCGGTCGTGTTCGACGTACAGCTCGAGGATCGGGTCGAGCACCTCGTACGGGGGCAGTGACTGGTCGTCGCGCTGGTCGGGTCGTAGTTCGGCCGACGGCGGTTTGGTGATGACGTCGGGCGGGATCACGTCTCGGCCAGCCGCACGGTTCACGTAGCGACACAACTCGTACACGTCGAGCTTGAGGACGTCCTTGATGACGGCGTAGCCGCCCACCGAGTCGCCGTAGATCGTGAAGTAGCCGACGGCGAGCTCGCTCTTGTTGCCGGTCGTGAGCACCATCCAACCCATCTCGTTCGACAGTGCCATCAGGATCTGCCCGCGACAGCGCGACTGGATGTTCTCGTAGGTGAGGCCCGGTTCGCGGCCTTCGAACGACGGGGCGAGCATGTCGAGGTACGCCTGGAACGCCGGCTCGATCGAGATCGTCCGGTAGTCGATGCCGAGGTTCTCGGCGAGCAGTTCGGCGTCGCTCTTGGAGTGATCGGACGAGTAGCGCGACGGCATCGACACGCCGTGGACGTGTTCGGGGCCGAGTGCGTCGGCGGCGACGCACGCCACGATCGTCGAGTCGATGCCGCCCGAGAGGCCGATCACGACGTCGGTGAAGCCGTTCTTGCGGAGGTAGTCGCGCGTGCCGAGCACGAGCGCGTCGTACAGCTCGCGATGCGGGTCGAGTTCGTCGGCGATCGGCGATTCGACGACGAGGTCGCGCGTACGCGGCTCCGCAGACACGTGAACAACGGGAAGGGGGGTGTCGGTCGCCTTGCCACGCGGGTCGAGCAGCCGAGACCGGTAGACGGGTGGGATCGAGACGTCGACGATCATCACGTCCTCGACGAACTGTGGCGCACGGGCGATCAACTGACCCTCACCGTCGACGACGAACGAGCCACCGTCGAACACCAACTCGTCCTGCCCCCCGACCTGGTTCACGTAGACGATCGGGGTGTGCGCGTCCTGGGCCCGTGTCGCCACCATCCGCTCGCGGCCGGTGTCCTTCTCCCAGTGGTAGGGCGAGCCGTTGATGTTGACGCTCAGCTCGGCGCCGCCGGCGGCCTGCGTGGCGAGTGGCCCGAACGGCGACCAGATGTCCTCACACACGGTGACGCCGACCTTGACCCCGCCGATCTCGTACAACTCCAGTGGATCGTTCTCGGTGCCGGGGGTGAAGTAGCGCTGCTCGTCGAAGACCGAATAGTTCGGCAGCATCCGCTTGCGGTACGTGCCGACGATCTCCCCTCGAACGCACACGGCGATGGCGTTGTAGAGATCGCGGTCGCTGTCGACGAAGCCGACGATCGCCGTGCACTCCTTCGTGTGGGCGGCGAACGACTCGAGCGCCGCCCGGTTGTCGGCCACGAAGCCCGGCTTCAGCACGAGGTCTTCGGGCGGGTACCCGGTGATCGACAGCTCGGGGGAGGCGACGAGGTCACACCCGGCCTCGTCCGCCTGGTCGTAGGCCTCCATCAGCTTCTTCAGGTTGCCGTCGAGATCACCGACCGTCGGGTTGAGCTGAGCGAGCGCGACACGCAACACCGTCATGTGGCCAGGGTACTGCGGTGCCCGACGGTCGATCCCGCTCCGAAAGGGTTTCGGAAGAGCGGATGCGCACCGTACGAGGGTGACGAACTTCGATCGAATCTCTCATCTTCACCCGCACCGGGGGTCATGCATTCGACGTGGCGTCGGGGCAGTCGTCGCCGGACTCCTCGTGGCGCTCCTCGGAGTCGCCGGCCCGATCCCGGGTCGGGCAGCAGCGCTCGACGAATCGGCGGTGCCCCAACTCGTCGGCGATCTCGACCAGAGCGGCGTCGGGAGCAGGCCCGAGCACTTCGTCGGCCTCGGCGACCGGGTCGTCTTCATGGCGCGCACGGAGGCGCACGGCGCAGAGTTGTGGTCGCACGACATCTCGACCGGCGAGGTGACGCTGGTGCGGGACATCCGACCTGGGCGAATCGGGTCGACCCCGCGTGACCTCACGGAGTTCGAGGGCTTCGTGTACTTCAGCGCCGACGACGGGGTTCACGGCAACGAGCTGTGGCGAACCGATGGCACGCGAGCGGGTACCGAGTTGGTCGGTGACGTCGGACCGGGTGCGAGCGGTTCGGACCCGCGCAACTTCATGGAGTACGACGGAGATCTCTACTTCGCCGCATACGAGGCGGCGACGGGAGAGGAGCTCTGGCGCACCGACGGTTCGACGTTCGAGTTGGCTGCGGACCTGAATCCGGGATCGGCGCTGAGCAGCCCGGTGCCGCTCGCCGTTCTGGATGTCGGGGACGGCCTGGAGGCCCTCTATCTGCGTGCCCGGACAGCGTCGCGCGGCGTCGAACTGATCCGATACGACACCAAGTACGGCGTGACCGAATTCGACCTGGTGCCTGGATCGGCCGACAGCTGGCCGGAGCGACACGCCGTGCTGGACGACTCCTTCTTCGTCGCCGCGGACGAGCGACTCTGGCGACTCACGGGTGCCGATGCGACGGTGCTCGCGCCGGTCGACATGGGGCTCGCCGACCGGGTGATGGAGATCGCATCGGCCGGGGACCGGCTCTTCGTGCGGACGTTCGACTCCCCGGCCAGCGACCTGCTCGTGTTCGACGAACCGACCGGATCACCGACCACCTTGATCGAGAACGCCTTCATCGCTCACCTCACGTCGCTCGGCTCGCAGCTCGTCTTCACGCTCGACGACGGCGACGGCAACGAGCCGTGGCGTTCGACCGGCACGAGCGAGGGGACCTCCCAGATCGCCGATCTGCTGCCCGGCCCCGCGAGTTCCCATCCCTCCGAGTTCGTTGCCGACCCCGATTCGGGGATCGCCGTGTTCACGGCCACGACCGACGACGGTGTGCGCGAGCTCTGGCGGACCGACGGCACGGCGGACGGTACCGAGACGATCTCGAGCGGTGGGGCGAGCCCGTTCGGCATCACGCTGGTGGCGTCGAAGACCTGGGCCTTCGCCGGCACAGACGTCGAACGCGGGCTCGAGCCATGGATCACCCGTAGCACGAAAACCTCGACGGGGCCGATGGGCGATGTCGTCACTGCGACGGAAAGCTCCAACCCGCGCGGCTTCGCTCGCCTCGGCAACGGTGTCGTCTTCGAGGCCGATGATGGGTCTTCGTCCTTCATCTGGACCGCTCCCACGCATGCGTCCGCCCCGGAACGAATCGAGGGCACCGGTGATCAGGCCTACGATCACGCCGTCTCGCTCGGGGATCGGGTCGTGTTCCGGTCCTACGACGACATCAACGGTTCGGAGCCCTGGGTGACGGACGGCACCGCATCGGGGACCGTTCTCATCGGCAACATCGGACCAGGCGCGGCTCACGCCGATATCGAAGAGATCGTCGTGGCCCGAGGCCTTGCGTTCCTGATCGTCCCGGACGCGGGCGTGTGGGTCACCGGTGGAACGCCTGGCGACCTGCGACGTGTGTTCTCGGGACAGGTCGGAAGGTGGACGACCACTCGCTACGGCCTCGTCTTCGGGGGTCGGACACCCGAGCACGGCGACGAGCCGTATGTCAGCGACGGCACGCGAGCGGGTACCCGTCGGCTGGCGGATCTCGCAGCCGGAGCGTCGTCGTCGAACCCCTCCGACTTCGTCGAATACGGCGACTTCGTGTTCTTCCTCGCAGACGGTCGCTTGTGGCGGACCGCCAACGTTGCGGGCGACCTGATCGAGGTGCCGGTACCGGGTGGCACCGACGCAGAGATCGATGCGCTCGGCGCCGGGAACGAGCTGCTGCTGTGGCAGAGCTTCGACGACGCAACGCCGTCGAGGTTGCTCGCCAGCGACGAACCGATGCCGGACTTCGCGGTCGTCGATCTCGGCGACGTGCCGGTCGATTCGGCCCGGCTGTCGCTGGCCGAGCCCGTCGCCGGCGGAACCGTGGTACCGGTGGCACTCGACGGTGACCGACACATCTCCGCGCTGATCCGGGTCGCCGGTGTGTCGTCGACGGTCGTGTTCAGCGTCGACGCCGACGCGTACATCGAAGAGCGCGAGTACCTCCTCCATGCCGACTCCGTCTACTTCGTGACCGTGGACGACGGCGACCACTACCGGAGCCGTCTGATCCGGACCGACGGTTCCGTCGGGGGCACGTACGTCGTCGATGTCAGCGAGGACTTCAACTACTCCAACGAGATCGCCGAGCTGCGCATCGCCGGGAACCATGCGTACTACAGGAAGAGCACCGGTGACTTCGGCTACGAACCGTTCCGGATCGACGTCGGCGCCGGCGTGCCGAGCGCGCCTCGTTCGGTCTCGGCGGTCGCCGGCCAACGCGCTGCGACGGTGTCGTGGACGGCGCCGGTCGACGACGGTGGGCAGCCGATCGTGTCGTACACGGTGACCGCATCACCGGGTGGAGCGACGTGCACGACGTCGTCGACGGTGTGCACGGTCAGCGGCCTGACCGGAGGGACGTCGTACACCTTCACCGTCCGCGCCGACAACGGGCGCTCCGTCTCGCCGTCGTCGGCGGCGTCGAACGCCGTCGTTCCGACCGCCCCCGAGCAGCCCGAGGTCCCCGGCTTCACCCCGTTGTCGCCGGCTCGGTTGTTGGAGTCGCGGTCGGGTGTGGGGAATGTGACGGTGGATGGTCGGTTCGAGGGGATCGGTCGTGTTGGTGCTGGTTCGGTGACGGAGTTGGTGGTTGCTGGTCGTGGTGGTGTGCCGGTGGGTGCGTCGGCGGTGTCGTTGAACGTGACGGCGGTTCGTCCGTCGGCGGCTGGGCATCTGACGGTGTTTCCGTGTGGTGGTGCGGTGCCGACGGCGTCGAATGTGAATTATTCGGCTGGTGTGGTGGTGCCGAATGCGGTGTTGAGTCGGGTGGGTGCCGGTGGAAAGGTGTGTGTGTTCTCGTTGGCGGAGACGGATCTGATCGTCGACGTCAACGGGGCCTTCGAGTCGGGGTTCGCGTCGTTGTCGCCGGCTCGGTTGTTGGAGTCGCGGTCGGGTGTGGGGAATGTGACGGTGGATGGTCGGTTCGAGGGGATCGGTCGTGTTGGTGCTGGTTCGGTGACGGAGTTGGTGGTTGCTGGTCGTGGTGGTGTGCCGGTGGGTGCGTCGGCGGTGTCGTTGAACGTGACGGCGGTTCGTCCGTCGGCGGCTGGGCATCTGACGGTGTTTCCGTGTGGTGGTGCGGTGCCGACGGCGTCGAATGTGAATTATTCGGCTGGTGTGGTGGTGCCGAATGCGGTGTTGAGTCGGGTGGGTGCCGGTGGAAAGGTGTGTGTGTTCTCGTTGGCGGAGACGGATCTGATCGTCGACGTCAACGGGGCCTTCGAGTCGGGGTTCGCGTCGTTGTCGCCGGCTCGGTTGTTGGAGTCGCGGTCGGGTGTGGGGAATGTGACGGTGGATGGTCGGTTCGAGGGGATCGGTCGTGTTGGTGCTGGTTCGGTGACGGAGTTGGTGGTTGCTGGTCGTGGTGGTGTGCCGGTGGGTGCGTCGGCGGTGTCGTTGAACGTGACGGCGGTTCGTCCGTCGGCGGCTGGGCATCTGACGGTGTTTCCGTGTGGTGGTGCGGTGCCGACGGCGTCGAATGTGAATTATTCGGCTGGTGTGGTGGTGCCGAATGCGGTGTTGAGTCGGGTGGGTGCCGGTGGAAAGGTGTGTGTGTTCTCGTTGGCGGAGACGGATCTGATCGTCGACGTCAACGGGGCCTTCGACTGAGCCGGCGGTCCGACGATCAGGTGAAGAAGCCGAGCACGTCGACGACGAGATCGGTGCGGCGGAACGCGGTGTAGTTCATCCGTCCGCCGTCACCGAGCTTGGTCACGGCGAGCACCGCGCGGATCTGGCCGGCCCCGTCGACGTTCAGGTTCGAGACGACCGGCGTGGTCGGCGTCGGGTGCGCCGACAGGTGGCCCGCCTCGGCGGGGTTCACCATCGTCAGGTTGTGCACCACGGCGCTCGCCGACCCGGCGCCCGGCACGGTGAGCCCCTGCGCGGCCTCCGGCTGCATGGTGCCGAACGGAGTCGAGTCGCGGGTGTCGACGATCCGGTTGGCCGAGACGGCCTGATACCTGCCCTCGACCGAGCTCGGCGCAGCGTCCGACGTCACATAGCCGGCGACGTCGATCACCGTGTTCGCGACGTTCACCGAGCCGATCGTGATCCCACCGTCGGGGCCGAGCGGCACCACGACCAGGTTGGCTCGCACCTCACCGGCGCGCACGTTGACGTTCGACGTCTCGATCACGTCGCCGCCACCCGGGTACACGCTCAGATGGCCGCCGTCGGCCGAGCCGGCGATCGCCACCATCGACAGCACCACGGCCTCGACTGTGCCGTCGTCGGGGATGCCGACGTGTCCGGCGATGTCGACGTCCCACCCGGCCGCGGTGTCGGTCCACGGATTCGGGCTGCCCGAATCGAGGGGCTGCCCAGCGGTTTCGCGGGTGTCGGCGACCCGGGTCGGTTCGAGCGCGACGAACCGGCCGTCGTCGGTCGGGCCCGACTCGTCGAACCACGCGAGCACGTCGATGACGACCCGAGCGCCGACCGTCGTCTCGATCACGAAGGTGCCGTCGTCGGCCAACGGCACGATCGCTGCGTTGGCAGCGAGCCCGAACGACCGGTCGACGTTGAGCGACGACGTTTCCGGACGGGCCGTGCGAGCCGGCCACGCCCGGAGGAAACCGGCACCGTCGGTGGCCGCGAACGTGAGGTTGACCAGCGCCGCCTCGTAGTCGGCGGGCGGCTCGGCGTCGACGACGCGCGTCGACATCGCCGTCATCCGCCCCGCCGGACCACCGACCGTGTTGCCGGTGTCGTAGATGCGTACCGGCGACGTCGGCACGATCTTCATCGGCCCGGTCGACGCGTCGTTCGGCGCCGGTGGCACGACGGCCCGCACCGACCCGAGGGTCGTGTAGTAGAGGACGGAACGGCCCTCGGCGTCGAAGCCGAACGTCATGTCGGTCATGCCGTTGGCGCCCGAGACGAACGGTGAGCCGTAGTCGACCGAACCGTTCGCCTCCATCAGCCAGATCTCGCCCGACAGGTAGTCGCCGAACAGATAGGTGCCGTCGTACCGGCTCGGCCACAGGCCGTCGGGTACGAACGCGCCGCCGGTGATCGACCGGCCGGTCGTGCGGCCGTACACGGTGATCGGGTCGGTCAGGCCGACCGCCGGTCCGGCGCACGGCGCGGTCTGTCCCTGCGGGCAGTTGCCCTCGCGCGACGGCCAGCCGTAGTTCGCGCCGAGCTTGCCGTCGTCGACTTCTTCCAAGGTGCCTTGACCGACGTCGTTGATGTAGAAGCGGCCGCTGCCGTCGTTGCGGTCGAACGCGAAGCGGTACGGGTTACGCAGGCCGACCGCATAGATCTCCTGACAGGTCGTGGTCGGTGTCAGCGAGGTGTTGCCCCGCGTGGCGCACCGGGCGGTGCCGGCGCCCGAGAAGGGGTTGCCGGGCGCCGGGAAGCCGTCGGTCGTGATCCGCAGGATCTTGCCGTTCAGCAGTGACAAGTCTTGGGCGGCGTCGTTGCTGCCGGCCGACCCGGAGTCGCCGCGCGGGTCTCGTCCGGCGTCACCGACGGCGACGTAGAGGTAGCCGTCGCTGCCGATGTCGAGGTCGCCGCCGTTGTGGTTGCCGCCCCGGGCCGAGATCTTGTCGAGCAGGACGACCTCGCTCGCCGGGTCGATGCTGCTGTCCGGGCTCATGGTGAAGCGACTGACCCGATTCACGCAGCCCGCAGCGGTGGCGGCGCTGTAGTAGACGTACACGGCTCCGTTGCTCGTGAAGCCCGGGTCGTGGGTGAAGCCGAGCAGGCCCTGTTCGCTGGAGGTGCAGACGCTCAGCGTGAGGGCGGTCGAGAACGTCGCCGATCCGGGCCGGCCGACGCGCACCCGGCCGGCCTTCTCGAGCACCACGATCCGGTCGCCCGGCATCCACTCCACTGCCGTCGGTGAGTCGAACCCGCCGACGGCGACATCGGTGAACCCGGCGGGCACGGTGGCCGCCTCGACGACGTTCGGCGACCCGGTCGCCATCGCCCCGAGCAGCATCGATCCGGCAACGAACAGTCGACCCCAGCGCATGGCGCGACCGTACAACCGCCCAACCGGCGAACGGGGTCGGATACGTCTCGTCGGGACCGACGAGACGTATCCGACCCCCTTCGTCGGTTCGTGCTCAGGACAGAGCGTGCTGGAGGTCGGCCCAGAGGTCGTCGACGTGTTCGAGGCCGACACTGAGGCGGATCAGGCCGGGAGGGACCTCTTCCTGTCCCTCCAACGCCGCCCGCTGCTCCATCGTCGACTCGACGCTGCCGAGGCTCGTGGCGTGCCGGATCAGGCGGGTTCGACGGACCGTGTCGTGGGCCGCCTGGAAACTCGCCACCTCGAAGCTGACGATCGACCCGAATCCGGTCATCTGCTCCTTCGCCCGTGCGTGGTTCGGGTCGGTCGGCAGGCCGGGATACCGGACCTTGGCGACGGCATCGTGGTCGTCGAGCCGTCGGGCGAGTTCGAGCGCCGTGTCCTGGGCGTGGCGGACGCGGAGCGCCATCGTCCGTGCGCCGCGAACGGCGAGGTACGACTCGAGTGCGCCCGGCGTGCCGCCGTGCAGCGTGCGGCTGCGCCGGAGGCGCTCGACCAGTTCGAGGGAGCGGGTGGTGACGACGCCGCTCAGTAGATCGGAGTGGCCACCGATGAACTTGGTCGCCGACTGCACCGACAGATCCGCGCCGAGGTCGAGCGGTCGCTGGAGGAGCGCCGTGGCGAAGGTGTTGTCGACCGCGAACAGCGAACCGGTCTTGCGGTCGGCAGCTGCGATCGTGGCGAGCTCGGCGACCTCGAGGAGCGGGTTCGACGGCGACTCGACCCAGACCAGATCGGCCGTGGCGAGTGCGGCGAGCCAGCCGTCGGTGTCGGCGGTGGCGATCCGGTCGACGGTCCAGCGACCCTGCGCCTCACCCTCGGCGGCGATGCCTTCGGTCGCCTGGTAGCAGTCGGACGGGACGGCGATGTGGGCGCCGGTCGGGAGCAGGGCGAAGACCGAGCTGACCGCCGCCATGCCCGATGCGAACGAGACGCACTGGGCCTGTTCGAGCCCGCCGACGACGGTCTCGAGCGCATGCCAGGTCGGCGTGGTGTCGGTGCGGGCGTAGAGCACGTCGCCGTCGAGTTCGAAGTTCGACGCCGGCACGATCGGCGCATTGAGTGGCTCACCGGGCGCGTGCGGACGTCCGCCGCTCACCAACCACGTCTCGTCGCTCCACTCGTCGTCACGTTCCATTCCCCCATCATGCCGACCAACCGCACGGATGGGGTCAGACCGGATGGGTCAGACCGGGTCCGAGTCAGGGTCGCGGATGTCGAGGTCGTGTCACGAACGTGGTCGGACCCCATCGGTGTCGTAGTAGCGGCGCTTGGCCCAGAGGCTGACGTAGACGAGTGCGACGAGCACCGGCACCTCGATGAGCGGGCCGACGACGCCGGCGAGCGCCTGGCCCGAGGTCACCCCGAACACACCGATCGACACGGCGATCGCGAGCTCGAAGTTGTTGCCCGCCGCCGTGAACGCGATCGACGTGTTGCGCTCGTAGGGGAAGCCCATCTTGAGACCGGCGAAGTACGACCCGAACCACATGAGTGCGAAGTAGATGAGCAGGGGCACGGCGATGCGAGCGACGTCCCACGGCTGCTCGGTGATCTGCTCCCCCTGCAGCGCGAAGAGGATCACGATCGTGAACAGCAGGCCGTAGAGGGCGACCGGGCCGATGCGCGGCAGGAACCGTTCCTCGTACCACTCGACGCCCTTGGCGCGCTCGCCGATCGTGCGCGTGAGGAAGCCGGCGAGCAGCGGGATCCCGAGGAAGATCAGCACCGACTTGGCGATCTCCCACATCGTGACGTCGATGCCGTCGGAGTCGAGCCCGAGCCATTCGGGGAGGAGCTCGAGGTAGAAGTAGCCGAGGATCGAGTAGGCGACGATCTGGAACAACGAGTTGATCGCGACCAGCACGGCGGCCAGTTCACGGCTGCCGCAGGCGAGATCGTTCCAGATCAGGACCATGGCGATGCAGCGGGCGAGACCGACGATGATCAGCCCGGTCCGGTACTCGGGCAGGTCGGGGAGCAGGATCCAGGCGAGTGCGAACATGAGCGCCGGCCCGATCAGCCAGTTCAACACGAGCGACATGACGAGCGACCGGCGGTCGAGCGACTCGCCGATCCGGGTGTACTTCACCTTGGCGAGGACCGGGTACATCATCGCCAGCAGCCCGATCGCGATCGGGAGCGAGACGGTGTCGATCTTGATCGCATCGAGGGTCTCGTCGAGGTCGGGGATCGCCTTGCCGAGCACGATTCCGATCAGCATCGCGGCGCCGATCCAGACCGGCAGGAATCGGTCGAGGGTGGAGAGCTGGGCGGGGGCGTCGGCGGACGGTTCGATGCTGGTGTCGGTCATCTCGATGCCTCGGTGGGGGAGCGAAGAGGGTGCGCCGCGGACGGCCGACATCGTTTCGATGTCGGTCGATACGTTACCCGAACGCTTCGACCACCGTCAATATGATCCTGGGTTCGCTGCCGGCCCGGTGAACGACGAAGGCCGGCCCCGGTGGGCCGGCCGTCGTCATCTATCTGGTCGGGGTGAGAGGATTTGAACCTCCGGCCTCGTCGTCCCGAACGACGCGCGCTAACCAAGCTGCGCCACACCCCGTGGCGGTGCACGATCCTATCCGGCGTTGGCGGTTTCTTCCTCGGCCGCGGCGGGATCTTCTTCGCCGTCGGTCGCCTCCGGCTCGGGGGCCGGCGCCACCGGGACGCCCTCGTGGTACGTCTCGCCGGCCAGGGCAGCGTTCATCGCGCGGCGCAGACGCAGGGCGTCGAGCGGCTTGATGACCCACGCCTCGGCGTCGGAGCGCTGGGCGATGTACACGTCGGCCTCGCGGTCGAGCAGCATCACGACCGGCAGGTGCGGGAGTGCATCGACCGACTCGTCGTTGCGGAGCGCCAGAGTGATGGCGAAGCCGCCCATCGTGCCGACCTGGAGGTCGGTGATGACGAGGTCGGGCTCGCGCTCGGCGGCGACCTTGGCGACCAGCTGGCCGCTCCGGACAACGGTGAACGAGGTGTCGGGGCCGCCGAGGGCGGCGGTGACCTCGGCGACGATCCAGTCGGCATCGGTGGCGAGCAAGATGTGCACGGCAGAGACGTTACCCGGCGCCGTCGACGGCGGGGCAAAGCCCATCAGGGGAACAGGTACCGGCCGAGGTGGTCGAGCGACTCGAGGTCGTGGACGTCGGTCGGGAGCAGTGGCACCTCGACGACGGGGGCGCCGGTGTGGCCGAGCAGGGCGTCGACCTCGGCGCGCTCGTCGTCCGCGACGGCGCGCAGCTCGGCGAGGTTCGACCAGATCGCGGCCAGCTCGGGCCGGTCGGTGTCGGCGGCCTTGGCGGCGCGTGTCCGGGCGTCGCTGACCGAGCCGTCGCCGAAGCGGGGGTGCATCCGGTTCACGATCGTGGTGGCGACGCCGTAGCCGCGCTCGGCGAGCTGATCGGCGAACCACGCCGCCTCCGCCAGCGCGTCGTGCTGGGGCGATGTCACGAGGACGAACTCGGTACCGGCGGCTCGGAGGAGGTTGGCGACGGCGTCGGCCCGCTCTCGGAACCCGACCTCCATGCCGGCGAACGTCTGGAAGAAGGCGACGGCGTCGCTCAACACGTCGGAGCCGACCACCTTGCCGATCAAGCGCAGCAGCGGCTGGGTAGCGGCGCTGAAGACCTTCAACCCGGTGCGCGTCGGCATCATCATCAGCTTGAACGCCTTGTGGTCGAGGAAGCGGGTCAGCACGCCTGGTGCCTCGAGGAACTCGATCGCGTTTCGGCTCGGCGGCGTGTCGACCACGACGAGGTCGAACCGGTCGTCGGTGTGCAACTCGTAGAGCGCCTCGGACGCCATGTACTCCTGCGTCCCGCTGAGGGCGGTGGCCATGTTGCGATAGAAGGCGTTGGCGACGATCCGATCGGCCTGCTCGGGGTCGGTCGCGTTGGCTCGTACGACCCGTTCGAACATCGCCGGGGCGTCGAGCATCATCGCCCATAGCTCGCCCTCGCCGGTGTCGACCGGGAGTCGCTGCGGCTCACCCGTGAGCCCGTCGGGCAGGCCGAGCGCGTCGGCCAGGCGGCGGGCGGGGTCGATCGTCACGACGACCGCCCGGCGGCCGGCCTTGGCGGCCTCGAGGCCGATGGCGGCGGCCGACGTCGTCTTGCCGACGCCGCCCGACCCGCAGCACACCACGACCGACGACCGACCGACCACCTCGACGAGCGCGCTCACGACGTCGGCTCCGCTGGCCCAGACGAGTCCGACGGGTCGATCGCGGCGGCGAGTTCGGCGATGTCGGTCGGGCCGAGGTCGGCGACGGGCTGCCACGGGAGTCGCACCACCGCGTCGAACTCGTCGGTGACCCGTTCGAGTTCGTGCACCTGCACGTCGCGGCGCTCGCGCCGGAACGCGGCGGCGGCTCGGGCGTCGTCGACCTGCACGGTGGCGCGCCCGAAATCGACCTCGTCGGGATCGGGCACCTCGTCGCCGGTGTCGAGCCGGTTGACGACCACCGGTCCGAGATCGGAACCGACGCGAGAACGGATCGCAGCGGCGGTCTCCATCAGCTCGTTGACCGGTGTCGACTCGGGCAGGGTCACGAGCACGATCGAACAGCGCGCGGGATCGGCCAGCATCGCCAGCACCTCGTCGGCCTGATCGGCGACCGGACCGCTGCTGACCGCGTCGCGCAGACCCGCCGGCGTGGTCAGGAAGGTGACGGCGTGTCCGGCGGCCGGTCCGTCGACCAGGATCAGATCCCACTCGCCTGATCGCTCGAGTTGCTTGATCTTGCCGAGCACGACGAGGTCGTCGATGCCGGGAGCGGCAGTACCGATCACCTCGATCACCCCGGTCTTCGTCAGGCGCTTCGCGATCCGCCCGAAACCGTGTTCGAGCAGGTACTCCTCGAGCGAGGTGGACGCCGAGATGTGACGCACGTCGAGATCGGGCAGCCAGCCGTCGAGCGTCGGCTTGCCGTCGAGCTCGATCACGAGCACGCGCTGACCGGCATCGGCTGCCGCACGCGCCAGAACTGCCGTTACCGTGGTCTTGCCGACCCCGCCCTTGCCGGCCACCACGACGAGTCTCGAGGTGATCAGCGCGCCGAGCGGGTTCGACTTCGTCTCCACATCGTCCGACATCCGAAAGGCACCTCGTTGCGCAGACTACTGATCGCCCTGCTCGGCGCCATGGCCGTCTCGATCGTGCTCGCCGCGCCCGCTGCCGCGCAGACCGACGAGGGCGAGCCGACGTCCGAGGCCGATCGCGAGATCGTCGCCGCACCGGTCGACATCCTCCAGGTCAACGGCCTGTTCGACGAGATCGTCGTCGACGAGATCATCCGGTCGATCGACCGTGCCGTCGACGACGGCAGCCAGGCCCTCGTGCTCCAGACCGACTCGAAGGGTGCCGTGGTGTCCGACGAGCGGATGGTCGAGCTGATGCACGCCATCGACGAAGCGCCCGTCCCGGTCGGCATCTGGGTCGGCCAGTCCGGCGCCCACCTGTACGGCGCTCCTGCCCAGCTCCTCCTGGTCGCCGACGTGACCGGCATGGCACCCGGTGCCAGCATCGGCAACGTCGGCCCGCAGCTGACCGACGAGTTCCCGCTCGGCCCCGGCCTGAACCAGCTGCGCGAGCGCACCGTCGGCCTGTCCGACGCCCGCGATCTGGCCATCTTCAAGCAACGCATCTCCGACGAG
Source organism: Ilumatobacter fluminis (assembly GCF_004364865.1). Classification (NCBI taxonomy): domain Bacteria; kingdom Bacillati; phylum Actinomycetota; class Acidimicrobiia; order Acidimicrobiales; family Ilumatobacteraceae; genus Ilumatobacter; species Ilumatobacter fluminis. The sequence goes on from NZ_SOAU01000001.1 coordinate 763,112, forward strand.
GGCATCGCCACCGTCGCCAACATGATCGACGCACTCGACGGATACGTCGAAGGCGACATCGAACTCGACACGACGACCGAGGTCGTCACCGAGTCGGGCGTGGTGCAGCGCGAGACGATCGCCGTCGCCCGCTTCATCAAGCTCGACCTCGTCGACCAGCTGTTCCACACCGTGGCCAGCCCGCCGGTGGCCTACCTGCTGTTCCTGATCGGCCTCGCCCTGCTGATCTTCGAGTTCTACACCGCCGGTGTCGGCATCGCCGGCGTGGTCGGCGCCGGGTCGGCGATCCTCGCCTGCTACGGCCTCGCAGCGCTCCCCGCCCGTGGGTGGGCGGTCGGACTGATCGTCGTCGCCATGATCGCCTTCGCCGTCGACGTGCAGGTCGGCATCCCCCGGTTCTGGACGGGCGTCGGCATCGTGCTCACGATCGTCGGCACGTTCTGGTTGTACGAGCCGATCACCGGCACCTCGATCTGGCCGTCGTGGCTCGCCGTGATCGCCGGGCTCGGCGGCACGATGCTCGCCTTCATCGTCGGCATGCCGTCGATGGTGCGTACCCGCTTCGCCACGCCGACCATCGGCCGAGAGTGGATGGTCGGTGCCGACGGCGTCGCGATCCAGGCGATCGACCCCGAGGGGACCGTGCAGGTCGGCGACGCCCAGTGGCGTGCCCGCACCAACCGTGCGACCCCGATCGAGGCCGGCGAAGCCCTGAAGGTCGTCGCGATCGACGGGGTCACGCTCGAGGTCGAGCCGCTCGAAGGCGCGGCCAAGGACTACCGCGAGATGCGCAAGAAGGAGCCGCAGGACGCCGAGTCCTGACCGGACGGCCGCAACGCCATGATCTCGCTGCTCGGGATCCCGCTCGACGCCAACTCGTCGCACCTGCGCGGCTGCGCCGCAGCACCGGCCGCGATGCGCGAGGCGCTGCACTCCGGCTCCGGGAACCACGTGACCGAGGCGACGGTCGACGTCGTCGCGAAGCTCGACGATCTGGGCGACGTCGACCTCTCGAACGAGGTCGGCTCCACCGCCGACGCCGATGCGATCACCGAAGCGGTCGCGCACGAACTCCGACGCGGTCGACAGGTGCTGTCCGTCGGCGGCGATCACTCGGTCACGTACCCGATCCTGCGGGCGTTCCGTGACCGGGTTGATGCGCCGCTGACGGTGGTGCACATCGACGCCCACCCCGACCTGTACGACGATCTCGACGGCAATCCGCTGAGTCACGCCTCGCCGTTCGCCCGTGCGCTCGAGGACGGCTGCATGGCCCGCCTGGTGCAGCTCGGCATCCGCACCGCCACGGCGCACCAGCGCGAGCAGGCGGCCCGTTGGGGCGTCGAGATGTACGGCGCACGCGAACTCGGCCGGTTCGATCCTTCGTCGTTGAGCGGCCCGATCTACGTGTCGGTCGACCTCGACGGGCTCGATCCGTCGGTCGCCCCCGGTGTGTCGCACCACGAGCCGGGTGGGATGACCTACCGGGAGCTGCTCGACGTCATCGACGACCTGCCCGGCCCGATCGTCGGCGCCGACGTCGTGGAACTCAACCCCTCACGAGACCTGGTCGGCATGACCGCCATGGTCGCCGCCAAAACAGTGAAAGAACTCGCCGGCGCCATCCTGCGCAGCTGAACCACGGGCGCGGTCGGTTGAGGTCAGACCCCATCCGACCGGAATGTTGGAGGCTCTGGCCGAACGCGATGTCGGATGGGGTCTGACCTCAACCGACGTGTTGGAGGCTCTGGCCGAACGCGATGTCGGATGGGGTCTGACCTCAACCGACGTGTTGGAGGCTCTGGCCGAACGCGATGTCGGATGGGGTCTGACCTCAACCGACGGGTGGGAGTCTCGGGCCGGCGATTCGGAGGTCGTCGCGGCGCCTCGTGATGCCGCGGGCGTCGAGCTCGGCGACGAGGGGGAGGGCGAACTTTCGGCTGGCGCCGGTGCGGTCGCGGAACTGGGCGACCGTGAAGCCGTCGGGGTCGGCCGCCAACAGCTCGGCGGCGACCAGTGCGGCGGCGTCGATCGTGTCGGAGTGGAACACGACCTTCTCGCGCTCGACGAGGATGCCGCGCCGCGTCAGCTCGCGAATGACGTTGCGGTCGGCGTCGGCCGGCACGTCGGGCGTGAAACCACCGGCGAGCACGTCGGCCGCCAGCGGATGATCGGCGAACGGGTCGATCTGCCCCGCTCGTCGAGCCAATGCCCCGTCGACCTCGATCTCGTCGTGGCACTCCAGCACGGCGCGTTCGGGTTCCGACAGTGTCGACAGGTCGAGTCCGACCTCACCGGCGTCGTCGACGAGTGCGAGCAGTCGGTCGCCGGTCGCTGCCAACTCGTCGGGCGTGGTGACCCAGCGACCGACGGTCGGCTCGACCCGCTCGCCCGTGAGCAGCTCCAGCTCGTCGACGTCGACCCAACCACGCTCGCCCACCACCCGGTCGATCGAGCGGTCGGGAGCCGCCTTCGACGCCCGCAACTGCGGATCGATGTCGAGCACTTCGCCACCACCGACCGTCTCGTCGCGCCCCGACTCGCGGAGCACGAAACGATCACCGGGCAGGAGCGGCAGCTCGACCGGCAGGAACAGCCGAACGGCGCCGGTGGTGCCGGGCGAGAGCGCCTCGGACCCGAGCACCCGCACCTTCACCGGCAGCTCGCGCGAACCGATGTAGGCGGCGTAGGCGCCGCGCCGCGACACCTCGTGGTCGAGAGCCGCCAACACGTCGAGCGACGCGTCGAAGCGGTCGGTCGTGCGCCACCGGCCCGGGGTGATGACGGCGTCGCCACGGCCGATCTCGTCGTGGCCGACCCCGTTCAGGTTGAGCGCCACCCGGTTGCCGGCGCCGATCCGCTCGACGTTCGTGCCCAGCGTCTGGATCGAACGGATGCGGGCCTCGTGACCACCCGGTTCGATCGCCACGATGTCGTCCTGGTGCAGCCGTCCGCCGGTGAGCGTGCCGGTGACGACGGTGCCGGCGCCCTTGGCGGCGAACACCCGGTCGATCCAGAGCCGCGGTCGGTCACGGTCCTCCGACTCCGGGGTGGCCGCCACCAGCGTGTCGAGTTCGGCTCGGAGCTCGTCGAGGCCGTCACCACCGAGCGAGTCGACGGCGACGATCGGGGCGCCGTCGAGGAAGGTGCCGCCGACGTGATCGGCGACCTCGAGGGTGGCGATCTCGAGCCATTCGTCGTCGACGAGGCCCTTCTTCGTGAGGGCGATCACGCCGTGCCGCAGCCCGAGCAGTTCGAGGATGCGGAGATGCTCCTCCGACTGGGGCTTCCAGCCCTCGGTCGCCGCGACGACGAACAGGCAGGCGTCGACGCCGCCGACCCCGGCGAGCATGTTGCGCAGGAAACGGACGTGGCCGGGGACGTCGACGAAGCTGACGCCGGCGCCCGACGGCAGTTCGGTGTGGGCGAAACCGAGATCGATCGTCAGCCCGCGCCGCTTCTCCTCCTCGAACCGGTCGGGGTCGGTGCCCGTGAGCGCCAACACCAGCGACGACTTCCCGTGATCGACGTGCCCCGCCGTCGCCACCACCCTCATCGCGCACCCCGACCAGAAGGGGTCAGGCACCTTCTGGCAGTCCGGCGGTCGGAAATCGGCGCTCGTGTGCCAGAAGGTGCCTGACCCCTTCTGGTCACAGCTGACCCAACGCGTCGATGAGGTGGGGGTCGTCGGCGGGGTCGACGGAGCGGAGGTCGAGCGTGGTGCGGCCGTCGCGGGTGCGGGCGATGATCGGCGGGTCGAACGAGCGGAGTTCGGCGAGGCGGTCGCCGTCGACGGCGACACCGATCGAGGGCATGGTGATGCCGGGGGCCGAGCCGGCGCCCGGCAGGGCCTCGGTGTCGACGACGCCCCCGACACCGGCGGCCCCGACGATGGCGTCGGCGCGGGCTCGCAGGGCGTCGGGTGACTGGGCGACCATCCGCCAGAAGGCCAGATCGTCACAGACCGTCTTGTGGAGGTACGACAGGGCGACGTCTTGGAGCGCGGCGAGCACCAAGCCGCCGCAGCGCAACGCCCGGGCGAGCGGATGCCGAGCGCAGCGCTGCACCAGGTCTCGACGGCCGGCGATGATGCCGGCCTGCGGACCACCGAGCAGCTTGTCGCCGCTGAAGGTGATCAGGTCGGCGCCGTCGGCGATGGTCTGGACCGCGGCCGGTTCACCGTTCAGCCACGCCGGTGGCGCACCCTTCATCCACGGGACCGTTGCGTCGATCAGGCCGCTGCCGATGTCGGCGACGACGGGTACGTCGAGCGTCGCGAGCTGGGCGACCGGGGTGTCCTCCACGAACCCCTCGACGCGGTAGTTGCTCGGGTGCACCTTGAGCACCAGCGCCACGTCGGTGTCGGGCCGCTCGATGGCTCGTTCGTAGTCGGACAACCGGGTGCGGTTGGTCGTGCCGACGTCGACCAGTCGGGCGCCCGACTGCTCCATCACTTCGGGCACGCGGAAGGCGCCACCGATCTCGACCGACTCGCCGCGCGAGACGGCGACGTCTTGGCCCTCGGCCAGTGCGGCGAGCACCAAGAGCACGGCCGACGCGTTGTTGTTGACGACGATCGCGTCCTCGGCGCCGCAGAGGCGGGCGAACAACTGGCCGACGGCCCGCTGGCGCGAACCTCGCTCGCCGGTGGCCAGGTCGAACTCGACGGTCTGGGCGCGTGCGGCCTGCGAGTGGGCGAGCGGCGCCCGGCCGAGGTTGGTGTGCAGCAGTACACCGGTGGCGTTCACCACCGGTGTGAGCAGCGATCGCTCGAGGTTGCGGGCGAGTTCGAACGCCTCGTCGAACCGGCCGCCGTCGGCGATCGCCGTCCGAGCAGCGTCGACGAGCATCGGGTGGGGGAGCGACGAATGTTCGGCGAGTCGGCGCGCCAGCGTGTCGACCGAGGGTGGACGATCGGCGGGCGTGGTCACGTCGGGCAGCCTAGGAGTTCGCGGTCGGGGAGCGCCCTTCGGGTCGGCCCGGTCGAGGCCGTAGTGTCGCTGCGGTGAGCCTCCCGATCGACATCGTCCCGCTCGACCCCGAACTCCCGCTCCCGGCCTACGCGCACGAGGGCGATGCCGGGCTCGACTTGTACGCACGAGAGTCGGCGGTGATCCGAGCGGGCGGGCACCGGCTGCTCATGCCGACCGGCATCTCGATCGCGATCCCTGTCGGCTACTGCGGCCTGGTGATGCCGCGATCGGGTCTGGCGCTGAAGCACGGCATCAGCATCGTCAACGCGCCGGGCCTGATCGACGCCGCCTACCGGGGCGAGATCAAGGCGGTGCTGGTCAACACCGACCCGGACCACGACTACGAGATCCATCGTGGTGACCGTGTCGCCCAGTTGGTCATCCAGCGGGTCGAACAGGTTGCCTGGAACGTCGTCGAGTCACTCGACGGTGTCGACCGAGGTGGCGGCTTCGGCCACTCCGGCCGCTAGTGACCTGAAGTGTCGGTTGATGTCAGGTCGGTTGAGGTCAGACCCCAACCGACTACAGGTGGGGTTGACGCCCACCGACGACCTGTCGGTTGGGGTCTGACCTCATCCGACAGGTGGTGTGACGGCCACCGACGACCTGTCGGTTGGGGTCTGACCTCATCCGACAGGTGGTGTGACGGCCACCGATGACCTGTCGGTTGGGGTCTGACCTCATCCGACAGGTGGTGTGACGGCCACCGACGACCTGTCGGTCGGTTGATGTCTGACATCGACCGACCGGTTTGTCAGGACTCGGTGATGGTGACCGACTCGATGACGACCTCTTCGAGCGGGGGGACGCCGTTGTCGTTCGGGTTGCCGGCGGCATCGAGCGCGGGGACGGTGTCGTCCATCCCCTCGACGACGGTGCCGAACACCGAGTAGCTCGGCGGCAGGAACGTCGCGTCGCCGGTGATGATGAAGAACTGGCTGCCGTTGGTATTCGGGCCCGAGTTCGCCATCGCAACCGTGCCGGGCACGTACACATCGCTGCTCGCCGGCAGTTCGTCGGGGAACGAGTAACCCGGATCGCCGGTGCCCGTCGCCGTCGGGTCGCCGCACTGCGCCATGAAGCCCGGGATGATCCGGTGGCAGTTCGTGTCGTCGAAGTAGTGGTAACGAGCCAGGGTCACGAAGTTGTTGACCGTCAGCGGCGCCGCTTCGTCGTCGAGCTCGACGACGAGCGTGCCCTTGTTGGTGACGATCTCGGCGGTGTACGTCTTCGAGGTGTCGATGCACGTCGGCGGGTACTCGTCGAAGCTCTGCTGCTGCTCGCTCGATCCGTCGACGGCCGGGCAGTCGATGGCGTCGGCCTGCGGCGCCAGCGTGGGCGGCGGTGCGGGCTCCTGGATCTCGATCACGAAGGTGAGTGCCGCGCCGCCGGGGATCACGCCGGCGTAGCCCTCGTCGCCGTAGGCGAGGTCGGAGGGGATGTCGAGCTGGACCGTCGAGCCCTCGGTGAGGCCGACGAGACCTTCGTCCCAACCGGCGATGACCTGGCCGACACCGATCGCGAAGGTGGCCGCCTGGCCGTAGTTGTAGCTGGCGTCGAACTCGGTGCCGTCGGCGGTGAGCACCCCGACGTAGTCGACCGTGATCGAGTCGCCGGCCTCGACGACGTCGCCGGAGCCCTCCTCGAGGACCGTCACGACGAGCGAATCCGGCTCCTCGGCCGGCAGCTGGATCTCGGGCTTGCCGGTGGCGGGGTCGCCGGGCACCAGGATGCCGTCGCCGGCCGCGGTGGTCGCGCTCTCCTCGTCGTCCGAGTCGGTGGCCGAATTGTCGCCAGTGGCCCCGTCGTCTGCGGCGGTGTCGCCGGTCGTGTCGTTCGCAGCCGGTTGCTCGGCGGCGGGTTCGTCGTCGCTGCCGCAGGCGCTCACGACGAGCGCAGCGGCGATGCCGACGGCGGCGAGGCGGCGGGTCATTCGGCGTCGCCCGGGGTGATCGAGACGACCTCGATGACGAACGACAGCGAGTCGCCCGGTCGGATCACGCCACGGTCGGCGTCGCCATAGGCGAGGTCGGCCGGGATGTCGAGCTGGATGATGCTGCCCTCGGTGGCGCCTTCGACGCCCTGGTCCCAGCCGTCGATGACCTGGCCGGCACCGATCGTGAACGAGAACGGGCTGCCCCGGTCGTAGCTGTTGTCGAACTCGACACCGTCCTCGGAACGGACGCCGACGTAGTTCACCTCGACGGTGTCGCCGGCCTCGGCCGGGTCGCCCGTGCCTTCCTCGATGACCGTGACGACCAGCTCCGTGGGCGTCTCCTCGGGCACCAGCACCGACGGCTTGCCGCTCGCCTCGTCGGCGGGCGTGGTGTCGCCGGGCGCCGTCGTGACCTCGGGCGTCGTGTCGACCGGCACCGTCTCGACGGGCACGGTGATCTCGGGGATCGTCGTCTCGGTCTCGTCGTCGCCGGTGAAGGCGCCGCCGATCCAGGCGATCAGGACGACCGCAGCGATCGCGAGGACCGCGGCGAGGCTCCAGCGCAACACGTTGCGCTTGACGGCGGCGCTGCGCTCGGCCTTCGCCTCTTCGATCAGGCGCTGCTGGCGGTTGGCCTTTTGACGTTCACGTTTCTCTGTGCCCACGAGGGCGCGAGGCTATCGGCGCCCCGCCCGGACGAGTGGGCAGGGAGGTCGGTCGTGGGGGACGTGTCTCAGGCGGCACTCAAGTCGCGCCTGCGTATCGCCGATATCCGGACAGGAGCGACGATCGGCGTCGCTGTTGCACGACCGGAACTCATGCCGCCGACGGCCACCATCGAACACGAAGCGACCGACGAACGCCGTGACCGGCGCGCCCGTTGCCGTGCCCGTGTCGACGCCGTCGACGAGCAGGAGCGCAGCCTCGCGGTCGGTGCCGGTGTGGCGATGGCAACGGTCGGCACCATCGGCACGCTCGTCTGGCTAGCGTGGCGGGTCACCCGTCTCACGCTCGATCCGGTCAGCGTCGCGTTCTTGCTCGCCGAGGTCGCCGGGCTGCTCGGCGGCCTCGCCGTCGCCAGCGGTCTCGCCGAGCGCTGGACCGCTCGTTCGGTCTTCGTCGACGAGCCGCGTGACAGCCATTGGTTCGCCCACTCGGTCGCCGATCTCGTCGGCCGCACCCGCGCCGACGACCTGCACCACGACGTCCGGTCGACCGTCCGTGGCGCCCCGCGGTGGCGGTGGCGCGACAGCGCGGACGCCGCCGTCGTGGCGATCCTGCTCGACGGTCCTCGTCGACTGCTGATGGTGGTCGCGGTCACGCTCGGGCTCCTGTTCGGCGTCTCGCCGTTCGGTGCCCCGCCGTGGTGGGCGCTCGTGGCGCTCGGCGCCGGTTGCCTCGGCATCGCGACCGCACACGTCGTGTTGGGGCGCGGCAGGATCCGGTACGGCGACCGAACGCGATGGACGTACGGGGCGATCGGCGAAGTCGTCGGACGCGCCGATGTCGACGGGCTCGCGCCGCGCCGTTGGGTCGGGGCGATCGCCTCGGCCGTCGCGGTGAGCGTCGCCGTCGGCCTCCGCGGGATGAGTGATCGCTGGACGCACGGGCTCCCGGCGATGGACGACGACGAGCGCGTCGTGCTGCTCGCCATCGCCGCCGGGCTGATCCTCGGCGCCCTCTACACGCTCGCCACATCGCCGCGGCCGACGCAGGTCGACGCGCATCTCGTGGCACGACATCTCGAAGAACGCACCGCACGACAGGCCGTCCTTGTCGTCGCCGTCGTGCTCGGCATGGTCGGCCTGGTCGCCGGTCTGCTCCCGACGGAGCAGGTCGCCGAACCGGCACCGACGGTGTCGGTCCCGGCAGGGGAGGCCGCCGATGGCTGACCTGCCCGCCGTGGTCGACCGCCGACACGGCAGAACCCTGAACGGCTCGACCGGCGAACTACCATCGTCGTCGTGGCTACCGTTCGCCTGTTCGCAGCAGCACGCGACGCTGCCGGAACCGGGCGGGACGAACTCCCGGGTGACACCGTCGGCGACGTTCTGTCAGCGGCGCGCGAGCGCTACGGCCCGGCCTTCGAGGCCGTGCTGGGCACCTGCAAGATCTGGGTCAACGGAGAGCCGGCCGGCCCGACCGATTCCATCGGAACGGCCGACGAACTGGCGGTACTGCCGCCGGTATCAGGAGGATGAACAATGACGAACACGATCGATCCCCGGTCGCTGTCGCTCGATGAGCTGCGTTCCTTGCGGAACAAGCTCCAGGCCGAAGACGACGTCGTGTCCTACGTTCGACGCGTCGCGCAGGCACGTGTCGACCTGGTTCGTGCCGAACAGCATCGGCGCGAGCGGGGCGAGCGGTCCGAAGACCTCTCGAGCGAGCTGCGCGTGGTGCTCTCGTCGCACCTCACCAGCGGTGCACCGCGTCCGCCTCGACCGGTCGAAGACCTCGGCGACAATGAGCTGTCGAACGAACTCGACCGCATCTGCGCCGAGAACGGCTTCAGCCGACTCGACGATCTGACGCCCGACGAGCTGAACACGCTCGAGCGCGAACTGACCGCGTACGAGCGTCGCGTGTCCGACGACCGCCGCGAACGGTTCGACCGGCTCGACGCGCTCAGCGCCGAACTCGTCCGTCGCTACCGCGACGGTGAGGCGTCGGTCGACGGCCTGCTCGGGAGCTGACGCGGATGGCTGACGCCGACGGTGGCGCGACGAGCGACGCGCAGACCGGCGGCGATCAGGACGATCCGTTCGATGTCGGGGCCTTCATCCGACGCCAACGCGAACAAGCCGAGATGTCGGTGCGGCGGCTGGCCGAGCTCGCCGACGTCTCCAACCCGTATCTGTCGCAGGTCGAACGGGGCCTCCGGAAGCCATCTGCCGAGATCCTCCAACAGGTGGCCCACGCCCTCAAGATCAGCGTCGAGACCCTGTACGTCAAAGCGGGCATCCTGCCCGACGACGAGTACCGGACCAGTTCGGTGCGAGAGGCGATCGATGCCGACGAGTACCTGACCGACGATCAGAAGCGGGCACTGCTCAACGTCTACGAGAGCTTCCTCGCGTCCGGCTGAACCACAGGCGTGACCAGAAGGGGTCAGGCACCTTCTGGTTCCTGAGCGGCCTGACGTTCCCGTTGACCGACCAGAAGGTGCCTGACCCCTTCTGAGGGTTTGGCGACTCCGATCTCGGGGAATGCCGACCCCATCGGTAGTGTTTGAGGTCCTGATGCGCCGCGTGGCTGTTATTTCCCTGCACACGTCGCCGCTCCTGCAGCCGGGCTCCGGCGACAGTGGCGGGATGAACGTGTACGTGCGAGAGCTCGTCTCGTCGCTGGCCCAGGCCGGCGTCGAGTGCTACACGTACACGCGCGCCGACCGCGAGGGGCTCCCGTGCGAGGTCACGGTCGAGCCGAACCACACGGTCGTGCACATCGAAGCAGGCCCCCACCACCTCCCCAAGGAGGCGCTCGGCGACGTCGTCGACGAGTTCACCGACCGGGTGCTCGAACACCTCGACATCATCGGCGGGGTCGACGTGGTGCACGCCAACTACTGGTTGAGCGGCGTGGCCGCCCACCGCATCAAGCACGAACTCGACATCCCGTTCGTGTCCACCTTCCACACCCTGGCTCGCGTCAAGGCCGAGGGTGGCGATCCGGAGCCGGCGTGGCGCGATCGTGCCGAAGCCGAACTGATCAACTGCGCCGACGCGATCTGTGTGTCGTGCCCGGAGGAAGAGGCACAATTCCGTCGCCTGTACGGCGATCCGCAGGGTCAGATCGAGATCATCGCCCCCGGCGTCGAACACGCGCTGTTCGGTCCGGGAGACCGCGCCGGTGCGCGTCGTGCGATCGACGTCGATCCGGCCGTGCCGATGCTGCTGTTCGTCGGGCGGATCCAGCCGCTCAAGGGCCCCGACGTCGCCATCCGTGCGCTCCATGCGCTCGGCCGGCCCGATGCACGACTCGTGATCGTGGGCGGTGCGTCCGGCACCACCGGCGACGGCGAGGTCGAACGGGCACACGAGCTGGTCGACGAGTTGGGCTTGCACGACCAGGTCGACTTCGTCGAGCCGCAGCCGCACCACATCCTGTCGACCTACTACCGCGCCGCCGACGTCGTCGTCGTGCCGAGCCGGAGCGAGAGCTTCGGGCTGGTCGCGCTCGAGGCGGCCGCCTGCGGCACGCCGGTGGTCGCCAGCGCCGTCGGTGGGTTGCAGTCGCTCGTCGACCACGGTGACACCGGCTTTCTGATCACCGACCGTGATCCGGCCCACTTCGCCAAGGCGATCGCACGCATCCTCGACGAGCCGCTGCTCGCCGACACGATGGGCGCCGCGGCGTCGGTCCGGGCGTCGCGGTATACGTGGGCGTTCGCCGCGGCCCGACTCCGGCGCCTGTACGCCGACCTCACGGCCCGTCGTCTGGTGCTCGGGCACTGAGGGTTCGAGATGAGTGACCTCCACGACGAACCCCGCCTCGCCGATCTGCGCGGCCTGATCGATGCCTGGCTCGACGATTTCGCGACCGACAACCCGCTGGTCGCGGCGGTCGATCGAGGCACGAGCGACGGCACGATGCTCGCCGAACCCCGGTGGTACGTCCGACTCCTCGGCGAGGAGAAGGAGTTCATCACGGTCTGGCTCACGCTCGGCCAACGCACGCTCCGGTACGAGACGTACGTGTTGCCCGACCCGCCCGAGAACCGGGACGAGATCCTCGATCACCTGCTGCGCCGAAACGACGCGCTGGTCGGTGCGCACTTCTCGGTCGGCGACGAGGACGCGATCTACCTGCGCGGGCAGATCCCCGATTCGGCCGTGACGGCCGACGAGCTCGACCGTGTCGTCGGCACGCTGTACACGGCGGTCGAGGCCGACTTCCGGCACCTGGTGCACCGGGCGTTCGCCAGCAAATTCGCCTGACCCTTTCCGAAACGGCTTCCTCACCACCTTCCTGTGTGGTGTCCGAAGGCAGATCGGGGAAGTCGGTACCTCGCACCGCTCGGACGCACGAGCCGTCGGGCGGGGATCGGTCAGAACCTCGCCCGACGTCTCGTCACCCGCTGCCGTGGGCGTCGGCCGAAGTAGGTTCGGCCGACATGACGTTCGAACTTGTGGTGATCGGTGGCGGCAACATGGGCGCTGCGCTCGTCGGTGGCCTGCTCGACGGCGGTGTCGTGGAGCGCGACCAGGTCGCCGTGGTCGAACCTGCCGAGACGCGACGCGACGTACTGACCGATCTGTTCCCCGACGTGGCGATCGTGGCCGACGTCCCGCCGTGCCGGGCGGCGGTGTTGGCCGTCAAGCCGCAGACGATCGGCGCCGTTGCTGCCACGGCCGCCCAGGCCGGAGCGACCCGACTGCTCTCGGTCGCTGCGGGCGTCACCACGTCGGTGATCGCCGCAGCGGCGGGGGAGGGAGTCGCCGTGGTCAGGGCGATGCCCAACACACCGGCGCTCGTCGGTGAAGGCGTGTCGGCGATCGCACCGGCCGACGGAGCCGGTGACGCCGACCTCGACTGGGCCGAGCAGATCCTCGGTGCGGTCGGACTCGTCGTGCGTGTTGCCGAAGATCGTCTCGACGCGGTCACCGGACTCACCGGTTCCGGTCCGGCCTACGTGTTCCTCATCGCGGAGGCACTCGTCGACGCCGGCGTGCTGGCGGGTCTGCCCCGCACCGACGTCGAGCCGATGGTGGCCCAACTGCTCGTCGGCGCGGCGGCGCTGCTGCAACGCGACGGTGATGCGGCCGGCCTGCGAGCCAAGGTCACCTCGCCCGGCGGGACCACCGCGGCCGGCCTCCGGGTGCTCGAAGAACGCGCCATCCGGGCGGCGCTGATCGATGCCGTTCAGGCGGCGGCGGACCGTAGTCGAGCGCTCGGGTCGTCATCGAACTGAAACTGACTTCGCGAACAAATTTGGGTGTGACGCTTTTCTCAGCGCAGGTTCTCCCCTACAGTGATCCTCGGTGAGCGCACCGGTCGCAAGACCGGCAGCGCCGAAGGGCCGGTGCCATCGGGGGGTTGGCACCGGCCCTTGACCTTTTTCCGGGCTCGTCGGCCCTCCGTCGTCCTCCACGTCACGGTCGGCTGCCTCCCGCCGACCGGGCGGACGATCGAGCAGTCACGTCGAGAAGCTGCACCCACGACCCGAACCGTTAGCGTCGTACAGGTGACCGAGCCTCGCTACGACACCGTCTCGTTCCTCACCGACTACGGCACCGCCGACGAGTTCGTGGGCGTCGTGAAGGCCGTCATCCGCGACCTGGCTCCGCACTCGACGGTGCTCGACCTGACGCACGAGATCGCCCCGTTCGACATCCGCGCCGGCGCGCTCGCCCTGGCGCGATGCATCGGCTACGTGCCGGGAGGCGTCGTGCTGGCGGTCGTCGACCCCGGGGTGGCGACCAACCGTCGAGCTGTCGCGATCGAGGTCGCCGGCGGTGCCGGTGTGATCGTCGGCCCCGACAACGGTCTGCTCGCACCCGCCGTGGCGATGGCGGGTGGTGCCGATCGGGCGGTCGAACTCACCAACCCCGAGTACCAGCTCGACGCAGCGGGGGCGACCTTCGCCGGTCGCGACGTTTTCGCTCCGGCCGCGGCGTACCTCTGCAACGGCGTCGATCTGTACGAACTCGGCACGCCGATCGACCCGTCGCTGCTGCTGCCCGGCACGATCCCGCTGCCGCGCGACGAGGGCGACGAGTTGATCACCGAGGTGTTGTGGGTCGACCGGTTCGGCAACGCCCAGCTCAACGTCGGCCCCGACGACCTCCCGGCCGCCTGGGGATCGATGCTCGAGGTCTCGATCCCGAACCCGACCGACCCGTCCGACGCGGCGACCCGGACCGCGACGAGGGCGACGAGCTTCGCCGAGCTGGCGGGCGGCGCCATCGGCCTCGTGCTCGATTCGTACGGCATGCTCGCGGTCGCGATGGACCAGCGGTCGGCCGCCGACGAACTCGGCGTCGGACCCGGCGATCAGGTCGTGCTGCGTGATCTGGGTGAGCCGGAGCCGTCGGTGACGGCCGTCGAGTTCGGACGACGCCCCCAGTAGGGTGACGCCATGCGCCCTGCGACCACGCTCACCCTCGGCCTGCTGCTCGCGGCGATCCTGATCGCAGGCGTGATCTCGCTCGTCCGTCTGTAGCGCGACCGACGCATCCGCACCGTCGGCCGGCGACCCGACCGGGCTATTCTGAACCGCCGAAGAGGGGGCTCGGATGAACCTGGCTGACATGATCGAGGGACACGTCGACGACCGCGTCGCGTTGATCTCCCGGAACCGTGAGACGACGTACGGCGAGTTGCGCGACCAGGTGGCGCGGCTGCGTGGTGGTTTGTCGTCGGCGGGCGTCGGCCAGGGCGACCGGGTCGCGATCATGTGCGGCAACAACCGCTATTTCGTGATCACCTATCTCGCCACGATCGGCATCGGCGCCGTGGCGGTGCCGCTCAACCCGGCGAGTCCCGCTCACGAGCTGGAAGACCAGTTGGCGACGGTCGAACCGACCACCGTCGTCGTCGGTCCGACCGCGATGAACTCCTGGGCGCGCGTCGATCGCTCGATGATCCCGTGCGTCGAGCGGGTCGTGATCGCCGAAGGCGAGCCCGACGGTGACGTCCTGACGATCGCCGATCTGCTCCGATCCGACCCGGCGCCGCTGGTCGACGTCGAGCCCGATCATCTCGCCGTCCTGATCTTCACCAGCGGCACCGCCGGTCGTTCGAAAGCGGCCATGCTCAGCCACGGCAACCTGGCGTCGAACATCGAGCAGGGGAGCACCGTCACCGACCGGACGCGGGCGGGCGACGTCGTCTACTCGGTGCTGCCGATGTTCCACATCTTCGGGCTCAACGTGGCGCTCGGTGTGTCGCTGTCGGTCGGGGCGACCGTGCTGCTCGTCCAGCGCTTCGATCCGGCCACGGCCGTGCAGTCGATCGTGCAGCGTCAGGTGACCGTCGTGCCCGGCGCTCCGCCGATGTGGATCGCGTTCAGCCATTTCGACGAGTTGCCGCCCGACGCGTTCGCGTCGGTCCGGTTGCCGCTGTCGGGTGCGTCGCGTCTGGCGCCGGCGGTCGCCGACCGGATGGAGGAGAAGTTCGGCTTGACGATCCTCGAGGGCTACGGCCTCACCGAGGCGTCGCCCGTCGTGACCAACTCGATCGAGTCGGGTCGGCGAGCCGGGTCGGTGGGCCGCGTGCTCGGCACGCAAGAGGTCCGACTCGTCGACGACGACGGCAACGACGTACCGGTCGGTGACGCCGGCGAGATCCGGATCAAGGGCCCGAACGTGTTCCTGGGCTACTGGAACGATCAGGAGGCGACCGACCGTGTCCTCGTCGACGGCTGGTTGCACACGGGCGACGTCGGCGTCGTCGACGACGAGGGCTTCCTGTACCTCGTCGACCGGGCCAAGGATCTCATCATCGTCTCAGGGTTCAACGTGTTCCCGGCCGAGGTCGAAGAGGTGCTCGCGAGCCATCCGGCGGTGGCCGAGGCCGGTGTGCTCGGGGTGCCGCACCCGCACGACGGCGAGGCGGTCAAGGCGTACGTGGTGCTGGCGGACGGGGCGAGCGCCGACGAGGACCAGCTGGTCGAGCACTGCCTCGACTACATGGCGCGCTACAAGTGCCCGAGCAAGATCGTGTTCGTCGACGAGTTGCCGCGGAACCCCGCCGGCAAGCTGATGCGCCGAGAGCTCGAGGGCACGATCCTCGCCTGACGGCAGCGCGGTCCCGGCAGCGGTGACGGGGGCGTCCGTGCTCCCATGCCGTGTCAGCTTGTGAATCTGTGCACATTGTTCGTAGGCTGTACGGACGATGCCCCCACATCGTTCACGACGCCGAATTCCCGAAGCGACGGTCGCCCGTCTCCCGGTGTACCTCCAGATCCTCGTCGACCAGGCCGAAGCCGGCGTGGCCAACATCTCGTCGGAGGGCCTCGCCGAGCTGGCCGGCGTCAACGCCGCCAAGGTGCGCAAAGACCTGTCCTACCTCGGGAGCTACGGCACGCGAGGCGTGGGGTACGAGGTCGACTACCTCGTATACCAGATCCGACGTGAACTCGGCCTCGACCACGACTGGCCGGTCGTCATCGTCGGCGCCGGCAACCTGGGTCAGGCGCTCGCCGGCTACGGCGGCTTCACCGAGCGCGGCTTCCCCGTCGCCGGCATCGTCGACATCGACGACGACAAGGTCGACACCGTGGTCGGCGGGGCGCGGGTCCGCCCGCTCGACGAACTGCCCCAGATCGTGGCCGCCCGGAACGTCTCGATCGGCGTGATCGCGACGCCACCGGTCGCCGCCCAGGACGCAGCCGATCTCCTCGTGAAGGCCGGCGTCACGAGCATCTTGAACTTCGCCCCGGTCGTGCTCTCGGTGCCGGTCGGTATCACGATCCGCAAGGTCGACCTGGCCGTCGAACTCCAGATCCTGAGTTACCACGAGCAGCGGCGGGCGTCGGCCCAGGGTGGCCAACTTCACGCCGTTCCGAACGAGCCCGGACGCGGGGTCACGGCCTAGGCTGGTCACGACATGTCGATCCTCGTCCTCGGTATCAACCATCGCAGCGGCCCGCTGAGCCTGCTCGAGCGTGTGTCGCTCGCCGATACCGAGGTGCCCAAGAGCGTCGAGGCGCTCGTGCAACGCGACAACGTCCGCGAGGCCGTCGTCATCAGCACCTGCAACCGCACCGAGGTCTACGCCGTCACCGAACGATTCCACGGGGCCTACGCCGACATCCGCGACTTCTTCTGCGATCAGGCCCACGTCGCAGCCGACGATCTGCACGAGCACCTCTACTCGCACCACGACGACCAGGCCGTCCGGCACCTCTTCGAGGTCGCATCCGGGCTCGACAGCGCCGTCATCGGCGAATCGGAGATCCTCGGCCAGCTGCGCGGCGCCTGGGACGTCGCTCAGCACAACGGCGGCTCGCGCACGACTCTCAACCTGCTGTTCCGGCATGCGATCGAGGTCGGCAAGCGGGTGCGCACCGACACGGCGATCGGCCGTGGCACCGCATCGGTGAGCCACGCCGCCGTCGAGATGGCCGTCGACCGCCTCGGCGACCTGCACGGTCGCAACGTCGCCGTCGTCGGTGCCGGGGCCATGGGCGAAGGCATCGCCGTCGCCCTCCACGCGGCAGGCGTCGGCGAGGTCGTCGTCATCAACCGCAGCCCCGAGCGCGGCCAGGCGCTGGCCGAGCGGATCAACGGCGTCGCCTTCGGCTTCGAGCGGCTCGCCGAAACGCTCGCCTCCGCCGACGTCGTCCTGACGTCCACCGGAGCCGGCGGCCACATCATCACGGCCGACAACGCCGGACTCCGCGATCGAGCCGAGCGCCCCGTGCTCGTCGTCGACATCGCCGTCCCGCGCGACGTCGCTCCCGACGTCGCCGACCTCGACGGCGTCAGCGTGCTCGACCTCGACGACCTCACCGCATGGGCGGAGAAGGGCCGTCAGCAGCGGATCGCCGAAGTCGCCGCCGTTGAACGGATCATCGAGGGTGAGGTCGAGCGGTTCTCGCTCGAGGCAGCGTCGCTGCAGGCCGCGCCGCTCATCTCGTCGATGCGCCGCCGGGCCGACGAGGTGCGCGCCGCCGAACTCGATCGTCACGCCGCACGACTCGATCGCCTCGACGACGAGACCCGCGAACTCGTCGAACAGATCAGCCGCGGCGTCGTCGCCAAGCTGTTGCACGAGCCCTCCGTCCGCCTGCGTCAGCAGGCCGGCACCCCGCAGGGCGAACGCAACGCCGCAGCGGTCGCCGACCTGTTCGACCTCGGTTGACGTGACGACGCTCCGTCTCGCCACCCGCGGGAGCGCTCAGGCCCGGACACAGGCCGAGTTCGTGGCTGCCCGACTCGCCGAACGCGGCGTCGACGCCGAGCTGGTCATCATCGAGACCCACGGCGACCGCACGCAGGCGACCAACGTCCCGCTGCACACGATCGGCGGGCAGGGCGTGTTCGTGAAAGAGGTCCAGGCCGCCGTGCTCGACGGACGGGCCGACGTCGCCGTGCACTCCGCGAAAGATCTCCCGACCGAGACCGATCCACGGTTGACGATCGGTGCGTACACCGAGCGCCGCGACGCCGCCGACGCCCTGATCGGGGCGACGCTCGACGACCTGCCCGAGGGGGCCACGGTGGCGACCGGCTCGGTGCGCCGACGTGCGCAGTTGGCGCTCGCCCGCCCCGATCTGCAGTTCGTCGAACTGCGCGGCAACATCCACACCCGCCTCGAGCGCATCCCCGACGGCGGCGCGATCGTCATGGCCGTCGCCGCGCTGCAGGTGCTCGGTATGACCGAGCGATTGGACGAACGGCTCGACCCCGGCCGTTTCGTGCCGGCGATCGGTCAGGGTTGTGTGGCGCTCGAGTGCCGTCTCGACGACCCGGCGACGACGGCCTCGCTCGCTGCGATCGACCACGAGCCGACGCGCACCGCGGTCGAGATCGAGCGGGCGTTCCTCGGCGAACTCGGCTCGGGTTGCTCACTCCCGGTGGGAGCTCACGTGGTCGACGGCCGACTCACGACGTTCCTTGCCGCCGACGACGTCGCACGGGTCCACACCGAGACGACCGTGATGTCGGGCGACCACGGACGCGATCTCGGCACGGCGCGAGCAGTGGCTCATACGGCACGCGAGCGTGTCGATGCGAACTGACGCCCGCCGACCGCTGGCCGGACGCTCGGTCGTCACCACCCGCGAACGTCCCGGTGTGCTCGACTCGGAGCTCGCCCGGGCCGGAGCCGACGTCGTCCACGTTCCCCTCATCGAGACGACCGACCCCGACGACGGTGGCGAGACGCTCCGAACCGAACTCGGCCGCCTCGAGTCGTACGACTGGGTCGTCGTCACCTCGCCGGTCGGAGCCGAGCGGGTGATGCCGGCAGCTCGCGGGCACGATCTGCGGGTCGCGACCGTCGGCACCAAGACGGCACAGGTCGCCGAACGGCTCGGTGGTCGCCCCGTCGACGTCGTTCCCGACCGTCAGCTCGCCGTCGAACTCGTCGCCGCGATGCCCGCCGTCGACGCCGCAGGTCCGTCACCCCGTCTGCTCCTCGCCGTTGCCGACCGTGCCGACCCCGTCACGGCCGACGCCCTCCGTGCGCGCGGCTACGACGTCACCCTGATCACGGCGTATCGGACGATGCTGCGCGTCCCGACGTGGCGAGAGCGCCGAGCGGCCCTGGCGGCCGATGCGGCGGTGTTCGCCAGCGGGTCGGCCGCGATCTCGTGGTCGGAGGCCATCGGTGCCGAGGCGCCGACCGCCGTGATCTCGATCGGCCCGTCGACGACGAAGGCGGCGACCGAACACGGCCTTCAGGTGACGGCGACCGCGACCGATCACTCCATCGACGGCCTCGTCGAGACGGTCATACGAACGCTCGGCGGCGGCCCGTAACATGGCCGCCGAGCGGGGCGGCGTTCGGACGGATACGACGATGCAGGGATTCACGAGGGTGCGACGACCACGAACGGCACGGTCGCGGTGGCGCGCGTCGTCGATCGCTGCGGCGCTCCTCGTCACCGCCACCATGGGCGTGTCCCTCGTCGCTCCCGCCGAGGTGAGCGCTCAGGACGGCGTCTCCATGCTCGTCGCCGACGTCGACGACGCAACACGGCCGTCGGTGTCACAGGACGGACGCTGGGTCGTCTTCGAGGGTGCGGTCGACGGACGTCGAAGCGTGTTCCGGACCGATCGGAACAGCGGCGAGACGGTCGAGCTGTCACCGGTCCCGTCGTCGGTCCGGGCGGGCGACACGGTGATGCCGCGCCTGTCGTCCGACGGATGCGTGGTCGTCGCGATCACCGAGATCCCGTACGACCTGTTCCGCGACGACGATCAGCTCGAACGATGGGACGTGTATCGCCTCGTCGTCCCCGAGTGTGGCGGCCAGCCGGCCGGCTGGGAACTGGTGTCGGCCAACAGCAGCGGCACGGCGATCGACGGCGTCTTCACTGACGCCCCGCCGGCGCTCTCCGGCTCAGGGGCGATCGTGGCGTACGTCCGCCAGCTCACCGGCGCGCCCGAAGGCGTCGGCACGATCATGGTCGTCGACATCACCGTGCCGGTGAACGAGGTGGGGCGAGAAGAAGAGGTCGCCGGCATGCCGGTCGAGACCCCCAATCGGGCGTATCTGTACCAGGGGGCCCGCCAGCCAGTGCTGTCCGAGAACGGGCGACACCTCGCGTTCGTCGCGGACACCACGGCGTCGGCGCCCCTGCCGGGTTGGGCAGCCGGACCGGTGCCGGGCGAAGCGGCGACCTCCCAGGTGTTCGTCTGGGATCGCTCGACCCTCGATCGGCGCAACGCCGTCCACCTCGTGTCGGGGCGTGGCGGCGTGCCGAGCGCCACCGGTGCATCGTCACCGTCGATGTCGGAGGCCGGGCGGTTCATCGCCTTCGTGTCCGACGACCGGACGCTCGTGCCTGCCGATCTGCCACCCTGCACGCCCGACTGCCCGACCCAGGTGTACCGCTTCGATCGCGACACCGACGCGAACGGCGTGTTCGACGAGGCGCCGCGTGGTGAACCGCTCTCGATCGTGTCCGCCGTCGATGCGGGCGACATCGCGATCGGCGTGCCGATCGCCGGCGACGGGTCGTCGTGGGCGCCGACGGTCAGCGCCGACGGGAGCCAGGTCGCCTTCGTCACCGACGCCACCAACCTGCTGCCGAGCCGTCGCGGCGGCGGCGGGCGCGTCTCCGACGGCGATCTGCTCGTGAGCGAGATGGAGCTCGGCACGGTTCGGCGGGTGCTCGACGGCGCTGATCTCACCGACGTGCCCGGGGCACACGGCAACCCGGCGATGTCGCGCACCGGCCAGGTGGTCGTGTTCGAGACCGCCGCCGTCGGGCCGCTCTCCGGTCAACCCACGACCGAACTCGGCGCCCGGGGTATCGCCGCGGTCGAGGTGACGCCGCGTTTGTCGTTGGCCGAACTCGACTTCGGCTCGACCATCCTCAATCTCGAGAGCAGCGAGCTCTATGTGCGCGTCCAGAACGCCGGACCGGCATCGTTCGAACCGACGTTGGTCATCGTCGATGCTCCGTTCCGCGTCACCGGCGGTACGTGTGCGAAGGGCATTCTGGTCGCCGCCGGCACCACCTGTTCGGTGCACGTGACGTTCCGGCCGACGGCCGTCAGAGGGTACGAGGGCACACTCACCGTCAGCGGCAACGGCGGGAACGCACCGACGGTGTCGTCGACCGTTCGGGGCGCAGCGGGTGAGCCGATCCTGCTGGCCGAGCCCGGCGGCGTCGATCTGGATGCCGGCATCATCGGCGGGACCGGTGGGCGGGTCGCGATCGACATCTCGAACATCGCGTTCTTCCCGACCGAGGTAGGCCGCGTGTTCATGGCCGGTGCCCACCCGGACGACTTCGTGATCACGGAGCAGAGCTGTCTCGGGCGGGCGCTCAATCCGGGCGCGAGCTGCGCGGTCGAGATCGAGTTCCAGCCGACCGACGTCGGGTATCGCAACGCGCTGCTGGTCGCTGTGACGGGAGCGTCACAGGCGACAGCCGGCGGCGAGTACACCGCAGCGTTCGTGGGCGGGTACGCCGGCTACGAGCCGACGTTCGAGGTCACGACCGACTCGGTCGCCGTCGGCGCACAGCTGGGCATCGGCCTCGAGGGGTTCCCGGCCGACACGACCGTGTCGATCGGGTTCGACGACGGTTCGGCGCCGTGGGCGGAGGTCACCACGAGCGACGCTGGGGCGGCCCTGGCGCTGCTCCAGACGCCGACCCGTATCCGGGCGGGGGTCCACCGGCTCGTCGCCTCGGCTGGTGAGTCGTCGATCGCAACCGTCGAGGTCGAGTTCGTCGCGGCGCCGAAGCGTCCGACCCCGGGCCTCCCCGGCTTCGGCATGGGCTAGGACGGCGCCTTCGCGGCAGCGAACTCGCAGGGCCCTGGTCGGGGCACGAGCGGGTCGCGCCACGGACGAGTGTGATGGGCGGTCAGGAGTCGGTCGAGCTCGCGACGACGAGTTCGCCACCGAGCAGGACGGCGACGTCGCATCCGGTGCCCGACGGCTGACCGACCACGGTGCACTCGACCGCCAGCACGATGTTGTCCGACGGTGCGAACGGGATCGGGCTGATGCGGGGCTGGAACTCGTTCGCCGAGCTCATCGAACCGAGATCGAACTCGTAGAGGATGTCGCCGTTGCGCAGGAGTTGGGCGGTGCCGAGGTCGCCGTTCGGGTTCTGCAGCACCAGGTCGGTCATCCGGAACTCGCTGTCGGGCGGCACGGTGACCGACTCGCTGCGTTCCTGGTTGACGCCGACATCGACGGCGATCCGGTACGAGACCGGGGTCCCGGTCGGTTCGTCGGCCACCACGACCGGCTCGTCGACCGGCACGGTGACGGATGGTTCGGGTGCGGTCGTGGCGGGTGCGATCGTCAGCTCGTCGAGCTGATCGTCGACCGCCCGCTCGGCGGCGTCGCGGATCTCGGGTCGGACGACGGCGAACCAGGCGAGCACGACGGCGGCGAGTACCGCCGCCGTCGCCAGGGCGCGCCCGATCAGGCGTGCCGACAGGGTCGGCGGCTGTATCAGCGTCGCCAGACCGTTCGCCGGCTCGTGGTCGGGTTCGGTCGCCTCGATCTCGAAGTCGAGCTGGCGTTCGGACCGGCGGAGTCGGCTGCCTCCGACCTTCGCGTTGAGTCGGACGAGGCTGGTCGAGCCGGGTGCGACGCCGACGGCGGGCGGGTCGAAGGTGCCGTCGATCCGGTTGGTGCGGTCGACCAGGTGCAACCGGCAGTTCGCCAGGTTGTTGCCGTGGTTCTCGACCATGAACTCGAACGTCGCCCGGCGTCGAGCACGTCGGACCGGCTGCAGGGTCGTGATGCGCCGGTCGTCGAACGAGGCGACCTCGGCGATCGTCTCGGCGATGACCTCGTCGTCGGGGTCGGTCTGCGAGACGACGCGCACGGCGACCGTGGTCGGGCCGGCCGTCGTCGTGTAGATCGCAGGCGGCCGGATCACGACCTCGATGACGTCCTGCGAGCCACCGAACAGGGTGACGTTGGGTCGGGTGATCGTGGTCCACGGTGCCGTCAGCCCGGCCGGGATGACGCTGTAGCTCTCGGTGGTGTCGCCGACGTTCTCGACCGTCAGCAGCACCGACGTGGGCGCGCCGGGGACGACCGCCACCTCGTCGAGTGAGAACCAGGCCTGTGCCGACACGTCGCTGACGCTACAGGCCTCGCACGCTCCGGCGGCGTACCGTCGGGCCCGGTGGGGCTGTGTGCGCCCGGCGTCGTGGACCTAACCTGCTGCCATGCCCGTCGACGCTGCGACCGCCGGTTTCCCGACCCATCGACCGCGCCGCCTCCGTACGACGCCGGCGATGCGCGAGCTGGTCGCCGAGACCCGCGTCGACGTCGCCGACCTGATCGCGCCGCTGTTCGTTCGGGAGGCGATCGACGAACCGATCGAGATCCGCTCGTTGCCCGACGTGTATCAGGACACGCTCGACAGCCTCCGTCGCCGGGTCGCCCGTCTGGCCGAACTCGGCGTGAAGTCGGTGATGCTGTTCGGCATCCCGGCGGAGAAGGACGCGATCGGCAGCGGGGCGTTCGATCCCGACGGCATCGTGCAGGTCGCGCTCCGGCAGCTGCGCGCCGATCTCGGCGACGACCTCGTGCTGATGGCCGACCTGTGCGTCGACGAATACACCGATCACGGTCACTGTGGCATCGTGCGCGACGGCAGCGTCGACAACGATGCGACGCTCGAGGTGTACGCGAAGGCTGCCGTTGCTCAGGCCGACGCCGGGGCGCATGTCGTCGCACCGAGCGGGATGATGGACGGTCAGGTCGCCGCCATCCGCAGCGCACTCGACCAGCACGGACACCCCGACGTCCCGATCCTCGCCTATTCGGCCAAGTACGCCAGTGGGTTGTACGGCCCGTTCCGCGATGCCGTCGACGTCGAGATCGCCGGCGGCGGCGACCGCAAGGGATACCAGCAAGATCCGCGCAACGCCCGCGAGGCGCTCGTCGAGGTGCTGGCCGACCTCGAACAGGGCGCCGACATGGTGATGGTCAAGCCCGCGCTGGCCTACCTCGACATCATCCACGAGGTCCGACGCCACGTCGACGTGCCGCTCGCGGCGTACCACGTGAGCGGCGAGTACTCGATGATCAAGGCGGCGGCCGCCAACGGCTGGATCGATCACGACGTCGTCGCCCTCGAGCACCTGACGTCGATCAAGCGGGCGGGTGCCGATCTCGTCCTCACCTATCTGACCGGGTGGTTCGCCGAGCGGGCCGCCGGAAAGGCGACATCATGACGATCGACGTCTGCGTCCCGGGCGCCTGCGAGGCGGCGGGGTGTGTCCCGACCGTGTGCACCGGCGCCGGTTTGCGCTCGAACGACGAGTTCTTCGATCGTTCCACCGCCGTGATTCCGGGTGGTGTGAACTCGTCGATCCGAGCGTTCCGATCGGTCGGCGGGCGCCCGTACATCGTCGCCCGGGCCGATGGCGCTCGCGTCTACGACGTCGAAGGCACCGAGTACCTCGACCTGGTCCAGAGCTATGGCGCGGTGATCCTCGGTCACGCTCACCCGGCGATCACCGCCGCCGTGACCGCCGCCGTCGCCGATGGCACGTCGTACGGGGCGCCGACGCCACGCGAGATGAAGCTGGCCGAGGCGATCTCGTCTCGGGTGCCGTCGTGCGAACAGGTCCGCTTCATGAACTCCGGCACCGAGGCGACCAGCACCGCCGTTCGTCTGGCCCGCGGCTACACGGGTCGCGACCGTGTCGTGATCTTCCACGGCAACTTCCACGGCGCCACCGACGCACTACTCGCAGCCGGAGGCAGCGGCGTGGCCACCCTTGGCCTGCCCGGGACCGCCGGCGTCCCCGACGGCGCCGTCGCCGAGACGATGGTCGTGCCGTACAACGAGGTGCCGACGCTCGACGAGAGCGTGGCGTGCGTGATCGTCGAAGCGGTCGCCGCGAACATGGGCGTCGTCGCCCCCGACCCGGCCTTCCTGGCCGG
The DNA here is from genome assembly GCF_004364865.1 of Ilumatobacter fluminis. Taxonomy (NCBI): domain Bacteria; kingdom Bacillati; phylum Actinomycetota; class Acidimicrobiia; order Acidimicrobiales; family Ilumatobacteraceae; genus Ilumatobacter; species Ilumatobacter fluminis. Next base: position 788,069 of record NZ_SOAU01000001.1, read on the forward strand.
GCTGCGGGCTGAATGCGACCGTGTCGGCGCCGTGCTGGTGTTCGACGAGGTCATCACCGGGTTCCGTCTGGGCACCGACGGTGCCCAAGGTGCGTACGGCGTCACCCCCGACCTCACGACGTACGGCAAGGTGATCGGCGGGGGACTGCCCGTCGGCGCCGTGGGCGGTCGACGTGAACTGATGGAGACCCTCTCGCCGCTCGGCCCCGTCTTCCACGCGGGCACCCTGTCGGGCAACCCGCTCGCCACCGCGGCCGGTCTCGCTGCGCTCGATCATCTCGACGACGGCACCTACGACGAACTCCGCCGCCGAGCCCGTCGGCTGGCCGACGGACTCACCGCCGCCTGCGCCGCAGCCGGCTTCGCCGCGCAGTTCCCGGTCGTCGGCACACTCGTCGGGATGGTGTGCGGCGACGTCGACACGCCGACCGACTTCGAGTCGGCGAAGCGCACCGACGAGGCCGCCTACGGCCGCTTCTTCCACGCCATGCTCGACCAGGGCGTGGCGATGGCGCCCGGAGCGTACGAAGCGATCTTCGTCGGCCTCGCGCACGACGACTCGGTGATCGACGCCATCACCGAACGCGCCCACGCCGCGGCCGCCGCGGCGGTGGCCTGAGCATCGCGCCGCCCTGCGGGCGTGCGGCGTCGCTAACGTCGCTGACGGATGCGTCAGATCTTCAGCATCAGGTTCTTCATGGCCGTCGGTGCCGTCGTGGGGTTGTTCTTCCTCCTCACGACGATCTTCGCTGCGCGTGAGGTGATCGAAGGTGGCGATGACGCCGGCTCCGGTGCTTCCGAACCGCACCGGATCGATTTCGTCGACCGGGTGTTCTCGTCGCGGAACGCCGAATTCCGGTTCGACGACGACGGGCTCGCCGCGAGCGACACCGAGCTCATCATCGACGGCAGTCGTTCCTTGCGCGTCGTCACCGGCACGCCGGGGGAGAACCTGTGTCCCGAGTTCGGCGAGCTCGGGGTCTGCGCCGTCGTCGCCGACCTCCTCGGGGAGGCCGTGGTGTGGTTCGCGCTCGTGCCGATGGGTGCCGGGGACACGGTCGAGTTCCCGGCGATCGACGTGCTCGACGACGGCCGAGCTCGTCTCGTGAACGGCTGGGAACTGCCCTACGCGCCGGTCCTCGACCGCCGGTGCCGTGACGCCGACGGCGACGAGGTCGAGTTCGATTCGTATCGCGAGTTCCGAGAGGTGCTCGGTGACGACTTCACCAGTATCTACTCGATCACGAGTCGGCGTCTCGAGGCCGTCGTGTGCGGCGAACGGGTGCCGTACGCGCCCGTGGTTTCGACCACGGTGCCGTCGTCGACGTCGACACCGGCGGCACCGACGACGAACTCGGGCTCGTAGCCGATCAGGGCTCGACGAACCCGGCCACGGCTGCAGCGGCGGCGACGCCGGAATCGAAGGCGCCCTCGATCTTCGGGCCGGCGAACAGGTCGCCGGCGACCACGACCCGGTGCTCCTCGTCGATCCAACAGGGGTCGGGCCACGGGTCGGCCGGCGCTGCGAACCGCCACCGGCGGATCGTCGTCGCCACGATGGAGGCCGGGTCGACCCACTCCGACAACCCGGCCACCAGCTGCTCCGTGACGTCGGCGTCACTGTCGTCCCAATGGTCGCTGCTCCACGCCCACGAGGCGTGCACGGTGACGGCGGAGACGTCGCTGATGCCCTTGCGCTGATTGTCGGCGACGAACCCGAACACGGCGTCCGGGTCGGCCGGATCGAGTTGCACCCCACCCGGTTCGGGCACCGTGCTCGGCCCGTCGAGCGTCAGGAGCGCAGCGATGATCCGCCGGAAGTCGCTGCGCGCCAACTCGTCCGGGAGTTCGACGTCGGATTGGGCCAGGAGCGCCCATGCCTGGGCGACGGGGCAGGTGATGACAACGGCGTCGACCTCGAGTCGGCTCGCATCGTCGAGCATCACCGACCAGCCGTCCTCGAGGCGCTCCAACGAGAACACCATGTGGCGGGTCCGAACGTCGAGCCCGTCGGCCAGATCGACGGCGAGCGTCGACATCCCGCCGGTGCCGGCGTATCGCGGGTAGCCGTCGGCAGCGCCGAATCCCCGACACCACTCGAAGGCGATGCCCCGCTCGAGCCAGTCGTCGGTTCGGGCCCGCAGGTCGTCGCCGCGGACGGTGAAGAACTGGGCGCCGGCGTCGAACGTGGCGTCCCCGATCGCGATCGTGCCGAGTCGGCCGCCGATCGTGTCGTTGCGTTCGAGGACGACGACGTCATGATCCGTTGCGAGTCGAGCAGCCGCGCTCAGCCCGGCGATACCGGCGCCGACGACCGCGACGCGCATCAGCCGACGGACCGGGCGGCGACGCCGTCGTCCGACTCGGCGGTGCGGTCGACGAACGCCTGCTCGGCGCGCCCGAGGAAGTCGAGCATCACCCGGTTGAACGTGGTGGCGTGTTCGATCATGAAGCCGTGCGCAGCACCGCTCACCACGACGAGTTCGGCGGTCGGGATGAGGTCGGCGAGCTGCTCGGAGTCACCGCGCGGCGTCAGGATGTCCTGGTTGCCGACGATGACCAGCGTCGGCACGTCAATCGAGGGCAGGAGCGACTTGAGCTCGTCGTCGATCGACAAGATGCCGGCAACCTGGCTGGCGAACGCGTGCGGCGGACGGGCCAACGCCAGCGGGCCCATCCAGCCGATCGCCGGGGTGAGCCGGCGGAACGAGCGCGGCCCGATGACCCAGCGGGCGGCCTGTGCCGTCATGGCACCGACGCCTCGGGTCTGGGCGATCTCGGCCCACTCGGCGAGCAGCTCGCGCCGCCACGGGTGGTGCTGACAGGCAGTGCAGGCCAGGGTCAGCGAGCGCACCCGCTCGGGGTGGCGGATGCCGATGATCTGGGTGATCGCGCCGCCCATCGAGGCGCCGATCACGTGCGCCCGCTCGACCCCGACGGCGTCGAGCACCGCGATCGCATCGTCGGCCATCTGTTCGAGCGAGTACGCGCCGTACGGCTTGTCGCTGCGGCCGGCGCCCCGATTGTCGAGCGCGATCGTGTGGTAGTTCGGGGCCAGCGCGAGTCGCTGGAGATCCCACCCGTGCTTGTCGGCGCCGAGCCCCTGGATCATCAAGACCGGCGGGCCGCTGCGACGGCCGGACTCGCGGTAGTGGAGGCGGATGCCGTCGCTCGACCGGATGTACGGCATCAGACGCCTCCGATCCCGTTGAACGGCATCCAGTCGAGCGGGGTGCCGGTGAGGGCGCCGCCGAACTCGTCGAGGAGGGCGTCGAGGTGTGCTTGGAGCGCGTCGGCCGTCTCGAGTTCGTCGAGCGGGCCGCGGCGCTTGCGGGAGAGCCGGATCGGGGCGCCGATCTCGACTCGCGCCGCGCGACGGAACGGAACGGAGACCGTCGCCGCCGGGATCGAGGGCACCTTCGCCATCACCGCGGAGCCGACGATGCGGTGGTCGACCACACCGGCGCTGCGGTTCGTGTTCTCGGTGGCGGCGCCGAGCACGACGAGCTCGTTCGCCCGCAGGGCGCTCTCGATCTCGCGCGGGATCGGCAGGAGTCCACCGAGTCGCTGCATGGCGGGACCGAGCGGTGCCACGTCGGGGCGGCCGACGAACCGCACCGGCCGGTCGACCTCGGCGCCGATCGCCAGTGCGGCGAACACGGGTGCCAGCGCGAACCGGCGGGCATTGACGACGATCAGCGCGCCCTTGCGCTTGGGGATGTGTTCGGCACCGCCGACGGAGATGTTCCAGCGGAGACGGCTGGCTGCCCACGCCCGGTTGACGATGCCGTTGTCGCGGCCCCAGTCGTCGACCTCGTTGGCCGTCCAGACACGAACCGAGCCCGCTGCGGTGCCGACGGCGTCGACCGCCTGGCCGCCCAGGTTGCGGGCGGGCATCGTGATCACGTCGGCGAGTTGGCGTGCCGGATTGCTCATGACGCTGACTCCCAGGCGACGGTGGGTGGGGTGTGGACGACGCTCGGCCAGCCGTAGAGCTGGTCGATGACATCGCTGGTCGACGTGGTGGGGGCGAAGCCGAGCACGTCGCGGGCTCGCTGGCCGTCTGCCAGGCGTCCGCGATGGAACATCTCCTGGACGTGATCGGGGATCGGTGCGCCGGCGAGATGGTTGACCGCTCGTGCGACCCGCCACTCGGGACCGATGAGCGGGACGGGAAGACGACGGCCGCGGCGGATCGCCTGGTACGCCGTGATCGCGCCGGGAGCGACGACGTTGAGCGGTTCGTCGAGTCGTGCCTTGGCGGCGAGCACGAACGCCTCGGCGGCGTCGTGCTGGTGGATGACCGCGAACGGCGGATCGGCGAGGGCGCTGAAGGGCACGGCCGGCATGCGCAGCACGCGGCCGAGCGCGCTCGGGACGTGCGGCCCGAGCACGGTGGCCAGGCGGAGCGTGCCGACCGAGACGCCGACCCGGCGGCCGATCGCTCGAGCGGTGCGTTCGATGTCGGCGACCATGTGGCCGTAGTCGCTGGTGGGGTCACGCGGTTCGCGCTCGGTCGGGCGGGTGAGCGAGTTGCGGTTGCGGCCGTAGATCTCGATACCGCTGCGGACGACGATCGACTCGAGCGCCCGGCATTCGGCGGCGGCTCCGAGGATCGATGTCGCGGCGTCGTCGGTCAGCGATCGGGCCGTCGCGGTGCTGGCACGGGCGTTCGGCTCCCACACCGCGATGTGGATCACGACGTGGGGGTTGAACGCCGTGACGGTGTCGACGGTGCGGTCGTGCTGGCCGGGCACGATACGATGGAAGACCGCCCGCCGAAGGCGCCTGCGGGGCGGATCGACGTCGATGCCCTCGAGCGATCCCACCCACGGCTCGTCTTCGAGCAGACTGGCAACCCGCGAACCCAGCTCCCCACCCATGCCGCTGACGAGTACCCGTACGCCTGCCATCGAGAACCACGCTATCCGAGCGCGCCGTCGCCGCGTCCGATCGGGTGTGGCGGCCGTCACGTTCCTGGCCACGGCGTCGGTCGGGTCGGCTGCCGCATTGGGCGGCATCACCGACGCCGGTGAGGTCGATTCTGCCGCCGAACGGGTCATCACCACGGGCGAGGGGCTCCTGTTCCCGATCGAGCCGTCGCCCATGTGCGAAGTGCTGAACAACTTCGGCGGCCACAGCAAGGCCCAAGGCGCGGGTCAGCACGACGGGGTCGACATCGGGGCGATGGAAGGCCAGGAGGTCTATGCCGTGGCAGACGGTGTGCTCGAGATCCAGCACACCGACCCGGACACGAGCGCCGGACTCGGATGGCGTCTGTGGGTCGACAACCCGATCGACGGCCCGGTCCAGTACCGCTACTACCACCTCGCCGGATTCGCCGACGGGCTCGAAGAGGGCAGCGTCGTCACCAAGGGGCAGGTCATCGGCTACGTCGGTGACACCGGCAACGCATCACCGGGCGGCTGGCACCTGCACTTCGAGGTCCGTCCGGGCCCGAAGCAGCGATACGGGTCGCCCGAACCGGTCGATCCCGTACCCCTGCTCGACATCCCCACCATCTGCAACGTCTACTGACCAGAAGGGGTCAGGCACCTTCTGGCGTTCCAGGTCGAGGACGTAGCGAGGTCAGTGCCAGAAGGTGCCTGACCCCTTCTGGCGTTCCAGGTCGAGGACGTCGCGAGGTCAGCGCCAGAAGGTGCCTGACCCCTTCTGGTGTCAGCGGAGGCCGGCGGCGTCTTTGACGACGTCTCTCGCCCAGGGGTCGAGCTTGCGGTGGGTGAGGCGCTCCGTCATCTCGATCGCCTTGGTCGGGTCGTCGATCAGGCCGGCCCAGCGGATGTAGCCACCCATGATGCCGACGATGCGGTCGCCCAGCTCCTCGCCGTGCACCATGACCTTGTTGCCGTTCTTGAGCAGGTCGTCGAGCTCGCTGTAGAAGGCCCGCAGCCAGGCATCGCGCTCGTCGTTGCGGAACGGGCGGTGCCGGTACGGCATGTTGAGTTCTTCGTAGTTGTGCAGGTTGCTCGACGCCTGGATGATCGAGATCACGTAGTTGAACCCGTTCTCACGGAGCCAGATGATCTCCTCCTGGCGGCGGACGCGACGATGGTTCTCGCCGTAACCACCCGGGCGCTCGCAGATCGCCAGCTTGTCCTGGAGGATCCAGGTGAGATGGCGCGGCTGGATGCCGAGCGCCCACTTGCCGCGCAGCTTCGGGGGCATCAGGCGGTCTCCGTGGGGCGGGTGGCGGTGTTCGATCGCGTCGACATGCGGGTGTCGATGCTACCGCGCCGGCGGAACGATGTGGAAAGCCTGCTGGGAACGTTCGACACGTCGTCCGCCAGGGAGCTCGCACGCCACCGCCCGCCCGTGGGCGACGTCGAGCACCCGGTCGATCGCCGCAGCGTCGGGCGGATAGCCGGACTCGGTCAGCCACCGCCGCAGTGCACGTCGTGCGATCGCCGGGTCGGCGGCGGCAACGGCCCGTGCGTCGGTGGGGTCGATCTCGGCAGCGAGGGCATCGAGTACCCGGTCGTCGTCGCGGAGCAGGTCGGCGGTGCGGGCGACGATCGGGGCGACGTCGCGACGGGCGATGTCGCCCATCAGCGGGAGTAACTCGTGACGGACGCGGTTGCGCCAGATGCTGTCGCTGGCGTTCGACGGGTCGACCACGGGGTCGATGCCGGCCTCGCGGCACACCGCCTCGGTGTCGTCCCGCCGCAGCGCGAGGAGCGGGTGGTCCGGTCCGGGCGTGATCGACGACAGGCCGGTCGTACCGCTGCCACGGAGCAGGCGGAGCAGCAGCGTCTCGGCCTGGTCGTCGAGGGTGTGGCCGGTCATCGCCCCGGTCGGGAGCACCGCCCGGCGTGCATCTCGGGCACGTGCTTCGAGATTCGGACCCGGTGTCACCTCGACCCGGTGGACGACGACCTCGACGCCGAGCCGGTCACCGATCGCGCACGCTCGGGCGGCGTCGTCGGCGGATTCGGGTCGGATGCCGTGATCGACGTGGTGCGCGACGACGTCGAGGCCGGCGTGGAGGGCCAGGGCCAGCAACGCGGACGAGTCGGGGCCACCGGAGAAGGCGGCAGCGACGGGGCGTGGCGCGTCAGGGAAGGTGCAGCGGGGGAGGAGCCGGTCGAGCTCGTTCAGAGCTCTTGCTCGCGGCCGCGCTTCCCGCCGGGGTAGCGCTGCGACGACACCTGCTTGAGGTAGCCGCCGATGAGCGCGACGGCGCCCGCGATTCCTGCGATGAGCAGGACCAGACCGATCCACCAGTGCCAGATGTAGGCGGCAAGCATGGGTGTCAGCGTAGCGAGCGGAGGCGCCGGTCGCGGCATCCGCTCGCGATCGACGGCCGGTTCAGGACCGGAATGGGAGCGGGTTCAGGCCTGGTCGGGGGCGCCGATGATGCCGTCGCCGTCGAAGTCGGTGTCGAAACACGATTCGATCTTGGCGAGCAGGCCCGGCGGCACCTCGTCGTTCGAGCACTTCCGACGGATCGCCGACTTGAGCTCGGCGTGGAAGTCGAACGCCTGCAGGCAGTCCATGCAGCCGTCGAGGTGGAGGTGGATGTGCCCGCGCAGTTCTTCGCTCAGTTCGCCGTCGAGATAGGCGTCGAGTTCGCGGATGGTTTCGTTGCAATCGGCCATGTGTCGTGCTGGGTCAGGTGTCGGCGCCACTCGGTGCGCCGGTGAGGCCCCGTGCCTCTGCGTAGTCGTACAACGCGCGCTGCATCGCTTTTCTTCCCCGATGGAGGCGACTCATCACGGTGCCGATCGGGATGTCGAGCATCTCGGCGATCTCTTTGTAGGCGAACCCCTCCACGTCGGCGAGCAGGACGGGGAGTCGGAAGTTCTCCGGCAGGTCTTCGAGGGCCTGTTTCACCTCGTCGTCGGTGAAGATGTCGAGGAACTGCTCCTCGGCCGACATCGACGCCGCAGCGGTCTCCATCGAACCGAGTCGACGGTACAGGTAGAGGTCTTCGACGTCGGCGAGGTCGCTCTCCTGTGGGCGGCGCTGCTTCGCCCGGTACCGGTTGATGTAGGCGTTCGTGAGGATCCGGAACAGCCACGCCCGCAGGTTGGTGCCCTCCTGGAACGTGTGGAAGCTGCGGAAGCCGCGGAGGTACGCCTCCTGCACGAGGTCTTCCGCGTCGGCCTGATTGCGTGTCATGCGCAACGCCGCCGAGTAGAGCTGCGGTGCGTACTCCATCGCCTGGTCGGCGAACGTGCTCTGATCGGCCACGGCAGCGACCCTAACGCGTCCGTTCCTCGACCGCTCAGGGCGATCGGGCCGGCAGGTCAGTCGTCGAGACGGTCGTTGTTCAGGTCGTCGAGCAGTTCGTCGATCGTCGCGACGAAACGCTCGAGATAGGAGGCGAACTCCTCGAGTTCGTGGTCGTCGAACGGTTCGAGGATGCGTCGCATCGCCATCGTCCGGAGCTTGCGGATGCGGCGCACGGTGTCGACGCCCTGCTGGGTCGCGATCGCCTGGACGTAGCGTCGGTCGTCGTCGATCTGGCGTCGCTCCGCTAGCCCGAGCTTGACGAGCCGGTCGACGGCGCGGGTGGCCGTGCTCGGGTCGACGTGCATGGCGTCGGCGAAGTCGCTCATCCGGATGCCGCCGCGGTGGGCGGCGATGATCTCGAGCGCGTCGGTCTGGGCCTGTTCGAGCTTCGGCCCGTCGGGGCCGAGCAGGTGGGCCCGCATCGCTGTGCCGGTCGCGTTTCGTCGCAGCTCGCGCCAGGCGAGGGCGATCCGATCGGAGGTGGTCGGCGGGCGACTCACGCTGCGCCCCGGTGGCTCGACATGGCCCGGGAGCGTAGGACGATCGGCGGACGAGGGCGAAGCCGGGTCAGCCGGTGCCGACGATGAGCTGGTCGACGGGGGCGAAGTCGTCGGTGAGCGTCATGGCGTCGCCGATCCAGGTGTCGAGATCGTCGACGAGTTCGCCGTCGTCGCCGGCGGCACGTCGGGCCTCGTCCCACGCGTCGATGTCGAGCGTCGCGTCGCCGGCCAGGATCACCGAGTTCGCGATCGCACCGTCCACCACGCCGGCGCTGCGGATCACCGCCACCCGGTCGAACGTGGTGAGGAGGGTGGCCGCCTCGGCACGGAGGAACGACTGGTCGCCGCCGTCGATCACGTTCACGACGTAGATGCCGTCGTCGCGGAGTACCCGGTCGACGTCGGCGAGGAATTCCTCCGTCGTCAGGTGCCACGGTACGGAGCGGCTGCCGAATGCGTCGCCGACGACGACGTCGGCCGAGTCGTCGGCCATGCGGCGGACCGCCTGGCGGCCGTCGCCGGTGATGATCTCGACCGGTGGCAGACCGAACTCGTCGTCGACGACGTCGATCAGTTCGGGGTCGATCTCGAGCACGGTCTGGTCGGTGTCGGGACGGGTCGTCGCCAGCCACCGTGGGAGCGTCAGTGCACCGCCGCCGATCGCCACGACGTCGATGTCGGGGGCGGGGTTCTGGGTGTCGATCGCGTCGGCGATGCGGCGGGTGTACCAGAACTCGAGGCGGGTCGGGTCATCGGGGTCGACGTAGCTGTGGCGGAGATCGTCGAGCACGAGGATCCGGCCCGACTCATCATCGGGATCGTCGACGATCGAGAGGCAGTAGTAGGCCGTCTGGACGTCGCACGGGGTGTCGGTGACGGCGACGCCGGCCAGGCCGAGGAGCGCCACGCCGCTCGCCGAGAGCATCAGGGTGGCGTCGACCAACCGGTTGGCGAGCCACATCGCCACGCCGGTGAGCGCCAGGAGGCCGCCGACGGCGACGATCAGGGTCGTGACCGCGGCGAACGCGACGAGCACGTAGCCGGCGAGAAAGGTGCCGGCGATGGCACCGGCCGTGCCCCACGCGGAGAGTCGGCCGACGACGGCGCCCGTCCGGGCGAGATCACGCAACTGGAGCTTGACGACGGCCGGCGGAACCGCGCTGAGCACGGCGGCCGAGGGCCCGAATGCCCACAGCGCCAGGATGATGCTCGACCGGCTGTCGCCATCGGGGCCGGGGTCGCCGCCGAGGAACCGGACGATCGGGATCGACGCGATCGCAAGGGCCCCGCCGAAGGTGAGGAACAGGGGGATGAGGCGGTTCGGGTCGTATCGATCGGCGGCGACACCGCCGGCCCAGGCACCGATCGCGATGCCGGCGAGGATCGTGCCGATGATCGCCGTGTAGGTCTCCAGGTTGACGCCGACGTACGGTGCGAGCAGGCGGCCGGCGAGGATCTCGAGCACCAGGACCGACCCGGAGGTGACGGTCACGAGGGCGACGGCGAGCCCGTTCGGGAGGGCGTGCGACCCAGGGGAGCCGGTCGACCCGTCGCCGCTCCGGACGTCGCCGCTGTGGACGCCGCCGCTCTGGACGTCGGGGCCCGGGACGTCGTCGGTCATCCAGGCAGGCTAGGTCGGAACCGTCGTGAGCGCGATGGGACACGGGTGCCGGGCCTCGGCCATGATCTGGTCATGTCACGCCGATCGCTCGTCTCGCTCGTCGCCCTCGCTCTCGCCGCATCCGCCTGCGGCGGATCGGACGACGAGTCGGCCGACACCACCACCGCTCCCGCGACCACCGAACCGACCGACGTCACCGACACCACCGAGGCGACCGACACGACCGTGCCGGCGACGACAACGGCGCCCGAGACGACAACGGCGCCCGAGACCACGACCGCTCCGGAGACGACAGCCGCTCCCGAGACGACGGCACCGGCGACGACCGTCGCCGAGCAGCCGTTCACACCGGTGGGCGAGGGCGAGTACGAGGTCGGCGTGCAGACCATCACCCTCGACGACGACCCCGAGCGGCCGCTGACGGTCGACGTGTGGTTCCCGCTCGACGCCGCCACCGACGTGTCGACGCTCGCCCCCGTCCAGTACACGATGATCCCCGGCGTGTACTACGAGTCGCCGGTCGCCTTCACGGCCACACCCGACGCCCTGTCGGCCGACGGACCGTTCCCGTTGGTCGTGTACTCGCACGGCAGCGGTGGGCTGCGGTACATCCACAGCGCATACACCGAGGCGCTCGCCAGCCACGGATACGTCGTCGCAGCACCTGATCACACCGGCAACACGGCGATCGAACGGATCGCCGGCGGCGGTGCCGACCCGGCCGTCATCTCGTTCAACCGTCCGAACGACGTGCGTCGGGTGATCGACGCGATGACCGACCCGGCCGATCCGTCGGCCGGACCTGCCGCCGCCGGCGTCGACGCCGAGCAGGTGGTCGTCACCGGACACTCCTTCGGTGGCTTCACGACGATCGCCATGGCGACCGGTTTCTCGAACGAGTTGGGTGAGTTCCCCGTCGACGAGCGGGTCGACGCGATCATCCCGCTCGCCCCGGCCGTGAGCTCGAACGCCTTCTCCGACGAGGCCCTCGCCACGATCGACGTCCCGATGATGGTCGTGGTCGGCTCTGACGACATCACGACGCCGGTCGATCCCAACGTGACCCGCCTCTGGGACAACGCGACCCTCAGCTCGCCGTCGTACCGCGTCGAGCTGGTCGCCGGCGAGCACCAGTCGTTCACCGATCTGTGCGCCTATCAGGACGAGGTGCCGAACCTGCCCGACATCCCCGAGATCGTGATCGACACGATCGAGACGATGGGTGCCGAGGGGTGCTCCGACGACGACATGGACCCGGCCCGCGTCGCCGAACTGCTCGACACGTACGTGCTGGCGTTCCTCGACGAGGTGCTCGCCGACGGGCCGTCCGTCCTCGAGGCGACGGGGACACCGCCCGACGACGTGGTGTTCGACGCCCGCTGAAATCCCTGATCGCGCAATGCGCGATCTGGCACAGTCTCCGACCGACCCCCAACACGATCGAGGAAGCCATCATGCAGCGTCACCACACCACCCGAACCAACCGAACCGCCCGCCTCGTCACGAGTGTCGCCCTCGCCGGCGCCGTCCTGCTCGGCGCGTGCGGCTCCGACGACGACGAACCTGCCGCCGAGCCCGCAGCGGAGGAGCCGGCGGACGACTCGGCGAGCGACTCGAACAGCGACTCGGGTGACGACTCGTCGAGCGACTCGGGCGATGGTGACGCCGGTGAGGCGGGCGACGACACGACATCCGGAGGCGACGCGTCGGTGGAGGGCGCTGCCGAACTGGGCCAGGAGGTGGCCGACGACATCCTCGGCGCCGTCGACGAGGACGGGACGCTGAGCGATGCGATCTCGTCGCTGTCGCCCGAGACCCGTTTCGGTGCCGTGGCGAGCCAGCTCGAGCCCGAGCCCGAGATCGTCGTCGACGGTACGACGATCCGGTTCGTGTTCCCCGGCGGCACGACCGACGATTCGATGATGTCGTGCATCATCGCCGGCTCGTTCGTCGAGCCCGGCGAGACCCTCGTGCTCGAGTACCCCGACGGCGAGGTCGAGTGCTGACCACCCTGCCGGGCGTCACCGGCCCGGGACGTCGATCACGTCGACGTCCGGGTCGGCCAGTGAACTGCCGGTGAGGTGAGCGTCGATCAGCGCCGACACGACGTCGGGGCGGGAGTAATTGAGCGCGTGCGCACCGTGCACCCGGACGACGTCGACGTGCGGAAGCCCTGAGAACACGCTCGCCCGCCCGAAGTCGACGAGCGGGTCGCGATCGCCGCCGATGACCAACGTGGGCGCGTTCAGTAACTCGAGTCGGTCGAGGGTCGGGTAGGCGACCATGTCGGCGAACAGCCGCCAGCTGCGTGTGACGCCGAACCGGAGGTAGTCGGCGGCGGCGACCGGCCACAGCGACGGTGGCTCTCGAACCGAATCGGTGACCATCTGCCGCAGGGCTCGCGGCAGCGGTTGGTTGTTCACACCGCCGGCAGGCGAGACGAGCACGATGCGATCGACACGATCGGGCCACGCCGCGGCGACTTCGACCAGCACGACGCAGCCGAGCGAGTTGCCGACGAAGCTGGCGCGCTCGATGCCCACCGCGTCGAGATAGGCGATCACCGTCCGGGCGAGGCCGGGGATGTCGAGCGGCCGGGCCGGCCGATGACTTCGTCCACTGCCGGGCAGGTCGGGGACGAACGTGGGGTACCGGCTCGCCAGGCGGGCGGCGGTCGGCTCGAGGTAGCTGCCCGACACACCGAACCCGTGGACGTGGACGAGCGGTCGACCGGATTCGACCGGGCCGGATCGGTGGAAGAGCGGCAGCCCGTCGACGATCGACCAATTCGCCTTCAGCGGTGCCGTCACCGGTCGACTCACGCCCGTCTCCTCGCTCGGCCGGTCGGTGCCCGGCGTTCGCGCTCATCATGACATGAGGTGACGACACGTGTCGTCCGATCGACCTACTGTTCGGCGTGGACAGTCGAACACCGAGCGTGGCGTTCGCGACCAGGAGGAACCGAGATGGTGTGTGCGTCGATCGGAGCGAGAAGGTGAGCGCGGTGGAGCGCGTCGAAACGGGACCCACGTCGTGGTGGACCGTCGACGGCACCGCCGCGACCGAGGAGTTCGGTGTCGACCCCGTGGAGGGCCTGTCCGACACCGAGGTCGCCGAACGGCTCGCCCGCTACGGCCCGAACGAGCTGGCGAAGGAGCCACCTCCGACCACGTGGGAGATCGCCCGCGGTCAGCTCACGAACCCGATGAACATCATGCTGCTGATCGTCGCCGTAGTCAGTTTCGTCATCGAGCAGTTCCCGACCGGTGTGATCGTCACCCTGCTCGTGACCTTCAACGTGGTGATGGGCGCCAGCCAGGAGAAGAAGGCACTGGCGAGCGTCGATGCGCTCGCGAGCTTGCAGGTGCCCCAGGCGCGGGTGCGTCGAGGCGGTGAGGTGACGTTGGTCGAGGCCAGCGGTCTCGTGCCCGGCGACATCACGCTGATCGAGGCGGGCGATCTCGTCCCGGCCGACGGCAGGCTCCTGTCGTCGGCGACGCTCGAAGCGCAGGAGGCGGCCCTGACGGGTGAGAGCGCCCCGGTCCCCAAATCGCCGGGCGCCATCCCCGATCCCGAGACGGCGCTCGGTGACCGCACGAACATGGTGTTCCAGAACACCCAGATCACGCGGGGTTCGGCGACGTTCGTCGTGACCTCGACCGGCGCATCGACACAGATGGGACGCATCGCCGGCATGGTGTCGTCGACCACGCGCACACGGTCGCCGCTCCAGCAGGAACTCGACGGGATGACGAAGGTGTTCGGCCTGCTCGCCACGATCACCGTCGGCATCATCGCCATCGCCGGGGTGATCCGCGATCAGGACCTCGAGACGCTGGCGCTGCTGTGCGTGACGACGGCTATCTCGGCGATTCCGACCGGTCTCCCGACGTTCGTCCAGTCGATCCTCGGTTCGGGTGCGCGACGGCTCGCCGAGGACAAGGCCGTCGTGCGGACGCTCACCGACGTCGAGACGCTCGGAGGCACCACGGTCATCAACAGCGACAAGACCGGCACGCTGACGATGAACGCGATGACGGCGACGAGCATGTTCGCCGCCGGGGACTGGTACAAGATCGAGGGAGGCGGCTACGACAAGACGGGCGCCGTGCTGAGCGTCGCCGGCGTCGAGACGCCCGACTTCGAGCGGTTGGCGCTCGGGTTGGTGCTCTGTAGCGATGCCACGGTCGGCGACGACGGCACCGTCATCGGAGACCCGACCGAGGCGGCGCTGGTGGTGCTCGCCGCCAAGGTCGGTGTCGACGCCGAGGAGACCCGACGGGCCATGCCGCGTCGTACGGAGGTGCCGTTCGACTCCGACTACAAGTTCATGGCGACCTATCACGACCGGCCGTCGTGGATCTCCGGTGGCCGGTTCGTCGAACCGCACTTCATGACCGTCAAGGGGGCACCCGACGTGGTGCTCGGTCGTTGCTCGTCTGCGCTGTGGCACGGCGAGCAGGTGCCGATCGAGCAGGTGCGTGACGACATCCTCGCCGCGAACCGGCGCCTGTCCGAGCACGGTCTCCGGGTGCTGGCGTTCGCCGTGCGCGATGTGTCGGCCGACGTGATGGCTGCCGCCGACACCGACGCAATGAGCGAGGTGCACGATCTCGTGTTCGTCTCGATCGTCGGCATCATCGATCCGCTTCGCACCGAAGCGAAGGCCGCCGTCACCAAAGCACTCGCCGCCGGCATCGACGTGCGGATGATCACCGGCGACCACACGATCACGGCCCGAGCCATCGCCGACGAACTCGGTCTCGGGCCCGGCGTCGCCACCGGGGCCGAGCTGGGAGCGATGACCGACCAGGAGGTGCTCGACCGGCTGCCCGAACTGCACGTGTTCGGGCGGGTCGCGCCGGAGGACAAGGTTCGTCTCGCCCGGCTGATGCAGGACGCCGGCGAGGTCGTGGCGATGACCGGTGACGCCGTCAACGACGCAGCAGCGCTCAAACAGGCCGATGTCGGGGTGGCGATGGGCAGCGGCTCGGAGGTGTCGAAGCAGGCGGCCAAGATGGTGCTGACCGACGACAACTTCGCCACGCTCGTCCACGCCGTCGACCTCGGGCGCGACATCTACCGTCGCATCACGACGTACGTGAAGCTCCAGCTCACGATCTTGTCGTCGGTGCTGCAGCTGATGCTGATCGCCACGATCCTCGACATCAACGAGGGCGTCGCGCTGTTCCCGATGATGCTGCTGTTCTGCAAGCTGTTCGTGGTCGTGACGGTCGTGATCGGCATCGTCGTCGACGTGCCCGACCCGGGGGTGATGCAACGGCCGCCGCGAGCGCCGGGCACCCGCATCGTCAACCGCGACCAGGTCATCCGATGGGTCGTCAGCGGCTTCGTCGTCGCCGTCGCAGCGCTGTGCGTGCTGTCGTTCGGGCCCGACGAACCCAGCACCGAGTTGCCCAGCGCATCGATGACGATGGCCTTCGCCGTCGTGGCGCTCAGCTCGGTGAACATGGGGCTGGTCATGCGACGCGAACGCGAGCCGGTGTGGTCGTCGCCGGTGTTCCCGTATCTCGGTTGGATCCTGTTCGGCTGGACGCTGACCTGGGCCGCGGTCGAACTCGGTATGTTGCAGCGTCTGCTGCTCAGCACGCCGCTCACCGGCGGCCAGTGGGCCGTCTGCATCGGCCTGTCCGCCATCGCCCCGCTGATCGTGTGGGCCGACAAGCAGCTCCAGATGCGGCGGGCCGAGCGTTCGGAAGCGGCCGGCTGACCGTCGGAGCGGGGGGATTGCGACGCCGAAAGTCGCCCACATCGGGTGGGGCGCCGCACCGGCGACCCGTCGTAAGGTTCGAACGTCGAACATCCGACCCGACCGCGAGGAGCATGCCGTGACCGACGCCGAACCGACCATGGGACCGATCAGCTACCTGATCGTCGAGTTCCCCGGGAACCGGATGACGGGCGAGGGGCTCGCCGAGCTCATCGAGCTCTCGGATCGGGGCATCATCCGCGTGCTCGATCTGGCCTTCGTCACCCGTCATGACGACGGCTCGGTGACCGCGGCCGAACTCCAGGAGATCGACAGCGGAGACTTCGACATGACCGTCTTCCATGGCGTGTCCGCCGGGCTGCTCGATCAGTCCGACTTCGACGACGCGGCCGCGGCGATCGAGCCCGGATCGTCGGCGGGCATCCTGCTGTTCGAGAACTGCTGGGCCACACGGTTCGTCGCCGGGCTGCGCAACGGCGGAGCCGAACTGGTCGCCGCCGGATACATCCCCCTCGCCGACATCGCCGCTGCGCTCGACGCAACCGAGACCGACTGACCCACGAGCGAACGACAGAAAGAAGGACCGATCATGCCAGGACTGCTCCGAGGCGTCGCCCGAACCGCCGTGGTGGCGGGGACCGCGACCGCCGTTTCCAACCGTGTCTCGCGTCGCCAGGCGAATCGCTGGTCGCAACAACAGCAACCGCAGTACTACGAGCCCGCCCCGGCGCCCGCACCCGCTCCCGTCTACGAGGCGCCGCCCGCCGCTGCGCCCGCCGCGGCGCCGGCGTCGTCCGTGCCGATCGAGCAGCTCAAGCAACTCGCCGAGCTCAAGGAGCAGGGCATCCTCACCGAGGCCGAGTTCGCCGCCGAGAAGGCGAAGCTGCTCGGCCTCTGACGGGTCGTCGATGCTCTTCCTCTATCGCCCACGCGAGACGTGGATGCCGTTCTCGCTGCCGCGGAACCGCACCGATCAGGCTGCGTACAACCGGAGCCTGCAGCGGGAGTTCGAGTCGGCTCGGCACCAGCCCGCCGCCCCCGAGTCGCCGAACGCGGTCGGGCCGGCTCCCGAACAGATCCGGGCCGATCTCGACGGGCTCTTGGATGCCGGTGCCCTCACACCCGACGAACATCGGGCGGCCATCGATCGGCTCGAGTCATCGTGACGGCCGCACGACGCGCCGACGTGCTGGCGGCGACACTGCGGGCGCTCGCGACGTACGACCGTGACGTGCTCACACGCACGCTCGCACCCGATGTGCGGGTGTGGACGCCCGAGCTGGCGACGGCGACGCGTGACGAACTGCTCGCAGCCATCGACCAGCGCGACGAGGCGTTCGGTGACGTGTCGGTCGAGGTGCGCCCGCTCGACGTCGGCGGACTGCAGGCCTGCGCCGAGTGGACGATGTCGACCCAGCTCGTCGGCTCGATCGAACTCGCCAGTGGTGATGTGCTCGAACCGAACGGGAGCAAGATCTTTCTGAACGGCGTCGCGGTCGCCGACTTCGACGGCGACACGATCGCGGCGCTGCGTCAGTACTGGAACGTCGACAGCCTCTACGCCCAACTCGGCATCGAGCGCTGACCCGCGCTTCGGCGTCGTCAGCCGGTGCGACCGACCATCTTGTCGGGGACGACGATCTCATCGAACTCCTCGGCGGTGAGGTGCCCGAGGTTCACGGCCTCGTCGCGCAGGGTGGTGCCGTTGGCGTGCGCCGCCTGCGCGATCTCGGCCGCCGCGTAGTAGCCGATCTTGGTGTTCAAGGCCGTGACGAGCATGAGGCTCTGACCCAGCAGCTCCTCGATGCGCGCTCGGTTCGGCTCGATGCCGACGGCGCAGTGGTCGTTGAAGCTTTTGCAGGCGTCGCCGATCAGTCGGATGCTGTGGAGCACGTTGGCGGCCATCACCGGCTTGAAGACGTTGAGTTGGAAGTGGCCGTGCGTGCCGGCGACGCTGACCGCCGTGTCGTTGCCGATCACCTGAGCACTCACCATCGTGAGCGCCTCACACTGGGTCGGGTTGACCTTGCCCGGCATGATCGAGCTGCCCGGTTCGTTGGCCGGGAGCACGATCTCGCCGATCGCCGTGCGAGGACCGCTCGCCAGCATCCGGATGTTGTTGGCGATGTGCATCAGGCTCACGGCCAACCGCTTCAGCGCGCCGCTGATCTCGACCATTGCATCGTGGGCGCTGAGGCTCTCGAACTTGTTCTCGGCGGTGACGAACGGGTGGCCGGTCAGCTCGGCGATCTTGGCGGCGACCGCGACGTCGTAGCCCTCTGGGGTGTTGAGGCCGGTGCCGACGGCGGTGCCGCCGAGGGCCAGCTCGCGCACCCGCACGAGGCTGTCGTCGACCGCCTCCATGCCTCGTTGCAGCTGCATCGCGTACCCGCTGAACTCCTGGCCGAGCGTGACGGGGGTGGCGTCCATGAGGTGGGTTCGTCCCGTCTTCACGACATCCATGAACTCCGTCGACTTGGCAGCGAGCGTGTCGTGGAGGAGCCGCACGTTCGGCAGCATCCGAGTGACGATCGCGTCGTACACGGCGATGTGCATCGCCGTCGGGAAGGTGTCGTTCGAGCTCTGACTCTTGTTGACGTCGTCGTTGGCCTTCACGAGCTTCTCGGCCCGGAAGTCGCCGCCGAGCAGTTCGGTGGCGCGGTTGGCGACGACCTCGTTGACGTTCATGTTGCTCTGGGTGCCCGAACCGGTCTGCCAGACGACGAGCGGGAACTCGTCGTCGTGGTCGCCGGCCAGGATCTCGTCGCACGCAGCGGCGATCGCGTTCGCGGTCTCGGCCGGGAACTCCGTCAGGTCGGCGTTGACGAGCGCCGCTGCCTTCTTGAGCTGCGCGAAGGCCATGACGATCTCGCGCGGCATCGTCTGCCCACCGATGTCGAAGTTCTCGAGGCTGCGTTGGGTCTGGGCGCCCCAGTAGCGCACGTCGGGCACCTCGACCTCGCCGAGGGTGTCGGTTTCGATGCGTGTCGTCATGGTTGGATCTCCGATCGGTGGCGTCGACGGCGCGGTGCCCGTCCGTCGCGCACCCGAAACCTACGTCGCCGAGCGGTGATCTCCGAGAGGGGACCAAGGTCCGGTCGACACCTCGCCGGGCCGCCCGTACGATGACGGCGATGTCGCCCGGATCGCCCCAGGGCTCGCTCGAACGAGACGAGCTGGCACTGGCCGCGACGCCGGTCGTGCGGTCACGGTTGGCTCGGGCACTCTGGGCCGTGGCGGGTCTGGTGTGCGTCGGTTTGGGCTTGATCGGTGTCGTCGTGCCGGGCCTGCCGACGACCGGCTTCATGATCCTCGCCGCTGCGGCGTTCTCCCGATCGAGCCCGCGCCTCGAACAGTGGGTCTTGGGTCTGCCGAAGGTCGGGCCGGCGGTGCAGGCTTACCGTGCCGGGCTGGGCATGCCGATGAAGGCCAAGGTGACGGCCATCGCGATGATGACGATCGCCATCGCGATCAGCGCCTTCCTGCTCGACAGTTGGGTGGTCCGTGGCGTCATCATCGCCGCCGGCGTCATCGGCACCGTCGTGATCCTCCGGACCCCGACCCGCCGCGACGATCCGATCATCGCTCCGCCCGAGCAGGGATGAACGACGAACGGCCGGACCCGAGGGTCCGGCCGTTCTGCAGAGCCCAGAAGGGGAATTGAACCCCTGACCTACGCATTACGAGTGCGTTGCTCTACCGACTGAGCTATCTGGGCAGCGGTCCGACAGGTTAGCGCTGGATTCGCCGTCCCACATACGCCGGGGAGAGGCAAACGTGGTGCACGACCTGGTTGCCTCGTGTGCCTCGTGACGATTCAGGTCGCAGCGCCTCGGCGGACGTCGGTGAGGAGTTCGTCGTCGATGTCGTTCGCGGCGAGAACGGCGACGTCGCCGGTGGTTTCGAGGACGACCGCACCGACCTCGTCCATCGAGGTCACGCCGGCGATGCGGAGCTTCGAGTAGAGGTCGCCGAGGGTCATGCGGACCTCGCGCAGGTTCTCTTCGATGGGCGTTCCGCGGTCCATGAGGAGAATCGGTGCGTTGTCGGAAGCCCGCCGGGCGGCGTTGGATCGTCGGCGGATGGCGGTGAGCGCCGCCTGCACACCGAGGAGGGCCGCGACGGCGGCGACGCCGTCCAGCAGCGGCGTCGAGAGCGTCACGATCGATGCGAGCACCGAACCCAACGAGACGGTGACGGCGAAGTCAAAGCTCATCATTTTCGACAACGAGCGGACGTCGGCGATGCGCACGGCCAGCGTGACGGTGAGCAGCATGGTCAGCGCGGCGATCGGAACGAACCACAGATCGAGCGCATCGGAGACGAGTCGGATCGAGGCGAGTGTCATGTCGGGGCCCGTACCCGTTTGGTTCGGCACGCCAACGTCGCAGCACGCCGCTCGACGGGGTCGGCGGCGTGTGCCATGCTCGGTGGACGATGCGTTCGGCAGTGGAGCTGAGCGCCCCATCTACTCGGCGGGAGTGTTGAGCATGACGACGTGGCGGTTTCGTGGTGTGTGGGTTGCTGGTGCGGCGGTGGTTGCGCTGTTGGCCTTCGTGGTGGTGTTGCAGGCGTGGTCGGTCGATGCTGCGCCGGGTGACGATGATGCGACGTTCGTGCCGACGGCGGGTTGTCGTTTGACCGATACGCGGCCGGCGCCGAACACGGTCGGGCCGCGTAGTGCGCCGATCGGTGCCGATGAGGCGGTCACGGTGACGGTGCGTGGTTCGAACGGTCAGTGCACGGGTGCGTTGGCGATTCCGTCCGATGCGGTCGGTGTGGCGTTGAACGTGACGGCGGTGAACGCGACGGCGCCGTCGAATGTGCGGTTGTATCCGGCGAATCTGTCGTCGGCGCCGACGTTGTCGAATCTGAACGTGACTGCGGGTGCGCCGGCGACGCCGAACAAGGTCGATGTGAAGTTGTCGCCCGACGGCAAGATCAAGGTGTACAACTTCGCGGGTTCGGTCAACATCATCATCGACGTGGTCGGGTACTACTCCGGGTCGTCGTTGCAGGAGCTCGCGGACGAGCTCGGTGCGGTGAAGTCCGATCTCGCCGCCGTCGAGTCCGAGGTCGCGTCGCTCGCCGCGCGCATGCCCTTCACGGTATCGGCCGGCGACCGCCCTCAACAGGCGATCGGATCGAGTGCCGCAGCAGTGACGGAGCTGTCGGTGACGGCGCCGGCCGATGGCCACGTGACGGTGCACCACTCGACGATCGTGACCGTGACCGGAAGTCCGGGCGCCGTTTACGTGACGTGCGCACCGTTCGTCGATGGGACCTTGCCGACCGGACGAGTCGCTATCGACGACGTCGGGGTCGGGTTCGTCTCGGCCTACGGCCATGAGGTCAACAACGCTGAAGGCAACGCGACCGGTGAGCGGGTGTTCGAGATCGCTGCGGGTCAGACCGTCACGTACATCGTCGCCTGCAGCCGTAGTCAGTCGTCGACTTCGGGTTGGGCCTTCAGCCCGAGCCTGACGGCGACGTTCACGCCGGCGCCCTGAGATCGACGGTCGGCACCGGCCGCTCGATAGACAGGAGCGACCAGGGGATCAACATCACCGGCGCAAAGACGCGGTGCGCGTGGCGGCGTGTGCCATCCTCGGGCGGAACGCGTTCGGCAGCGGAGCCGGGCGCCCTGATAGCTCGGCGGGAGTGTTGAGAATGAGTACGTGGCGGTTTCGTGGTGTGTGGGTTGCTGGTGCGGCGGTGGTTGCGCTGTTGGCCTTCGTGGTGGTGTTGCAGGCGTGGTCGGTCGATGCTGCGCCGGGTGATGACGATGCGACGTTCGTGCCGACGGCGGGTTGTCGTTTGACCGATACGCGGCCGGCGCCGAACACGGTCGGGCCGCGTAGTGCGCCGATCGGTGCCGATGAGGCGGTCACGGTGACGGTGCGTGGTTCGAATGGTCAGTGCACGGGTGCGTTGGCGATTCCGTCCGATGCGGTCGGTGTGGCGTTGAACGTGACGGCGGTGAACGCGACGGCGCCGTCGAATGTGCGGTTGTATCCGGCGAATCTGTCGTCGGCGCCGACGTTGTCGAATCTGAACGTGACTGCGGGTGCGCCGGCGACGCCGAACAAGGTCGATGTGAAGTTGTCGCCCGACGGCAAGATCAAGGTGTACAACTTCGCGGGTTCGGTCAACATCATCATCGACGTGGTCGGGTACTACTCGGGGTCGTCGTTGCAGGAGCTCGCGGACGAGCTCGGTGCGGTGAAGTCCGACCTCGCCGCCGTCGAGTCCGACGTCGCATCACTGGAGGCCGAGGTGACCGATCTCGCCGAAGGCCGTTCGTTCGCCGTCTCGAACGAGATCGCCGCAGGAACGCCGTTGTCGTCGACGGCGGCGTCGGTCATCGACGTCAGCGTCACGGCGCCCGTCGACGGTCAGGTGACGATCAACTACTCGACCAACGCGACCGTCTCGACGAGCGGTTCGTTCACGTACGCGACGTGCGCGCCGTTCGAGACGACCTCGATCCCCGGATCCGTGAACCTCAGCGACATCGGATCGTCCACTGTGTCCGACTACGGCCACGAACAGCCACGGGCGGAGGGGACGCTGTCGGGAACTCGGACCTTCGACATCGACGCCGGTCAGACCGTGTCGTACAGCGTCGCCTGTTCCGACAAGGACCTGTCGACGAGCGGCAGCGTGCTCGGCCGCACGATCACCGCGATCTTCACGCCGGCCCCCTGAGGTTGCCGGCTCCGCCGGTCAGCGCTCGCCGTCAGATCGACGGGAGCGACCAGAGCAGGTTCTGGAGCAGGAGCGGCTCGTTCGGGTTCCGTTCGAGCGCTTCCATCGCCTGGTGGAGCCGGTCGACGGCGTCCGCGATCTCGTCGGGTCGCCGGGCGCTGCCGCCCACCAGCGCGTCACGGTAGACGCCGGCCATCACCGTCAGACCGGAGCGGATCTCGTCGGTTCGGTGGCGTCGCTGCTCGCGTTTGTGGCGTGTCTCGAGCGCCTTCTTGCCCGAGCCCCGCTCGCCGTACCGCTCGATCCGCTCGTCCAACTCGGCGATCTCGGTCGCCTGCCGTTCCGACAGCGGACCGGCGGCCGACTCGATCAGGGCGAGCAGCTGGTCGACCAGACGCATGACCGTCGTGCCGTTGCCGTCGAGTTCTCGGGGCGCCGATGCGAAGGCGTTGCGCCGTTCGACGAGGGCCGGATCGGACGCGAGGACCCGTGCCCGGTCGAGGTTGCCGGCAGCCGCTCGTGCGGCCACCTGGGCGGCCTCGGCGTCGTGGCCGTCGGCGACGAGTCGGGCGGCGATGTCACCATCGGTGATGACCCGGAAGTCGATCCGGGCGCACCGGGACGAGATCGTGATCAGGTCGTGCGGGATCGTGTCGGCCAGGATCAGGAACGTCGTCGACGGGGGCGGTTCCTCGATGGTCTTCAGGAGCAGGGCTGCGCCTTCGGGCGAGAGCAGGTGGAACTCGTCGAGGATCATCACCTTGCGATCGCTCTCGGTCGGGGCGAGCGATGCGATGCGGGAGATCTCTCGAGCCTGATCGAACGAGATACGGGCGCCCTCGCGCTCCACCTCGCGAACGTCGGGGTGCTCGCCGCGGAGGACGAGTTCGGCGTCGCGGGTGGTCGGATCGTCGCCACCGGTCAGCAGGCGAGCGGTGAAGGCCCGGGCCGCTTCCTTCTTCGTCGAGCCCGCCGGGCCGACGAACAGGTAGGCGTGGACCGGGTTGGCGGCCGCTCGGCGGAGGAGGTCGACCGCGGTCGGCTGGCCGACGACGCCATCCCAGACGGTGCTCATACGCCCAACCGGTCCTGCACGATCGAGCGGATCGTCGTCGCGACCTCGTCGAGCGGGGCCGACGCATCGACGATCGCCCAGCGTTCGGGGTCGGCGGCCGACATCTCGGCGAAGCCGGCGTCGACGCGGGCGTGGAAGTCGTCGCCCGCCCGTTCGAACCGGTCGAGCTCGCGGCGCTCCATGCGTCGGCGGGCGACGTCGTCGGGCACGCGCAGCAGGATCACGAGGTCGGGGGTCGTGTCGCCGATCGCCCACTCGTTGAGGGTGCGCAACTCGTCGACGTCGAGGCCACGGCCGTAGCCCTGGTAGGCGAGGGTCGAGTACACGCTGCGGTCGCTGACGACGGGCGTGCCCGACTCGAGCGACGGACGCACGACCTGGGCGATGTGCTGAGCACGATCGGCAGCGACGATCAGTGCTTCGGCGCGGTCGTCGAGGTCGGTGACGTCGGTGTCGTGCAGGATGGCGCGGAGGCGCTGGCCGACCGCGGTGCCGCCGGTTTCGCGGGTGAGTGTGGCGCCGAGCGCGTCGGCGAGGCGACGCGACTGCGTGCTCTTGCCGCAGCCCTCGGAGCCCTCGAGGGCGATGTACACCGGTCGATCCATCGGCCGGTCACCCTACCCACCGGGGAACGGTCCGGCGGGAACGGCGACCCGGGTAGACGGACGTGTCGAACCGGCTCGAACGGTCAGCCCTCGATGGGGTGGCCGGTGAGCTCGAGCTTGGTGGCGAAGACGGCGGCCTCGGTGCGGCGCTCCATACCGAGCTTGCCGAGCATGTTCGAGACGTAGTTCTTGATCGTCTTCTCGGCGAGGTACATCTCGGAGGCGATCTGGCGGTTCGTCATGCCGTCGGCGATGTAGTGGAGGATGCGGCGCTCCTGCGGGGTGAGGCGGGAGAGGCGCTCGTCCTCCTCGGAGGGGGTGCGGAGGCGCTGGAGCACGCGACCGGTGATGGCCGGGTCGAGCAGCGACTCGCCGGCGGCGACCCGCTTGACGGCGTCGAGCAGCTCCTTGCCGCGGATCTGCTTGAGCATGTAGCCGGATGCGCCGGCCATGATCGCCTCGAACAGGGCTTCGTCGTCGCTGTACGAGGTGAGCATGAGGCAGTTGGTACCGACCGAGCTGCGGATCTCGCGGCACACCTCGATGCCGTTGCCGTCGGGCACCCGGACGTCGAGCACGGCGACGTCGGGTTGCAGGGCCGGGATGCGTGCCAACGCCTCGGCGGCGTTGGACGCCTCACCGACGACCTCGATCTCACCACTCGACTCGAGCAGGGCGCGAACGCCCTGACGAACCACTTCATGGTCGTCCATGAGGAATGCGCGAATCTCCGTTCCCATGCGCCACAGTCGATCACGCGATCGGCGCGATCACAAGGGACCTTCGGCCCCCGACGCCGGGATCGGGCCGGGACCCGGGGGTTCCTCGGTGCGGAACGGGCCCGCCACGTACAGTGTGCGGCGTGTCTGCCGCACCTGATACTGCGATGTTGCTCCACGCCGTCGAGCGCGCCCCCGACGGGGTGCTGATCGTCGATGAGGCAGGCACCGTCGTCTATGCGAACCGTGCGATGCTCGGCATGTCGGGGTATCCCGACCTCGAGGGACGCTCGGTCGACGAACTCGTGCCCTCGGCGTTGCGAGGCCAGCACGACGCGCTGCGAGCGCGGTACATGAGCGAGCCGACGCAGCGGCCGATGGGCGCCGGCCTCGAACTGGCGTTGCAGCACGCCGACGGGCGCGAGGTGCCCGTCGAGATCTCGCTAAGCCCGTTCGAGCACAACGGCCGATTCGTGATCACGGCGGTTCGTGACGTGTCCGATCGCCAGGAGGCGCAGCGACGGTTGTCGGTGGCGCACGAGCAGCTGGCGCTGGTCGAAGAGCGTGAGCGGATCGGCCGTGACCTGCACGACGTGGTGCTGCAGCATCTGTACGGGATGGGCCTGACGGTTCAGGCGATCGGGGTGGGGGCGCCCGACGCGGTGGCCGACAAGCTCCAGGCCGTCGTCGAAGACGTCGACCGGATCATCTCCGAGGTGCGCACGATCGTGTTCACCCTCGGCACGGCCGGGGCCCGTGGCGCGCTCGGGCAGGAGCTCGCCGACGTGGTCGCCCAGGCGAGCCGGGTGCTCGGTTTCACGCCGGCTCTGCGGCTCGAGGGACCGGTCGACTCGGTGCTGACGAACGAGGTTCGCACCGAGATGATCGCCTCGATGCGCGAAGCGCTCGGCAACGTGGCACGGCACGCCAAGGCGTCGGAGGCGGCGGTCCTGGTGACCGTCGACGCCGGCAGCGTGGTGATGACGGTGGTCGACGACGGGGTCGGCCCGCCGGCCGACCAGGCGTCGGTGCAGGCAGGTCACGGCCTGAAGAACCTGCACTCCCGTGCGGCCGGTTTCGGGGGGACGTGCACCCTCCAGCGGCGCAACGGCACCCCCGGCGCCGAACTGCGCTGGACCGTCCCGTTCTGATCCGGCGCACCTGACGGCTCGGGAACGGTCGGTTCGAGCCGGCCGTGAGTTCCCGACTTCCGGCGATTTTCGGGACTTTGGTCCCATCGCCACGGATCAGGGGTCCCTACGTCCGATTCTCAGCGGGCCACCAGGATTGTCCGCTATGACCTCTGACGACCGTTCGTTTCTGAACTGGACAGCGATTTTCGTCGCACTCGCCGCCTTGTTCCTCGGCTTCTTCGCGTTGGGCCGCTCCGGCTCGACCGAGTCGGCCGCCGGTGAAGGTGGCGGCGGAACCGGTGCTGCCTCGATCATCGAGATGGAACTCGGTGCGCTCAAGTTCAGCCCGCAGCACATCATGGCGCCCCCAGGCCAGGTCACCTTGCGCATCACCAACACCGATTCGCAGGTGCACAACCTGCAGGTCCTGGGATCGAAGACGCGCGACCTCCAGCCGGGCGAGACCCAAGATCTCGAGCTCGGTGAGATGGGCGTCGGGGTGTACCCGATGATCTGCGAGATCCCCGGACATAACGAAGCCGGCATGAACGGCAACCTGCACATCATCATGAACGCCGAGCCGGGTGCGTACACCGGTGCCGGTTCGTCCGACGGTGAGATCGACCACTTCCACGGCTACGACACCTGGCAGGAGATGCAGGAAGCGATGGACAGCCGTGCACTGCGCTTCGTCGAGGAGGCCAAGTCCGAGTTCGGCGGCCAGCTGATGGAGTACACGATGTCGGACGACGGCTACAAGGAGTTCGAGGTCACGGCGATGCTCGCCGACTGGGAGATCGAGCCGGGCAAGATCGTCGAGGCGTACACCTACAACGGCGTGGTGCCGGCACCCGAGATCCACGTCGAGGTCGGCGACATGGTCAGGGTCATCCTGAAGAACGAGCTGCCCGCGCCGACCGTGATCCACTGGCACGGCATCAAGGTGCCGAACGCGATGGACGGCGTGCCGCCCTTTACGCAGGACGCCGTGCCGCCGGGCGAGGAGTTCGTGTACGAGTTCGAGGCGCTCGAGCCGGCCGTCGGCATCTACCACAGCCACAACGGAGCCAGTCAGGTGCTCGACGGCTTGTTCGGAGCGTTCACCGTCGGTCAGATGCAGACCCCCGACGTGCTCATCGACCAGGGCTTCGCCGCCGAGCCGGATCAGGAGATCCAGATGGTGCTCAACGACGCCGGCGTGATCGGCTTGACCCTCAACGGCAAGAGCTTCCCGGCCACCGAGATCTACTCGGGCACGGTTGGCGACACGATCATGGTGCACTACCAGAACGAGGGCCTGCAGGCGCACCCGATGCACCTCCACCAGCCGCTCGGTTGGATCATCGCCAAGGACGGCAAGGAGCTGCTCGTGCCGGTGCCGAGCGACACGATCAACGTGGCGCCGGGTGAGCGGTACACGGTGCTCTACAAGCTGACCGACCCCGGTGTGTGGGCGTGGCACTGCCACATCCTCACCCACGCCGAGCGTGACGACGGCATGTTCGGCATGGTGACCGCCTTCGTCGTCGAGGAGGCGTAGTTCTCCCCTGATGTACTCGCCGGTGGGTGGCCGGCGAGTGCAACCACGATCGAGCCCGGACGGTGACCCGTCCGGGCTCGATCGCGTTCCGGGGGTGGGGTGGCCGGTCGTTGCTCGGTGTCTGCGGTGCGGTTCGCCGGACGTGAGCCGCCGAGAAGCTGGCGGGCCTCGGTCGGGTCAGGGGGCTTCGGCGCGGAACCGGGCGCCGGCGACGATGTCGACTGCGGGGACCTGTGCGAGGAGCTCGGCGATGTGTTCCGTCACGACGTCGAGGTCGATGCCGGCCTGGAACGTACTCAGCGTGAGGTGGGTCAGTACCCACGACGGGTCGCTCGCCCACGGCGGCAGGAACCGGGCCGGGTTGACCAATCCGGCGGCGCGTAGCTCCGCAAGGGCGGCGACCGACCAGAGGTCGAGCTTGCCGGAGAAGAGGAGTGCCACCGTGTCGGCGCGGCCGGCGTTGAACGCGGCTCGGACGAAGGTCGCGACCGACAAGAATCCAGACAGGTACGCACAGTCCTTGGTGAAGGGCGCGCCGCCGTCGATCGGAGCGCCGCGGAAGATGCGGCGGGTCGACTCGAAGGCCTGCTCGTCGTCGGCCGACCGTTCCCGGAACCAACGGAACACCTCGATGAAGTCGGCGCCGTCGGCGGCGAGTTGGACGGCCACGATGCGATCGGCGAGGCGGCGGAGTCGGTCGAGACCGAGGGTCCCCGACAGGTACTCGGCGTAGACGGCGAGGCCTTCCTGGGTGCGGGTCGTGCCGGGGTGGCCGATCGCGAGGATCGGGATCTCTGTCTGCGCACGGCCGTTGAGCCCCGTCGCCACGTGGATGTGGGCTTCGTGGTTGAGGAGTTGGAGGGCGTCCTTGCGAGTGAACCGCGCATCGCGACGGACCTTGATCCGGCTGGTCGACGCCACGGCGTTGGCCGACAGTTCGTCGACGATCAGGATCTCGGGCGCCTGCTCACCGAAGTGGTCGCGCACCGCAGGTTCGAGGGTGCTGACCACGTCGAGCGCCGTCTGGTCGCGGATCGGTTGAGGCAGGAGCTTCGAGGTGGCGAGTTCGTCGAGTGCGGTGTGGATCCGGTTGGCCAGGTCGAGCGGTGTCGCCGGGTCGTAGGGGAGTGGTCGGGTCGGCGAGCCGTACAGGCGGGCGCTGTACTCGTGGAAGTCGGCGGTGCCGACCGAGGCGAGCATGCAGGCCGTCGCCTCGATGGCGTCGCACTCGCGGACGAGCCAGTCGTCGACCACGAAGCCGGGTTCGAGCTCTGAACGGGCCGCCTCGACGGCGGCCACGGTGTCGGTCGCGTCGAACGGCTCGTAGGAAGGAGCCGGCAGGGCGGTGGCGCCCCCGGCGAGGAAGTCCTCGCGGATGTGGCCGGGCCAGTTGAGTCGGGACAGGACCCGCATCGGCTTGGCGATGTCGTGGAGCTGTCGGCTGACGGATCGGTACCGCTGAGCGGCGTCATCGTGCACGCGCGAAGTGTTCCACGTTTTGACGGAGCGCGCGTGCGGTTCCGCGCATGGTGAGGTTTCGGATCGGCGTTCGTCGGAATTCCGGTGTTCGTTACTCGTCGGCGAGCCACTTCACATAAATTTGTCGTTCGTGTGGGTGGACCTGTAGTAAAAAGGTCCCTGCCGATCGATGGAGCGCCGGGCGGGCGTTTCGGCGGGCACCGAGATCGATCCACGGAGGACGACGTGCACAACTTGGCGGGCAACTTGGATGAGGAATCACCCGTGCACGCGCGCGACCCGGGAGTGACCTTCATCGAGATCTTGGTTGCGATCGTCTTGATCGGCACGGTGATCGTCGGGATCCTGGCCGCGATGCGAACGAGCATCGTCGTGTCCGCCAATGCGCAAGAGGCAGCCAAGGTCGAAACGGCACTGCTCAACGCAAGCGATCGGGTTTCGCGCGCCCCACTCAAGTGCGCCGCCGGCGGCTACGACCCGTTCGTGCAGGCCGCAATCGCCACCTGGGAGGGCGAAGGGTCGGCCGTCGCGACCGTGACGCATCTCAGCTACGACGCCGACGGCGGCGCCTTCGCCCCCTCGTCGTGGATCGCAGGTGCGTGCCCCACCGATCCCACTGCTCAGCGCGTCCAAAGGGTCGAGATCACGATCACCGGGCCTGACGGCCGGGTGACCCGTTCGATCGAGGTCATCAAGTCGAAAATCGGAGGAACGAATGTCTGACCCAAGAACCGGCAGGGATCGGGGTATGACACTGGTCGAGCTGTTGGTGACCGTCACCTTGCTCGGGCTCGTCGCAACGGTGATCAGTGCCGCTCTCGTCGTGACGTTCCGGACGACCGACTCGACCGAGGGACGCCTCACGCTGGCGCGCAGCGAGCAATCGTTCACGACGTGGATGCCTGCTGACCTGGCCTCGGTCAATCTCGAAGTGAGCACCACCCCAGTGGACGACGGCACAGACCCGTACGGATTGGTCTCGGGTTTCGTGCCGGTCGATACCTCTGCCACGGCGCAACCGTGCGGGACCGGCATCAGCTGCCCCCCGGGTTTCTCGTTCGAGGGGGACAACCAAGTGGTGCTTCGCTGGAGGACGGTGGCGGCCGGCCCCACCACCATGGAGACTGCGGTGTCGTACCGTCTGGTGCCGGGCGCCGACGGCTCCGAACTCGTTCGCTACGAGTGCTCGGGTGCTCTCGGTTCGCAGGCCACCTGCTCGTCGATCGTCGTGCTGAGGAATCTCGGCACCGACTGGAGCATGACCACGTCGTCACCTGACTTCGAGGGCGAGGGCGTCGAGTACGAGAACGTTGCCGGCCAGCAAGTGTCGGTGACCATCAACGGGGGCTTGGGTGCGTCCGAGGAGCTGTCGGCGGCCGAGGGTGGGCAGGACACCGTCACGCTGACGGCCGGCGGCGTCTCGATGGGCGCCATCTCCTCGTCGGCGCCGACCGGCTCGCCGTCGTTCGTCCGCGAGCCGTCTCGGTGCGGTGGCCCGATCGTGATCATGGTCGACGACTCCAACTCGATCGGAACGGCGGCGATGGGCACGGTGCGTACGAGCGTCCGCGCGTTCATCGAAGAGTTTCGAGGTACTCCGGTGCAGCTGCAGGTGGTCGAGTTCGGCACGTGGGCGCAGGTGCTGGGCAACGGCACGACCGGCAACGGCTACTACGACATGAGCGAGTCGAGCGAAGTCGACGCCGTGAAGGCGCAGATCAACTCGACCAACCTGAGCGGCAACAGCGGAAGCGCCGGCGGTACGAACTGGGAGCACGCCTGGTACCGGGCGCTGGTCAATGACGGCAAGCCCGGCGACCAGGTGACCCCGGACACTGTGGTCTTCTTCACCGACGGTGTCCCGACGTACTACGTCAACTCGTCCGGCAACCTCGGCGGCTCGGGTAGCTCGTTCACGTACACGAACTGGGCGGAAGCCGAAGCTGTGGCGGCTCCGTTCCGTCGGGCCACCCCGCCGTCGATCATCGGCGTGGGGGTCAACGGTCCCGACAACGGTCTCAACAACACTCAGTACTTCGATCCGCCCGGCAATTACAACGCCACCTACAAGACCGGTCGTCAAATCCTGGCGCAGTTGGTCGATGGCACCGACTCGGGTGTTCAATACAACGGCAGCAACGCTGAGCAGGCCAATCTCTATCTTTTGGACGGCTTCGGCGGCCTCACCGAGGCGCTCAAGACCGTTGCGTTGAAGGACTGCGGCGGAACGCTCACCATCCGGACCCGTATCGATTCCGGCGGCGATGGACAGAAGTTCCAACCCGAGGTCGTGTACGAGAACGTCGGCGAGACGAGCGAGGGCGGAGCCACCCGCACCGTTGCGACGAGCGGCAGCTTCCCGACCGGGACGTTCGACTTCGAGCTCGCCAGTTCATCAGTGACCACCGAAGTCGTGCCGCAGATCTCGAGTGCCCTCGCCGGCTATCGGTTGTCCCGCTGGGAGTGCCGTGCTGGACCGACCACGCTGGCCGCGTCGGAGACCGACATCGAGGGTGTCGCTGACTTCAAGGGCGTCGAGGTGACGCTCGGCGCCAACCAGGCCGCCTCCTGCACGATGTGGGTCGTCCCGAAGTGACGCGCGTCGGTGCGCCGCAACGGAGGCGGGTCGCGGCCAACGGGCGTGACACCGGTTCGGTGCTGCCGTTGGTGCTCGTGCTCATGGTGATCGGCGCGCTCGTCGTGCTGCCGCTGATGAACTATGCGATCACGGTGATGCGGGCGGGCGAGGTCGAGTCGGACAAGACCCGCTCGCTCGAGTACGCACGAGCGGGACTCCGAACGGCGCTCACGAGTACGGCTTCGCTCTACGACAACTGCGGCGGGTTCGCGGGCGATGTCCCTCGCAACCTGGCGAGTATCGACCTGGCGGGCGTGTCGTCGACGTGCCAGGTCGTCGGCACGACGAACTATCTCAGCAACGATCAAGTGCCGTTTCATCTGGCGACGTTGCAGATCGATCAGCCGATCCCTCCGGAGCTCGAGGATCCACGGAACTACACGAACCCATCTGCGGCTCCCGACGACGAAGATCTCTGGCAGCCCGACCGGTCGCCAAATCCAGCGGTCGGGACGGTTTGGGTCCCGAACCTTCCGGTTCGTCCGGAGATCGATCGGACGACGCCGGCTCGTGGCGACGGCGACTACAGCCGCGCGATGTCGTTCGGCACGTGCGACGTCTACTTCCCTGGCACCTACACCGAACCCGTTGCGGTCCGCGGTCCGCGTCCGACCTACTTCGTGTCCGGCGTCTACTACTTCGAGTCGACCATCACCTTCGAGGGAGGCGCCGACGTCGTCGTCGGTGCGGGTGAAACCGAAGGCTGCACGGGTGACATCGATGCGCTCAACTACGTGTCCAACCCGCCCGAGTCGACACTGATCAGCGGGGTCGGGGCCACGTTCGTGTTCGGGCACGAAGGGCAGTTCATCGTCGACAACTCCGGCGGCGCCGTCGACGTCGTGATGAACCAGCGCTATGCCGACGACAGCGAGGAGGGCGCGCTGCCGAGCGACGGCGTCTCGATCATGACGGTGAACGGCGATCTCGACGACGGTGACCCGACCGGAGACGTGCTGCCGCTCTTCGTCGATGACGTCCTTGCGACGCTGCCGGCCAACGTCACGGTGAACGGCGAGATCGTCAATGTCGCCGACGACGGCTACGTGCCGTCGGTCCACACCCCCGAGCCGATCCCTCCTGAAGCGCCAGCGGCGCCGAGCGTGGCCGAGTACATCTCCGCTACGTGCAGCAACCCCACGAACTGCGCTGACAAGGCGGCTGCGTTTCTCTCTTGGGCAACTCCTGACGACAATGGCTTCGTCATCACCGACTACGTCGTCGAAGTCCGGAGTAAGAGGCGGAACCAGAGCTCGTACGGAAGCTGGTCTCCAACTCCGTGCCCGCTGGACGCGCCGTGGGCGACAGGAGCGGCGGCGAGAGTGTCCTGCACGGTCCAAGGGCTGAATGGCTACTCGAATCCAGGGCTCAGCTCCAACGAGAGCGATTACCAGTTCCGAGTGACTGCGGTGAGCTACGGCGGCTCCTCTGACCCCGGGCCCGAGTCGCCGGGCGACACGCGTATCTATGCCCGCCCGTACTCCGGCGGGATTGCTGTCGACCCTCTCTTGTCCGTCGCGGATCCGGTGCAGCCGATCAACGATCTCGGGTCGCCGACGACGAACTTCGCCGACGGCAAGCTGATCTCCTGGAATCCGGTCGGCGAGCCGAGTGACTCCGGCGGTTTGCCGATCGATGGGTACCGGGTTGTGGCGACGCCCGTCGGTCCGAACCCCGGTGGCCATCCATTGGTCGAGTGCAGTGCCAACTGGGATCAGACCAGCTGTCTGCTTCCGGCCGATGATCCCGACACGCCCGCTCCGGCGTTCGAGGGTCTGGTGAGGGGTGCGCCGTACCGCATCACGATGCATGCGATCAATGAACTCGGTGAGTCGTCGTTGCCGCCGTCGCCGCCGCCGACGCTGGTCTTCCTCGACGGTCTCTCGGACTCGGAGGTCGACGCTCTTCCGCCGTACACGCCGCCACCACCGCCGCCGACTCCGGCGATCTATCGCACACCGCCTGCCATCATCGAGGTCGTGGCGTCGTCGGCCTCGCCGATACAGCTCGACATCGCCGGCTACGTGTCAATGCCGCAAGGCCGGATCGAACTCGACGGTGGTTCGTCGGCCGAGCAGCATGCGATGCGACTCACGGGCGGCGCCGTGACGGCTCGCATCGATGTTGCAAATCTGGGCACGAACTCGCGCATCGAGTTCGAGAACCCGTCGACGCAGAAGACAATTCTCATCGTCACGACAGTGAACGGCGACTACGACGCCCGTGCCGAGGCGGTCGTCCAGGTGAACGCGAACGGTGGCTGGGCTCTGAACTCCTGGGAAGCTGAATAGTTCGGAAAGTGTGTGACACCCCTTGGTCATGATGGGGTGTATGAGTTCTCCCGACCCCGCAGCCGAGTTGGCGGCGATCTTCGCCGTTGATGTCACGGTTGCTGACCCGACTGGGTGCGCGACGGTGTTGGGTGCGACGCGTCGGTTGCGGGGGTTCATCGATCAGGTGGAGGCGGGTGTGACGCGTCGGATGATCGAGTTGCACGAAGAGCAGGGTGCGGCTCCGGCTGCGGATGTTCATGCTCGGACAGGTGGTGTGTCGTCGGCGGAGGGGAAGCGCAAGGAGCGTCGGTCGAAGACGTTGGATGAGGCGCCGTCGTTCGAAGATGCGTTGGGTGCGGGTGAGATCGGTGCTGAGCATGTCGATGCGTTGGCGAATGCGACGGCGAAGCTCGACGATGACGTGAAGGATCAGTTGTTCGACCGTGAATCCGATTTGTTGGATGATGCGAGGCGTCTGTCGCCGGAGGAGTTCGGTCGGTCGGTGCGTGATCTCGCTCGGGCGATCGAACGCGACAACGGCATCGAACGTGCGACCCGACAGCGCAAAAGCACGTTCTTGTCCCGCAAGACGAACACCGCCACCGGGTTGGTGGAGGGACGGTTCGCGTTCCACCCGGAACTCGCCAGCAAGGTGTTCGGTCCGGTCGACCGACACGTCTCGACGTTGATCAAGGAGGGTGCCCAGGCCGGTGATCCGGAGTGTGTCGATCGCAGCGTCGACCGCAACCGATTGGCAGCCGAAGCGCTCGGCGAACTCGTCGCCTCCGGGAACCAGAACCTGCATCCCGGCACCGCCGATGCGACCGCGATCGTCGACGCGACCGCACTCGTCACCGGTGAGATCGACGATGACACCGTCTGCGAAACCGGGGACGGCAACGCCCTCCCACCGGCTGCGGTGTCACGAATGATCTGCAACGGACAGGTCACCCCGATCCTCGTCGATGCCGACCGTGTCCCACTCGCGGCTGGGCGGACGGTGCGTCACGCCAACCGAGCCCAACGGCGAGCCCTCAGGGCGATGTATCGCACCTGCGGGTTCGGGGACTGTGATGTGGCGTTCGACCGGTGCGAGATGCACCACATCGTCCCCTGGGAACACGGTGGCAGCACCGATCTCGACAACCTCATCCCGCTCTGCTCGCGGCATCACCATGTGGTCCACGAAGGCGACTGGGCCCTCGAACTCGCACCGGACCGGACACTCACGACCCGGCAACCCGACGGCCGAGTGTTCACGGTCAGTGAGCCCGATGTGCCACCACAACGGCGCCGACGGCGAACCGTCGACGAACAGGAACCGGCACCGGCACCGGAACGGGTGCGGGAGCGACAACCCGCAGCGTGACGCACGCCGCCCGACCCCGACACCCTGAACGGAACAGTCGACCCAGCCCCCGCTGGGGCAGCGGCGTGCCCCGGCCGATCGAGGGCGCCCGACCACACCTGCACAGCGGTCGGCTGGCGTCGGGTTCGATCATCGCTCCCGCCGGAACCGAGCGATGCGTCGTCCCGAGCTGGCCGTCGAGCAGGCGGCGAGCACTGCCGACGCACACCTGCCGAGACCGGACGCACCGCAACTCGCGGCTATCGCGGCGCTATTGCACTCGTCCGCTGGGGCACCTGATCGCGAAAACTGACTCAAGATTCTCCGGACGGTGCCGATTCGTTACAGCGAGCGGATGACTTTGCGAAGACTTCAGTGTCGGCGCGAGGTCACGACAACTGAACAACCGATCGGATCAGGGCGCTGGGTAGGGACGGCGTCGGCGGGGTTCGACCTGACGGATCGGAGTGCCCATGCGGGTACGCGCACGAGCAACAGACAGAACGCCAGACGCCCTGGCCGACGCGTCCACAGCGCGCGACGCCGGCGCGACCCTCGTCGAGGTCTTGATCACCATCGTCCTGCTGGGGACCCTCGTCGCCGGCATCTTGACGCTGACGCAGACGTCGATCATCGCATCGAAGACGAGCGAGGAAGCGGCACGAGTCGAGTCGGCGCTCCTCACTGCGGCCGAACGCGTCGAACGAGCCGACCGCCTGCAGTTCCCCTGCGACGACACCTTGCCGGCGCCGGTCGAGGCTGCCGCGCAGCTCAAGCTCGGCGTCAGCGAAACCGACGTGGAGCACCACGCCTGGATCACGACCGAGCACCTCGACGGCTCGGGCCAGTGGGCTCCCGGCGCCTGCCCCGGTGGCGTGTATCAGCCGAACTTGGTGCAGCGAATCACGATCACGATGGTCAGCCCCGACACCGGCCTGACCCGATCACTGGAGGTGATCAAGGGTGACATCTGAGACCACACCACGAACCCGCAGCGATCGGGGTATGACCCTGATCGAACTGCTCGTGTCGATCACGGTGATCGGACTCATCGCCACGGTGCTCGCCGCCACGATCACCGTCGTACTCCGGCAGTCGCCCGAGACGACGGCTCGGGTCGACACGGCGCGCTGGGAACAGAACCTGGGCACCTGGCTCCCGGCCGACCTGGCCTCGGCCCAGTGGCCGACGGACGACGACGGCGACGGCCTCCCGGACGACCCGACCCAAGCGGTCGACTACGACCTGTACTCGCCCTGTGCGGAAGCGCAGTGCACCTGGGGCGAGAACGTCGTCCACCTCGCGTGGGAAGAAGGCGGCGTCGCCATCGACGTGTCGTATCGGTACGGCCAGGCCGACGACGGCACGTACGAGTTCCGCCGGGTCGCGTGCCGAAACGGCGACTGCTCGACCCAGACGCTCGTTCGTGACATGCCAGAACCGTCGAGTGGCGGCGAACCGCCGATCTCGGTGTCCTTCCCGCCCGACGTGCTCGACACCGACCCCAACGGCAGCCCGATCGTGAACACGAGCGGTCGCCGGGTGAGCGTCACCATCAAGTCGATGGACGGCACCGAGCTGCTCTCGTTCACCGGTGGCGGTACCGAGCGGGTCGATCTCGAACCGGCGGCGATCCAGCCTCCCGAGTTCCTCCAGGCCCGCAGCGGTTGCGGCGGCCCGATCACCCTCATCGTCGACGAGTCGGGTTCGCTGACGGCGAGCGATGCCGGCAAGGTGCAGAACGGCGTCCGTTCGTTCGTCTCCACCTTCTCCGGCACCCCGACCCAGCTCCAGATCATCGGCTTCAACTCCGACGCACGAGTCCTCGGCAGCTCCGGATGGAACAACTGGTACGACCTGAGCGAGCAGTCGGTGGTCGACTCGTTGCTGGGCGGCTCTTCGCCGATCAACTCACTCGGACACGGCGGTGCGACCAACTGGGAGGACGCCATCTACCGCGCCCTTTACACCGAGTCGGGCCAGACGTATCAGGCGCTCGGCAACCCGGCCAACCCGGCACCCGAGATGATCGTGTTCTTCACCGACGGCATGCCGACCTATCACCGGGACGAGGACCAGACCGGTCCCGAGTCACCCGAGATCCCGAGCGGCAACGTCCCGTCGCACTTCAACTACAACAACACCACCGAGGCGACCTACACCCAGTTCGACCCGCTGGCCTGGTACCGGGCAGCGTGGCTGCTCGGCCAGACACAGACCCGGGTCATCGGGGTCGGCGTCGGCACGGCGTTCGGTATGTCGGCCAACCTCGACCGCGACACGACCATCCCCGACTCGGTCATCGCGTCCGACTGGTCGGCGCCGAACGGCCCGAGTGATGGCTACTCGCACCCGCGTGCGCTCCCCGCGGAGGTCGCGCTCGGCGACCTGATCGCCGGCAACGACATCTCGAACTACGACGGCAACACTGCCGATCGGTACGTCAAGGTGTCGTACGACGGTGGATGGAACGCCGAGGCCGTCGCCGAGGCCGACCTGTTGACGACGACGAACTTCAACGAGTTCGGCGGTGCCCTCGACTCGATCGCCTTGAGCGAGTGTGGCGGCACGTTGACCGTGCAGACCCGTCTCCGTTCGAACACGTCGCCGCTGCGCGAGACCGTCGGCTACGAGGTGTCGGCCGAAGACATGCCCGTCACCGAGGCGTCGACCTCGGCGGTGAACAAGTCGGCAGCGTTCGACATCTCGACCGACGGCGGTGCCTCGGTTGACATCCTGCTCAAGCCCCGCAGCCTCGACGGAACGGGCTACCGAGCCGACGGCTGGACCTGCCGTACGAAGAACGTCGAGATCACCGACTCGTCGAAGATGTCGCTCCACGACGCCGGCGAAGGCCCGGCCGGCGGCATCGACCTGACCGTTGCGGCCAACGAAGCAGTCGCCTGCGTCCTCTGGGTGGTGCCCTCATGAACACGTTCCGTCGATTCCGCCGCTACCGAGCCGAGCGGCTCGAGCGCCAGTACACCACCGAGTGGGTCGCCAACCAGCGCGACCGCGGTGCCGTGCTCCCCTTGGTGCTCGTCATGATCATCGTCGGGGCGCTCATCGTGATCCCGGTGACGCACTACACCACGTCGGTGCTTCGTGCGAACAAGGTCGAGGAAGAGAAGACACGCAACTCGGAGTCGGCGAAGGGCGCCATTCGTGTCGCGCTGCACTCGCCGTCGCTGGTGTTCGGTGACGACGACCGCGCCGACGACGGCTGCCCCGACAACGTCGCCGATCTCATCCCCGACGGTGTCATGACCGAGACGGGTGTGTCGCTGACGTGCAACCACGTCGACGAGCTCAGCGCCGACGAGGTATTCGGCCTCGAAGTGCCCGTCGGGCTGGCCCAGTTGCAGATCGCTCCCGATCCGGCCGGTCTCGATCGCTACAGCGGTGTGGTTGCGACCTCGGGCGAGGCTCCGCCGTACACCGACAGCGGTTTCGAGCCGTCGTGGGCATGGTGGCTCGGCTTCGACCCGGGGGCCACCGGCGAGGCGCGCAGCGTCGCGCCGCTGCCGGAGCTCCCTTCGTTCTCCGGCGTCCTGCGTGACTCGGGTCCGCTCGACATGCCCGGCTTCGACTGCAAGGTCTTCCTGCCGGGTCACTACACCGATCCGGTCGTCGTGGACGGCAGCTTCGGATCGAACAACTTCTACTTCGCCAGCGGCGTCTATTACTTCGAGGAGCCGATCTCGATCTCCGGCAACGTCGACATCGTCGTCGGTCAGGGTCTCGCCGACTTCGGCGTGACGAACGACTGCGCCGATGACATCCAGGTCGGCGCCCACGTCGACGTCCCGCTCGGCACGACCTACGGCATCGACGGCAACACCGGTGGTGCGACGTGGGTGCTCGG
The DNA here is from genome assembly GCF_004364865.1 of Ilumatobacter fluminis. Lineage (NCBI taxonomy): Bacteria > Bacillati > Actinomycetota > Acidimicrobiia > Acidimicrobiales > Ilumatobacteraceae > Ilumatobacter > Ilumatobacter fluminis. The sequence goes on from NZ_SOAU01000001.1 coordinate 827,557, forward strand.
CGACAACGCCCGTCTCTCCGTGTCGGAATCCGGGGGCGCACCGTCGGTCCGCTTCAACCAGCGCTACGCCGAGAACCAGAGTGGCGCCTGGACGAACATCATCTCCGTCAACGGCGACTGGTCGTACGGCGATGCCGATCCGGACAACGACGACGGATTCGAGGACGCCGACGGCGACCACTCGGTCACGAACGTCAACTTCGTGCCGCGCAGCCAGGTGATCTCCGGTGAGACCGTCGTACCGCTGTACCTGTCCGGTGCACCGTACGTCCCGAGCCATCCGTCGCTCACCGACGAGGCCCGCATCCCCGACGCGCCGATCAACGTCAACGCCGTCGCTGCCATCCGTGAGGTGTCGGGCCCCGACGATGGTGCCGTCATCGTCACGTTCGAGGGCGTCGAAGGTGCCAACACGAACGGCGCGATCATCGACGACTACGAGGTCGGGATCGCGACCAGCGCCGGCGGTGATCCGACGGTCGCCTGCTCGGCCTCCACGAGCACGGTGTGGCCGACCTACGAAGGATCCGACGGCACGACGCCCTGGGGCAACCCGTCCGGCGAGAACGCTGGATCACCCGACGGCTACTCGTGCATGATCACGGAGTTGCCGGAGGACGCGACGTACTGGGTCACGGCACGCGCCCACTCCGAAGTCGGCTGGAGCGATTGGGCCACGCGGGCGGAGGTCACGGTGGCTCTCGGCGCCCCGGCTGCCCTCCCACCGGGCTCGGCCTCGAACATCACGATCGAGACGTACGACACCGACGACGCGTTGATCAGCTGGGACGCAGCCATCGACGCAAACCTTGCGCCGGTCCAGGCGTACGAGGTCACCGTGTATCGCGTCGGCGACGTCAGGATCGACAGCATCGTGCCCGACCTCGGGCTCGAGACCGGCGGTTTGCCGGTGGTGATCACCGGCTCGGGCTTCACGTCAGCGCCGGTCGATGATGTCACCTTCGGCGGCTTGTCGGCGACGTCGTTCACCGTGGTGAGCGACACGGAGATCGCGGCGGTCACCCCGCCGCACGCTCCCGGCGGTGTCGACGTCGTCGTCGACTTCGGGTCGACCGTGTCGGGTTCGGCGAACTTCAACTATCAGCCGGTCACCTCACCGCTACCGGGGCTGCCGGCGATCACCGGCCTCAGTCAGACGAACGGCCCCGAGGCTGGGGGTGACACCGTCACGATCACGGGTACTGATCTCGACCTCGTCACGTCGGTCTCGTTCGGGCCGAACGCAGCGTCGATCGTCTCGACTTCGCCGACCGAGGTCGTGGTCACGGTTCCCGCCGGTTCGGGCACGGTCGCGGTGAGTGTGAGCAACCTGATCGGTTCGAGCACGCCGACCGGCTACACGTACGACACGCCGCCGCCGGTCCCGCCGTCGGTCGGGGGGATCGGCCCGTCCTCAGGGCCGCAGGCGGGTGGCAACACCGCGACCATCACCGGCACCGCACTGGGTGAGACGAGTCTCGTGACGTTCGGCGGTGTGCCGGCGACCGACCTGACCGTCGTCAGCGACTCGGAGATCACCGTCACGGTGCCCGAGCACCCGTCGGGTGACGTCACGGTCGAGGTCGTCGTCACGACTCCGGTCGACACGAGTGGCCCGGTCGACTACACGTACGACCCGAAGCCGATCCCCGCACCGGTGATCGACTCGATCGGCCCCGACGTCGGCACGACCTCCGGTGGGACGACCGTCGTGATCAGTGGCGAGCACTTCACCGACGCGACGACCGTCCGCTTCGAAGGTGTCGCGGCGCCGTATCTCGCCGTCGACAGCGATACGCAGATCACGGTCACCACGCCGTCGCACAGCGCCGGTTCGGTCGGCGTGGTGGTCGAGACGCCGGGTGGAACGAGCAACGCAGCGTCGTTCACCTATTCAGCCAACGTTCCGACGCCGCCACCGGTCGCCTGCGGTGACGTCGCACCGAACAGCGTGTGCGACGACGAGGGTTTCCAGGCGTGCGCAGCGCCGGTCATCATCCGGACCGGCCCGCGCGGTAATCGTCGCTACTCGTGGAGCTGTGACGCTCCTGCTTGCTACAACGGCGAGCAGCAGATCTACACCTACGGCAACTGGTATTGCGCCACGGGTTGTCCCGCCGGGGAAGAGCCGTACTGGGACCGGGGTTGGCGTTGCGACGAGATCGACTGCAACGGTGGGCGGACCGGTGTCTACGCCTTCGGACGGGCGTGGTGTTACCGACCCGGCGGCTTCGCCGGGTCGGGCCAACCGACCGGACTGAGTGCGTTCGCCAGCCATCTCATCGAACAAACACCACCCCCCATCGCCACTGTGGAAGAGGCAGTGGGTTCGTGTACGGCGACGCCGATCATGGGCGGGGTCGGATACGAGGACAAAGAGTGGATGGCTCGGACGCAGTGCGTCATCGAGGATCTCCCGCCGTTGCCGGTAGGCAGCGAGTATCGGGTCGAGGTGACCGCCATCAACTCGGTCGGTACGTCCGACTCGAGCGTGACCGTCAGCTCGATCAGCGGACCGGGCACCCTCGACGAGCCGTTCGACCGAGTGTGGTTCCCCTACTACGAGCAGTCGATCATCAACATCGACGCGAGTGGCGGTGGGTCGACGCACATCGAGATCCCCGGCTACATCTCGGTCCCGATGGGGCGACTGACGATCAACAACCCGAGCGGCGATCCCATCAGCTTCACCGGGGGCGTCGTCGCCGGCCGGATCGCCATCAGCGACTCTCGTGACCCGCTGCCGATGGGGTACGTCCCCTCGGTGATCATGCAGCGCACCGTCGACCTGACGGCCACGTCCGGCAACATCACGTCGACGGCGAGGGTGAAGATCAACTCCGACACCAGCTACGGCATCCTCAACTGGGTAACCCAGTAGGGAGCGTCCGTACCCACGCAGCCGCCGGGTTCACCCGGCGGCTGCGCCGCGCCCGGGGGGATCGTCGGTGACGGGCGACAGTCGTTGAGTCGACCGGTGAGTGCAGTCTCATTCGCACACATCGGTACTCACCGCAGCTGCCGGGGCGCGGCTGCGCCGCGCCCGGGGATGCGGGTGACGCTCGGCGGCCGGTGCGTCGAAAGGCCCGCGGAAAGGATGACGTGTCTTGCGTCAGGCGTCGCTGGTCGCATCGTGAACCGGAGCCGCCAGGCGGTCGATGAGCGCGACGCCGCGGGTATCGGGAGCGCCGTAGCTCGTCGGCTGAAAGGACCGGCCCGATGGTCATCGGCCCAACCCCGTCGGACCGGTACGTCGAATACTTCGAGATTTCTTCGTCGGGAGGGTCCGGAATCGGGAAACTCTGTCACACCCCTTCGTCATGATGGGGTGTATGAATTCTCCCGACCCCGCAGCCGAGTTGGCGGCGATCTTCGCGGTCGATGTCAGGGTTGCTGACCCGACCGGGTGCGCCGCGGTGTTGGGTGCGACGCGTCGCCTGCGGGGGTTCATCGATCAGGTCGAGGCGGGTGTGACGCGTCGGATGATCGAGTTGCACGAACAGCAGGGTGCGGCTCCGGCTGCGGATGTGCACGCGCAGACCGGTGGTGTGTCGTCGGCGGAGGGCAAGCGCAAGGAGCGTCGCTCGAAGACGTTGGACGAGGCGCCGTCGTTCGAAGACGCTCTCGGCTCGGGTGAGATCGGTGCTGAGCATGTCGATGCGTTGGCGAATGCCACAGCGAAGCTCGACGACGATGTGAAGGGTCAGTTGTTCGATCGTGAAGCCGATCTGTTGGATGATGCGAGGCGTCTGTCGCCGGAGGAGTTCGGTCGGTCGGTGCGTGATCTGGCTCGGGTGATCGAACGTGACAATGGGATCGAGCGTGCGACGCGGCAGCGGAAGAGCACGTTCTTGTCCCGCAAGACGAACACCGCCACCGGCCTGGTCGAAGGACGATTCGCTTTCCATCCGGAACTCGCGTCGAAGGTGTTCGGCCCGGTCGACCGACACGTCGGCACCCTCATTGCAGAGGGCGCGGCCGCGGGTGACCCGGAGTGTGTCGATCGCAGCGTCGACCGCAACCGGTTGGCGGCCGAAGCACTCGGCGAACTCGTCGCCTCCGGGAACCATGAGCTGCATCCCGGCACCGCCGATGCGACCGCGATCATCGACGCCACGGCGCTCGTGACCGGCGAGATCGACGATGACACCGTCTGCGAAACCGGTGACGGCAACGCCCTCCCACCGGCTGCGGTGTCACGAATGATCTGCAACGGACAGGTCACCCCGATCCTCGTCGATGCCGACCGTGTCCCACTCGCGGCTGGGCGGACGGTGCGTCACGCCAACCGAGCCCAACGGCGAGCCCTCAGGGCGATGTATCGGACGTGTGGGTTCGGGGACTGTGATGTGGCGTTCGACCGGTGCGAGATGCACCACATCGTCCCCTGGGAACACGGTGGCAGCACCGATCTCGACAACCTCATCCCGCTCTGCTCGCGGCATCACCATGTGGTCCACGAAGGTGGCTGGCAGCTCGAACTCGCCGACGATCGCACGCTCACGGTTCGTCAACCGGACGGCCAGGTGTTCACCGTCAGTGAGCCCGATGTGCCGCCACAGCGGCGCCGACGGCGAACCGTCGCCGAACAGGAACCGGCACCGGAACGGGTGCGGGAGCGACAACCCGCAGCGTGACGCGCGCCGCCCGACCCGAGTCCGCCGACTCGAACGGAACAGTCGACCCAGCCCTGCCCGCTGGGACAGCGGCGTGCCCCGGACCGTGTTCACCGCGGCCCGATGTCGAGGATCACTCGGATCGACTCATCCGGTCCGACGCCACCCGACTGGTTCGATCGCGGCAGCGCCCGGGTGGCGCGCTCGGGGAACGAGGCGTCGACCGGGTCACAGGATTCCGGAGTCAGGTGACCGCCGGTCACGCCTCGCCCTGGGGGCGAGTCGTCACCTCTGGCACCTGACCCGGGGTGGTGGGGCGTGTCGTCGCGTTTGGCGCCTGGGTCGGGTCGGTGGGGCGTGTCGTCGCGTTTGACACCTGGCCCGCGACGCCGTTGCTCGGGCGGCGGGGTCAGTCGTCCTGCTCGGCGGCGGGCTTCTTGGCCGCCGCCTTCTTCTTCGCAGCAGCCTTCTTCTTGGTCGCCTTCTTCTTGGCGGCGGCCTTCTTCTTCGCCGCCTTCTTCTTGGTCGGCCCACCCTTGGCGGCCACGGCCTCGCGACGGATCGCGATCAGCTCGTACGCACGCTCGGGCGTCATCTCCTCGATGCGGTCGCCCTTGCCGATCGACGCGTTGGTCTCGCCGTCGGTCACGTAGACGCCGAAACGGCCGTCCTTGGCCACCACCGGACGCTCCGACACCGGGTCGGTTCCGAACTCGCGCAGCGGCCCTTTGGCGGCCATGTTGCGACCGCCCCGCTTGAACACCTTCGGCTCGGAGAAGATCTTGGCGGCCTGCTCCAGCGTGATCTCGAGCAGTTGGTTCTCGGAGTCGATCGAGCGGAAGTCCTTCTCCTTCACCACGTACGGCCCGTAGCGGCCGTTGTTGGCGACGATCTCCTTGCCGTCGGCGGGGTCGTCACCGAGCGAGCGCGGGAGCTGGAGCAGCTTCTCGGCGTCGTCCATCGTGATCGAGTCGAGCGACATCGAGGCGAACAGGCTCGACATCTTCGGCTTCTCGAGTCCTGGCGGCAGATTGTCGGGAGCACCCCACTGGACGTAGGGGCCGAAGCGACCGTTCTTGGCGAACACGGGGTAGCCGTCGAGCTCGCCGATCGGCTCGTCGCTCTTCGGGAGCGAGAGCAGTTCGATCGCCTTGGCGACGTCGAGCTCGTCGGGCGGGAGGTCGTCGGGGACCGACGCCGTGTCGTCGCCACGCTTCACGTAGGGGCCGTAGCGGCCGGGCTTGACCACGATGATCTCACCGTTCTCGTCGGCGCCCAGCCGGAACGTGTTGATCTCGGCAGCGTCGATCTTGTCGAGATTCTCCTCGACCAGCCGCTTCAGCCCGATCAGTGCGTCACCGTCGTGATCGGCGTCACCGCCGTCGCCGTTGTCGGAACCACCGAGCGAGTCCTCGCCGAAGTAGAACCGTCGCAGCCATTCGTCCTTCTGCTGCTCGCCGCTGGCGATCTCGTCGAGATCGGCGTCCATCTTCGCGGTGAGCTCGTAGTCGACCAGGTTGCCGAAGTGCTGCTCGAGCAGACCGACGACGGCGAACGCGGTCCAGGTCGGCACGAGCGCCTGACCCTTCTTCCACACGTAGCCGCGGTCCTGGATGGTCTGGATGATCGACGCCCAGGTGGATGGGCGACCGATCTCGAGCTCCTCCAGCCGCTTCACGAGTGAGGCCTCGGTGTAGCGGGCGGGCGGTGAGGTGGTGTGACCGTTCGGGGTCAGGGTGTCGACCGGCACGGTGTCGCCCTGCGCCAACGGCGGGAGCAGTGCTTCCTTGGTGCCGTCACCGTCGTCGTCGGCCGCGACGTAGACGGCCCGGTAGCCGGGGAAGGTGATGGTGGTGCCGGCGGCCGAGAACTCGCAGTCGGTGTTCTCGTGCTGCGACACGGCGCCGATGCGCACGCTGACGGTGACGCCGGTGGCGTCGGCCATCTGCGAGGCGAGGGTCCGCTGCCAGATCAGCCGGTAGAGCGCCAGCTCCTGGCTGTTCAGCTCGCCCTCGACCTGCTTGGGCGATCGGTACGGCGTCGTCGGGCGGATCGCCTCATGCGCCTCCTGGGCGTTCTTCGACTTGGAGGTGTAGGTCTTCGGCTGCGGCGAGAGATGATTCGAGCCGTACTCCGACTCGATCGCCGCACGGGTGGCCTTCATCGCCTCGTCGGACAGCGTGACCGAGTCGGTACGCATGTAGGTGATGAAGCCACGCTCGTAGAGGCCCTGCGCCACACGCATCACCTGCGACGACGACAGGCGCAGCTTGCGGCCGCCCTCCTGCTGGAGCGTCGAGGTCATGAACGGTGCACGCGGCGACGAGCGGTAGGGCTTCTCCTCGACCGAACGGACGGTGAAGGTCTGCCCGTCGAGACCGTCGGCTAGGGCGCGGGCCCGGGCCTCGTCGACGGCGACTGCCTTGGCGCTCACCTGGCCACGGTCGTCGAAGTCCTTGCCGGTGGCGACCTTCGTGCCGCCGACCGACACCAGCTTGGCCTCGAAGGCGGGACCGGTGGCGGTCAGCAGATCGATGTCCCAGTAGTCGGCCGAGACGAACGCGATCCGCTCCCGTTCGCGCTCGACGATGAGGCGGATCGCCGGGCTCTGGACGCGACCGGCCGACAGGCCGCGGTTCACGCGGCGCCACAGCACCGGTGACACCTCGTAGCCGTACAGACGGTCGAGGAGGCGGCGCGTCTCGGCGGCGTCGACGAGTCCGTAGTCGATGCCGCGCGGGTTCGCGATCGCCTGATCGATGGCCGACTTGGTGATCTCGTGGAACACCATCCGCTTCACCGGCACCTTGGGCTTCAGGTACTCGACCAGGTGCCACGAGATGGCTTCGCCCTCGCGGTCTTCATCGGTCGCGAGATAGAGCTCGGAGGCATCTTTCAGGGCCGCACGCAGGTCTTTCACGACCTGTTTGCCGCGCTCGGTCAACTCGTACGTGGGCTTGAAGCCGTTGTCGACGTCGATGTTGAGGCCCTTGCTCGGCAGGTCGGCGACGTGGCCCACGGAGGCGCGCACGTCGAACTGGTCGCCGAGGAATTTGGAGATCGTCTTGGCCTTCGCCGGAGATTCGACGACGACGAGTGGCTTCGCCATAACTGCCTTTGCGTAGGGGATATCGGGCGCCTTGTCAAGAACACCGGTGGTCATGGTCCGTCTGCGAGTGTGCCCCGAACCAGGGCCGAACGACACCCCGGACCTCACGGAACGGTGGGACGCCGGTCGGCGTCACCTCGTGCCGGGCCTGTGGATAACTGCCGTCCGACGGTCGCCTACGATGGAGTCGTGGGCGATCCGGGGCACGCCGCCGGACCGGCCGGGTCCGGGGCCCCGGTCGATCCCGATGCGATGTGGCGACCGAGCGCGGATCCGACGTCGGCCACCGCGTCACGGCCCACTCGTCCTGCTCGAGTCCGTGACGCCGGAACGTCGACACCATCTCGTTCGCCACGCTCGTCGGCTCGCCGCCGGCTACCGATCGGCTGCAACGATGCCGGCCCCTGGTCGCCCCGCAACACCGGTCGTGAGCCCGACGGTTCCGACCCGGGTTCGAGCACCGTCGATTCGTCGGCGCAGCGCACGGGTTCCTCGTCGGGGCACGACCCACCAATCGGCGACCGACCCGACACCGCCCGGTCGCGCCGAGCCCCGCCCGACACTGCGGCACCAGCCCACGACGCGACGTTCGGTCCGTCGTCATCCGGTGCGTCGTCATCCGGTGTGTCGTGGTCTGGTGTGTCGTCATCCGGTGTGTCGTCCGAGGCGGCACATCCGTCGTGCGGGCCGCCGGATGGAGCGTCGGCACCGCCGACAGCGCCGTCGGATGCGCCTGGAGACACGGACACCGATGCGCTCGGGCCGGGTTCTCGTCCGGCGTCCTCAGCGGCTCGCCGCCGCCGCATCGGGGTGTCGTGGCCTTCGCGGTGGCGGGCGATCGCCGCTGGACCGTCGCCCTCGGACGTGTCGACTTCGTCGCCGGCGCGTGTCGCTCCACCGGTCGCCCGGTCGTGGTCCGGCCACGGCGACGAGATCCCCATCGACATCGCCGTGTCGTCGCGGAGCCTGTCGCCGAGTTCGCCGCCTCCCGGTATGCCGACCGATCCGCCCGGCGGGTGGAGGCCGTCTGGTCGGCAGCTCCTCGTCGCCGCAGCCGTCGTGGTCGCAACCGTCGCGGCCACGACGGTCTGGGCGACGAAACCATCCGCCGACCGGGACGTGGCTGCCGACGAGCGCGCCGCCGACGATGCCGGCGGGTACTGGACGCTGGCACCGTCGATCGATACCGGACCCGGAGCACCCGAGATCCCGCCCGGCGCAGAGCCCCGATGGACCCTCGATCCGACCGCCGACCGGGATGCGCCGATCGCGTGGGGCCGCACCGCCATGGCGCGGGTGGTGGCGGCCGAGATCATCGTCTACGACCTCGCCGACGGCGACCTGAAGTGGCGCGCTCCGTTCGTCGGCTCCGACCCGGCGATCGCGTTCTCCGACGAGGCGGCGGTGGTCGTGACGACGACGGGCGGCACCGACGTGACCATCGTCGGCTTCGATCCCGCCGACGGCACGCTGCTCTGGCGCCGGCGTAACGATCACGCCATCGCCGTGCCGGGGCCCGGCGCCCCCGTGGTCTTCGACGGACGGCGCGACGCCGTCGTGATGCGGGTCCTCGATCCGCTGACCGGTGACGAAGTCGGTCATCCGGCGGAGGCGGTGACGATGTCGACGGCCACGCCGTACGTCGTCGCCCTGGTCGGTGACCTGTTCGCCGTGCTCGATCTCCGGAACGGCACTCGGGTCGGCCCCGCCGTGCCGGCCGATGGGCTGGAGGCGATCGCCCCGATCGGCCAGCACATCGTCGGGGTGAGTGACGTGAACGAGTTGGTGTTGTTCGACGCCGACGGTGAGGTCGCCGATCGCCGACCGTTCGCCGACCTCACCGCCGCGCTCCGCGACGGCCCAGACGACGAAGACGGCGACAGCCGGGGCACGACCGTCGACGTCGTCCCCGAACTCGTCGGCGAAGTGCCGGGGACATCGCTCGGGATCGTCGCCGGTGGCACCTCGGTCGGCTTCGACGTGAGCAGCGGCCGGATCGAGCCCGTGTGGGAAGTCGACGGCCGGGTGCGCCCGCCGGTCGAGACCGAGATCGGCCCGGTCGCCGCGACCCGCATCGTCGACGCCGAGACCGGACACGTCGGCCATTCCCTGATCGACGCACGCAACGGCTCGACGATCGCCATGACCGACACCGGCATCGTCCGAGCGGGCACCCCGGTGATCGGCGCCGACGGCTTCGTCGTCGCCACGGCGTTCGGCGAGCACGGTCGCTCCGTCTCTGCGTTCGGGTTCGACGGCGACGAGCGCTGGCACGTCTCGCTCCCACCTGCTGCCTCGTTCGAGGTTGCACCGGGCACCCTGCTCGTGCTCGAACCGTCGGGATCGATCTCGGCGTTCTCGTGAGCTCCGAACCGACTCGACTGGGTACCGTCTCGTCGGTGGAACCGGATCGTTCGCTCGGCTGGAACGACGCGCTCGACGCGTCGTGGCAGTCGATCGGCGCGCTCGGCGCGCCCGGACGCGTGTCGCGCATCGACCGCGGCTGGAGCAGCGTGATGCGTCACGCCGACGACACCGACCCGCTGCGGGTGCGCAACCTGTTCGTCGACGTCGCGGTCGGTGACTGGGTGGTCCCGTCCGACGACGGCGAACGAGTCGACCACATCATCGAGCGCACCTCGGCGTTCACCCGCCGCGCCTCCCACGAAGGTGATCGGTTCGAGGCCGACGTCCTCGCGGCGAACATCGACGTCGTCTTCCTCGTGCACGCGTTCGGATCACCGCCGAACCAGCGCCGGCTCGAACGCGAACTCGTCCTCGCCTACGACTCCGGTGCCGAGCCCGTCGTCGTCCTCACCAAGGTCGATCTCGTCGCCGATCCCGAGCCGACGCGTCGCGAGCTGGCCGAGGTCGCTCTCGGTGCGCCGGTGCTCATCGTCAGCGGGCTCGAGAGCATCGGGATCGACCCGGTCCTCGACCACGCGCGTGGCAACAAGACCCTGGCCTTCCTCGGCGCGTCGGGTGTCGGCAAGTCGACCCTGGTGAACGCCCTCCTCGACAGTGAGGTGATGGACACCGGACACGTGCGCGAAGGCGACCAGCGCGGCCGGCACACGACCGTCGCCGCGCAGCTCCTCCGGCTACCGGGTGAGGGCTGGCTCATCGACACGCCCGGCGTGCGAGCCGTGAGCCTGTGGCTGTCGGGCGACGGCATCGAGCGGGCATTCGCCGACGTGTTCGACCTGATGGATCACTGTCGGTTCCGCGACTGCAAGCACGATCGAGAGCCGGGCTGTGCGGTGCGAGCGGCGGTCGACGCCGGCGACCTCGACCCCCGACGGCTGGCGAGCCTCGAGCGGCTGGTCGCGGAGGAGCACGCCCTCGAGGAGGAACAGGAGCGGTTCATGCGGCGAGCCGACCGGCGCCGCAAGCCCCGCCCCACCGACTGACATCGTTCCCATCGGGAGCGCTGCTGTCCGGCGGGCCCCTGGTCTGCTTTGCGGTGCCCCGGCCGGCCCGGCCGACCATCGACCCGGCCATTCGAGCCGTCGGAGCGTCCCGTCGCCCGATGGGAGATCGAACGAACCGCGTGGCTAAGTTCGCCGCAGACGCCCGTTCTCATCCCGACCAAACGAGGAGCCCCGCATGACAGCGTTGCCATCGACCGTCGACATGTTCGACCTCCGCATGTCCGACAAGGCCAAGCCCCTGTACGAAGCCGTGAAGAAGTTCATCGCCGACGAGGTGGAGCCGAAGACCGAGGAGTACTTCAAGCTCGGCGAAGGACGCGCCGAGCGGTGGGGCTACGGCGAGGGCCAGCTCGAACTGCTCGAGTCGATCAAGTCGAAGGCCAAGGAGCAGGGCCTGTGGAACTTCTTCCTCCCCGACGCCGAAACCGGTGAGGGCCTGTCGAACCTCGACTACGCGTACATCGCGATCGAGCTCGGCAAGAACCCGATCGCGTCCGAGTGCCTCAACTGTTCGGCGCCCGACACGGGCAACATGGAAGTGCTCGAGCGTGTCGGCACGCCCGAGCAGAAGGAGCAGTGGCTGAAGCCGCTCCTGAACGGCGAGATTCGGTCGGCCTACGTGATGACCGAGCCCGACGTGGCCTCGTCCGACGCCAAGCAGATCTCGTGCCGCGCGGAGCGCGACGGCGACGAGTACGTCATCAACGGTGAGAAGTACTACGCATCGGGCGCCGGCGATCCGCGCTGCAAGATCTACATCGTCATGTTGCAGACCGACCCCGACGGTCCGCCCCACAAGCGTCAGTCGCAGATCCTGGTCCCGGCCGACACCCCGGGCGTCCAGATCCTCGGCCCCATGCACGTGTTCGGTGAGGACGACGCGCCGCACGGCCACATGCACATCCGGTTCGACAACGTGCGCGTGCCGGCGAGCAACATGCTGCTCGGTGAGGGGCGCGGCTTCGAGATCAGCCAGCTCCGCCTCGGCCCTGGCCGTATCCACCACTGCATGCGCTCGGTCGGTGCGGCCGAACGGGCGCTCGAGCTGATGGTCAAGCGGGGTCTCACTCGCGAGGCGTTCGGCAAGCCGCTCTCGCGTCTGGGCAAGAACCCCGAGGTGATCGCCAAGGCTCGTATCGAGATCGAGGCCTGCCGACGCATGGTGCTCACCGCCGCCAAGGCCATGGACGAACTCGGCAATGCCGAGGCTCGCGTGTGGGTGTCCGCCGTCAAGGCCATGGTGCCGATCCGCACCTGTGCGATCGTCGACGAGGCGATCCAGATCCACGGCGCCACCGGCGTGTCGCAGTGGACGCCGCTCGCCCGGATGTACGCCAGCCAGCGCACGCTCCGACTGGCCGACGGCCCCGACGAGGTGCACTGGTTCGTCGTCGGCCGCGCCGAGACGGCCAGCCACGAAGAGGCCTCGCGCGATTACGACCCGAAGGTCACCTACTACGAGAACCTCGAGAACTCGTCCGCCGACGGGATCTTCAGCGGTCCCTGATCCGCATCGCCCGACCCGTCGGGTTCAGCCGAGGGGTCGGTCCGTCGTCACCGGCGGATCGACCCAGACCTCGCCGTCACGTCGCCACATCGTGGTCGAGGTGACGGCGTTCGTCGTGATGGGGGCGTACAGGTGCGGGAACTGCTCGTCGACGAGGTCGGAGGCCGGTTCGATCCGAAGGGTGTCGGCGATCGAACCTCGGTCGAGGTGGAGGACGACGAGCTCGTCGAGGTCGGCGTAGAAGCGGTTGGCGACGCCCTCCATCTGGTCGACGAACGAGCAGTGCACGAACCCCTGCTGCTCGAACGTCAGCCCGCGTGTGCTCAGCGGGTACGTGCCCGACTGTTCGGCGGCCGCCCAGTCGGTGGGCAACGCGAGGTGGAAGATCGGCCGGACGAAGGCGTACTCGCGCTCGACCGTGGCGATACGGACCCGGTACTCGTCGTACCAGCGTTCCCGGCCGACGCGCTGGGCCACGAGATGCTCGGCCTCGAGCTTCCACGCTGCAGCCGACTCGTGGTCGACCCAGTACGACACCGTGATGCCGGCCCCGTCGGTAGCGCGCACCGACTCGATCCCGAGGTAGCCGGGCTGCTCGCCGGCCAGGCGTTCCATGTCGTCCGCCATCGCGGTATAGCCGGTCTCGTCGTGGTCGGTCCGGTGGTTCGTGAAGATGACGGCGGTGTACGGGGTCACCGGTCCAGTGTGCCCGGTGGACACTCGCGCGGCCTGGGCGGTTCGGCCGCTCAGTGCGTCGTGCGGTCGTCGACGGGAACTATCTGGTCGAGCCGGGTGTCGGCCAGACGCTCACGACGTCGGGGTTCGGTGCACACCAACCGCAGCTCGACCCCGCGACGTCGAGCCGCCGCTGCGGCGCCGATGACCAGGCCGAGCGCCGCGTCGTCGAGCACCGTCAGGCCGTCGAGATCGACCAGCACGACGTTCGTCGCCCGATCGACCGCGCGCGTCAGCAGCTGGTGGAGCGTCGGGAGCGCGCCGAGGTCGGCGTCGCCGTCGAGGTCGACGACGGTCGTCCCGTCGCCGCGTTCTCGGATTCGGCCCAAGGGTGACACGCTCCGGAATGTACCGGGCGTCCCCGCCGACCGACCGCGACCATGTGGCCGGGCCCATCAGGCCGTGACCATGTGGCCGGGCTCATGTGGCCGGGCTCGTGAGCCCGTGATCATGGGGGTTCGCGCGGCATCGTGGCGCGCCCGGTGAGCCTGACATCGCCGATCGCCGCGCCGACGATCGGGACGCTCGTCGGGTCGACGAACTCGACCTCGACGGTGACCGTGGAGTCGGCCACCGTCGTGGTCACGGCCAGCGGCGCCAGGCCGGTCGCCGACGATGCGTGGGCCGACGCCGCCGAAGCGGGATCGGCAGCCACGCTCGCTGCTCGTGCCGCCGACCGTGCGACGTGTTCGAGCGCCAGCTGACGGGTCGCGATGATCGACACCTGGACGATGCCGAGCGCGAGCACGATCACGGCCGGGCAGACGATCGCGAACTCGACCGCCGCCTGGCCGCGATCGCGTCGGCGCGTCATCCGAGCTGGTCGATCGCCGCGTTGATGGCGCTGTCGAACAGGCGGCCGATGGCGGCCGCCCCGCCGCCGGCGGTCGCCCAGCCGATGACGAGCACCGCCACCAGCGCAGCGGCGAGCAGGATCAGCGCGTACTCGGTCGTGGCCTGGCCTCGGTCTCGGACCGGTGGACGCCCGACGGCATCGCGGCCGTGGTCGGTGTTGCGGCGGGCCTGGCGACTGCCGGGACGCAGCGTGGTCCGGGACGTGGTTCTGGTCGGATACATGGTGTCTCCTGCTGGTGTGTGACGGTGGGGAGCGTCAGCTCGATCAGGGCAACGAGTCGCCGAGGCTGGCCACGGCGCCGAGCACGGCCGGCACGATGGCGAGGAGGACGAAGGCGGGGAGCGAACACGCGACCAGTGGGAACGACAGCGCGACCGGCAGCCGACGGGCCGCCTCGGCCGCCTGACGCCGTCGCTCGGCACGCGCCTCGTCGACGAGCCGGTCGAGGACGGGTGCCAGGGGGAGCCCGTAGCGATCGGCGGTCGCCATGGCGTCGGCCATCGGCACGGCAGGGCCACCGACCTGGTCGGCGAACGCCGTGAGGGCGTCGGCGAACGCAGCGCCTCGTCGGAGACGGTGTTCGAACGCGTCGAAGGCAGGTGCGAGCACGGCATCGGCCGCGACCGACGCCGTGAGCACGGCGTCGGTCGGTGTGCGGCCCGCTCGCACCGCGACCACGATCAGTTCGATCGCGTCGGGGAGCGCGGCCCGCCGTCGCCGCCGATCGGTCTGTTGCCGAGTCATCGTGATGCCCGTTCGACGATCCGGCGCATCCACCACCAGCCGGCGAGGTTGAGCAGCGATCCGGCGGCCACCAGCATGACTCCGATGGGTGTCGTCACGACGCGGCGAACCTCGTCGGACGTGACGACCAGCAGGACCAGGACGACGACGGGGAGCCAGGTGAGCACGACCGCGGAGAGCCGGGCCTGGGCGCTCTGCACCCGACGCTCGTCCCGTTCGGCGGCCCGCGCTCGCAAGACACCAGCGGCCCGGTCGAGCGGCTCGGCCGAGGGGCCGCCCTGGTCGAGGCACGCCGACACCACGGCGGCGACGAGTGCGGCGTCGGGCGTCAGCTGGGTGCGGTGGGGGTCGGCGATGTGCCGCCTGATCGCCTCGACGATCGCGGTGATCGATGCGTCGTCGGGTGGCCGGTCGACGGCCGTTCGCAGTGCGTCGCCGCCTCGAACGCAACGAGCGATCCCTTCGCACCAGTGGGCGAGGGCGATCGGGTCGGGCGTCGGGGGACGTCGTCGTGGCCATGGTCGGCGTCGAGTCGTCGATGTCGTCGAGACGGTGGGCTCGCCCGGCGTGAGGCGGCGGACTGGAGGTCTGGGGCGGCACGTCCACATGACCGAGCCGACCAGCGGGAGGGCTGCGACGATCTCGTTCATCGCCGACTCCGTGTCGGCGCACCGACGACGCCTGTGCGATCGACGATCACGTGTGCGGCCGGTTCGTCATCCGATTCGATCGGCTCGATCACCTCGGCGATCGATCGTCCGGCGGCGGTTCGTTCGACGTGGACGACGGCGTCGATCGTGCGTGACACCTGTCGTCTGATCGCGGTCATCGGCCACGCCGGCGCGGCCTGCAACACCAGCCCTTCGAGTCGCCGCAGCCCGTCGATCGCCGAGTTGGCATGACACGTGGCGAACGACCCGTCGTGCCCGGTGTTGAGCGCCTGGATCGCCGCCAGGGCCTCGTCGCCACGGAACTCGCCGATCACGAGCCGGTCGGGACGGAGCCGGAGTGCCGTTCTGACCAGCTCGTCGGCACCGATCGCCCGTAAGCCGTCGGCGGTCGCTCGCCGGGTCTCGAGCCGGACGACGTGCCGGTCGGGCACCGCCAGCTCGGCAGTGTCCTCGACCACCACGATCCGCTCGTCGCGACGACACCGGCGGAGCATGGCGGCGAGCAGGGTCGTCTTGCCGGTCGACGTCGCGCCGGTGACGAGCACGTTGGAGCGACGCCCGATCAGCTGCTCGATCACGTCGAGGACCGGTGGCGGGGCAAACGCTGCCGCCGGGACGTTGCGGAGTCGGTGTCGGCGGATGGCCACGATCGATCCGTCGACGGCGACGGGCTCGATGACGGCGCACAACCGGGAGCCGTCGGGCAGTCGGGCGTCGATGATCGGCTCGGTCCGGTCGAGTCGGCGTCCGAGTGGGGCGATCGCCCGCTGGACGATCACGTCGATCGACCCGGTCGGGAGGCGGTCGACCCGCCGCAGGCGACCCGACCGCTCGACCCAGACCTCGACACCGCGGTGGACGATTACCTCGTCGACGTCGGGGTCGGCCAGGTAGGTCTCGAGCACGTCGAGACCGTCGAGTCGCGCGACGGCGCGGTCGACGAGGTCGGTGCGGGCCCGGTCGTCGGCGAGTGGCGCCATGCGTTCGGCGAGTGCTCGCACGACGTCGCGGACGTCGCCTTCGTGTTCGATCGCCGCGACGCAGACGCGCTCGAGGATGTCGTCGTCGAGCGCGCTCATGCGGCGTTCCGGAGCTGCCGGATGCAGGTGGCGGGCAGCCGCGAGACCGCGAGTCCGGAGTCGACGGCTCGAGCGATCTTCGGGTCGTACGAGACGACGGCGACGACGGGAGCGCCGAGTGCTGCGCTGATGTCGTCGGGCCGGAGCGCTCGCCCGGGCTCGTCGACCAGGACCACGCCATGGGGGCGCGCCGACGATCGCTGCGCTCGTGTCAGTGCGAGGTAGCACGGCCGGATCACGAGGAGGGAGACGTCGGCGATCGCCTGGAAAGTGGCGGGCGGCGGACCCGTCCCGGCATCGACGACGACGTCGTGCCCGATCGCCGCAGCGGCGCGTGCGAGATCGCCCCAACGGCCGTGTGCGCGGTCGATCCGTCGCCGAGATGGGACGAGCTGAACGTCGTCGCGGACGTGTCGAGCCAGCCGCATGACGCGGTCGGCCGATGCATCGGACTCCAACCAGTCGTCGAGCGTCGGGCCGCCGTCGTCACCGAGGCCGATGGCGAGTGCGGCGTCGCCGTCGAGGTCGAGGAGCACCGTCGGACGACGGCGCGAGAGCGCGAGTGCGGCAGCGACGGTGGTGACGCCGCTCCCACCCTTTGCTCCCCAGCAGAGGGTGATCATGATTCCTCCTCACGAGAGTCACGAGAGTCGTGGGAGGGGAAGTCGGTGCGGTCACGCTAGCGAGCCGGAACCTCCTTCGCACCGACGGTCGACGGGCGACCTGACCGCGCACGGTGGGATCACAGGTCGATAACGCCGACGTGACGCGTTCAAACCTCAAGAGATCGATAAATGGGGCCACGGAGGGTCGAGATCTCGATGAATCGGACCGATACCTCGCGCACAACGACGGCTTCCCGCTGGAGAGGTGCAACCCATGAATTCGACGCTCGACCGCCCCGACACTCACCCCGAACTCCTCGAGTTCGACGCCCGAGGTGGCGATCTGCCTCGGCATGAGGAGCGTCGTCGCACGCCTCGCGGTGCGTGGGCCGGTCTGGTCGCCGCCGTGGCGATGATCGCCGGCGGCGCCGTGGCGATGGATCGCCTCGACGACGGCCCGGCCACCCCGGTGGTCGCGTCCGACTCGCCGGGTTCGCTGTCGGCGCTCGCTGCGCAGCTCGACGTTCCGGCCGCCTGGGGCAACGGCTTCACGGGCGCCGGTGTCAACATCGCGATGGTCGACACCGGGGTCGCACCGGTCGACGCACTCGCCGACCAGGTCGTCGTCGCGGTCGACTTCACCGACGAGGCGGCCGACGCCACGACGGCCGGCATCGACACCTACGGTCACGGCACGCACCTCGCCGGGATCGTGGCTGCCGACGACCCGGCCAACGGCATCAGCGGTCTCGCCCCCGAGGCCGGCATCGTGTCGGTCAAGGTCGCCGGTCGTGACGGCTCGGTGATGCCGCTCGATCTGATCAACGGCATCGACTGGGTGGTCGCCAACGCCGACCGCTACGACATCAGCGTCCTGTCGCTCGCATTCAACGCACCGACGACCGATCCGGCCACCGAGCAGATGCTGCTCGACGCCGTCGAGCGGGCGTGGGACGCCGGCATCGTGGTCATCACGGCCGCCGGCAACGACGGTGGTGTCGGCCTCACGGCGCCGGCGTCGAGCCGTTCGTCGATCGCCGTTGCCTCGGTCGAGGCCACCGAGTACGGCTTCGAGATCACCGACTTCAGCTCGATGGGTGACGGCCTCCGCAACCCGGATGTCGCCGTTCCCGGCAAGAGCATCCAGAGCCTCCGTGTGCCCGGCTCGTACGCCGACACGGAGCACCCCGAGGGCTATGTCGACGAGGTGCGCTTCAAGGGCACCGGCACGTCGCAGTCGGCTGCGGCGGTCGCTGCCCTCTCGGCGCTCATGCTCGAGGCGAATCCCGACCTGACGAACGATCAGGTCCGTGACGCACTCATCTCGGCGTCGACCCCGGTCGGCACTCCTGAACAGACCGGTGCCGGCGTCCCGTCGGCCCTCGTCGCCATCGACCTCGTCAGCGACGGTGTCTCCTGGACCGGCCAGGCGTGGAGCGGTCAGGCGTGGAGCGGTCAGGCGTGGAGCGGTCAGGCGTGGAGCGGTCAGGCATGGAGCGGTCAGGCATGGAGCGGTCAGGCATGGTCGGGTCAGGCGTGGTCGGGTCAGGCGTGGTCGGGTCAGGCGTGGTCGGGTCAGGCGTGGTCGGGTCAGGCGTGGTCGGGTCAGGCGTGGTCGGGTCAGGCGTGGAGCGGTCAGGCATGGTCGGGTCAGGCGTGGTCGGGTCAGGCGTGGTCGGGTCAGGCGTGGTCGGGTCAGGCCTGGAGTGGTCAGGCATGGTCGGGTCAGGCCTGGAGCGGTCAGGCATGGTCGGGCCAGGCGTGGTCGGGTCAGGCGTGGTCGGGCCAGGCCTGGAGCTGAACCTCGTCGATGCCGAACGGCGCCGGCAGAACGGCGCCGTTCCCCCAGCGTGTGCCACTGACGGCTAGCTTGGGTCGCATCGCGACCAGGAGGGCTGTTGTGTGAGCGAACCCATCACCGCCTCTGTCCGGCAGGTGGCCGGACCAGAGCGTGATGCCGGTCGACTGTCACCGAACACCCAGGCATGGATGATCGTCGTCGGGATGACGGCGATCGTCGTCATCGGCGGGCTGGTGATGCCGTGGCCGTCCGATCCGCTTCGGTCCGCACCGGCATGGATCCTCATCCCGATCGCCATCGCGCACGCCCTCGCCGAACGGGCGGCGTTCGACATCGAGGTCGGTGAGGAAGGCCACTCGTACTCGCTGTCGGAGATCCCGACCGCGTTCGCCGTCGTCTTCTTGTCGCCGCCGCTCGCCCTTGCGGCCCGATTGGTCGGCGCGATCCCGAACATGTACCGCTCCCGCCGCAATCGCGGCGTCAAGCTGGCGTTCAACCTCGCCCTGTTCAGCATGGAGATGGTGGTCGCGCTGCTGGTGTCGCGCTTCCTCATCCGTTGGTGGGGCGACAGCGACGGCATCCTGCTCGGCGCTCTGGCGATCGCAATGGTCGTGAGCGGCGCGACCGTCGGTTTCGCCGTGGCCCTCGTCGTCTCCCGGTTCGAGGGCACCCTGCTCGCCGGTCTCCGCGTCGAGGTCCTGTCGATGTGGTGGTACTACGCATTCAACAACGTGTACGCCACGATGGCCGTTGCGCTCGCCCTGGTGCAGCCGTGGCTGGTGCTCGTCGTGGTGCCGGCGTCGTTCGGTATCTGGTCGGTGCTGCGGCGGTTCGGTTCGCTCGTCCAGGATCTGCGCGATCTCGACGACGTCCACGGCTTCGCCGGTCGCGTCGGGAGCTCGCTCGACACCGACGCGATCGCCACCCACGCGGTCGCCGACATCGTCGAGCTGATGCGCGCCGACGGTGCCGCCCTGTTGCGGGTCGACGGGTCCGAGCTCGACACCCACATCGCCGGACGTCTCCCGCTGCGTCTGCCCCAGTCGGTCGACGACGACTTCTGGCGGCTCCTCACGGCGTTCGCCGACGAGCGGCTGGTGTCGTCCGACGACCTCCGACCGCTCGGTGTCGTCACCGATCAACGGCTCCGGACGATCGCCGTCGCTCCCATCCTCGACGAGGGCCGCGTCTTCGCCGTGTTGGTGGTCGCCGAGCGCAACGTGCAACGGTTCCGTTTCGCCGAGTCCGATCTGCCCCGGCTGCGCAACATGGCCGACCAGGTCGCGGTCAGCCTCCGCCGTGGTCTGCTGCACAAGCAGCTCGAGTACGAGGCACGCCACGACGCGTTGACCGATCTGCCGGGCCGCACACTGTTCGAGTGGGCGGTGAGCTCGGCGCTGGCCGACGACTCCCGGCGGTTGGCCGCCGTGATGATGCTCGACCTCGACCGGTTCAAAGAGGTCAACGACACCCTCGGTCACCACGCCGGCGACGCACTGCTGGTCGAGTTCAGCAGGCGCATCTCGGCGATCCTGCGCGAGGGCGACATGTTGGCGCGCCTCGCCGGTGACGAGTTCGCCCTGCTCTGCTACCGCGACGACACCGACGGCCTCGTCGAGGCGGCGCGCCGGTGTGTCGATATCGGTGGCAGCCCGGTTGTGCTGGACGGTCTCGAGATCGTCGTGACCGTCAGCGTCGGCGTCGCCGTCATCGACGACGACGAGACCGATCCGATGCAGCCCATCCGACGGGCCGACATCGCGATGTACAACGCCAAGTGGCAGCGCAGTGGCGTCGAGCTGTATCGCGACGAGATCGATCGGCGGACGCCGGCTCGTCTGTCGATGCTCGGCGACCTTCGCGCAGCGATCGAGGGCGACGAGATCGACGTCGTCTTCCAGCCGAAGCTCGAGCTCGGCACCGGCCGAGTCGTCGGCGCCGAAGCGCTCGTGCGGTGGGAGTCACCGACCCGGGGCCGCGTGTCACCGGCCGAGTTCGTGCGCGTCGCCGAGGACACCGGCCTCATCAAGGATCTGACCGACCTCGTGCTGAAGCGCGGCATCGCCGCGCTGCGCATGTTCGACGATGCCGGGCTGGGACTGCGTCTCGCGATCAACCTGTCGACCCACGATCTGTTCGACACGAAGTTGCCGGCGCGCGTCCTCACCCAGCTCGAGTACAACCAGGTGCAGCCGTCCGAACTCACTCTCGAGATCACCGAGTCGTCGTTGCTCGTCGATGCTCCGCGTACCCGTGCCACGATCGACGACCTCCACGATGCCGGTTTCCGTCTGGCGATCGACGACTTCGGGACCGGCTATTCGTCGCTCAGCTACCTTCGGCGCCTGCCCGTGCAGGAGCTGAAGATCGATCAGAGCTTCGTGAGCGGCATGCTGCTCGACCCTCAGGACGAGGTGATCGTGCGGTCGACCATCGACCTCGGGCACAACCTGCGGTTGTCGGTCGTCGCGGAAGGCGTCGAGGACGAAGCGACACTGCACGCGCTCGCGTCGATGGGCTGCGACGTGGCGCAGGGGTACTGGATCGCCCGGCCGTTGTCGGCGCCCGAGCTGATCGCCTGGGTGATCGAGCGGCGCCGGAGCACGGCGACCGGTCAGGCGTTGCCGTCGGTCAGCCGACCGGGTTGAGCAGCGGTTCGCCGGCCGCCCGACGTCGGACGTTCTCCATGATGATGTCGACTGCTCGGACGTCGGCGGTGTCGCTGTCGCCCGAGCAGTGCGCGGTGATGATCACGTTGTCGAGTTCCCACAGCGGGCTCTCGACGGGGAGCGGCTCCACGTCGAACACGTCGAGCCCCGCTCCGCCGAGATGGCCGTCGGTGAGCGCGGTCACGAGCGCCGTTTCGTCGACGATCGGGCCGCGCCCGACGTTGACGAACCACGCGCCCGGCTTCATGCGGGCGAACTCGGCGGCGCCGAACATGCCGCGGGTCGCGTCGGTCAGGGGAGCGGCGACGACGATCGCGTCGGCCCAGCCGAGTAGCTCGTCGAGGCGGTCGTTGCTCCACGTCTCGAACCGATCGGTCGGGTCGGGCGTGCGCCGCAGCCCGACCACGTGCATCCCCAACGCCTCGGCTCGGGTGGCGACCTCGTGCCCGATCGCTCCGAAGCCGACGATGCCGACGTTGAGGCCGGCGAGCTCGACGACACGTCGCTGGTTCCAGTGCCGCTGCGCCTGATCGCGCAGCATCGCAGGCAGGTCGCGACTGAGGGCGAGGAGGTACATGATCACCGTCTCGGCGATGGCAGGTGCAGTTGCGCCCGAACCGGTGTTGAACTGCACGCCCCGTTCGAGGAGCGATTGGAAGACCGGGTGATCGGTGCCGGCGAATGCACCCTGGAACCACTGCAGGTTCGGGCACCGCACGACCGCCGCCATGAACTGCCGCGACCGGAGCGGATAGAGGTCGGGGCTGAAGATCGCGATCGTCACCCGGTCGAGATCGCCCGGCGTGACGTGCTCGTCACCGACGAGTCGTACCACCTCGATCGTGGGGTCGATCGCGACGATCTCGTCGCCCTGGGCGTCCCAGAATTCGTCCGAACACAGCAGCACGTCTCCCATCGCCGTCGACCCTACGTGACGCCGGCTGCGACCGACCGACTCGCCGACGACGCCGCTACCGTGGTCGACGGAGGTGTCTGGGTACCTGGTGGGCTCCGCCGCCTTCAAAGCGGTTGGGACGGGCGATCCCCGTCCGGCGGGTTCGATTCCCGTCCACCTCCGCCACGCGAGCCCTGCCCCCGTTTATCGGGGGCAGGGCGTCGCTCGTTCGTGAGGGCGATCGCCGGGGTGGATGCTCGCGCCGGATGACGGCCGGTTCGCTTGGCTAGCCTGGATCCCATGCGACCGGAGCACGCTGACGAACTCGACGGTGTCGAGTTCGACGCGCTCCGTGCCGCGCTCGACGATCTCGATGCGTCCGACGTCGAGATGCACATTCCGCCGCCGTCGATCTGGAATGCCATCGATGCGTCCGCTGCTTCGGAAGCGGCGCGCCGTGCGCCCGGGCGGATGGCCGTGCCGTCGACCGTCGTCGAGTACACCATCGACGAGCACGACGCCGTCGTCGGCGTCGGCGGCCACTGGGCCGAGTTCGCGGCCGACAACGGTGCCGCCGAGCTCGTCGCGCCGCCGGTCGACCGGACGCTCTGGTCGTACTTCGACCAGCCAGAGGTCAGAGAGCTCTGGCAGATGGTCGTGAGCCACGTGCGTGCGCACGCGGCGTCGGCGAGATTGCCGTTCCGATGCGACGCGCCTCAGGCTCGCCGCTGGTTCGAGATGACGGTCGCGCCGGCGGCCGCGGGCCAGATTCACTTCCGTTCCGAGCTGGTGTTCGAGGAGGAACGGTCGCCGATCGCTCTGCTCGACGCAACCGTCGAACGAGCCGCTGATGTCGATCCGGTCACGGTGTGCACATGGTGTGGTCGGGGTGACAACGGTGGCGACTGGTTGGAGATCGACGAGTTGTTGCGGTCCCAGCGGCTCCTCGAACGCACTGCGCTGCCGGCGATCACGTGGAGCATCTGTGCGCCGTGCCGTGACGACATGACCGCCGAACTCCTGGTGGCCGGCGGCATCGCCGACGCCTCGGCCTGACGGGCATCGCGGATGGAGGCAGTTCGCGTCGGTGACATCGACGTGTGCTTCGAGGTCCATGGCTCCGGACCGCATGTGCTGCTCATCAGCGGCACCGGTGGCGACCTCCGCGTCGACGCGAACCGGTCGGCGCACCCGCTCACGGACGGCCACGAGGTCCTGATGTACGACCAGCGCGGTCTCGGCCGGACGTCGAAACCCGACGAGCCGTACACGATGGAGCAGTATGCGGACGACGCCGCCGGCCTGATGCGCGAGCTCGGATGGGCCCGGGCCCACGTGGTCGGCATCAGCTTCGGTGGCATGGTCGCCCAGCACCTGGCGCTTCGCCATCCGGGGCTCGTCGATCGGCTGGTTCTCTGTTGCACGTCGTCCGGTGGTGCCGGCGGCTCCTCGTTCGACCTGCTGTCGCTCGCCGATCGGCCGCGTGCGGAGCGGGCCGAGCTGCTCCTGCCCGTGATGGACACCCGCAACGACCTGTCGACCGATCCGCCGACGCTGGCACCCTTGTTCGACCGGCTCGCACCGTTCATGGCCGCTCCGCCGCTCAACGCCGACGACCCGGCGTCGGAGCTCGGTGCACGCCGCCAGCTCGAAGCGCGGGCTGATCACGACGTCTACGACCGGCTCGGTGAGATCACGATGCCGACGCTCGTCGCCGGCGGGCTGCACGACGGGCAGGCCCCACCCGAGAACGTGGAACGGCTCGCCGCCGCACTGCCCGATGCCACGCTCCGGTTCTTCGAAGGTGGCCACATGTTCCTGCTCCAGGACCGCAGCGCCTGGCCCGCCATCGTCGATTTCTTGGCTCCGTAGACGGTCGTCCGTCACCTTCGGAGCCGTCCTTGCCTCGGGGCGCGGCCCGTGTGCCAATCTGTGTCGCATGACGACGCTGGTGCGGGCCGATGGGCCCGACAAGGTGACGGGATCGGGGCGCTACACCGCCGACATCACGCTCACGGGCATGCTGCACGCCGCTTTTCGGTACGCCGATCATCCGCACGCACGGATCACCCGGCTCGACACGACGGCGGCGAAGGCGATGCCGGGCGTGTTCGCCGTGCTGACCCAGGACGACGTGCCTGACGCTCGCTACGGACCGTTCATCCAGGACCGCTACCTGTTCGCGAACGACGTGGTCCGGTACGAAGCCGACGTCGTCGCCGCCGTCGCCGCGCTCACACCCGAGATCGCCCGTGACGCTGCGGCGGCGATCGAGGTCGACTACGAGCCGCTCCCGATCGTCCACGACTTGGAAGCCGCGTTCGCTCCCGACAGCCCGCTCGTGCATCCCGACTGGGAGCACTACGGCGCCGACGACTACCTGGTTCGCGACGGCAACGACGCATCGTTCTCGTCGATCGTCAAAGGTGACGTCGACGCCGGTATGGCCGAAGCCGACGAGATCGTGACGAGCCGCTACGTCGCCGACCCGTCGCACGGCGCCCCGATCGAGCCCCGCGCCGTCGTCGCGCAGTGGGAAGGCGATCACGTCACGATCTGGACGTCGACCCAGGTGCCGTACGACGCCCGCGCCGGCGTGTGCGAGACCCTGCAGCTGCCGACCAACCGGGTGCGCATCATCGTGCCGCACCTCGGCGGCGGGTTCGGTGGCAAGTGCGGCTTCCACTATGAAGCGCACGTCGCGGCACTCGCGCGCGCCGCCAAGCGGCCGGTCAAGCTGACCTTCACCCGGATGGAGGAGTTCCTCGCGCCCGATCGTCGTCGGGAGGGCATGGTGATCGAGATCGAGTCGGGCGTGATGCGCGACGGGACGATCGTCGCCCGCCGAGCCACGCTCCTGCTCGACAACGGGGCGTACAGCGCCGACGCCACCTTCTTCCCACAGACCGCGGCCATGCACGTCGCCGGCCCGTACGCGATCCCGAACGTCGCGATCGACGCGCACCTGCTCTACACGAACCATCAGCCGTCCGGTTCGATCCGTGCGCCAACGGCGCCGCAGGCCTGCTGGGCCGCCGAATCGCACACCGACGAGATCGCCGCCCGACTCGGCATCGACCCGGTCGAACTCCGCAGGATCAACGGTGTCGACACCGGCAAGGTGGGCCCGAGCGGTCAGACCTACGACGAGATCGGGCTGCAGCAGTGTCTCGACATCGCACCGGGGCTCGTCGGCTACGGCCACGACCTGCCCGACGACGAGGCGATCGGCGTCGCCGTCGGCTGGTGGCCGAGCTTCCCGGCTGCATCGGGTGCGATCGTGAAGATCGACGACGACGGCTACGGCCAGATAATTACCGGTGCGCAGGAGTGCGGCACCGGGGCGGTCATGACGCTGCGACAGCTGGTCGCCGACGAGTTGGGAATGGACCCCGAACGGTTCCGGCTCGTCTACCAGGACACGTCCGTCGCCCCGTACGACATGGGCGCCACCGGCTCGCAGACGCTGTTCAACAACGGCCGCGCCGCGCTGGCGGCAGCCGGGCAGATCGCCGAGCAGCTCCGTGAGTTGGCGGCCGATCGGCTCGAGGCAGCGCCCGCCGACATCGTGCTGGCCGACGGGTCCGCACACGTCGCCGGCACCCCCGACCGGGCGGTGTCGATCGACGAGCTGGCCGGCATCGCCGCCGGCGGAGAGTTGCTGATCGGCCACGGGTCGGGTCCGAAGCCGACCTTCCCGGAGTTGCGCGGCTCCACGTGTCTCGGCGACAACGGTATGGCCGCATGGGTCGCACCCCAGTTCTCGTGCCACGCCGCTCGGGTCCGGCTCGACCGCGACACCGGCGTCGTCCGGGTCCTCCACGTCGGCGCGGCGCACGACTCGGGCACGATCCTCAACATGCAGGGCGCACTCGGTCAGGTCGAAGGTGGCGTGATGATGGGCGTCGGCCAGGCCCTCACCGAAGGCACCCAGTACGACGACGAGGGCCGCCAACGCAACGCCGGCCTGCTCGAGTACAAGCTCCAGACCTGCGCCGACGCACCGACCATCACCACCGAGTTCGTGCAGATCCCGACGCCGAACGCCGGCCCGAAGGGCGCGAAGGGGCTGGCCGAGGCGCCGAACGTCGCGACGGCGGCGGCGATCTCGAATGCGATCGCGAAGCTGGTCGGCGGTCCGGTGCGGCAACTGCCGATGACCGCCGAGCGGGTGTGGGAGACGATGCACGACCATGCCGCGTCGGGGTCGACGTCGACGGAGGTGGCGCCATGACGTTCACGATCGCCGCCACGGTCGACGAGGCGCTCGCTGCACTGGCGGCCGGCGCCCGTCCGGTCGCCGGCGGTTCCGACCTCGTGGTCGGAGCCCGACACGGCAAGTCGCCGCTGCCGACCGACCTGGTCGCCATCGACCGGATCGACGGCCTCCGAACGATCGAACAGACCGACGCCGGGCTGCGAGTGGGCGCACTCGTCTCCCACGCCACGCTCATGACCGACGCCGCCGTCGTCGGTGGGTACACCGGCCTGGCCGACGCCGCGGCTCTGGTCGGCTCGCCGGCCACACGCCACGTCGGCACGCTCGGCGGCAACGTGATGAACGCGTCGCCCGCCATGGACACCGGTGCTCCGCTGCTGGTGCTCGAGGCGACGGCCGAACTGCGGTCGGTCGACGGTACCCGCGAGGTGCCCGTCGGTGAGCTCTGGACCGGACCCGGACGCACCGTGGCGACCGCCGACGAGCTGTGCACCGCACTCGTGATTCCGACACGGCCCGACCGGTCGGGGAGTGCCTACGTGCGGCTCGAGTACCGCCGTGCGATGGAGATCGCCGTCGTCGGTGCAGCGGCGTCGGTCGTGCTCGACGACGACGGGTCGATCGGCTCGCTCGTCGTCGCCCTGTCCGCCGTCGCGCCGACGATCGTGTCGGTCGACGTGTCGTCGCTCACGGGGCGAGTCGTCGACGATGCGCTGCTGTCGGAGGTCGCCGACCTCGCCTCCGAACGGGCGACCCCGATCAGCGACCTGCGTGCGAGCGACCGATACCGCCGCCACACCGTCGGTGTGATGGCCCGCCGTGCGGTCGAGGCCGCCGCTCGACGCGCCCGAGGCGAACACATCACCGTCCCCGTCAATCGCGCTTTCGGAATCGGAGCCACCGCATGAGCGAGCAATACGTCCTCACCGTCAACGGCGTCGACTACCCGGTCGCCGCCGACGTCTCGCGCAACCTCTTGAGCGTGATCCGCAACGAGGTCGGTCTCACCGGCACCAAGGAGGGGTGCGACGACTGTGAGTGTGGCGCCTGCATGGTGTTGCTCGACGGTCAGCCCGTCAACTCGTGCTCGTACCTGGCGGTCCAGGCGCAAGGACGCGCCGTCACGACGGTGGAAGGTTTGGCCGACGGCGACGAGCTGGCCGACCTGCAGCGCAACCTGCTCGAGGTGGGCGGGGTCCAGTGCGGCTTCTGCACGCCCGGCATGCTCATGTCGGCAACGGCGTTGCTGGCCGACAACCCCGAGCCGTCGCACGACGACATCCGCATCGGCCTGTCCGGCAACCTTTGCCGCTGCACCGGCTACGCCCGCATCATCGAAGCCGTCCAGGTCACCGCCCGCTCCCGTTCGTAACCCGCTGCCGACTCACCGAACCCCGGGTCGGGTCAGAACGGGTCGGGTGTCGCACGGAACGCTGAGGCGCAGCCGAAGCGTTTCGGGAGATCACCCGACCCGTTCTGGCCGGCTCAGAAGAAGGTGCCGCAGAACGGGCCGGGGGTGGTGCGGAACAGGGTGTCGGCGAGGGCGACCGACGCCGGGTCGCCCGTCGACGCCCGACCGGTCGCCGTGACCGCGAACCAGCTGGTACCGCCGAGGTACGCGGCCGACAGACCGACGATGTCGGTCACGATGTCGGCCTCGGCCGTATCGTCGCGCCGCACGCCGCCGGCCGAGACCACGAACGTGCCGTCGTTGCGAGGCAAGAGCGGGTCGGTGACCCGGATCGCGACCTCGCCGTCGGCGGGGGAGTAGGTGCGGGCCGCCAGTGCGATGTCGACGTCGACCAATCGCAGCCACTGCTCGTCGTCGACGCTGCGGACCCGGTACGCACGAGTGTCGTGGCACGCCGTCCGCACGAGGTCGTCGATCGGGCGCTCGGTCGCCTTCCACCGGGTGACGAGGTCGACGTCGCACAGGTACTGCCAGAGTGCGAGTTCGGTCGCGGGCGTGGCGCCGTATGCGTCGTAGACCTCGCCCTTGCCGGTCGGGCCGTCTGCGTGACCGTCGTCCCACTCGTTCTCGTAGTGGATGTACCCGTCGTCGATCCCGTCGGCATTCGTGTGCACCGCCACGAACGACGCCTTGCTGCCTTCGATCGCGTCCTTGAACAGCCGCCGGTACCAGCTCGCCGGACGGGTGATCACCCCCGGACGTCCGAAGGCGACGCGGTCGTACAGGTCGGGGAGCACGTCGACGATCTCGTCCGGCCGGAGCAAACGCATCGAGCCGTCGGTGGCAGCGCCGCGAATGGGCGCCGCCTGCCTCGGGATCAGTTCGATCCCACAGAACTCGCCGGCGAGCCCGAATCCGAACCGCTCGTAGATCGTCGCCTCGCTGGCACGCAGGCTCATCAGCGGGAGACCGCGACGATCGGCGTCGGCGACCAGCTCGTGCATCAACCCCTTGGCAATGCCGCGACGTCGGTAAGTCGGGAGCACCCCGACGCGGGAGACGGCCCCGGTACCCAGCCGGGTGCCACCCGGCACCACGGTCTCGACGAGGAAGTGGCCGACGTGGCCGACGCAGCGGTCGTCGTCCCATGCCGTGTACGAGGGCATCTCCTCCCATGAGGCCTGGCCGCGCTCGTTCCAGTCGTCGTCGCTCGGCGGTGACCCCATCAGCGCGGTGGTGACGACGACGGCGGCACGCCGCAGTTCGTCGGGCTGCGTCGCCCGGAAGACGATGGTCATGAGGTTCCTTCGAGGTTCGGACCGAAAGGTCAGGTGAGGATGGTGCGGTACTCGACTTCGGGCACGCTGAGTTCGCAGTGCACGTCGTAGTCGGCGTCGATGCCGGTCGGCGACCAGCCGTGCCGCTCGTAGAACGCCCGCGCCCGCGGGTTGTCGTCGAGCACCCAGAGGACTGCTTCGCCGAAGCCTTCGGCGCCGAGGCGTTCGTAGACGCGGCTCATGAGGTCGGCGGCCGCGCCGCTTCCCCAGGTGTCGGGATGGAAGTAGAACGCGTACAACTCGCCGCGACCGGTGTTCCCGCGGGCTCGTTCGCGTTCGGGGCCATACGTGGCGAAGCCGACGACGCGATCGGTCTCGTCGACGCTGACGATGATGCGCTGGGCCGGGCCGAACCGCCACTCGGTCCAGATCGCCCGTCGGCGCGGCTCGAAGTCGTCGGCGAAGAGCACCGACTCGGGGATGACATGGCCGTATCCGGCCCGCCACGACGCGATGTGCACGTCGGCGATCGCGTCGGCGTCGTCACGAACCGCAGCACGAATGGTCCATCCCATGCGCGAGATTCTGCCACTCGCCGCCGATCCCGCAGCGCCGGGTTTCGGGTGGTACGACTCGTCGCGAGCGTGCAGCGGGTGAGGCTCAGACGAGCGGCGTCTGGGTCGGGTCGAGACCGTGCTGGACGCGGCGGGCGATCTCGTCTCGTGCGCGGCCGGCACTCCGGAAACCTTGGACGAACCAGTCGCGCCGTTCCCCGTCGGTCGCGGCCTCGACCCGTCACGGGCGCCCCAGGACCACGCGGCCGACCAGTCCGGCGGCGCCGACCAGCAGCAACCACAACAGGTCGATGCCGAGCAGCAGGATCGTCCATCCGAACAGCACCGTGAGCACGATCAACACCAGCACGGCGATGATCGCAACGGCGGCGGCGATGCTGTCGCCGAGGTCGGGCGCGTCGAGGTGGTCGTACCAACGGGACTCGTCGGACCGCCCGGCGTCGGACTCGACGCAGCGGAGAGGCTGTGGCGTCGCGCAACGGTGGAACTGGAGCGACGGATCGCTGGTCCGCGCTGACGCCGTCGGACCGAGTCCGAGAAATCCTCTTTATACGGCGAGGAGGTCGCGGGCGCCGGTGTCGCTCGAGGGGTGGCGCAGCTTGCTCATCGCTCGCGCCTCGATCTGGCGGATGCGCTCGCGGGTGAGGTTGAAGTGTTCGCCGACCTCTTCGAGGGTGCGGGGCTCGCCACGGTCGAGGCCGAAGCGGAGCTTCAGGATCTCGCGCTCGCGCTCGTCGAGCGGTGCGAGCAGGCGTGCGATCTCCTCGGGCAGCAGCGCCGTGGCGGCCACCTCGAACGGCGACTCGGCCGAACGGTCCTCGACGACATCGCCGAGTTCGGCGTCGCCGTCTTCGCGGAGCGGCTCGGAGAGCGACAGCGGCTCGGCGGCGAAGCGCAGCGCCTCGGTCACCTTGTCCTCGGGCATCTCGACTTCCTTCGCCAGCTCGGCGAGGGTGGCGGGACGGCCGTACTTGAGCTCGAGGCGCGACCGCGCCTTCTGCAGCCGGGCGAGGGTGTCGCCGGCGTGCACGGGGAGACGGATGGTGCGACCGGTGTTGGCGATGCCGCGGGTGATCGCCTGGCGGATCCACCACGTGGCGTATGTAGAGAACTTGAAGCCCTTGCGCCAGTCGAACTTCTCGACGGCGTGCATCAGGCCGAGGTTGCCTTCCTGGATCAGGTCGAGGAGCGGCAGGCCGGACGCCTGGTACTTCTTGGCGATCGACACGACGAGTCGGAGGTTCGACTGGACGAACTGGCGCTCGGCCTCCTCGCCCTGGCGGGCGGTGCGGCGCAGCTCACGCTTCTTGGCAGCAGTGAGTTCCTTGCCGCCGGCGTCGAGTGCCTCGATCGCTTCCTTGCCTGCTTCGATCGCTTTCGCGAGACGTACCTCGTCCTCTTTCGTCAGCAGCGTGTACTGACCGATGTCGGTCAGATACAGCCGGACGAGGTCTTCGTCGTCTCGTTCGACGCGATCTTTGGCCACGTTGGCTCCTCAGGCTCGGAGGGTGCGCTCGCACCCATGGCGATGTCGGTTGTCCTCGACAAAGGTCGTGGTCAGCGTGGGTGTCGCGGAGCGATCGCCAATCCACCACCCGTTGACGAGGTTGTGCTAACGATACCGATCCCGTTGTCCACAGCAACGTCCGGGTGCCGCTCGGGGCACCGGTAGCTGTGTTCCGCATACGCAGATCGGTCCCATCACTGTTCCAGATAGGTGCCGGTTCGGTGCCGCCGACACAGATGGCGCACGACCGGTTCCCGGGTCGGATGACCAGCAGGTTCCTGCCGTCGTCGATAGCATTTTCGTTCAACGTCTCAGGAGGACATCACATGTCGAATCCCGTGCTGAACGAGCGGGTCATGAAGGACGCACCCACCACGTGGGCGCCGCCCGAACCGACCAACCAGCACTTCCCGCCGGTCACCGACGGGCCGATCACGCCGTTGAGCGGATCGCCGAAGGTGATGACGGTCAACGGCACGATCTCGGCCACCGCCGTCCTGTTCGTGCTGCTGCTCGTGTCGGCGACGGTCGGCTGGATGCAGACCGAGACCGTCGAGGTCGACGGCCAGGAGTTCGTGTCGGGCATCCCGGCCCTCGCCTGGGTCGGCATGATCGTCGGCGTCGGCCTGACGTTCCTCCTCATGTTCAAGCCGCACCTGGCCAAGTTCGTGGCACCGGTCTACGCGATCGCCGAGGGCTTCTTCATCGGTGCGATCTCCAAGGCGTACGAATCGTGGTACGACGGCATCGTCGTCCAGGCGATCGGTGCGACCGTCGCCGTGTTCATGGTGATGCTGGTGCTGTACCGGACGAACATCATCAAGGTCACGAACCGATTCCGCAAGATCGTCGTCACGGCCACGATCGGCGTGATGCTCTTCTATGGCGTGACCTTCATCATCAGCCTCTTCGCCGGGGCCGACTCGATCAGCTTCCTCAGCAGCCCGAGCCTGCTCGGCATCGCCTTCAGCGTGTTCGTCGCCGGTCTCGCGGCGATGAACCTGGCGCTCGACTTCGACTTCATCGAGCGTGGCGCGCAGCAGGGCCTCGACAAGAACTTCGAGTGGTACGCCGCCTTCGGCCTGCTGGTCACGCTGATCTGGCTGTACCTCGAGCTGCTCCGCCTGCTCGCCAAGCTCCGCGAGCGCTGACGTGTCGGCGTCGGAGACGACGCTCACGACGGTCGCCGGTGCCGCGCTCGGCGCGGCCACCGGCGCACTCGTCGGACTGCCGGTGATCGGCGCGCTCGCCGGCGGAGCGAACGGTGCCGTCTCCGGAGCGCGCCAGGTCTACGACTGGTCGACGGGGAAGGGCCGCCTGGCGTTCGCGCTCGACTCCACCTGGGCGCTCGCCACGACCACGGCCGGGCTCGTCGCCCACGCAGTGGCGGCGACCCAGCCCGACGCCGCCTACCAGAAGGCGTTGAGCCGGCGGCAGAACCGCCACGTGTACGGGCGCGGATTCCGGATGCGGAAGGGATTCGCGATCACGCTCGGCAACGTCGTGAACGGCGCCGGCGACGTCACCCGGCCGCGCAAGGCGAAGCTCGTCACCGACCACGAGGACGTCCACGTCTGGCAGGCCCGCTGGTTCGGCCCGCTGTATCCGTTCCTGTACGGCGGCTGGATGGCCGGTGCCGCCCTCGTCGCCACGCTGACGTGGCCGATCGTCGGGCGCGGGCGTTCGTGGTTCCGTCTGGTCGAGACCTACAGCTACTACCTGAACCCGTTCGAGTGGTGGGCGTACAGCCGAGACGACCACTGGCCCCCATCGGGCAAGCTCGCCGACGTCGGCTGGCAGCGCCCCATCGTCCAGAGTCTCGCTAGCCGCCGATCCCGCCCCGTCTGACCCGGGCACTCACCCGACCACAGCCGCCTTCTCGGTGGCGGTGGTGCGGTATCTCGGACAAGAGCCGCCGAGATCGTGGTGTTGGCCGTCGCCGGGGTTCTCGGCGGCGGTGGTTGCGGTATGTGCGTCGAGGGCCGCCGAGATCGTGGTGTGGGGCTCGTCGTCGGGTTTCTCGGTGGCTGTGGTTGCGGTGCGTGCGTCGAGGGCCGCCGAGATCGTGGGGTGGGGCTTGTCGGTGGTCCTGGTTCGGGGTGGTGACCGGGGTTCACCGAGATCGTGGGTGGTTCCGGGGGCGCTGTCGTTTCTCGGCGGTTGTGGTGCGGGATTCGGACCGGGGCCGCCGAGAACGTGTGTGTTGTGGGTCGGTGGACGCTTCTCGGCGGCGGTGGTTGCGGTGCGTGCGTCGAGGCCGCCGAGATCGTGGGGTGGGGCTTGTCGGTGGTCCTGGTTCGGGGTGGTGACCGGGGTTCACCGAGATCGTGGGTGTTTCCGGGCCGCTGGTGTTCTCGGCGGTTGTGGTGCGGGATCTCGGACGGGAGCCGCCGAGATGGCGGGCGGTGGCCGTCGCCGGGGTTCTCGGCGGCGGTGGTTGCGGCAAGTGCGTCGAACGCCGCCGAGATCGTGGGTGGATTCGGGGCGCTGTCGTTTCTCGGCGGTTGTGGTGCGGGATTCCGGACCAGGTTCACCGAGAACGTGGACCGGGGTTGGGGCGCTGGTGTTCTCGGCGGTTGTGGTGCGGGATCTCGGACGGGAGCCGCCGAGAACCCGGGCGTCCGGCGGTCAGGTGGGGGCGCGGTCGAGGAGGTCGACGAGGTCGGCTCGCACGAGGGTGATCACCCTGGCGGTGCTCGGGTCGAGCGTGGCGTCGATGCGGGGCGACAACTCGTCCAGGTCGGCGACCATCTGCTCGAGGTGTTGCCGGTAGGCGTCGGCCCGACCGGTCGTGATCAGCACATCGCCGCGCCCGCCCTCCATCGGGATCTTCGGGAGCCGCTCATCCCACAGGTCGGCGTGCCACGCATGACGGTGCGAACCCACCGCGAACCAGCGTTGCAGCGCCGGGTCGGACTCGTCGGCGACCCACTCACCGACCTGTTCGAAGAGCGCCTGGTTGCGGCTCCTCATGTCGCGGCACACGTCGACGAGGTCGACGATGCCGAGCGTCCCGGTCGACTCGGTGCCGGCGCTCATGAGTTCGCCCCTGCCTTCATCCACGCTGCCTCGGCGGCGCCGATCTCGGTGGCGGGCGGACCGTCGGCGACGTACTCGAGGAGCATCGCCCGGAACGGCCCCTCGACCTCGAGCTTGCCCAGGATCGCGTTGACGCCCCACACCACCCGGTCGAGGATGACGAAGCTCGGCGGCATGTTGAGCACCTCGATCACCGCGGCGTTCGGGCCCTTCACGTCCATGACCCGTCCGAGCGTCTCGATCATCCATTCCCGCGAGAACCGGAACTCGTCGACGAGGTAGGGGCGATAGGGGCTGCTCACGTAGTCGAAGATCAGCTGCGGATCGAGGCCGTGCCCCTCCCGGAGGAACCCGCTGCCCTCCATCGCCGCACACACCAGCTCCGGATCGCGGTCGATCACCACCGCGTCGAGCGTCGGCTGCAGCGACTCCCATTCGCCCGGTTCCCATCGCTTGACGAGACCGAAGTCGAGAAAGGTGACACTGCCGTCGTGGTGGAACTTGTAGTTGCCGGGGTGCGGGTCGCCGTTGAAGATCCCGTGCCGGTTCACCGCGTGCTGGGCGAACCGCCACAGCACCTCGCCGGCACGTTGCTTGGTGTCCTGCGACGCCTCACGCATGAACTGATCGAACGACATGCCGTCGACCCACTCGGTCGTCAGGATGCGGTCGGTCGAGCACGACGGCACGAGCGTCGGGATGCGTGCCCACGGATGGTTGGCGAACACCTCGGCGAACGTCAGCACGTTCTGCGCCTCGAGTCGGTAGTCGAGTTCTTCGCGCATCCGCATGCGGAGCTCGTCGACCAAGCCCTTGGCGTCGAGGCCCTTCAGCATCATCGACGAGAACATGCCGTACATCACCTCGGCCGCGTCGAGGTCGTGTTCGATCGCGTCGTGAACGCCGGGATACTGCACCTTGACCGCGACGTCGCGGCCGTCGTGGGTGACGGCGCGGTGCACCTGGCCGATGCTGGCGGCGGCGACGGGACGATCGGTCCAGTCGAGGAAGACCTGTTCGGGTGGACCGCCGAGATCGGCTTCCACCACGGCAGCCGCGAGCGTCGGCGACATCGGCTCGCCGTCGGACTGGAGGGTCGCCAGGGCCGATTGGGCCTCCTCGGGGAGCGACTCGAGGATGAAGCTGATCATCTGACCGGCCTTCATCAGCACCCCCTTCATCTGCCCGAGCTCGCGAGCGACGTCCTCGGCCGTGCGGATCGCGAACTCCTGATCGAGCTGCGCTCGTCGCTCGTCGGCGCTCCCGAGGCCCCGTGCCTTCGCGATCGCGAACCGTGCCGAGTTGCGGGCCGACAGCCGCCAGACCCGCAGCGTTCGCCCGGCGCGACCGACCGCCGGCGGCGGATCGTCGAGCCGTGTCGCGGCGACGGCCGCAGCGATCGCCGCACCGGCGGCGACCAGCCCTGCGATCGGCAACGCCTTGCGCGACATGTCAGCCTTCGACGCGCCGGGCAACCGGGTCGGCGGCGAGCAACTCGTCGGGCAAGGCCTCGCCGGTCACCTCGTCGCTCCAGTAGGTGCCGTCGTCGAGTCGGCGCAGGGCGGCCTCGACGCCGTCGAGGTCTCGCCCGATCCGTTCGAGATCGAGCGGGTCGGGTGCCTCGTCGGGGCCGACGGGAGCGGGCGTCTGTGGGCCATCGGCCGTCTCGGCGACGGGCTCGGCGCCCGGGCTGGTCGGTGCGGCTGCCGGGTCGGCGGAGGGAGCGGGTGCGCCGTCGTGGGGGTTCACCCGGCCCAACGTAGCGCCGTCGTCGCGGTCGCCGACGTCGAGTGGCTCAGGACCGGTCGGCGGCGGGGAACTCGACGACTTCGCCACGGTTGATGCTCACCCAGTCGCGCGCCTCGAGGTACGGGCGGAACGTCCGCGTGATCGCGTCGTTGTGCTCCCGGGTCTTCGGCTGCTGCAGTTCGAACAGGTGCGGAAATTCGAGCCACGTGGTGGTCGCGTTCCAGAGCCGCATCGCCGCGTCGCCGTCGGGCGGGTCGATCAACACGGGCCCGAACAGGCAGTGATCGCCGAAGAACAACGTCGGCACGCCGTAGCCGCCGGCGTCGACGACGCGTGCATGCTCGCGGTGGATGTCGTCGTGGGTGGTCGGATCGGCGATCGCCTCGTCGACCAGTCCCGGATCGAGGTCGAGTTCGGCGAGCAGCGCACGCGCGACGTCGGGGTCGTGAGCGCGCAGCCCCTCCTCGTGGAGCGCTCGCCCGGCTCGTTCGTAGTACCGATCGAGGTGCTCCATGCCGTCGCGGCGCAGGCGAGCTCCGATGCGCATCATCGACCAGCCGTACGACCACTCACGTTCCCACGGATGCTTCTTGCCGGGTTGACGGTTGACCTCCTCGAGGGAGAAGAACCGCCAGTTGATCGTCAGATCGGTCTGCTCGCGGACCCGCCGGATCCACACCGACGTCTGGTACGCGAACGGACACATCAAGTCGAAGTGGAAATCGACCTCGGTCGGGGCGGCGGGAGCGGTCATCTCACCACGTTGCCACGGACGTCGCCGCCGAGTGGTAGCGGGGCGAAGGTGGCGGTCTCGACGCCGGGCGGGATGGCGTCGAGACCGCCGTCGTCCACCGAGCCGAGGCCGGGCGGACGGCACGAGAGCGCATCGACCACATGCGGGAACCATGGGACGCTGCTCTCGCGATCTGGGTTGATCGTCGATGACGAGTGCTGACGAGTGTGGACCGTAGCGGACGGGCGTGCCCGTCCTCCTGTTCTCATGCTACGACACAACACAGGTGCATCGGAACACAGGTCGCGAATCCGCTTGCGGCACCGGATCGGATGGGGGAAACTGCGACGCAGCGGGCAACGATCGACGGGGGTCGACATGTTGGAACGAAGCGGATGGCGTCGCGGTGCCATCACGGTGCTGGCTGCAGTGGTGGCCTTCGTCGGGGCGGCGGCGGTCGGTGGTACCGGCGCATCAGCCGACGACGCACGATGGGTCGTCACACTCGGCGACTCGGCGATCTCCGGTGAGGCCGGCCGATGGGCCGGCAACACCAACCAGTGGTCGGGCAAGGTCGACACCGGCGCCGACGCCTACTTCGACAATGCGACGAACACCGCCGAGACGACGCCGAACTGTCACCGGTCGAAGTCGGCCGAGGCCCACATCGGCGAGGGCATCAACTCGCTCAACCTCGCCTGCTCGGGCGCCCGCACGTACACCCAGACGGGCGGCGACTTCAAGCCCGGGCTCGACTGGTACGACGACGGCGCCGGCCGCCAGAGCCAGGTCGTCCAGCTCCAGTCGTTCGCCGCGTCGAACGATGTCGACGCGGTGGTCGTCCTCGTCGGCGCGAACAACTTCGGCTTCGCCGACATCGTGACACGCTGCGTCAGCAACTGGCTGACGTCGCCGTCGTGGTGGAAGAACTACTGCTCCGACGACTCGTACGTCCGGAACCGTTTCACGTCGAACGCGGTCGACGCACGCACGAACGAGGTCGCCGGCGCGATCTCGAACGTCGCGCAAGCGATGTCGTCGGCCGGATACCAGCCGTCCGACTACACGATCATCGTCCAGACCTACTGGTCGCCGATCCCACGAGGCAACCAGTTCCGCTACTCGCAGAACGGCTGGACCCGGCAGAGCGTCGGCGGCTGTGGCGTCTGGAACCGCGACGCCAACTGGGCGAACGACACGGCGGTCGTCAAGATGAACCAGGCACTGACCGAGGGCGCCGTACGGTCCGGCGTGCCCAACTACGTGGTGCTCGACATGTCTCGCTCGCTCGACGGCCATCGGCTGTGCGAACAAGGGGTCGGGTTGCTCGAGGAAACCGGCATCGCGAACTATCAGCAGGCCGGCGCCGCCGACGCCGCGGAGTGGGTCAGCCAGATCCGGACCCTGACGACGATCTTCGGTCCGTACCAGCTCCAGGAAGACCTCCACGCCAACTACTGGGGTCAGCTCGCGATGCGGAACTGCCTGCGGCAGGCCTACAACGGCGGCGCAGTGCAGGGTGGCCAGTGCACGAGCACCGGTGGTGTCAATGCGCTCGGCGAGCCCAACATGGTGCTGAACTGATTCGAGTGGAGGAGCAGTGCTCCTCGTGGCCGCCCGGCCGGCCGCGGTCGTGTCACGTGACGCGACCGCGGTCGCGTCGGCGGTGCCGGGACGGTTCGCGACGCCTTGCCATGGCTCCGTGCTCGGCGCCGGCGGAACCCACGCGCTCGGTGAGGCCGTGCGATGGGCAGCGTTCGCTGCGGAGGTTCGGAGCAGCACCGGTGGCGGCTCACCCGCTCCGGTCAGGTGCGGTGGACGACGCGTTCGTGGTGGCCGCGACGACACACGCCGACCGATCACCTCGCTGCATCGAACCGCTCGGCCGGGTTCGGGTCAGGTGACGCGGTCGCGGTCGAGTCGACGGAGGCGCTCTTCGCGGCGGCGCGCCTTCTTGCGTCGGGCCAGTGCCACGAACACGATGAAGCCGGTCGCCATCACCACCCAGACGACGAGCAGCACGAGCGAGATCGTCGCGAGCGGACCGGCCCACGCCGTGCCACCGCTCGCCGGGATCTGCACCGTCTGCACATAGAGGTTCGTGCTCGACCCGTCGAGCGGCGCCTGCCACTCGATCACACCGTCGACCTCGGTGCCCTCCTCGGCCGACACCAACTCGCCGGGAAGCGACACCCGATAGGTGAACGACATGGCGTCGGACGGCGCGAGCCCGCTGGCAGCGATCTGTTCCTCGAACGGCAGACCACCGACGGTGTCGATCAGGTCGGCATCGGCGAACCCGGCGTAGCCGTCGGTGAGCTGCATGACGCCGTTGATCGCATTCGTGGTCTGCTCGGTGTCGGGGTCGGTCGTGCGGGCGGCTGCCATCCGGGTGAGGGGCGGTCCGATGCTGTTGAGGACATTCGCCAACTCCTCGGCCGAACTGACGTCGTGGGTGAGAACCAACTCGAGTCCACCGTCGTCGGTGGCGGTCGGACCGTCGACCGACCAGCCGTTCGCGATCGCGTCGTCGAGTCGGAGATCGTCGACCAGGTCGGGGACCTGTTCGACCAGTTCTGCGTCGGCCACGGCGGTCATGGTGACCGTACCGGTGCCATCGGGTTCGATCGCCACGTCGACCGTCACGTCGAGACGGCACGCGCTGAGCGCGAGCACACAGGCGACGAGCAACATCAGACGGCGGACCACGACGGCCAATCTTCGCAGCCCGTCCCCCCGATCCGACGCCACCCCACGAAAAAGCTGCCGCCCCACCCGGACGCCTGGTGGATTCAATCGCCTCGGCGTCCGGGGCGGTGGGTGTCGTGGACGCCTGGTCGATTCGATCGCCTGGGTGTCCGGGGTGGCGTGGGACGACCGGACGCCTGGTGGATTCGATCGCCTGGGTGTCCACCGGTGGACACCTGGTGGATTAAATCGCCTGGGTGTCCGGGGCCGGCGTGGGACACTCGGGGGATGGGGGTCTTCACGTACGGGACCGACACGATCACGATCGGCGACACCGGCAACATCGTCCTGGAACGGCTCCCGATCCAGGAGGGTGACTGCGAGGAGTTCCGGCTGCACCGCACCGTCACGTACGCGACGACGCTCGCCGACGGGTCGCCGTTCGTCTACACCGTGCCGCCCGCGAACGAGCCCGACTGGGTGACCGACCTCGCCTCCGTGCCCCAGTTGCTCACCTGGCTGGTGCCGACGTCGGGCAAGCACCTGCCCGCCGCCCTCGTGCACGACGCACTGGTCGACGACCCGGCCATCGACCGATACCACGCCGACGAACTGTTCCGTGACGGGATGGGCGATCTCGAGGTCGGTTTCATCCGGCGCTGGTTGATGTGGACCGCGGTCACGCTCGAGACCATCCGCCGACGTGCCGACGTGTTGACCAAGGTGCGCACGTTCGGGTCGCTGCTGCTGATCGTCCTCCTCGGTGCGGCGGCGACCGTGAACCTGGCGACCGACGTCACGATCCTGCCGTGGATGGGGACCGAGGAGGGAGTGAGCGGCTTCTTTGTCGAGACGGCCTTCGGGCTCGCCGGGGCGATCGTGATCCCGGTCGTGCTCGGGGTGCTGCTGTGGGCGCCGGTCCGAACGGCCGGGGTGATCGCCGGGGTGTCGATCGCCGTGCTGTTCCACGCCATGCTGCTCGTCGCCGGGGTGTACGGCTTCTACCGCCTGCTCGAGGGCACGCCGCGACGGCTTCAGCAGGCCGTCGGCATCGTGCTCCTCCTCGCCGCGACCGTCGTCTTCACCTGGTCGTTCCTCCGCTGACCCGACCCGAATCGGCGCCGGACGCCTGGTGGATTCAATCGCTTTGGCGTCCGGGGAGGTGGGTGGTCGAGGTCGGGGTGGTGGCGGACTCCTGGTGGATTTAATCGCCTGTGCGTCCACCGGTGGACGCCTGGTGGATTTAATCGCTTTGGCGTCCGGGGTGGTGGGTGGTCGAGGTCGGGTGGTGGCGGACTCCTGGTGGATTCAATCGCCTGGGCGTCCGGGGTGACGGGTGGGTGCGGAGCCGCGGCCTGGTCGAGACCTGGGGTCGGACGCGGCGACGCGGCCGCCGCAACCCCGGGTGGGGGAGCGAGCGGCCGCGTCGGCTCGGAACTCAGTTGTCGGGGTCGGGCTGCGGTTCGTCGGTGGCCGTGGTGGCCAACTCGACCGACGCCGGGGGCACGAAGCCTTCGACGGCGTTGAACGTGAACCGCTGGCGACCCGGGTTCTCCGGATCGTCCTCGACGTCGACGACGATGATCTCGCCGGCCGAGAACGACTTGTACAGGATCTTCTCCGACAAGATGTCCTCGATCTTGCGCTGGATCGCACGACGCAACGGACGGGCACCGAGCTGCGGGTCGTAGCCCACCTTGGCGAGTTCTTCCTTCGCCGCCTGGGTGACCTCGATCCCGAGACCCTGGCCCTCGAGCTGACCCACGAGACGCTTCAGCATCAGGTCGACCATCTCGACGACCTCCTGCTGCGACAGCTCGTGGAACACGATCGTCTCGTCGATGCGGTTCAGGAACTCGGGCCGGAAGTGCGTCTTCAACGCATCGTTGACCTTCTCCTTCATCCGCTCGTACGACATCGCCGAGTCGCCGGTGGTGAAGCCGACGTTGGCCTTGCGCAGATCCTGCGTGCCGAGGTTCGACGTCATGATCAGCACCGTGTTGCGGAAATCGACCGAACGACCCTGGCTGTCGGTGAGGCGACCCTCTTCGAGGATCTGCAGCAACGTGTTGAACACGTCGGCGTGCGCCTTCTCGATCTCGTCGAACAGCACGACCGAGAACGGCTTGCGCCGCACGGCCTCGGTGAGCTGACCGCCCTCTTCGTAACCGACGTAGCCCGGAGGCGAACCGACGAGACGGCTGACCGTGTGCTTCTCCATGTACTCGGACATGTCGAGCGTGATCAGTGCCGAGTCGTCGCCGAAGAGGAACTCGGCGAGCGTCTTGGCGAGCTCGGTCTTGCCGACACCGGTGGGGCCGAGGAAGATGAACGAGCCGCTCGGGCGGCGCGGGTCCTTGAGGCCCGCCCGGGTGCGACGGATCGACTGCGAGACCGCCGCGACGGCGTTCTCCTGGCCGATGATCCGCTTGTGCAGCTCGGCTTCCATGTTGAGGAGCTTCTCGGTCTCCTCCTCGGTGAGCTTGTACACCGGGATGCCCGTCCAGATCGACAGCACCTCGGCGACGGCTTCCTCGTCGACCTCGTCGAACAGGTCGACGCCCTCGGCGCGGACCTCGGATTCCTTCTCGGTCTTTTCCTCGAGGAGCTTCTTCTCCTCGTCGCGGAGACGGCCGGCCTCTTCGAACTGCTGCTCCTCGACGGCCCGCTTCTTCGACTCCTGCACCTCTTCGAGCTTGCGCTCGATCTCGCGCAGGTCGGGCGGGGTCTGCATGCGCTTGATGCGCAGACGCGACCCGGCCTCGTCGATCAGGTCGATCGCCTTGTCG
Source organism: Ilumatobacter fluminis (assembly GCF_004364865.1). Lineage (NCBI taxonomy): Bacteria > Bacillati > Actinomycetota > Acidimicrobiia > Acidimicrobiales > Ilumatobacteraceae > Ilumatobacter > Ilumatobacter fluminis. The sequence goes on from NZ_SOAU01000001.1 coordinate 870,262, forward strand.
GGGAGGTGCCGGTCGGAGATGTAGCGGTCGGCCAGGTTGGCCGCGGCGACGATCGCCTGGTCGGTGATCGTGACCCGGTGGTGCGACTCGTACTGGTCGCGGACACCCTTGAGGATCTCGATCGTGTGGGCGAGCGTCGGCTCGTCGACCTTGACCGGCTGGAAGCGGCGCTCGAGCGCAGCGTCCTTCTCGACGTACTTGCGGTACTCGTCGAGCGTGGTGGCGCCGACGGTCTGCAGTTCGCCGCGGGCCAGCATCGGCTTCAGGATCGAGGCGGCGTCGATCGCGCCTTCGGCGGCACCGGCACCGACGAGGGTGTGGATCTCGTCGATGAACAAGATGATGTCGCCGCGAGTCTTGATCTCCTTGAGCACCTTCTTGAGGCGCTCCTCGAAGTCGCCGCGGTAGCGGGAGCCGGCCACGAGCGACCCGAGGTCGAGGGTGTACAGCTGCTTGTCGCGGAGCGTGTCGGGCACGTCGTTGTTGACGATCTTCTGGGCGAGGCCCTCGACGATCGCCGTCTTGCCGACGCCCGGCTCACCGACGAGCACCGGGTTGTTCTTGGTGCGGCGGGAGAGGATCTGCATGACCCGCTCGAGTTCACGACTGCGGCCGATGACCGGGTCGAGCTGGCTCTCGTGGGCCATCTGCGTCAGGTTGCGACCGAACTGGTCGAGAATCTGGCTGTTCTTGTCGTCGTCGCCGCCGCCCTTGGCACCGGCACCGACGCCGGCACCCTGGCCGGACTCGCCCGAGCTGCCACGGCTGCCGCCCTGGCCTCCCTGGCCGGTGCTGCCCGAGGGGCCCTGGTAGCCCGACAGCAGCTGGATGACCTGCTGGCGCACACGGCTCAGGTCGGCCCCCAGCTTGACGAGCACCTGTGCGGCAACGCCCTCACCTTCACGGATCAGGCCGAGCAGGATGTGCTCGGTGCCGATGTAGTTGTGGCCGAGCTGCAGCGCCTCACGGAGCGACAGCTCGAGCACCTTCTTGGCGCGGGGCGTGAACGGGATGTGGCCCGAGGGCGACGAGCCCCCTTGCCCGATGATCTCCTCGACCTGGTTGCGGACCGCTTCGAGCGAGATCGACAGCGACTCGAGTGCCTTGGCGGCAACTCCTTCGCCCTCGTGGATGAGGCCGAGCAGGATGTGCTCGGTGCCGATGTAGCTGTGGTTGAGCAGCCGCGCTTCTTCCTGAGCGAGGACGACGACCCGGCGAGCCCGGTCGGTGAAGCGTTCGAACATCTGTCGCCTTTCGTGGAGTTGGCGAATACGTGTACCCACTCTACCGGGAGGTTCCGGATCGGGTGCCCACGTGGTTCGCGCGCTGCTCGTGCGACGTGACGGAACCAGGTGACGCCGATCGAGGTTTCCGGGTTCGCTGCTTTGCGCCTAGCCTCAACACCGTGTCAGGTGCCACGGTGACCTCACCCTTGCTGCAGATCACGGGGATGGACGAGGATCGTGCGCGCATCGAAGCCGCGATGCGAGCGGCCGTCGTCACCTCCGACGACTACCTGACCGAGATCGCCTCGCACCTCATCGTGGCCGGCGGCAAGCGCCTGCGTCCGGTCCTCGCCGTCGTCGCCGGGCAGATCGCAGGAGCACCGGCGAGCGACGACGTCGTCCAGGGCGGCGTCGCCTGCGAGCTGGTGCACCTCGGGTCGCTCTACCACGACGACGTCATGGACGAGGCCGAGGTTCGACGCAGCGTCGAGACGGTCAACGCCCGCTGGGGCAATCTCCAGGCGATCCTCGCCGGCGACTTCCTGTTGTCGCGAGCGTCGGAGATCGCCGCCTCGCTCGGCACCGAGGTCGCCGGGCTCCTCGCCCGCACCATCGGCTGGCTGTGCGAGGGCCAGATCGAGGAGCTCCGCCACACCTACGACGTGGGCCGCGACGAACCGAGCTACCTCCGGTCGATCCACGGCAAGACGGCGTCCCTCTACGGCACGGCCGCCCGGATCGGTGGCATCGTCGCCGACCTCGACCGCGACCGGATCGACGCCCTCACCGACTTCGGCAATGCGTACGGCATGGTGTTCCAGATCGTCGACGACGTGCTCGACCTCACGGCCACCGCCGAACAGCTCGGCAAGCCGGCCGGTCACGACATGGAAGAGGGCGTCTACACCCTGCCGGTGATCCGCACGCTCGACTCGGGCGGCGCCGCCGCCGACGAGCTGCGCGATCTGCTCGGCTCGCCGCTCGACGCCGCCGAGCGCGACAAGGCGTTGGCGATCGTCCGCGACGGTTCGGGCATCGGCAGCGCGCTGCAGACGGCGCAGCGATTCGTCGACGAGGCCGGTGCAGCGTGCGATCGCCTCGGCGACGCCGACGTGATCCCCGCCCTCCGCGAAGCCCCCGCCGCGCTCCTGGCCTCGGTCTCCTGACTCGACGGGTCGACGCGTCTCCTGACTCGACGGGTCGTCGCGTCTCCTGACTCGACGGGTCGTCGCGTCTCCTGACTCGACCGTCGTCGCGTCTCCCGACTCGTCCCGGTCGAGGCGACGTCGCTGACGCGGCCGTCGAGTCGGTGACATCGGGTTCGGTCCCCGTTCGGTAGGTTGCACCGACGTGCACGTGATCATCGTCGGCGCCGGAGAGGTCGGTTGGTACCTCGCCCAACGCCTCGGAGCCGAGAACCACGACGTCGTCGTCATCGAGCAGGACGAGGTCATCGCCCGTGCGCTCGGCGACGAACTCGACGTGCAGACCGTCGTCGGCAGCGGCACCCACCCCTCGACGTTGCGGGCCGCCCGTGTCGAACGGGCCGATCTCGTCGCCGGCGTGACCCAGGACGACGAGGTCAACATGATCTGTTCGGCGCTCTCGAAGCAGATGGGCGCCAAGAAGACCGTGGTGCGGCTCCAGACCGACGAGCTGCGTGGGCCCGAAGGTGCCGAACTCCGCAAGCTGGTCGACGCCGACCTGATCATCGACCCCGACGCCGACACCGCCGAGGAGATCCTCCGGCTGGTCAGCGTGTCGGGCGCCGACGAGGTGTACCCGATGGCGGGTGGCAGCCTCGTGGTGCTCGGTGCCGTGGTCGGCCCCGACTCGCGGTTCGTCGGACGCACTCTCGCCGACGTCGGGCAGTCCGCCGAGTGGACGTTCCTGTTCGGGTCGGTCACCCGCGACGGCGCCACGATCATCCCGCGCGGCGACCTCGAGGTGGCCGAAGGCGATCACGTGCGTGTCCTGTGCGCGGCCAGTCGCCAGCGGGAGGTGCTGCAGACCCTCGATGCGATGGGCAAGCGCGTCCGTCGGGTCATGGTGCTCGGCGGCGGCTCGGTCGGTGGTCGGGTGGCCGAGCACCTGTCGCACAGCGCCGACGTGGTGTTGGTCGAACGTGACAGCGAACGGGCGATGGACCTCGCCGAGCGCCTGCGCCGCGTCACCATCGTCCACGGCGACATCACCGACACGAACCTGCTCACCGAGGAGTCGGTCGGCACGACCGACGTCGTGATCGCCGCGACCGGCGAGGACACGGCGAACGTCCTCGCCTGCGCATTCGCCGTCGCCGAGAACCCCGACGCCTTCACCGTTGCGGTGCTCCATCGCCTCGCCCTGCTGCCGCTGGTGCGCCAGTTCGGCATCGACGCCGCGCTCAGTCCGCGAACCGCCTCGGCCAACGCAGTACTCCAGGAGATGCGCGGCGGCACCGCGTCGGTGGCGACCTTCCTCGACTCCGACGTCGAGGTCGACGAGTTCGTCATCGAACCCGGCAGCCCCGGCGACGGCGCGATCGTGAGCGACCTCCACCTCCCGCGATCGGTGCTCCTCGGCGCGATCGTGCGCTCCGACGGATCGAACGAGATCGTGCGCGGCAGCACGCGTCTCCAGGCGGGCGACAGCATCGTGCTGTTCGCCCGCCCGTCGGCGCTCTCCGACGTCCGCAAGGTCTTCGGTTCGTGACCCGTCGACCGTCGACCCGTCGACGTGTCTCGCCGGCCACGCGGCACCGTGCCGATCGGGAGCGCCGATGAGCGACCGGATGATGGGATCGCTCACCGGCGATCTCGGCGAGAAGTGGGGGCGGTCGTACGAGACCCTGATCGGTCACATCGTCGGCCTGACCGTCGCCGTCGCCGGACTCGGCATCCTCGCCTCCGCGGTCGTCGACGCGCTGCGGAGCGGTCCCGACGTCGTGCCGCTCACGATCGTCGGCCTCTGCACCTCGGTGGTGGGTTTGTTCGGTTGGCGGTTCACGACGCTGCCGCGCCAGATCCGCATCCTCGACGTGTTCGTCACCGTGACGTTGGCCTGGTCGGTGCTCGCCGTCGTCGGCGCGCTCCCGTACTACGTCACCGGCTGGATCCCGGCGATCGACAACGCCCTGTTCGAGTCGATCTCGGGGTTCACGACCACTGGGGCGACCGTGCTGCGCCCGATCGAGGGCACCGGTCCCGGCGTGCTGTTCTGGCGCTCGATCACCCAGTGGATGGGTGGCATGGGCGTCATCGTGCTCGTGGTCGCCGTGCTCCCGACCGTCGGATCGGGCGGGATGAGCCTGCTCGAGGCCGAGGCGCCGGGGCCGACCGGTGAGCGGCTGACGCCTCGCGTCCGCCACACCGCCCGTCGGCTGTGGGCGGTCTACGTCGGCTTCACGATCGTCCTGGCGATCGCCTACATCGCCGCAGGCATGTCGCTGTACGACGGCGTCGCCCACAGCTTCACGACGGTGTCGACCGGCGGGTTCTCGCCCTACAACTCGTCGCTCGGCCACTTCGACTCGGCGCTGATCGAGTGGATCTGCATCGTTGCCATGTTCATCGCCGGTTCGAGCTTCACGCTGCTCTATCGCCTCCTGCGCGGCCGACCGGGGCCACTGTTCAAGTCGAAGGAGTTCCAGCTCTACACGGCGGTCGTGCTCGGCGTCGCCACCCTGCTCTTCATCGTCAACGACGCCGTCGGCTCGATCGCCGATCGCATCAGGGGAGCGCTGTTCACGACGCTGACCATCGTGTCGACGACCGGCTACGCCACCGACGACTTCGGTGCCTGGTCGCAGGCGGCGCAGGCCCTCATCATCATCCTCTTGCCGATCGGCGCCATGGCCGGCTCGACCGCCGGCGGTGTGAAGATGATCCGCATCCTGGCGATCGCCAGCTACACCCACCGCGAGGCACTCCGACACCTCCACCCGCGCCTGGTCCGTCCCGTCCGCGTCGGCGGCGGCATCATGCCCGACGCCGTGGCCAACAAGATCGTCGGCTTCCTGGTGCTGGCGCTCGCCACGTTCGGCGGTGGCGCGCTGTTGATCGCCCTGTCCGGGCCCGACCTGATCACGTCGTTCTCGGCGGCCGCGACCGCGTTCGGCAACGTCGGTCCCGGCCTCGGCGACGTCGGGCCGACGAACGACTTCCTCGAGCTGCCTCGTTTCGCCCGCTGGGTGACGATGGGACAGATGCTGCTGGGTCGTCTCGAGATCTACCCGGTCATCCTGGCGCTGTCGGTCGTCACGCTTCGCCGCCGCCACTCCAAGCTGCGCCTCGACTGACGCCTCGACCGATGTGTCGACCGGCGTGACGACTGACGCGGTGCGGGCGGGCCGTCAGGCGTCGGGGCCGAAGGAGGCGACGGCGCGGGCGGCACCGTAGACCAGCTCGGGCATGCCGCCGCGTCCGCTGCGCAGATGCTGGAGCGCGACCCGGAGCGCGCCCTCGGCGAAGGTCGGCCGCGCGCCGAGCGCGCCGTGCAGGCGGCGGGCGACCGGTGGCTGGCCGACCAGGCGGTCGGCGAGTCGGCCGATCTTGTAGTACGAGCCGTAGCGGTCGTCGACGAGCTTCGGGTACTGCTGGAGTTCGGCCGCGCTGTTCTGGTCGAGCGCCTCGCCGACGACGTCGCCGGCGATGATGCCGGTCTCGAGCGCCGTGTCGATGCCGAGCCCGCTGAGGGGGTTCGCGACGCCGCCCGCGTCGCCCACGATGAGATAGGTCGGTCCGGCGAGGGGGCCGACCGACATACCGAGCGGGATCCGGCCGCCGGCCGCCGGGGCGGTCGGCTCGTCGCCGAGCTGCCACCGGTCGGCGTGCTGCTCGGCGAAGCGCTCGAGCAGGTGGGCGGGATTGATGACGGCGAACGACGGCGAGGTCGAGAGCAACATCACGCCGACCCCGACCGTGCCGTTGCCGGTCGGGTACATCCAGCCGTAGCCGGCGATCGGCGTGCCGACGCGATCGGTCACGCCGACGACGATCTCGACCTCGTTCGCGAGATGGAGCGGCGATCGGTAGTCGGCGGCGTGCGCGACCGCCAGTGGCCAGTCGGGCTCGCGGTAGGTGCCGAGCATGCGACCGAAGTTGCTGTTGGCGCCGTCGGCGACGACCGTGATCGCCGCACGCACCTCGGCCAGTTCACCACTCGGGCAGCGAACGCTCGCACCGCGTACGAATCCGCGCTCGACGATCGGCTCGACGGCGTCGTGGCCGTCGAGCACCTCGACGCCGAGTTCGTCGGCGAGCGACCGGAGGTGGCCGACGAACGCCCCGCGGGTCCCGACGCAGCCGTCGTCCGGAGCCACACGGACGCGTGGCCAGCCGCTCGAGGTCGACGGCCCGACGGCGCCACCCGGATGGGCGGGATCGGCGACCGAGGCGGTCAGCCGGACACGCTCGATCGGATGGAAGTGCTCGAGCAGATCGACACCCACCCGGCGCGCCGCCGCGACGGCGCGAGGGGTGAAGACGGTCGTGACGTCGTCGGGCGTGTCGCCGCGATCGACGAGGACGACCCGGCGGTCACGACGTGCGAGTTCGGTCGCGGTAGCGAAACCGGCCGGTCCGCCGCCGACGACGAGGACGTCGACCGACCCGTGAGCGGTCGTGTCGGCCGAGACGGTCACACTGCGCCGGCCGAACGGTCGGTCACTCGGTGGCGGGCGAGCCGGGAGCCGGCTCCGAACCGATGGGCATGATGCCCTCGATCCGCTGATCGAGGTCGGCGAGCAGACCGCCGGCTTCGAGATCGGCGAACGCGGGCGACTCCTCGGAGCACCAGGTCTCGTACTCCTCGGCGTATTCGCCGGCCGGGTCGGCCCCGCCGAGCGTGTAGCGCTCGTGGCAGACGACCGACAAGAGTTCGTACTCGGTCAGCTGGCCACCGAAGCCCGGCATCACGCCCTTGGCGCCGGTGATGTGCACCCCGCCCTCACGGTCGGGGTTGCCGTAGATCTCGACGCCGGCGAGGTTGTACTGCTCGGTGCCGTAGTAGACGTAGCGGAGCTGGTCTTCGATGTTCGGGAAGGTGTCGAGCACCTCGCCACCGACGAACGCGTAGCCGGCGCCCTCGTTGCCGCCCGGGTGGCACGACTGGCAGTTGGAGTAGACCTCGGCGCCGAGGCCGATCGGGCCCGTGGCCTCTTCGGGCGCCTCGGTGAGGGCACGGGCGTAGAGGAACGCCCACACCGGGAGCACGCCGAGCGCGGCCATTGCCCAGAACGGGACCCGGCGACGCTTCTTGTAGGCAGCGACGACGGGCGTGTCGGGCTTGGGCGGCGGGGGAGCGGCCGGAGCAGGAGCGGCGGCACGACCGGCCGGGGCGGCCGGCGCAGCAGCGGCCGGCGCAGCAGCCTTGGTCGGAGCCGGCTTGTTGTCGGTGGCGTCGCCACCGTCGCCGGCGTCGTCGCCGCCGAGACCGAGCGCGGAGCGGCGGTCGCGGCTTCGCTTCAGCAGATGCTCGGGGATTTCGGTCACGCTCGTCCTCTCACGGTGTTCGGATGGCTCGGCTCGGTTCCGGCGCGCGGGCGAGTGCGGCGCGACCGGTGAGATCGGGCACAACGATAGACGCCTGCGTCCCGTAAACCGAATTCCTGAGCCGAGTTCGGTCGGGTTTCGCGACGGTTCGTGTCGCCCGACACCCCGGTCGATGCATCCAGGCCGGCCGGTCGCTCCGAATGCACTTATGCACATGCGGTGTCGGACGGGCAGACTCCATTGCACACTGTCCGGACGACTCGCCAAACCGATCGACGAGTCGATACAGACAGTCGTGTACGGCGTCGCTGCCATCCGTCCGCTGACGGTTCGGTGACGACCCGGCCGGGAATGCCGCGCGGCGGACTCGGCCGACTACAGTGCGAACCACTGGTTCGTGCGACCGTTCACGAACGCGGGCGACGCCCCGGCAGCGCCCACAACCGACGGCTCCACGACGGGCCGAACCGACACATCCGCAAGATCGAAAGGCACGACGACCGAGATGATCGCCATCAACTGGGCGAATCCGCTGGAGGGATATGCCGTCCCCTTCGTCAACGTCGCGTTCATCACGTCGTTCGTCGCAGCGACGGTGCTCACGCTCATCGCGATTCCTTACGGCAAGCGCCGGCCCAAGGGCACCCCGTTCTCGTGGGGCGAGGCGATGCTCGGGTCCACCTACGCCTTCGGTGTCATGTTCCTCGCCTTCGGCATCGTGCCGCACCAGTTCGTCGACCACGCCGACAAGGAACTCGGCTGGGACCGTGCCAACATCATCTACGGGCCGTTCGACATCCTGAAGCCCGACAGCCTCGGTGGATGGAACCCGATCACCCTCCAGTACGAGGCCGTCCGCGACATCGTGGTCGTCCTCATCCACGTGTACTTCTTCGGCCTCCTGATCTTCATCTGGAACTGGTGGCAGAAGCGTGGCGACAACGTCACCAAGGAACTGCCGACCAGCTCGTACGGCCGACCGCTCGTCAAGAAGGCCTGACCGTCACATCATGATCCGTTCCCGCCCCTCGATGCGTCTCACCGCCACGCCGGACACCGGCGTCGTCGCGACGCGCGCCCAGGAAGGGAGGCGCTGAGATGGCAACCACCGACGCCAATCCGCCGATGATGCCGTACACCGACGAGTACACCCTCGTCGAGGTCGACGCCGACTACCTCGGCCGTGCGGTCAAGCCGAAGCAGTTCATCCACATCGATCAGTCCGAGTGCATCGCGTGCGAGGGCTGCGTCGACATCTGCCCGTGGAAGTGCATCCACATGGTGAACACGTCGGCGGTCGTCGAGGCCGACGGAACCGAACAGCCCGGCATCGATCCCTCCGACGCCTTCATGTTCGTCATCGACGACGACATCTGTACGCGGTGCGCCCTGTGCGTCGACCGCTGCCCGACCGGGGTCATCATCCTCGGTAAGGCCGGCCAGCCCACAGCTGCCGGCGACTCCCATGCCCGAACCAACAACCATGGCTACGGCTATGGCATGAGGCTCTGAGAGCGACCCCGAAAACGACATGGCCAAGATCATCGACGACACCCCGAAGCCGACCGCGAAGGAACGACTCCAATCGACGGTCGACAGTGTGCAGGGCGGACAGGTCTGGAGCAGCATCTTCCGACCCGGCTCCATCTTCCGCAAGGGCTACTCCGACAGCCCGCGTAACCGCAGTTACGTGGTCATGAACTCGGTGCTGTACCACTTGCACCCGGTCAAGGTGAAGCGCCACGCGGTCAAGGTGAGCTACACGCTCTGCCTCGGCGGCCTGAGCTTCTTCCTGTTCATCCTGCTGACCGTCACCGGCATCTTCCTGATGTTCTTCTACCGGCCCGAATCGACCGCGGCCTGGAACGACATCTCGAACCTGCAGACCTCGGTCACGTTCGGTCTGCTCGTCAGAAACATGCACCGATGGGGCGCGCACCTGATGGTGATCTCGGTGTTCCTCCACATGGCCCGCGTGTTCTACCACGGCGCGTACAAGCCGCCCCGTGAGTTCAACTGGGTCATCGGCGTGATGCTGCTCAAGCTCACCCTGCTGCTGTCGTTCACCGGCTACCTGCTCCCGTGGGACCAGTTGGCGGTGTGGGCCGTCGCCGTGGGTACCAACATGATGGGGTACACACCGGTCTTCGGCCGAGACGTCAGATTCGTGTTGCTCGGCGGCGCGGAAATCGGATCGGAAACCCTGCTCCGATGGTACGTGTTGCACGTGTTGTTCTTCCCGTTCGTCACCGTCATCTTCATGGCCATCCACTTCTGGAGAGTCCGAAAAGATGGCGGCATCTCGGGGCCGCTCTGATCCGGGAGGTGTGCTGATCCATGACTGAGATCCCAGAACACTTGCTCAAGCGGGCGCAGGCCGCCCGTGAAAAGGCTGCGACCAGCGAACCGGCGGCTGAGCCCGCCGCGTCCGAACCGGCCGCCGAGTCGCCCGCAGACTCGCGCATCCCGGCGCACCTGCTCGAGCGCAGCAAGGCCGCGAAGGCCAACAAGGGTGGCGGCGACGCCGGTGCAGCCGAGTCCGGCGGCGGCGTTGCCGTCCAGGACAAGGTCGCCTCGGTCGTCCAGGCCGGCCCCGCCGCCGGCGGTGTGCCCGTCGGTGCCGGCCCCGGTGGCCACACCCAGCGACTGCTGACCGTCGTCAAGTCCGGATCGATCCAGGACGTCAAGGCGCAGCCGGTCGACAAGGTCCACACCTGGCCGCACCTGCTCGCCGCGGAGTTCGTGGCGGCGCTCGCTTGTCTCACCTTCACCTTCTTGTTCTCGATCTGGGTCAACGCTCCGTTGCTCCAGGCGCAGAACCCCAACCAGACGCCGAACCCGTCGAAGGCGCCGTGGTACTTCCTGGGCCTCCAGGAACTGCTCACGATGTTCCACCCGATGATCGCCGGCGTGACCATCCCCGGTGTGGGCCTGATCGTGCTGATCTTCGCCCCGTACATCGATCGCAATCCGTCCAACAAGCCCGAAGATCGCAAGTTCGCGATCTCGCTGATGACCGTCCACCTCATGTTCTGGGCAGTCCTCACGATGATCGGTTCGTTCTTCCGTGGGCCTGGCTTCAACTTCGTCTTCCCGTGGGAAGACGGCCTGTTCTTCGAACTGTGAGCAGCGGGAAGGAGTAACACCACCATGAGCACCACCGCAGCAATCATCATCGGCGTCGTCGCCGTCGTCGTCCTCGCCGCACTGGCGTTCGTCACCCTGGCTCGTCGCAGCGACGTGCGCGGGGCCGGCGCGCTCAGTGCCGAGACGGTGAAACGCGATTCGACCGCCCGCAAGCAGCGCGCCGCCGTCGAGGGCGAGGCCGCCGCGGCCCGCACCGGCGCCGACGCCGAGGCCGAAGGCGTCGTCGCCCGAACCGGCACCGCCGTCGTGCCGGCGTCCGACGACACCGGGCTGGCCCCGTTCACCCCGCCCGACCCCGAAGAGATCGGCGTCAGCCGCCGCCAGTTCTTCAACCGTGCGACGATCGGCCTGATGGCCGCCAGCCTCGGCGCGTTCTCCGCAGCGGCGTTCGTCGCCTTCCTGTGGCCGACCAAGACCGGCGGCTTCGGCGGCAAGGTCAGCGTCGGCAAGCTGTCCGACGTCAAGACCGGCATCGCGTCCGGCGACGGCTTCTTCTACGCACCCGAGGCCCGCGCCTGGATCACCGAGTACCCGGTCGACGCGATCTCGAAGGCCGATGGCATCTATCAGGGCCCGCTGCTCGCGAACATGCAAGAGGGCATCATCATCTCGTACCAGAAGTGCCCGCACCTCGGTTGCCGCGTGCCCCAGTGCGTCTCGAGCCAGTGGTTCGAGTGCGGCTGCCACGGTTCGCAGTACAACCGTGTCGGCGAGAAGAAGGCCGGTCCCGCCCCGCGGGGCATGGACCACTTCGCCGCCGAGATCACCGGCGCCGGCGACGTCATCATCGACACCGGCACCGTGTGGCAGGGTCCCCCAATCGGAACGAACACGACCGGCCAGGAGGCTGAGGGTCCGCACTGCGTCGGAGCCGCTGATCACTGATGATTGCCCTGACCACCACATCGATCGCGTGGCTCATCTTCGCCGTTGTCCTCGGCGGCTGGGTCGTCTACGCGTTCCTCAACATCCGGCAGTCGCGCGACGAACTCGGTTCCGAGATCGAGCTCGCGGCCAACCGCAAGCCGTACTACGACGACGAGACGCTCGAAGGCTCGCGCCTGACGCGCGTCCTCGGCATGGGCGTCATCTTGCTGGTCGTGATCTCGATCGCGCTGCCGCTCTACTGGATCCTCGAACCCTCACGGCAGGCCGGAGCGCAGGCCGAGAAGGAAGAGAAGTTCATCGAATGGGGCGCCGACCTGTTCGCACCCACCGCTGACGGCGGCTTCAACTGCGCAGGCTGCCACGGTGGCATGGACGGAGCCGGCGGTGTCGCCGAGTACAACCTGACCGACCCCACCACCGGTGAGGTCCGAGTGGTCAACTGGAAGGCGCCGGCGGTCAACTCGGTGCTGTACCGCTTCAGCGAGGAAGAAGTGAAGTTCATCCTCGTCTACGGTCGCCCGTTCAGCCCGATGTCGCCGTGGGGCGTCGACGGCGGCGGCCCGATGAACGATCAGCAGATCGACACGCTCATCGCCTACATGCGCAGCATCCAGATCGAGCGCGAAGACTGTGGTGAGGGCGAGGAAGACGCCGGCACATGCCCGTCCGGTCATCTCCCGGTCGAGATCCAGGACAACATCGAACAGCTCGCCATGGCCTCCGTCGAAGACGGCACGTACGGCTCGTACGGCGAAGCGCTCTACAACCTCGAGTTCAGCAGCGGTGCCTACAGCTGCGCCCGGTGCCACACCCCCGGCTGGAGCTGGGACGAGCCCGGCGTCACCGGTCAGGGCGGCTTCGGCTGGAACCTCACCGGCGGCCGCGCCAACACCCAGTTCCCGGTCGAAGCCGACATGATCGACTTCATCGCGAACGGTTCGGAGAACGGCGCCCGCTACGGCGTGCAGGGCCAGGGCAGCGGACGCATGCCCGGCTTCGGTGCCATGCTGACCGATGAACAGATCCAGGCCATCGTCGAGTACGTACGGAGTTTGTGATGTTGGCGACGTTGTTGGCCATCGGCTGGGAGCCCGAGCTCCGCGGCCTGCTCACCGTGATGATCGGCGCCGCCGTCTGGATGGGCTCGATCTACCTGATCCTCGGCACCAACCTCGGTGCCCGACTCGGCTTCCTCGTGTCGCTGGCCGGCCTGTTCGGCTGGATGGCGCTGATGGGCGCCGTGTGGTGGATCTACGGCATCGGTCTCACCGGTGACGTTCCCTCGTGGGAAGGCGTCACCGGCAGCACCGTGATCCAGGAAGTCGACCTGCTCTACCAGGCGGGCGTGCTCGAGGAGCCGATCGAGGTCACCGTCGAGACGCCGTCGGCCGAAGCGGCCGAGGCCGTCGAGGCACAGATGCTGTCGCAGGGCTGGACCGAAGTCGACGCGTCCGCACCCGAGTTCGGTCAGGCGCAGGCGTCGGCCGAGATCTTCCTCGAAGAAGAAGACGCCCTCGAGGCGGGCAGCTACCAGGTCACCGCCGTCTACGAGGTCGACCCGCCCGCCGAGTCGGCGTACCCGAAGTTCGGCGAGAACGGTGAGTTCGACCAGCTCGCCTTCTTCCACAAGCCGTACTACACCCTCGTCGAGGTCGCCCCGTACGCCGAGGTGCTCACCGAGCCGGGCCGTGCGCCGATCGCCCCGGAGATCGACGAAGAGCGTCAGCGTCAGTACGTGTACATGATCCGCGACCTCGGTTCGCTCCGCGAGCCGGCCGGCTACATCACGATCGGTTCCACCATCGTGTTCCTGATGCTGTGCTGGCTGCTGCACCGCCGCGACCGCTTCGTCGCCCAGAACCTCGCCCGGAAGAGCGCGGACGCCACCGCCTGACACCATGGGTCAGTACCTTCCGCTCGTCGCCTTGATGGTGCTGGCCATCGCCTTCGGTGGTCTCAGCTTCCTGGCGTCGCGCCTGCTCGCTCCGCGCCGTCCGTCGATGGCCAAGGAAGCACCGTACGAGTGCGGCATCGTGCCATCGCGCGAGCCGCCCGATCGCTTCCCCGTGAGCTTCTACATCGTCGCGATGTTGTTCATCATGTTCGACATCGAGATCATCTTCTTGTACCCGTACGCGATCGAGGCCGGCGCGCTCGGCCAGTTCGGTTTCTGGGCGATCGCGCTGTTCTCGGTGATCTTCTTCCTGACGTTCGTGTACGAGGTCGCACGCGGTGGGCTCGAATGGGGCCCGATCCATCGCTACCGAGATCTCCGAGCCGACGCCGCGATGGTGTCGGCCGAGCGCACCACCACCACGACCATCCGTCGGGTCGGCCTCGAAGGCCGTACCGACCGTGCCACCGCTGGGGGAGCGGACGACACGCCATCGGAACACGAAGCTGCCTAGGAGGACACCCACATGGGGCTCGTCGACGACGTACTCGCTGATGGCATCGGCGGGCTGGGACACAACGCGATCACGGGCAGGCTCGAAGATCTGATCAACTGGGCCCGGTCGCGTTCGTCGTGGCCGGCCTCGTTCGGTCTCGCCTGCTGCGCGATCGAGATGATGGGCACCGGCGGTGCCCACTACGACATCTCCCGCTTCGGCATGGAGGTCTTCCGTGCGTCGCCGCGCCAGGCCGACATCATGATCGTCGCCGGGCGCGTCAGCCAGAAGATGGCCCCGGTGCTCCGCCAGGTCTACGACCAGATGATGGAACCCAAGTGGGTCATCTCGATGGGCGTCTGCGCCAGCTCCGGCGGCATGTTCAACAACTACGCGGTCGTCCAGGGTGTCGATCAGATCGTGCCGGTCGACGTGTACGCCCCGGGGTGTCCTCCGACGCCGGAGACGCTGATCCACGCGATCGAGACCCTGCACCAGAAGATCGAGGACGGCGAGATCCTCAAGCGTCGTGCCGAGACCGGTGCCGGCGCGAACCTGCACATCGAAGAGATCGCGCCCACCACCACGCCGGTCCTGCTCGGGACCAAGTGAGCAACCCATGAGCGACATCGACAACGACACCGACGCGCCCGAGATCTCAGCCGAGATCCCGACGGTGCACGACTGCATCGCCGGCGAGAGCTGTGGCCAGACCGTCGTGTTCCCGACGCGGGAGCAGTACGTCGACCTGGTCAAGAAGCTGGCCGACGACGGCTACTCGATGATCATCGATCTCTGCGGCGTCGACTACCTCGAGTACATGGATCGTCCGTTGCCCGACGACATCGTCGCCGAGCGCTTCGAGGTGGTCGTCAACCTCCTCGACATCACGCACCGTCGCCGCATCCGACTGCGGGTGCAGGTGCCCGAAGCCGAGCCGACGATCCCGACGCTGTTCGACGTCCACCCGGGCGCCGAGGCCTACGAGCGCGAGACGTACGACATGTTCGGCGTCGTGTTCACCGAGCACCCCGACATGACCCGCATCCTGATGCCCGAAGACTGGGTCGGCCACCCCCTCCGCAAGGACTACGCCGTCGGCAAGATCCCCGTCCAGTTCAAGGGAGCACACTCGTGAGCACGACGGAACAACCGGCCGTGACGGCCCAGCAGCCGTGGTCGCATGCGAATGTCGGTCAGACGACGGCCGGCGAGCAGGAGATGAAGCCGCGGTCGGAGACGACCGCCGAGGAGCTGATGCGCGAGATCGGCTCGGTCCTGCGCATGAGCGAGGCCGAGGCCGCCCAGCTCGGCGACCTGCCCGACGACCCCGACGACGATCAGACGATGATCATCAACATGGGGCCGCAGCACCCGTCGACGCACGGCGTGCTCCGACTCATGCTCGAGCTGCAGGGCGAGACCGTCCTGCGGTGCAAGCCGATCATCGGCTACCTGCACACCGGCATGGAGAAGACCGGTGAGCAGCTCACGTTCATGCAGGGCGGCACGAACGTCACCCGCATGGACTATCTGTCGCCGTTCAACAACGAGCTCGCGTTCTCGATGGCGACCGAGAAGCTGCTCGGCATCGACGGCGACATCCCCGAACGCGCCGTCTGGATGCGGATGCTGCTCTCCGAGCTCAACCGCATGTCGTCGCACCTGCTGTTCCTCGCCACCAACGGCATGGACCTCGGCGCCGTTTCGATGATGATCTACGGCTGGCGCGAACGAGAAGAGGTCCTGCGCTTCTTCCAGAAGGTCACCGGTCTGCGGATGAACCACAACTTCATCCGACCGGGCGGCCTCGCCGCCGACCTGCCGCCCGGCTGGCGCGACGACGTCCTCCGTCTGCTCGACCTCATCCCCGAGCGGCTCGAGGAGTACGACATCCTCATGACGGGCCAGCCGATCTGGCGCGAGCGTCTGCAGGGCGTCGGCGTGATCACGCCCGACGAGGCGATCGCCCTCGGCGCGAACGGACCGATCCTTCGCTCGACCGGCGTCCCCTGGGACCTCCGACGCGACATGCCGTACCTGAAGTACGACGAGGTCGACTTCGACGTCATCGTCGGCACCTACGGTGACGCGTACGACCGGTACGCGATCCGCCTCAACGAGGTGCGCGAGTCGATGAAGATCGTCCGCCAGATCCTCGACCGGATGCCCCAGGGCGATTACCGCATCCAGGACAAGAAGGTCACCCCGCCGCCGCGTGCCCGCATCGACGAGTCGATGGAGGCGCTGATCCACCACTTCAAGATCTTCACCGAGGGCTTCAAGGTGCCCGAGGGCGAGGTGTACGTCGGCATCGAGTCGCCGCGCGGCGAGATCGGTTGCTACATCGCCTCCGACGGTTCACCCACCCCGTACCGCATGCACATGCGCGCCCCGTCGTTCGCCAACATCCAGTGTCTGCCGCACATGCTGCGTGGCGGACTGGTGGCCGACGCGGTCGCGATCATCTCGAGCACCGACCCCGTCCTCGGCGACGTCGACAGGTAGGAACGATGAGTCGTTTGAATGACCAGAACGTGGCGCTGGCGAAGGAGATCGTCGCCCGCTACCCGAAGAAGAAGTCGGCGCTGATCCCGCTCGTGCACCTGAGCCAGGAACAGAACGGATACGTCACCGAGGAGGCGATGAAGCACGTCGCCGAACTCGTCGACGTGACCCCCGCCGAGGTGTACGGCACCGCTTCGTTCTACGAGATGTTCCGGTTCGAGCCGACCGGCAAGTACCTCATCAACATCTGCGGCACCATGAGCTGTGCGCTGATGGGCGGCCACGACCTCATGCACCACGCCGAGCACACGCTCGGCGTGAAGGCCGGTTCGACCACCGACGACGGTCTCATCACCTTGCAGCACGCCGAGTGCCAGGCCGCCTGCACCGAGGCGCCGACGCTCCAGGTCAACTACCGCCACCGGTTCCGGGTCACGCCCGCGGAGTTCGACGAACTGGTCGACGATCTGCGCGCGGGCAAGCTCGACGACGAGATCCCGCCGCACGGCACGCTCGGCCGCAACCGCCAGCACATCCCCGCCGACAAGGCCGTCGGCGCGGTGCCGCCCGACGAGGTCGACGGCGCACCCGCCTGGGTCACGATAAAGGAAGAAGGCGCTTCATGAGCGCGCACGGTTCGTACCCCTGGGCCGCCGGCTACTACGACGACGGCGATCGTCCGCAGATCGTCACCTCGCGCTTCAAGTACGAGGACTCGCACACCATCGACCGCTACCACGCCACCGGCGGGTACGAGGGGCTGAAGAAGGCCCTGTCGATGCCGCCCGAGGAGGTGCACGACGAGGTTCGCAAGTCGACCCTCCTCGGCCGTGGCGGCGCCGGCTTCCCCGCCGGCGTCAAATGGGGCTTCACGCCCCAGGGCGTGTGGCCGCGCTACCTCGTCGTCAACGGCGACGAGTCGGAACCGGGCACCTACAAGGACCGCCTCCTGATGGAGCTCGATCCGCACCAGCTGATCGAGGGCTGCCTGATCGCCTGCTACGCCGCCGGACTCAGCCGCTGCTTCCTCTACATCCGTGGTGAGATGGCGCTCGCGCACGAGCGGGTCGCCAAGGCGCTCGACGATGCCTACGCGCACGGCTACATCGGCACGAACATCCTCGGCACCGACTTCTCCGTCGACATCGTCCTGCACTGGGGTGCGGGTGCCTACGTCGTCGGCGAGGAGACCGCACTCATCGAGTCGCTCGAAGGCGAGCGCGGCATGCCTCGCCTCAAGCCGCCGTACTTCCCGGCGGCGATCGGCCTGTACGGCAAGCCGACGATCGTCAACAACGTCGAGACGCTCTCGAACCTGCCGTTCATCGCACTCAACGGCTCGGCCGCCTACACGGCGATCGGCACCGAGACGTCGCCCGGCACGCGCATGATCGCCGTGTCCGGCCACGTCAAGCGACCCGGTGTGTTCGAGATCGTGAACGGCTCCACCACCTTCCGCGACCTGCTCTACGGCGACGAGTTCAGCCAGGGCATGCGCGACGGCCGCGAGCTCAAGGCGTTCGTGCCCGGCGGCGGTTCCGCGCCGTGGTTCCTGCCCGACCAGCTCGACATCTCGTTCGAAGGTCGCGAGGCGGGCTCGGCCGGTTCGATGCTCGGCTCGGGCGCCGTGATGGTGATGGACGACACGACCGACATCCCGGCTGCGGCGCTCACACTCGTCAAGTTCTACGCCCACGAGTCGTGCGGCAAGTGCGTCCCCTGTCGTGAGGGCGGCACCTGGCTGTACCGCATCGTCGAGCGCATCGTCGCCGGCGACGGCACCGACGCCGACCTCGAGACCATCCGCGAGGTCGGGCAGTCGATCTGCCCCGGTGAGATGCCGCATGCGTCGAGCGAACGGCTCGGCCTCGAGGCCGTGCCGTTCCCGTACAAGATGACGACGATCTGCTTCGTCGGACCATCGGCGTACGTGCCGATCCACTCGGCGATGACCCTGTTCCCCGAAGAGTTCGAAGCGATCGTGACGAAACGCGAAGTGCGCACCACGATCCCGGTCACGGCCGTCCCCGTGGGAGGTGAGTGAGATGAGCGACGCAGACGAACAGCAGCCCGACACGCAAGAACCCGACACCGGGGCTGCCGACGCCGATGCCGCCGAGCGCGGTGAAGCCCATCCCGAGACCCAGGCCACCGACGCCGAAGCCGACGTCCCCGCCGACGACGATCAGCCCGCCGAAGCATCCGCCACCGCGGACGACGCCGACGCGATCGCCGACGAGACGCAGGGCGGCGACGGCGCCGACGACGAGGCACCGGCCGAACCCGACCCGAACCTCGTCCAGGTCACCATCAACGGCCGCGCCTTCGACGCCCACCAGGGCGAACTCGTCATCAACGCAGCCGAGCGTGCCGGCCACTACGTGCCCCGGTTCTGCTACCACCCGCGCATGTCGTCGGTGGGCATGTGCCGCCAGTGCATGGTCGAGATCGACACGGGTCGCGGCCCGATGCTGCAGCCCTCCTGCATGGTGAGCGTCGCCCCCGACATGAAGGTCGAGACCGAGAGCGACACGGCCAAGCGTGCCCAAGAAGGCATCCTCGAACTCCTGCTCGCCAACCACCCGCTCGACTGTCCGGTCTGCGACAAGGGCGGCGAATGCCCCCTCCAGGACCAGGCGTTCAGCCACGGTCCCGGCGAGAGCCGCTACGTGGAGCAGAAGCGCCACTACGAGAAGCCGATCCCGATCAGCGATCACATCCTGCTCGACCGTGAGCGCTGCATCCTGTGCGACCGCTGCACCCGCTTCGCGGACGAGGTGGCCGGCGACAAGCTGATCCACTTCATCGACCGTGGCAACTACACCCAGGTCGCCACGTTCCCCGACGAGCCGTTCGCGTCGTACTTCTCCGGCAACGTCGCCCAGATCTGCCCGGTGGGCGCCCTCACCGCCAAGCCGTACCGCTTCAAGGCCCGCCCCTGGGATCTCGAACAGGCCGACTCCACGTGCACGACCTGCTCGGTCGGTTGCCGGATCTCGGTGCATTCGAGCCGCGACCAGCTGCTCCGCTACCAGGGCGTCGACACCGGGCTCGACACCGACTCGGTCAACCTCGGCTGGATGTGCGACCGCGGTCGGTTCAACTTCGAAGCGGTCGAGTCCGAACTCCGCCTCGCCGACCCGCAGGTCCGCGGTGAAGCCGGCCTCGCCAAGTCGTCGTGGGCGTCGGCGATGTCGATCATCGAGCAGCTCCTGCGCCACGCGTCGAGCGTTGCGCTGCTCGGCGGTGCCCGCTCCACCAACGAGGGAGCATTCGCCTGGGCCAAGCTCGCCGACGCGATGGGGATCTCGTTCCGCGACGCCCAGCTCGGCGACGGCCTCCCGGCGGGCGTGCTCGACCTGCCGCGCGCCACGATCGACGACGCCGTCAACGCGAAGACCGTCATCCTGCTCGGCCCCGACCTCAAAGAAGAGCTCCCGGTGCTGTACCTGCGCCTCCGCGATGCTGCGGTCAGCGGTACCACCAAGCTCGTCGAGTTCTCGACGCAGGAGACCGGGCTCACCCGCTACGCCTGGAAGAGCGTCCGCCATGCCCCGGGCATGGGAGCGACCGAGATCAGCCGTGCCCTCGCCGACGCCGCGATGGCCGACCAGCTCGCGTCGGGTGAGGTCGTGATCGTCGCCGGTCGTGGCAACCTCGCCGCAAGCGAGGCGACCGCCGTCGCCGCGATCCACGCAGCCCGCGCCGCCGCCCCCGATGCGAAGGTGCTCCCGGCGCTGCGACGCGGGAACGTGGTCGGTGCGCTGCAGCTCGGCCTCGCGCCGAGCGATGCCGACCACGACGCGCTCGCCACCCTGCGAGCCTGCGCCGACGGCAAGGTCGACGTGCTCGTCCTGCTCGGCGCCGACCCGCTCAACGACTGCCCCGACGCCGATCTCGCCCGCCGTGGTCTGGCAGGCGCCCGCCGGGTCATCTCGATCGACACGCACCCGTCGGAGTCGACGCAGCAGGCCGACATCGTCCTGCCGGCTGCGGCGTTCGCCGAACAGTCGGGCACCACGACCAACCTCGAGGGTCGCGTCACCGACGTCGCCCAGAAGATCACCGCCAACGGAACCGCCCGTCCCGACTGGATGATCGCCTCGGAACTGGCTCTCCGCATGGGCCACGACCTCGGGTTCGAGACGATCGAGCAGATCACTGCCGCGATCGCCGCACTGCCGGGCTTCGCCCCGGCCTTCGACGGCGGGTTCGCCACCGGCTCGCTGCCGGCGCTGCCCGACGCCTCGACGAACGACCAGGTGCCGAGCGGCTACGACTTCCGACTCGTCGTGAGTCGCAAGCTGTACGACCGGGCGGTCAACACGGTCATGGCACCGTCGATCGCCAAGCTCAACATCGGCGCCGGTGCCCGCGTGCACTCCCTCGACCTGCCCCGGGTAGGCGTCGACGACGGCACCGACGTGAAGTTGATCAGTGCGACCGGTTCGGTCGTCCTGCCGCTGATCGCCGACGACTCGGTCCAGCGCGGCACGATCTGGGCGCCGTTCAACATGGCCGGCGCCGACGTCACCGATCTGGTCGACGCCACCGCGCCCGTCACCGACGTCCGCATCGAGAGGTTGACCTGATGCCTGCATCACTGCTCGCCGCCGATCCGCTCCTCGACACCGACGACTGGTGGTGGCAGGTCCTCGCCATCGTCGCCGGCAAGGTCCTGGCGATCTTCGTCATCGGTCTCGTCGGCACCATGTTCATGGTGTGGTTCGAGCGCAAGATCGTCTCGGGCATGCAGAACCGTGTCGGCCCCAACAAGGCCGGCCCGTTCGGTCTGCTCCAGACGCTCGCCGACGGCACCAAGCTGTTCTTCAAAGAAGACCTGCTGCCCGACAAGGCCGACAAGTGGGTGTTCCGCCTCTCGCCGTTCCTGGCGTTCGTGCCGGCGTTCCTGCTGTGGGCGGTCATCCCGCTCGGCGGCGACTTCACGAACGGCAACGACGGCACCGTCACGATGTTCGGCTACGAGACGCGTGTCCAGCTCGTCGACGTGCCGATCGGCATCCTGCTCGTGCTGGCGCTCAGCTCCATCGGCGTCTACGGCATCATGCTGGCCGGCTGGGCGTCGGGTTCGAAGTACCCGCTGCTCGGCTCGGTTCGTGCCACGGCCCAGATGATCTCGTACGAAGCCGCGCTCGGGCTGAGCCTCGCCGCCGTGCTGTTGATGTCGGGCACCTTGTCGACGGCCGGCATCGTGCAGGGCCAGGACAGCCTGCTCGACTGGAACGTCGTCGCCACCGGCTTCATCCCCTTCGTCGTCTTCCTGATCGCGATGACGGCCGAACTCAACCGTCCCCCCTTCGACCTCGTCGAGGCCGAGCAGGAACTCGTCGGTGGCTTCAACACCGAGTACTCCTCGATCCGCTTCGCCCTGTTCTTCCTCGCCGAGTTCATGAACGTCATCACGATGAGCGCCATCATGGTGACCCTGTTCTTCGGTGGCCCGCAGCCGCTCAAGCTCGGCGATCTGCAGCTCGGCGGCATCATCGAGGACGGCAACATTTTCGCCTGGGCTGGTCCGCTGTCGGGCACCATCTGGGTCGTCCTCAAGACGCTCGCATTCCTCTACGCCTACGTCTGGTTCCGTGCGACCCTGCCCCGATTGCGGTACGACCAGCTGATGGACTTCGGCTGGAAGCTGCTGATCCCGATCGCGCTCGGCTGGTTCCTCGTGCTCGCGGCGCTCGAGATGGTCCGCGATCGCTACGACGGCTGGGAGCCGTTGGCGATCACCGTGGTGATCAGCCTCGTCGTGCTCGGCATCGCCTACGGACTCTTCAGCCTCGCGATGGGCGTGGCGAAACGCAATCGAGAGCAGGAAGGGCCGGCGTACTGATGTCTGCGCTCGATACCGCTCAGATCGGCGTACCGATGTCTGCGCTCGAAACCGCACAAGGAGGGATCTGATGGGATACCTCGACGGATTCGCCGTCACCATCCGCCAGCACCGCCTCTTCGGCGGCAAGCAGGTCACGACCGAGTACTCGGGCGGCCGCACCGCGAAGAAGCGCGGCAAGGCGACCGACCCCGACGTCGACCACGACGAGAAGATCGACAAGCCGGAGCGTCTGCACGGCCGTCACGTCCTCAACAAGTACGAGGACGGGATGGAGAAGTGCATCGGCTGCGAGCTGTGCGCGGGCGTGTGCCCGGCCAAGTGCATCTATGTGCGCGGCGCCGACAACGATCCGCTCAACCCGACCTCGCCCGGCGAGCGGTTCGGGTTCGTCTACGAGATCAACTACCTCCGGTGTATCCACTGCGACCTGTGTGTCGAGGCGTGCCCGACCGAGGCGATCACCGAGACGAAGCTGTTCGAGTTCAGCTTCACCAATCGTCAGGACGCGATCTACACCAAGAACGAGCTGCTCGTCGACGACGAGGGCAAGCCGCGCGCTCAGCCGTGGGAAGACTGGCGCGACGGCGAGGACGAGCTGACGTCCGGCTGGATGCGTGCCACGTCGCCGTCGGGTGACGCGACGTTCCGCGGCGTCGTCGGCTGGAGCAACGAGCTCGGCCACGGCGAGCGTGCCCCCGAACCGCCCCAAGAGGAGTCCGACCGATGATGACGACCTCTCACAGCGACGCAACGAGGGAAGCGCCAGCGACGAGTTGCACGGAGGGAGCGGCCGAAGCGCAGCGGAGGCCAGTCCCGACCATCGACGCGGGGGCGGACCAGTGATGGAACTCGTCGTGTTCGTCATCGCCTCGGCGATGGTCCTCGCCGGGGCGTTGGGTGTGGTGTTGCGGAGCAATCCGGTCCACGCCGCGCTCTCGCTCGTCCTGACACTGTTCGGCATCGCCGTGCACTTCGTCGCGATGGAGGCCCACTTCCTCGCGGCGGTGCAGGTGATCGTGTACGCCGGCGCGATCGTCGTGCTGTTCCTGTTCGTCATCATGTTGCTGGGCGTCGACAAGAGCGAAGACCTGTCGGTCGAACCGTTCCCGATCCAGCGCCCACTCGCGATCGTGATCGGCGTGTCGCTCGCTGCGCTCGTCAGCGCCGCCGCTCTCCGCGCCAGCGACACCCTGCCCGAAGGCACACCGCTCGAGGCCGACGGCGACAGCAACATCCGACAGCTCGCCCAGAACCTGTTCAGCGACTACGTGTTCGCGTTCGAGTTCACCTCGGTGCTGCTGATCGTCGCCGTCGCCGGCACCGTCATGCTCACCCGCAAGGAGAAGAAGGGTGGTGAGTCCTGATGCTGCTCGCCGCCGCTGAGCCCACCGCGACCTGGTACCTGATCCTGGCCGCGCTCGTGTTCGCCATTGGTTCGGTCGGACTCATGGTCCGCCGCAACCCGCTCGTGATGTTCATGTGCATCGAGCTGATGCTCAACGCCGTGAACCTCACCTTCGTCGCACTCGCCACACGCTTCGGGAACATCGACGGGCAGACCGCCGTGTTCTTCGTGATGGTCGTCGCGGCCGCCGAGGTCGTGGTCGGCCTGGGCATCATCATCTCGGTCCTGCGGCGTCGCCCCGGTGCGACCGCCGACGATCTCGCAGAGCTGAAGGGATAAGCCGTGCTCGACGTCATCTGGTTGATCCCTGCCTTCCCGCTGTTCGGGTTCTTCACCCTGCTGCTGTTCGGGCGCAAGCTCGGCGACCCGAAGGCCGGCTACTTCGCCGCCGCCATGGTCCTCGCCTCGTTCGTCGTTTCGGTCGGGGCCTATTTCGACCTGCTCTCGATGGACGAGCACGATCGCAGCCATGTCGAGACGCTGTTCTCGTGGGTGCCCGTCGACTCGTTGCAGATCGACATGGCCTTCCTGGCCGACCCGCTCAGCATCGTCATGTGCCTGTTCGTCACGGGCATCGCGTTCCTGATCCACCTGTTCGCGATCGGGTACATGCAGGGCGACGAGAAGTTCTCGAAGTTCTTCCTGTACCTGAACCTGTTCGTGCTGTCGATGACGCTGCTGGTGCTCGGTGAGAACCTCCTCGTCACCTTCCTCGGCTGGGAAGGCGTCGGCACCTGCTCGTACTTCCTGATCTCGTTCTGGCACACCAAGGACGCGAACGCCACCGCCGGCAAGAAGGCCTTCGTCACCAACCGCATCGGTGACTGGGGCTTCATGCTCGCCATGTTCCTCGGCTTCAAGGCCGTCGGAACGGTCAGCTACTTCGGTCTCAACGAGGCCGCCGAGTTCGGCGCCCTCAGCGAGACGACGGCGACCGGCATCGCACTGTTCCTCTTCATCGGCGCGGTCGGCAAGTCGGCCCAACTGCCGCTCTACGTCTGGCTGCCCGACGCCATGGCCGGCCCGACGCCGGTGTCGGCGCTCATCCACGCCGCCACGATGGTGACCGCGGGCGTGTTCCTGATGACCCGCATGAACCCGATGCTGGCGGCCGCCGCACCCGAGGTGTCGACACTCATCGCGTGGGTCGGTGGCATCACCGCCCTGTTCGCCGCGACGATCGCCGTCGCCCAGCAGGACATCAAGAAGGTGCTCGCGTACTCGACGGTGTCCCAGCTCGGCTACATGTTCCTCGCAGTCGGGTCGGGTGCGTTCGTCGCTGCGATCTTCCACATGGTCACCCACGCCTTCTTCAAGGCGCTGCTGTTCCTCGGCTCGGGTTCGGTGATCCACGGCATGCACCACGAGCAGGACATGCGCCACATGGGCGCCTTGCGCAAGCTGATGCCCGTCACCGCCGCCACGTTCATCATCGGCTGGTTGGCGATCGCCGGTGTGCCGCCGTTCGCCGGCTTCTGGTCGAAGGACGAGATCCTGTTGTTCACCCTGGCCAAGGGCGGGGCGAGCGCCACGGTGCTCTACGTCATCGGTCTGGTCACCGCCCTGCTGACCGCGTTCTACATGACCCGTCAGGTCATCCTCGTCTTCTTCGGCAAGGCCCGCTGGGGCAGCCACGCCAACGAGGCCGAAGCGGCGCATCTGGTCGACGCCGACGACGGTTCGGCCGACACCGCAGCCGACACCGCCGATGCCGAGGCCGAGGCGCTCGACGACCACCAGCCCGAGACGCACGGCGCCCACGGCGAGTTCAAGCCGCACGAGTCGCCGTGGATCATGCTCTTCCCGCTCGTCGTGCTGGCGTTCCTCTCGACCGTCGGCGGAGCACTCAACCTGCCGTCGTTCTCGTTCATCCCGAAGGACTGGCAGCACAAGCTCGAGCACTGGCTGCACCCCGTCGTCGAGGTGGGAGAAAACCACATCACCGACACGTCGGCGTACGACGCAAAGGGGCTGCTCGCCCTGCTCGCCATCGCCGTGGCGCTGGCAGGCATCGCCCTGGCGGTGGCCGTCTACGGCAAGAAGGCGATCAAGCCGATCGAACCGAAGATCCTCGCCGACGGCTGGCGCTACGACGCCGCAATCAGCGCCTTCATGGGCGGCCCCGGTCGCAAGGCGTTCGAGGCGATCGCTTGGTTCGACCAACACATCGTCGACGGCGCCGTCAACGGCACGGCGAAGCTCGTCGGCGGCACCGGTGCGGGGGTTCGCAAGCTCCAGACCGGCAATATTCGTAACTACGCCGGCATCGTCGGCATCGGAGTCGTGTTGCTCTTGGCCTGGTTCGTGATCGGTCGGGGGGTTCTGTGATGCACCACAGCGAACTCTCCTTCCCCATCCTCACCGCGCTTGTGCTCATGCCGGCGATCGGCGCCGCGCTCATCGGGCTCATCAGCTCGCGGCAGGCCCAGTACGCCAAGTTCGTCGCCGCCGTCACCTCGGTCGCCACCGGCGCCATGGCCATCTGGCTCACCGCCGAGTTCGACCAGCACGACGACGGTTTCCAGTTCGTGTCCAAGCAGCCCTGGATCGAGGAGTGGGGCATCTCGTGGCACCTCGGTGTCGACGGCATCTCCCTGTTCCTCGTCCTGCTCACCGGCGTGCTGTTCCCGCTGGCCATCTTGGGCATCGATCCGCACAACGACGAACCGGGACGTGACAAGCCGTACTTCGCATGGCTGTTGCTGCTCGAGGCCGGCGTCATGGGCTCGTTCCTGAGCCTCGACCTGTTCCTGTTCTTCGTCTTCTTCGAGATCGTCCTCGTCCCGATGTACTTCCTGATCGGTGGCTGGGGCTACGAGGGGCGCGTCTACGCGGCCACGAAGTTCTTCCTCTACACGATGACCGGTTCGGCGTTCATGCTCGTGTCGATCATGGCGACCGCCTACATCGCGAGCCGCAACGGCGTCTCGGGCGTCACCTTCGATCTCGTCGAGATCGCCGAGAACGCCGAGTTCGCGGCGTCGACCGGGCGGTGGTTGTTCTTCGGCTTCGCCGTGGCGTTCGCCGTCAAGGTGCCGGTCTTCCCGCTGCACACCTGGCTGCCCGACGCCCACACCCAGGCACCGACCGCCGGTTCGGTGGTGCTGGCCGGTGTCATGCTGAAGCTCGGCACGTACGGCCTGATGAGGTTCGGGCTCTACCTGTTCCCCGAGGCGTCGTACTGGAGCCGTTACCTCTGGCTCGGTCTCGCGGTCATCGGCATCATCTACGGCGCCATCGCGGCGACGATGCAGACCGACCTCAAACGACTCGTCGCCTACTCGTCGGTCGCCCACCTGGGTTTCATCGTGCTCGGCACGTTCGCATTCACGAGCCAGGCCGTCACCGGTTCGGTGATGCAGATGGTCAACCACGGCGTGTCGACCGGTGCCCTGTTCTTGATGGTCGGTTGGATCTACGAGCGGCGTCACACCCGCCAGATCGCCGAGCTGTCGGGCCTCCAGAAGGTGGCTCCGATCTTCGCTGCCGGCTTCATGGTGGTCATGCTCAGCTCGATCGGCGTCCCCGGCCTGAACGGGTTCGTCGGCGAGTATCTGATCCTGATCGGCACCTTCCTCGCCGAGCCGTGGTACGCGGCGATCGCCGCCACCGGCGTGATCCTGGCAGCGCTCTACCTGCTCTGGGCCTACCAGCGGGTGTTCCACGGCGAGCCCGGCGAAGCGAACGAAGGCTTCGCCGAACTCAAGCTCAAGGAAGCCGCGACGCTGCTGCCGTTCATCGGCATCATCGTCTTCACCGGTGTGTACCCCAAGCCGATGCTCGACCGCATAGAGCCCGCCGTCGACCGCTTGATCGGCCACATGGAGTCGGTCGCCGACTTCGAGGCGCCGACGCCCGATGAACCGGTGATCGTCGAGCACGACGACACCGAGGAGACCGAGGAGGGCGATCACTGATGCTGGCCCAAGACCCCAACTTCGTCGCCCCCGAGATCGAGTGGTGGCATCTCAGCCCGATCCTGACACTCGTCGGGGGTGCGCTGCTGCTCCTGCTCGTCGGCGCGCTGACTCTGCGCTGGCCGAAGGGTCTCTACGGGATCGTGACGATCCTGACCGCCGCCGTCGCCGGCGTATTCGCGTTCCTCCAGTGGGGTGACATCGATGACAACGGCCCGGCCACGATCGTCGACGGTGCGCTGGCCTACGACCATCTGACCCTGTTCCTGACGATGACGATCTGCGCTGCGCTGGTGCTGGTCGCGCTCGTGACGATCGACGAGCTCGCGATCGCCGGCAAGGACGCGCCCGAGATGTACGCGATGTTCCTCGTCGCCGCGACGGGCGGCATCGTCATGGCGTCGGCGAACGACATGATCGTGTTGTTCCTCGGCCTCGAGACGCTGTCGCTGGCGCTCTACGTCCTCGCTGCGTCGTATCGCACTCCGGAGAGCCAGGAGTCGGGCCTCAAGTACTTCGTGCTGGGTGGCTTCGCCTCGGCGGTGTTCCTCTACGGCATCGCACTCGTCTACGGCGGCACCCAGTCGACCAACATCTCGGAGATCGCCGCATCGTTCACGACGAACGTCTCGCTCGACGGCGACTCCACGCTGGTGTTGGCCGGCCTGGCACTGCTGATCGTCGGCCTCGGCTTCAAGGTGGCTGCGGTGCCGTTCCACGTGTGGTCACCCGACGTCTACCAGGGCGCCCCGAACCAGGTCACGGCGTTCATGGCGTCGGTCGGCAAGGCGGCCGCCTTCGCGGCGATGCTGCGAGTGCTCCTCGTCGCCCTGCCGTTCCAGCGCGACGACTGGCGCCCGGTCATCTGGGTGCTGGCCGTGTTGTCGCTGGTGATCGGGTCGCTGCTCGCCGCCGTTCAGACCGACGTGAAGCGCATGCTGGCCTACTCGTCGGTCAGCCACGCCGGGTTCATCCTCGTCGGCGTCGAAGCCGCCGGGCACGCCGGGCCGAACAGCGGCATGGAGAGCGTCGTCGAGTACCTGCTCTTCTACTCGGTGCTCACGATCGGCTCGTTCGCCGTCGTCGCCGTGGTCGCCCACTCCAACGGTGGCGACACGTCGATCTCGGCCTTCAACGGCCTCGCTCGTCGCCGTCCGGCCGTCACGCTGGCCCTGACCGTGTTCCTGCTGGCCCAGGCCGGCGTTCCGTTCACGACCGGGTTCGTCGCGAAGTTCGGCGTGATCCAAGCCGCCGTCGACGTCAACAGCTACGCGATCGGCATCATCGCCATGCTGTCGGCCGTGATCGCGGCGTTCATGTACCTGCGCATCATGGTCAGCGCCTGGCTCACCACCGACGACACCGACGCTCCGAAGGAGCAGGTCCCGTTCGCCACGGCGCTCGCCGTGGGCGTCGCGGCGGTGTTCACGGTCGTCGTCGGCATCTACCCCGAGTGGCTGCTCGAGGCGGCCGAGTCGGTCGCCATCT
Source organism: Ilumatobacter fluminis (assembly GCF_004364865.1). NCBI lineage: Bacteria > Bacillati > Actinomycetota > Acidimicrobiia > Acidimicrobiales > Ilumatobacteraceae > Ilumatobacter > Ilumatobacter fluminis. Next base: position 899,561 of record NZ_SOAU01000001.1, read on the forward strand.
ACGCCCGCTGACCTCGCGCAGGCAGCGCCTGCGCTCTGACGCTCGAACCGGGGGTGGGGGCAACCCCACCCCACGTTCGCCAGCGGTCTCCATGTCGCCACTGCCCGGTGATCTTCACGATGGAGGCATGCACACCACCACGCCTCTCCTCGATCCCCCTGCGGCTTCGACGGCCTCACCGGCGCTCGTCCAGGCGCGCGATCTCACCCGTGTCTGGGGGAAGGGCCACGCCGCACAGATCGGCGTCGACAACGTGTCGCTCGACATCCACCGTGGCGAGCTGCTCGCGATCATCGGGCCGTCCGGCTCCGGGAAGAGCACCCTCGGTTCGCTGATCGCCGGCATCGACGTGCCGACCTCCGGCTCGCTCGTCGTCGACGGGACGCGGATCGACCAGATGAAGGCCGATCGCCTCGCCGACTGGCGCGGCGACCACGTCGGCATCGTCTTTCAGCAGTTCCACCTCCTCCCGACCTTGACGGCGGTCGAGAACGTCGAACTCGCGCTCGAGCTCGGACGCACCGACGTCGGACGACGCGAACGTCGTCGACGTTCGCTCGAGGCGCTCGAGTGGGTCGGACTCGCCGCACATGCCAAGAAGCTCCCCGCCCAGATGAGTGGTGGCGAGCAGCAGCGGATCGGCATCGCCCGTGCGATGGTGACCCGGCCGCCGATGATCGTCGCCGACGAACCGACGGGGGCGCTCGACCAGCGCAATGGTCACGCCGTGTTCGAGCTGTTGCAGGGTCTGGCGAGCGTCGGGACGACCGTCGTGTTCATCACCCACGACCTCCACCTCGCCGAGGCCGGCGATCGTGTCGTGTCGATGATCGACGGCCGCATCGACGACGTGCGAGGCGGTGCCTGATGCGCTCGATCCTGCGACAGTTCCGCCGAGCGCCGGGCCGCATCCTCGCGAGTATCGTGGCGCTCGCCCTGGCGATCGGTGCCATCGGCGTCCTCGCCGTGCCGGCCGTCTCCGAGGGAACGCTCCACGACGCCGTCGGCCGTGACGGGCTGGCCGACATCATCGTCGACACCACACCACTCGACGCAGACCGACTCGACGACATCGTGGCCCTGCCCGACGTCGCCGCCGCCGAGGGACAGGCGATCGTCGCCGTCGAACTCGACGACGGCTTCCAGACCCGGATCATCGGACTCGACTTCGATGGCCAGACGATGGACCTGGTGCAGCTCGACGCCGGCCGGCTGCCCGCCGACACCGACGAGGTGGTCACGACGCCGGCGATCGGATCGATCGGTTCCACGGTCGTCGCCGACGGCGAACCGTTCGAGATCGTCGGCCACGGGTCGACCCTGTGGTGGTCGGGCAACGACGTGCTGTATGCGCCCTTCGACGCCGTCGTCGCCGAAACCGGTGGCGCCAACCACCTGGTCGTCACCGCCGTCGACGACGGCGAGGAAGCGCTCCGGGCGCTCTCGGACGACATCCGCACCCTGCTCGACGCGAGCGGCGCGCAGTTCACGACCTTCCCCGAGTTGCTCCCCGACGGTTCGACCCCGATCGACGACGACATCGCCCAGGTCAGCACGCTGATCGGCATGCTCGGCGTGTTCGCCGGGCTCGTCGCGCTCGTCCTGCTCGCCGGCACGACCAACACGCTCATCACCGAACGCACCCGCGAGGTCGCCGTCATGCGTGCCCTCGGCGGTCGGTCGCGTCGACTCCGCCGACGCCTCCGTCGGATCGCGCTCGGCATCACCGGCGTGTCGCTCCTCGTCGGGTTGCCACTCGGCATCGCGATCAGCAACCTCGTGGCCCGGATGGTGCTGGAGGAGTTCGTCGGTGTGACGCCCTCCTTCGCCGTCGACTGGACCGTCGTCGTCGCCAGCGCCGTCGGGGCGCTGCTCGCCGCACGTCTGGTGTCGGCCCGGGCCGCCCGTCGGGTGACGAAGCTGTCGTTGCCCGAAGCCCTGCGTGATCGCGACGGTGCGCCGTTCGGTGGTCGCTGGACGCACCGCGTCCTGGCCAAGCTGCCGACCGGCGGACTCCTCGAACGGATCGCCGTCCGTTCGACCGTCCGTCGTCCGGCTCGGACGATCGCCGTGACGACCCAGATCTCCGCCGCAGTTGCCGCGGCGTTCCTCATCCCGACCCTCGTGACCTCCGTCAACGACTTCAACACCGCGACCCTTGCGCCGTGGTCGTGGGAGTCGGTGTCGGTCGCCCGCGACCCCGGCCTCCCCATCACGGCGACGGACGACCATGACGAGAGCGCCGCGTCCGAGGCGGGCGTCTGGGTCGACGGTGCGATCGACGACTGGGGCGTCGACGTCTACGGCATGCGCCCGGACAGTCGGTTCTTCTCGGCCGAACTGCGCTCGGGTCGATGGATCGGTGAGGGTCGGCGGGAGGCGATGATCAGTGACGGCTTCGCCAGCAGGCGCGACGTCTCGGTCGGCGACACCATCCCCTTGGAACTCGCGAACGGCGTCGCGGAGTACGAGATCGTCGGCACCCTCGACGACTCGTACGTCGCGGTCTACGTCGATCGTGCCGACGTCGCCGCCGATCTCGGAGCACCCGGGATGGCGAACGTCGTGTGGTCGGCGTCGGAGGCGCCGGTGATCGACATCGACGCCGCCGTGCGGGTCAACACGGCTGCCGATCTGGCCGCGGACGACGAGGCCGGTCGCGACGCCGTGGTGCTGATCTTCGGCGCCATCGGTGCGATCGTCGTCGGCGTCGCCGCTCTCGCCGTGTTGTCGACGATGACGGTGAACCTGTTCGAACGTCGACACGAACTCGCGGCGCTCCAGGCCGTGGGAGCCAGGCGTCGTCGTCTCCGAGGGCTCCTCACCCGCGAGTTGCTGCCCGTCGGCGCCGTCGGCCTTGCGATCGGGCTCGGTCTCGGTGCCGTGGGCGCTCGCGCCATCATCGGCTCGTTCGAAGCCGGCGACGCCATCGACATCGGTGTCACCGACGCCGTCGGAGCGATCCCGTTCATCGTCGTCGGCACGGTTGCGACCCTGTGGCTGCTGTCGGCAGCCGTGGTGCGAACGACGGCGAAGAAGCCGATCGCCGTGACCCTGCGAGGTGCAGCATGAACTCGCTCGACTCCGATCTGGTCGACCGCGACCGGACCGATGGGCGCGAGACTGGCGACGTGAGCCAGCTCCCGCCGCCGCAGATGCCGCCCCCGGCACCGCCGACCGGTGAGCACGACGGCCGGCGATCCTCGGACCCGTCCGACTGGGACTGGGACCGAATCCGCGACCTCGCCGAACGATGGTTCCGTCCGTTGATCCAGCCGGAGGGCTGGCGGGCCCTCGGATACCTCTTCGTCGGCATGCTGTCGGGAGCGGTCTTCTTCGCTGTCTCGTTCGTCGCCGCAGGCGTCGTGTTCGGCTTGTCGTTCGTCGGTGTCGGGCTGCTCCTGATCGGCCCGTTCTTCGCCCTCACGAGTGTGTTCGCCCGGGCCGAGCGGGCGATGGCCGGCTGGGTCGGCGTCGACGTCGCACCGCGCCGGCTCGCGCCGGCCGGCCGCTTCGGGATCAGGTCGATCCTCGACCCGGAGCGGTGGCGGATCGTCGGGTATCTCGCGATCAACTCCGTGCTGGCATCCGGCCTGTTCGCCATCGGCAGCTTCCTCTACACGGTCGCGATCAACGTGATCTTCGGCGGACTCGCCGGTTCGGTGTTCGACACCTTCCCGTTCAACGCAGTCGCCGGCATCGTCGCGCTCGCCGTCTGCGCAGCCGCACTCGGCGGAGCCCCCCGTGTCGCCGTCTGGGTCGGCATGCTCAAGGCACAGATCACGTCGTGGTTCCTCGGTCCCGACCGGCTCGCGCAGGCCGAGCGGCGGGTGACGGAGCTGTCGAGTCACCGCCAGGAGATCCTCGATGCCGTCGCCGCAGAGCGCCGTCGGATCGAGCGCAACCTGCACGACGGGGTGCAGCAACAGCTCGTCGCGATCGGGCTCGATCTCGGCATGGCCGAGCAGCAACTCGATCGAGACCCGGAGCGTGCCCGTGAGCTCGTCGTGAACGCCCGCCAGAAGGTGCAGGGTTCGATCGGTGAGTTGCGCCAGCTCGGACGCGGTCTGCACCCGGCGATCCTCGAAGATCGCGGCATCGATGCCGCGCTGTCGGCTGTCGTCAGCGGTGCGCCGATCCCGATCACGGTACACGTCGATCCCGACCTCGACCTCGACACCGATGTGTCGGAGACCGTCTACTTCTGCGCCAACGAGGCGCTCGCCAACGTCCTCAAGCACTCGTCGGCGCGTGCGGCATCCGTGCACGTCCACCGCGTCGCGGCCAACGTCCGCGTCATCGTCCACGACGACGGCGTCGGCGGCGCCGACCCCACGCACGGTACCGGCCTCGCCGGCATCCGTGCCAGGGCCAACGCCGTCGACGGCTCCCTGCAGGTCTCGTCGCCCGGCGGCGGCCCCACCACCATCACCGTCGAGCTGCCACGCCACATCGTGCGCGCCGACGAACCACCGGACCACGAACGATCGGAGACCAGCGATGTCCGATGAATCGACCCCCATCCGAGTCGTCGTCGCCGACGACAGCGTCCTGCTGCGCGACGGCGTGGTGCGCCTCCTCACCGACTCCGGGTTCGAGGTGCTCGCCGCCGTCGGCGATGGCGACGCCTTGCTCGACGCCGTGACCGAACACGACCCCGATCTGTGCATCGTCGACGTGCGCATGCCGCCGACGCACACCGACGAGGGGCTGAAGGCGGCGCTCGAGATCCGACGGAGGTCGCCCGACACGGCGGTCCTCGTACTGTCGCAGTACGTCGAGGAGCGCTACGCCGGCGAGCTCCTCGAAGGCGACGTCTCCGGTGTCGGCTACCTGTTGAAGGACCGCGTGATCGACGTCGACGACTTCATCGCCTCGCTGCGGCGGGTGGCGGGCGGCGGGAGCGCCGTCGACGCCGAGGTCGTGAGCCAGATCCTCGGGCGTTCACGACGGAGCAACGAACTCGAGCGATTGACGCCGCGTGAACGTGAGGTGCTCCAGCTGATGGCCGAGGGTCTGTCGAACGGAGGTATCGCCGAGCGGCTGGTCGTGTCGCACGGAGCCGTCGAGAAGCACATCTCGAACGTGTTCATGAAGCTCGGCCTCGACATCGAGGACGGCGCGCATCGTCGTGTGCTGGCGGTGCTGACCTTTCTCCGCGCGTGACCGTTCACCGGGCGTTCTCACGGTCGGTGACCCTGTAACCGAGCGTTCACGAGAACTCACACGCCCTTGACGCTGTGCCCTTGGTCACAAGCCGTTGGAACGTCTAGGTTCGCACGCCAGCGGGCGGTGAAACATCCGTTCCGGAGGCGGGGAGCCCAGACGACCGAGTCGTTGATCCCGTTGTCGGAGCGGTGTTGACCGCACAACAACCAAGGGAGAAATGATGAGGAGACGTCTGCCAGCTGCGCTCGTCGCAGGTGCGCTCGCCGTCACGACGGTGGCGGCATTCGGAAGCGCCGGCGGGGTGAACGCCGAGCCACCGGACACGATCGACGTGAGTCAACTGACCGACGGCGAGGTGATTCCCGGCCGCTACGTGGTGATCATGGACGAAGATCCGTTGGTCGCCCAGTTCGGTCAGGACCAGCTCGACAGCAAGGCCGCCAAGAAGGCCCAGAACGGGCTGAAGAAGGGCCACCAGAAGGCGCTGGCCGCCGCCGGTGCCGACGCCAGCCAGGTCACCGCGGAGTACACGGTCGCGCTGAACGGCTTCGCAGCCGAGCTGTCCGACGTCGAGCTCGCCAAGATGAAATCGGTCGACGGTGTCACCGCCGTCATCCCCGACGTGTGGCGCACCGCCCAGACCGACAACTCCGGCGACTTCCTCGGTCTCACGAGCCCCGGTGGCCTGTACGCCAAGGGCTACGACGGTGAGGGCGTGGTGATCGGCGTCATCGACTCCGGCATCTGGCCCGAGCATGCGAGCTTCGCCGACGACGGCAGCTACGCCGACCTCGGGATCACGCTCGACGAGACGGTGTACCCGGCCTGCGACTTCGGCAACACCGCCCACAACGCCAACGACGCTCCGTTCGAGTGCAACAACAAGCTGATCGGTGCTCGCCAGACGATCCCGACGTACCGATCCCTGATCGGTGCCGAGCCGTTCGAGTTCGACTCGGCTCGTGACGACGACGGCCACGGCACGCACACCGCCTCGACCGCTGCCGGCAACGCCGGTGTGTCGGCGTCGATCCTCGGTGTCGATCGCGGCGTCGTGACCGGCGTCGCTCCTCGCGCGCGGATCATCGCCTACAAGGGACTCGGCACGCTCGGCGGCTTCGGCTCCGACCTCGCCGCCTCGATCGATCAGGCGGTCGCCGACGGCGTCGACGTCATCAACTACTCGATCGGTTCCAGCTCGTTCGCGATCGGTCCCGACGACGTGGCGTTCCTCTTCGCCGCCGACGCCGGTGTGTTCGTCGCGACATCGAACGGCAACAGCGGCCCGAACCCGGCCACGACCGGCAGCCCGGCCTCGGTGCCGTGGTTGACCAGCGTCGGTGCCAGCACCCAGGACCGCACGTTCCAGGGTTCCGCGTCGTCGAGTGACGGCTGGGAGTTCTTCGGTGCATCGGTCACCGCCGGTACCGATGAGCTGCCGCTCGTCGACGCCGAGGACGCCGGGGACAACCTGTGCAACCCGGGCGCACTCGATCCGGCAGTGGTCGCCGGCAAGATCGTGCTCTGCGAACGCGGTGCGATCGCTCGTGTCGCCAAGAGCGAGGCAGTCGCCATCGCTGGTGGCGCCGGCATGATCCTGTTCAACCAGACCGACACCCAGGAACTCGTGACCGACACGCACTTCGTGCCGTCGGTGCACATCAACAACACCAACGGGCTGATCATCAAGGGCTACATCGACAGCGCCGGCGCCGGCGCCGTCGCCCAGATCAACGGTGGTGCGCTCACGCCGTCGCAGGGGTCGGTCATGGCGGCGTTCTCGTCGCGTGGTCCGAACTCGCTGGCGCCCGACATCGTCAAGCCCGACGTGACGGCCCCCGGTGTGAACATCCTGGCCGGCAACACGCCGTTCCCGGCACCCGGTGCCGTCAGTGGTGAGCTGTTCCAGTCGATCTCCGGTACCTCGATGTCGAGCCCGCACGTCGCCGGTCTGTTCGCACTGATCAAGCAGGCGAATCCGGACTGGACCCCTGCGGTCGCGAAGTCGGCACTCATGACGACGTCGCGGCAGGACGTGACGAAGGAAGACGCCGCCACGCCCGCCGACCCGTTCGACATGGGCGCCGGACACGTCGATCCGTCGACCAGCGGCAAGGGCTCGATCTTCGAACCCGGACTCGCCTACGACGCCGGCTTGCTGGAGTACGCGGCGTTCACCTGCGGCGCCGAGCTGGGTGTGTTCACACCCGGGACCTGCGCGTACACCGACTCGCTCGGCATCCCGAGCGACCCGGCGCAGTTGAACCTGCCGTCGATCGGCATCGACTCGATCCCCGCGAGCGAGACCGTGACCCGCACCGTCACGAGTGTCGCCAAGGACAACGGCTGGCGCACCTACAACGTGTCGGTCGATGCCCCCGCAGGCTTCGAGGTCACGGTGAACCCGAGCAGCTTCCGGATCAAGCCGGGACAGAGCGTCAGCTATGACGTGACCGTCACCAACGTGTCGGCCCCGGCCGGTGAATGGCGCCACGGCTCGCTCACCTGGAGCGACACGACGGGCCACTACCAGGTGTACAGCCCGATCTCGGTCAACGGCGCCCTGCTCGCCGCCCCCGACGCCGTCGCCGGCGCCGGTGAAGCGGGCAGCACGTCGTTCGACGTGACGTTCGGGTACACCGGTGCCTACAGCGCCGCTCCGCACGGCCTCGCGCCCGAGGTGCTGCTCAGCGGCTCGGTGGGTCAAGACCCCGACCAGACGTACCCGTCGCTCGACGACGCCGATCCCGGTGTGGTCGAGATCCCGTTCCCGATCGCCGGGGCGGCGTTCGCTCGGCTCGAGCTCGTCATCCCGGGCGACGACGACATCGACCTGTTCCTCGAGGACTCGAGTGGCAACGCGGTGGGATCGAGCACGAACGGTGGCACGGACGAGTTGATCGAGCTGACGCTGCCGGCCGACGACACCTACACGCTGATCGTTCACGGCTGGTCGGTGCCGAACGAGCCGTTGCCGTTCGACGTGTCGACGTGGGTCGTGCCGCTCGCCTCGGGTGGCAGCCTGGCGATCGACAGTGCGCCCACGGCAGCGACGATCGGCGCAACGGAGACCATCGACGTGAGCTGGACCGGCGCCGCCGCCGGTGAGCGATCGCTCGGTGCCGTGTCGCACGCCGACGGCTCGGGTCTGATCGGCCTGACGCTCGTCGAGGTGGACAACCGGTGATCCACCGGCGGTAGCCGATCGACATCGGAACGAGGGGGCGCCCGATCGGGCGCCCCCTCGCCGCGTCCGATGACACATCGATCGACTGGTCGGCGGAGCGACCCGGTCAGATGTCGCCGTAGCCGCCGGCTGCGGGCGGGGTGACCCGGTCGGCGGGGCAGTAGAAGGGGACGCCGCTCTGGCCCGAGTGGTACTCGTACTCGATGGCGTCGACCGAGAGGACGATCCGGCTGCCGTTGACCAGGGCCTGGGTGTACGCCATGCCGGGCTCGGGGCAGCCGAGGCCGCCGTCGGGCCAGGTGACCTCCACGACGCTGACGATCTCGATGTCGTCAGCGGTGACGTCGAGTCGGCCGGCGAGGTCGGCGATCGCGATCTCGACGGGTTCGGCATCGGTCGGCACGGTGGTCTCCTCGGTGGACTGGGTGGACGTCGGCGGGGGAGTGGTCGTCGCCACGGCGGGCGCCGTCTTCGACGGCGACGTGGACGGGGATGACGCTTCCGGAGCGGTCGTGGTCGTCGGCTCGGTGGGGGCGGTCGTCTCGGCGATCGTCGGGCTCGGCGGCGTCGCAGCGCTGTCGGCGGTGGGGGAGTCGTCGTCGCTGCCGCAGGCGCAGAGCGTCATCGCGGTGGTGATGGCGAGCGTCGAGATGAGGCGGCGCTGAGACACGAGTGCAGTCTCGCGCCGCTCTGCAAAGCCGCGGCGTCGCCACGACCCCGTCCGGTCCGTAGCCTGGTGTTATGGACGTCGCTGTCGTCGATTACACGTCGCCCACCGCTCCGGAGGAGTTCGCCACGAGCCTCCGCGACACGGGCTTCGGCGTGATCACCAACCATCCACTCGACTGGTCGCTGGTCGAGCAGATCTACGCCGAATGGTCGGCCCTGTTCGACGACCCGGCGGTCGCCGACTACACGACCACCGACTCGCTCACCGGCTACTTCCCGCCCGAGGTCAGCGAGACCGCCAAGGGGTTCGAGGTCCGCGACCTCAAGGAGTTCTTCCACGTGTACCCGTGGTCGATCTATCCGACCCAGGTCACCGACGTGGCCATGCGCTACCGCGACCAGGCAATGGACGTCGCCCTCACCTTGCTCGACTGGGTCGAAGACCAGCTGCCGCCCGAGATCGCCGGCCGCCTCTCGATGCCGCTGTCGCAGATGATGGACAACAGCACCCGCACCCTGTTGCGAGTGCTCCGGTATCCGCCGCTGCCGCCTGAGGTGCCCGAAGGCGCCGTCCGGGCCGCCGCCCACGAGGACATCAACCTGCTCACGGTGCTCCCGGCGTCGGACCAGCCCGGCCTCGAGCTGCTCGGCGCGAACGGCGAGTGGTTCCCGGTGCCGACCGATCCCGGCTCACTCGCCATCAACGGCGGGGAGATGCTCGACCTGGCGACCGAGGGGTATTACCCGGCGACCAAGCACCGGGTGGTCAACCCGATCGGCGAGGCGGCGCAGGTATCGCGCATGTCGCTCCCGCTCTTCCTCCACCCGGCCGACGACGTGGTGTTGGCCGAGGATCGCACCGCCTACGAGTTCCTGATGCAGCGCATCGCCGAGCTACGCGGCGACTCCTGACCGGTCCGGTCAGACGGCCTGTCGGTTGATGTCAGACATCAACCGACAGGCCGTCGCCGTGCTCGGGTCCTCGATGTCGGTTGATGTCTGACATCAACCGACAGGTGTGTGTCAGGCGATGCGTCGGCGGGCGACGAGGAGTGCGCCGCCGATGGCGATGAGCAGGGTGGCGATGATGGCCATTGTGCCGTTGTCGTCGCCGGTGGGAGGCAGGATGGGTGCCACGGTGGTGGGGACGTTGGCGCCGCCGTCTTGGTCGGTGGTGGTGGGTGCCATCGTCGTGGTGGTGGTGGGGTCGTCGTTGACGATCTTGCACGTCACCTCACCGAACGGCTCGACCGTCGCCACTGCATCGTCACCGGGAATGGCTTCGTTCTGCCTGGGCTCGACCGTGTCGGGTGGCGTGGTGGTGATGTCGCCGGGGCCGTCGGGTTCGACGGTGACGGTGCAGGTGACGCTGGGGGTGTAGCCCTGCGGGTCTGCTTCGCCGATGCGGTAGTCGCCGATCGGGAGGGTGACGTCGAGGCAGGTGCCGTCGGCCATGCAGGTTGCGCTCGTGACGGGGGTGCCCTCGGGTTCGGTGAAGATCTCGGCCACGAAGTCGTCGGGTCCGAGCAATCCGCCGTCGTCGTTGGTGACCGACTTCGTCACCACGAGGCTGCCCTCGTAGTAGTCGTTCGTGATCTCGCACAGCGCGACCGACTCGATCTCGGTCGTCGGGTCATCGCTGATCGTGAACTCGCCGATCCCGGCCGGGAACGATTCGGCCAGCAGGAACTCCTGAAGTCCGCGACAACCCACGTTGGATGCGACGTAGCCGTCCGGTCCCGACTCGCCGAGCTGGTACGTGCCCGCCGGGAGCGGGACGACGAGGCAGTTCTCGAGCTCACCGAAGTCGTTGCACTGGTCGGTGGAGAGATCCTGACCGGTCGCAACGCTGACGCCGCCCTCGCCGTAGACCTCGATCGTGAAGTCGGAGGTGTCGGCGGTGCCGCTGGCGACCACCTTGTCGACGAGCAACATGGGTTGGATCAGGTCGAGATCACACTGGACGAGTTGGAACGGGTCGTCGATCTCGAACTGGAACTGGTCACCGTCGAGGACCTCGTAGTTGTTGTCTTCGACGAAGCACGAGCCGGTGACGGTCATCCCCTCGGGGACCCCGTCGAGCCCGATCGCGTAGGTGCCGTTCGACAGGATTTCGCAATCGCCGCCGGCGTACGCGCTGAACCCGCCGGGTGCGGCGAAGCCGGTGAGTGTGGAACCGGAACCGCACGGACTCCCAGGCACCAGCATCGGCGTCGAGCTGACGTCCCACAGCTCGAGGGTCAGGCCCTCGAGCGTCCCGACCGGGTCGGGACTGATGATACGGACGTCGACGTCGACGTCTTGGTCGACTCCGGCCGACGCCGGGGCTGCCGGGGACATTGCCCCGATGATGGTCGCCGCTGCCATGCCGGCCGCGACGAAGATGGACCGCTTCCGCATGCCCGCCTCCTTGTACAAGGTTTCCGCTGTTGAGCGATCCGGTCTAGCACAAGGCTCTCAGCGGCTCGGTGAATAAGCCGGCCGACTGCTGACCGGCTCGGTCAGACGGCCTGTCGGATGATGTCAGACATCAACCGACAGGCCGTCGCCGTGCTCGGGTCCTCGATGTCGGTTGATGTCTGACATCAACCGACCGGTGTGTGTCAGGCGATGCGTCGGCGGGCGACGAGGAGTGCGCCGCCGATGGCGATGAGCAGGGTGGCGATGATGGCCATGGTGCCGTTGTCGTCGCCGGTGGGCGGCAGGATCGGTGCCACGGTGGTGGGAACGTTGGCGCCACCGTCCTGGTCGGTGGTGGTGGGTGCCATCGTGGTGGTGGTGGTGGTGGGGTCGTCGTTGACGATCTCGCACGTCACCTCACCGAACGGCTCGACCGTCGCCACTGCGTCGTCACCGGCGATCGCCTCGAAGTTCGGGATGCTGCTGCTCGTGGCCGGTGGGTTCGTCGTGATCGGCCCCGGGCCGTCTGGCTCTCGGGTGACGGTGCAGGTGACACTCGGGGTGTAGCCCTGCGGGTCCGCTTCACCGATGCGGTAGTCGCCGATGGGGAGGGTGACGTCGAGGCAGCTGCCGTCCGCCATACACGGTGCGCTCGTGACGAGCGAACCGTCGGGTTCGGTGTAGATCTCTGCGGTGAAGTCGGCCGGGCCGAGGAGACCGCCGTCGTCGTTGGTGACCGACTTGGTCACCACGAGGTCGCCCTCGTAGTACTGGTTTGTGACTTCACACTGGGCGAACGGATAGGCGCCCTCCTCGGGCACGTCGCCCACGGTGAACTCGCCCACACCGGTCGGAAAGGCTTCGATGAGGATCGTGTCGTCCGGAACGAAGGTGGTGCACCACACGTTGCTGGGCACGTACCCGTCAGGACCGGTCTCGCCGATCTGGTAGCTGCCTGCAGCAAGCGGGATCACCGCACAGTTGGTGAGTGGCTGGCCCTGCCCGCACGACAACGTCGAGGTGTCGGTGCCGGTCGCCACCTCGCTGCCTCCATCGTCGTACACCTCGAGCGTGAAGTCCTCCGGAGCGTCGGCCGACGGCCCGTCGACGACTTCCTTGTCGATCAACACGGCAGGCTGAACCACGATGAGGTCGCACTCGACGTAGGCAACGCCGAAGTCGACGGTGAACTCGGCGTCGGTGCCGGGGATCAGTTCGTTCGGCACGGACGTCTCGTTGCAGAACGCCGTCGGTGTCGCTCCGGCCGGAAGGCCCGCTACCCCGAGCGCGTAGTCGCCCGTCTGTGGGGCGGTGCAGGTCGGGGCGAGGTCGTAGGCGAAGAGCCCACCCCCCGAGGCCGCGAGTGTCGAGCACTGCGGGTCGGCGACGGCGACCGGCTCGGCGCCATCGATGTCCCAGAGCTCGAGAGTGAGTCCTTCGAGGACGGTGTCGGCATCGGGCGCGTAGACCTGCACGTCGACGAGGACGGTCCAGCCGTCTCCCGCCGATGCCGAACTGGCCGGAGCGAGAGCCCCGGTGACGGTTGCTGCGACGAGTCCGGCCGCCGCAATGATCGAACGTAAGCGCATGGGTTCGCCTCCTGTAGTTGATTCCCCGCCTCGAGTTGTACCAACACCCCTTCGGGTGACCTTCGAGCGGATGGTCGGCCGCTGTGATCGGCCGGCTGATCAGCGGCATTCCGAGGATCGGCGGGAACGCGTGGCATGCGCGAGCCGTGCGTCGCTGTTCGGGGTTCGGGGACGTCGCAGCCTCGGGAGGGGGTCCGTCGTGAATGTCGGTTGATGTCAGACATCAACCGACCAGGTCTGCGAGGTCGAACGTTCCGGATGGTCGGATGATGTCTGACATCAACCGACCGGTTGATGTCAGACGGAGGCGAGTTCTGCGTCGGCCTTGGCCTTCGCCTTGCGGTCGCTGAGGCGCTTGGCGACGCGGCCGCTCTTCTCGAGGTACTTCACGATCCGCTCGCGGGCCTGTTCGGCCTCGGCGTCGAGACCCTCGATCGACTCGAGCTCCCAGGTGCGCAGCACCATCGGCACGAGGATCTGCTCGTGGTGGATGGCGAGGTCGTAGATGCCGGCGTTGGCGATCCGCTTGGCGTGCTCGGCGAAGCCGGGAATGCCGACACCGGGCATCGCGAACTTGGTGACCTCTTCTTCCATCGCCATGACCATGCCGCTCGGGTCGACCTCGATCGCCGCCTTGGCGAGATCGCGGTAGAAGAGCTGGTGGAGGTTCTCGTCGGAGGCGACGCGCATCATGACGTCGTAGCCGGCCGGATCACCGATCATCTGCCCCGTGGAGCGGTGGGCGATGCGGGTGGCGAGCTCCTGCAGCGAGAGGTAGACGAACCCGTTCTGGACGGTCGGCGGGTTCGGGGTGATGCCGCCCGACACCTGTGCCATGCGGCAGCGCTCGAGGTGGTGCGGGTCGATCGCCCGGGTCACCATGAGGTAGCCGTAGATCGCCATCGAGTGGCGGCCCTCTTCGGCGGTCCAGCGGCGGACCCACTCGCCCCACGCCTTCTCCGAACCGAACTTGCTCTCGACGGTGCGGAAGTAATACGGCAGGTTGTCCTCGGTGAGGAGGTTGACGAGCAGTGACGAGCGAACGGCGTCGTCGATCTCGGCGCCGGCCAGGTCGGCGTCGTCGGCCGACCATTCTTCGCCGGGGATCGGGTCGCGCCCACGGCCGTACGGGACGTGCTCGTGGGGGAACCATTCCTTCGTGGTCGACAGATGGCGTTCGAGCAACCGCTCGACCGTGGTGTCGAGATCGTCGAGAACTGCTTGATCCGGGCGCACGAGGTGCACCCTACCGCCCTACCGACCAGTAGGTAGCATCACGGCGCCGCCTTTTTCGTCGTCTCGTCCGTCGTCGGTGTCGGCGTGGCTCCGTCGCTGAACGGACGGAGCGCGAACAGGGCCACGAGTGCGGCGGCGCCGACCGCTCCGGAGAGGAGGGCAGCGCCCGATCCGGGCCCGGCGAGGAGCGCTCCCGCGACGAGCGGTCCGGTGGTCTGTCCGGCCCGGGCCATGGCCGTCCAGCCCGCCATCACCGCCGCCCGTTGGTCGGCGGGAGCGCGGGACATGGCGGCGTCCTGCAGGGTCGGCAGGAGCGCCCCCTCGGCGATGCCATAGGCGAGGGCTCCGACGCAGAGCACGACGAGCGAACCTGCCAGGCCGAGCAGGAGGAACGAGCCGGTCCACGCCGCCGCCGACACGATCGCCACGGTGGACGCGCCGACCCGGCGACGGATCCGGCCCAGGTTGAACGCGGCGATCGACGAGGTGATCGCCGGGAGCCCGAACACGATCCCGCGCCCCCAGGCGTCGAGTCCGAACTCGTCGTCGAGGTGGGTCGGGAGCGCAGCCAGGAACACGCCGAAGATCACCGCGAAACTGACCGCCGCTGCGATGACGCTCGTCAGGATCGTTCGGTCGGTGAAGGCGATCCGGGCGCCGGCCAACTGATCGCGCAACGACACCTGCACCTCGGGACGTCCGGGTGGCAGGGTGCGCCACGCGAACAGCGCCGAGAACACGCCGAGCGACAGGGGAGCGAGCGCCCATCGCCACCCGAACGCCGATGCGATCGCGCCCGACACAACCGGAAAAGCCGCCAGCGCCACGGTGAGCACGCCCGAGTTGGCGCCGATCCATCGCGTCCGCTCGTCGCCGTCGAAGTGGTCGGAGATCAGCACGATCGCGAGGTTCACGAGTCCGGCGGCGCCGAGGCCCAGGCAGAACCGCGCGATCAGCATGATCTCGAACGTGGGAGCGGTCGCGACGAAGACGCCGGCGAGACCGAACACGAACAGGCACGGGGTCAAGACCGGCCGCCGTCCGAAACGATCGGCGAGCAGGCCGATGATCGGCGCCATCGCGATGCCCGGCAGCGACGCCGCCGCCACGAGCAGACCCGCCGAACCGTCGGGTCGGTCGAACGTCTCGAGGATGTCGGGGATCAGCGGCGCGAGCAGGGAGTTGCCCATGATGCTCGTCAGCGTCGTGACGAACACGAGGGGAAGGATCGGGCGCGTCGCCCCCACCTGCTCGCGCATCGGGCCGACGCTAACGGTCGCACCGTCATTCCCCGGCACGAGATGTCGTGCGGGGCGACCGCATGAGCCCTGTTTCACGTCGAAAACGGTGGAGGAGGGTTTGGGAATCGATTCACGACCCCTGGTAGCCTCGCTGCCCGATGTCGCTGTTTCTGCGCGATTACCTCACCGTCGTCTGGTTCGGCCTCGCCGCGCTGGTCCTCGGCAGTCTGCTGCTCGGTATTGCCGCCGCAGTCAGGCCGTCGCGTCCCAACGCCGAGAAGCTGATCGCATACGAATCCGGTGTCGACCCGGTCGGCATGGGGTGGTCGCAGAGCCAAGTTCGTTATTACGTGTTCGCCCTCCTCTTCGTCATCTTCGACGTCGAGGCCGTGTTCATCTTCCCCTGGGCGACCTCCATGGAGCGGTACGGCTGGTTCGGCCTCATCACGATGCTGATCTTCATCGTGCTGTTGCTCGACGGTCTCGTCTACGCCTGGAAGCGAGGACTCCTCCGATGGGTCTAGTCGACCGCGGGCGCATGCCCGCCCCACTCACCAAGCTGTTCAACATCGGGCGTTCGTACTCGATGTGGGTGTACCAGTGGGGTCTCGCCTGCTGCGCGATCGAGATGGGCGCAGCGTTCGCGTCGCCCCGCTACGACGTGATGCGCCTCGGCGTCATCCCGTTGCCTGCGAGCCCGCGCCAGGCCGACTTCGTCGTCGTGTCCGGCACGGTCACCGACAAGATGGCGCCGGCCGTGCGTCGTCTGTACGAGCAGATGCCCGAGCCGAAGTACGTGATCTCGATGGGATCGTGCGCCAACTGCGGCGGCCCGTACTGGGACAGCTACTCGGTCACCAAGGGCGTCGACCAGATCCTGCCGGTCGACGTGTACGTGCCCGGCTGCCCGCCGCGTCCGGAGGCCCTGCTCGAGGGCATCGTCCTGCTCCAGCAGCGCATCCGCAACGAGGACATGGGCGCCAAGTGGCGTCACGAGGAGTACACCTCGCTGCAAGCCAGCAACGCCAAGAAGAACCCGCCGGCCGCCGACCAGCAGGCGTCCGACGCCGCTCGCGAGCCGATCGTGGTCGGGGGTGGCCCGATTGAGTGACACCTCCACCGACGAAGCGCCGGCGGAGCTCCCCGGCGACGGCTTGCGCGACGGCATCGTCGACGCGCTGCGTGCGGCGATCGGCGACCAGCTACTCGATACCCACCTGGTTCCGCAGACCGACCTCTGGGTCCGTGTCTCGCCCGAGGCATGGCAGCAGACCGGTGCCGTGCTGAAAGACCAGGGCTTCGACTACTTCTGCTTCCTGTCGGCGATCGACTGGATGCCGTCGCCGTACGGCAAGGGCGAAGACGACCCCTCGGCCGACGACGACGAGGCCGAAGCCGAAGAGATGAAGTCGGGCTACACCGGCGGCGACACCCGCTTCCAGGTGTTCGCACGCCTCACCGACATCCGTCGCCACGTCGGCGTCACGATCAAGGCCGACGTTCCCGAGTCGATGACGATCGACACGTGGATCGGCAGCTTCGCCGGTGCCAACTGGCACGAGCGCGAAACGCACGAGATGTTCGGGATCACCTTCGACGGTCACCCCGACATGCGCAACCTCTACCTTCCCGGCGAGTTCGAGGGGTTCCCGCTCCGCAAGGACTTCCCACTCCTCTCCCGGATGATCAAGCCGTGGCCCGGCATCGTCGACGTCGAGCCGATGCCCGAATTCGACGACGAAGAAGGCGGTGACGGCGAATGACCATGCTCAACGAACGCCAGCAGCTGTCGTACATCGCGGCCCAGGCCGCCGACGCCCGCCTCAACGTCGAGCTCGAGACCGAGGGCATGACCCTCAACATCGGTCCGCAGCACCCGGCGACGCACGGCACGCTCCGCATCATCGCCCGCCTCGACGGCGAGCAGGTCGTGTGGGCCGAGCCCGTGCCCGGCTACATGCACCGCGGCTACGAGAAGCTCACCGAGGTCCGCACGTTCCCGCAGGTCACCACGCTGATCAACCGGATCGACTGGCTCGGCAGCTTCGCGAACGAGGTGCCGTTCATCCTCGCCGCCGAACAGCTCATGGAGATCGAGGCGCCGCCGCGCGCCCAGTACATCCGCACGATCCTGTTCGAGCTCTCGCGCATCGCCAACATCGGCCTGTTCCTCGGCGACCTCGGCGTCCAGATGGGCGCCGTCACCCCCGCCTTCTTCGGGTTCCGCGACCGTGAGTACGTGCTCAACCTGATCGAGGGCGCCACCGGTGGCCGCTTCCACCCGAACTTCGACCGCATCGGCGGCCTGAAGGACGATTTGCCGAAGGGCTGGATCAACGAGACGAAGCAGGTCATGAAGCGCCTGCGCGGCTTCTGCGACGAGATCGAAGACCTCCTCTTCGGCAACGAGATCTTCCAGAGCCGTACCCGTGGCATCGGCGTCATCCCCGCCGACGTCGCCAAGTCGTTCGGCCTGTCGGGCGCCAACCTGCGTGCGTCGGGCGTCGACTGGGACCTCCGCCGCGACCAGTCGCTGCCGATGGCCTGGGACAAGGCCGACTTCAAGGTCTGGACCCATCCCGACGGCGACTCGTGGGCCCGCTGCTGGGTCCGTCTGCAGGAGACTCGCGAGGCCACCAAGATCGTCGACCAGCTGATCGACGACCTGCCCGCCGGCCCGGTCATGGCCAAGGTGCCCCGCATCATCAAGGTGCCCGAGGGTGAAGCCTGGATCTCGACCGAGAACCCGCTCGGTGAGATGGGCTACTACGTGATCAGCAAGGGCGACCTCGGCCCGTTCCGGGTCAAGATCCGCTCGGCCAGCTTCAACAACATCTCGATCACCCCCTGGGTGCTCAAGGGCGTCTACGTGCCCGACATCATCACGATCCTGGCCAGCCTCTACTTCATCCTCGGAGACATCGACCGGTGACATCCCTGCTTGCTGTTGAGGTCCCGTACTGGGGACAGTCGCTGTTGCGCGTCTTGGGCGGCATCGTCGCGGTGCTCCTGCCCGCCGGCACGATCGTCTACCTGTTCCTGTTCAAGATGATGTCGTTCATGCAGAGCCGCCTCGGCCCGATGGAGGCCGGCCCGTACGGCTCGATGCAGCTCCTCGCCGAGGTCGGCAAGTGGCTGCAGAAGGAAGACATCATCCCCGAGAACGCCGACCGGACGATCTTCAAGATCGCACCGCTCATCGTGCTCGCGTCCACCTTCCTGCTCGTCGTCGTCGTGCCGTTCGGCCCCGACGCCCTGATGACCGACTTCCAGGCGGGCATCTACTACGCCCTGGCAATCGGCTCGGTCTCGGTCATCGGCATCCTCGTCGCAGGCTGGTCGAGTGCGAACAAGTACTCGCTGCTCGGTGGCCTGCGTGCCGCCGGCCAGCTCATCGCCTACGAACTCCCGATGGTGCTCGCCGTCGTCGGCGTCGTCATCCAGGCCGGTTCGATGAACCTGCAGCAGATCGTGGTGGCGCAGAACACCTACGAGATCTTCGGGCTCGACTGGATCGGCATGCCGTTCGTCATCACCCAGTGCGTCGGCTTCGTGATCTTCATGATCGCCGTGCAGGCCGAGCTCACCCAGCCGCCGTTCGACATGCCGATCGCCGAATCCGAGCTCGTGTCCGGCTACATGACCGAGTACTCGGGCTTCCGATTCCTGACGTTCTTCATCGCCGAGTTCGCCACCGCCGGCGTGTTCGCCTTCATCGCTGCCGTGCTGTTCCTCGGCGGTTGGGGCGTGCCGTTCAGCTGGTTCGGCTGGGACACGGTCGACTCGGTCGACAACTGGATGAACGTCGTCGGGCCGATCATCATGCTCACCAAGATGATGCTGCTGGTCGGGATCATCATGTGGGTCCGCTTCACCTACCCACGTTTCCGTGAAGACCAGCTCCAGCAGTTCGCCTGGAAGGTCCTCATCCCGGTGTCGATCCTGAACATCGCCGTCACCGCAATCCTCAAGGTCGCCGTCTAATGCCTTCGAAGCCGAAAGTCCCGGGCCTGATCAAGGGCCTCGGCATCACGATGGGAACCATGTTCCGCACCGCGAAAGACGGTGCGGCCACGGTCCAGTATCCGCATGCCAAGGAGACCCCGCCCGTCCGCGCCCGCGGCGTCATCGCGCTTCGCGAGGACAACTGCACGGCCTGCATGCTGTGTGCCCGCTCGTGCCCCGACTGGTGCATCTACATCGAGGCCCACAAGCAGCTCGCCCCGCCTCGTCGCGCCGGCGGCAAGCCCCGCCAGGTCAACCACCTCGACCGGTTCGACATCGACTACGCGCTCTGCATGTACTGCGGTATCTGCGTCGAGGTGTGTCCGTTCGACGCCCTCTTCTGGAGCCCCGAGTACGAGTACTCCGAGCCCCGCATCGCCGACCTGCTCCACGACAAGGAGAAGCTCGGTGAGTGGATGGAGACCGTGCCCGAGGCGCCCGAGCTCGAAGCGGGGGCGGCCAAGAAATGAGCCTCCTCGCCCAAGCCAACGACGGGGTCAACGTCGCCCAGAACGTCGGCTTCTGGATCATCGCAGCGCTGATGCTGTGGGGCGCATTCCGGGTCGTCACGACCCGCAACGTCGTCCACGCCGCCCTGTGGCTGGTGGTCGTGCTCGGCGGCATCGCCGCGCAGTACATTCTCGCCGCCGCCGAGTTCGTGGCGATCTCGCAGGTGCTCGTCTACATCGGTGCCGTCATGGTGCTGTTCCTGTTCGGCATCATGCTCACCCGGGCCACGATCGGTGAAGAGACCGACGTCAACAACAAGAACTGGGCCGTCGGCATCCCCGTCGCCCTCCTGATGTTCGGCGTGCTCGCCTACGTCACCCTCGACTTCACCGAGGACGCGACCCTCACCGACCCGACCGAGGAACAGATCGCATCGGCGACGACGGCGATCTCCGACGCCTACCTCGGCGCCTACCTCGTACCCCTGATCGCCGTCTCGTTCGTCCTGCTCGCCGCCGCCATCGGCGCCATCGTGCTGGCCCGGAAGGACTGACCGATGTACGCGTTCAACTTCCTCCTCCTCAGCGCCGCGCTCTTCTCGTTCGGTGTCTACGGCGTCCTCGCCCGCAAGAACGCGGTCATGGTGCTCATGTCGATCGAGCTGATCCTCAACTCGGTCAACCTGAACCTCGTCGCCTTCGCGCTGATGAACAACTCGATCGACGGGCACGTGTTCGCCCTGTTCGTGATCGCGATCGCCGCCGCCGAAGTCGGTGTCGGTCTCGCCATGGTGCTGATGATCTACCGCAACCGGCGTTCGATCGCGCTCGATGAACTCTCGGAGATGAAGGGATGAGCCGACCCTCCATGTTGCTCGCCGCAGAAGAATCCGGCCACGCCGTCGGCGAAGCCAGCGGGTGGTTCCTCGAGAACGCCTGGCTGATCCCGGTCATCCCGGCCGTCGCGTTCTTCCTCATCCTGTTCTTCGGCAAGAAGCTGCCCCGTGGCGGCAGCGAGTTCGGCATCGTCGCGATGCTCGGTTCGCTGTTCGTCGCCGCCGGCGCCACCTGGCAGTGGATCTCGTCCACCACCAGCCACTACGACGAAGCCGGCAACTACGAGGTCGAACCCGTCATCCGCGAGATCGTGTGGTGGCAGTCGGGCCCGTACGAGTTCGGCCTCGGCCAGCACATCGACGGTCTCGCCATCATGGCCCTGCTGCTCGTGGCGTTCATCTCGACGCTCGTGCAGCTGTACTCCACCGAGTACGTCAACGGCGACCGTCGCTACACCCACTTCTTCGCCGCGCTCACCCTCTTCTCGTCGGGCATGCTCGCCATGGTCCTGGCTCCCGACATGGTCCAGCTGATCCTCGGCTGGGAGATCATGGGTCTCTGCTCGTTCATGCTCATCGGACACTGGTGGGAAGAACAGGCCAACAGCCGTGCGGCGCTCAAGGCGTTCTTCACCGTCCGTGTCGGCGACATGGGCCTGCTGGTCGGCACGGCGATGCTGCTCGCGATCTTCGGCACGCTCCAGATCTCCGAGATCAACGAACTCGCCGCTGCCGGTGAGTTCGACAGCAAGAACATGCTCATGTGGACCGCAGTGGCGTTGTTCATCGCCTGCATCGGCAAGTCGGGCCAGTTCCCGCTCCACACCTGGCTCCCCGACGCCATGGCCGGCCCGACGCCTGTCTCGTCGCTGCTCCACAGCTCGACCATGGTCGTTGCCGGCGTGTTCCTCGTCGCCCGCATCTACCCGGTGTTCCACGTCGGTCTCGACATCAACGCCGCCGGACAGTCGGTCAACCTGATCGCCGCCATCGGTGGCATCACCCTGCTGATCGCCGCCGCGCTCGCCTTCGTCCAGAACGACATCAAGAAGGTGCTCGCCTACTCGACGGTGTCGCAGCTCGGCTACATGATGATGGGCCTGGGTATCGGCGCCTGGACCGGTGCCGTGTTCCACATCTTCACGCACGCCTTCTTCAAGTGCTGCCTGTTCCTCGCCGCCGGCTCGATCAGCCACACCGCGGCGCACCACAGCTTCGACATGAAGAAAGACATGGGCGGCATCTGGAAGAAGATGCCGGTCACGTTCGGTGCCTGGATGGTCTCGACCGCTGCGCTGATGGGCATCCCCTTCACCGCCGGTTTCTTCTCGAAGGACGAGATCATCGACTCGGCGAAGCACTACGAGTACACGTGGTTCTACTACGCCGGCATCATCGGTGCGTTCATGACGGCCGCCTACATGACGCGGGCGACCTATCTCACCTTCTTCGGCAAGCCGCGCGGCGCCGCCGCCCACTTCATGGGTGTCGAGCACGACACCACCGGCGAGGTGCACGAGCACTCGGCCCACCCCGACGAGGCCGAGCACGCCGACGGCCACCTGCCCGACGAGACGGTCGACGCCCCGCTCCACACCGCCGACACGCACGGCGCCCACGACGCGCACGACGATCACGGTCACGACGACCACCACGACGACCACGCCACGCACGGACGTCCGCTGCCGTTCGCGCCGTTCGACTCGCCGTGGAAGATCACCGCCCCGCTCATCATCCTCGCGGCGCTGGCGATCGGTGCCGGCTATCTCAACGCACCGGCGCTCAAGATCTACTGGTTCGAACACCAGACCGAGTCGTCGATCGGACTGCCGATCGACCACGGCGACCACAGCGACGAAGAAGAGCACGGCGACGACGAGGAGCACGAAGAAGCGCTGCTCGGCTCCGTCGACGAGCTCGCCCTCGGTGCCGGAGGCGGCTTCGTCGCCGCCGAGTCCGGTGGCGGCGACCACTCGTACGAGGCGCCCGGCCCGTTCAAGGTCCCGGCACCGCCGGTGTTCACGTGGGCCAACGCTGCACCGGGTCTGATCCTGGTCGCGCTCGGCATTCTCGTGAGCTGGTTCATGAGCCTGGCCGTGTTCGGTCGACGCAAGAACTTCCTGTCACCGACGGTCGGACTCACCGAGCGGGTCAAGCCGATCGGCGCGATCCACTCGTTCCTGGTCAACAAGCTGTACCTCGACCACCTCTACGAGAAGGTCATCGTGCACGCGATCGCCCACCCGATCGCGAAGGCGGCCTACTGGTTCAACCAGAACGTCATCGACGGCATCGTCAACACCGTCGGTATCGTCACCCGCCGCCTCGGCGGCTGGGTCTACCGCAACGTCGACCAGCGAGTGGTCGACGGCGCGGTCAACGCATCGGGGAAGGCCGCCTCCGAAGGCGGCCACGCCCTCCAACCCGTCCAGTCCGGCAAGGTCAACCAGTACGGCGCGCTGCTGTTCGGCGCCGCCGGCATCGGTGCCATCCTCCTGATCATCCTCAACGGCTAAGGCAGTTTCGACAGATGGATCCTTTCAAGAACAACGAACTCCTCACCATCGGCACCTTCCTGCCGTTGGTGGGCGTGGTGATCATGATGTTCATCTCCGCAGCCGAAGAGCAGCTGCACAAGATGATCGCCATCGTCACCGCCGGTGCCACGTTGGTGGTCGGCCTCATCACGCTGATCCAGTACGACTACGACGCGAGCGGGCAGCTCCAGTTCGTGGTCAACGAGGAGTGGATCTCGGTGATCAACTCCAACTACAACATCGGCCTCGACGGCATCAGCCTGCCGCTGTACTTCCTGTCGATGGTCGTGACGTTCCTCGTCGCGATCTACACCTACGGCAACATGCCCGATGCCGGGAACCCGAAGATGTTCCTGATGCTCATGCTGGTCCTGCAGGTCGGCATGGCGGGCTCGTTCATCGCACAAGACCTGATCCTGTTCTTCGTCTTCTTCGAGATCGTCCTGCTGCCGATGTACTTCATGATCGGTGTGTGGGGTGGCGAAGACCGCCAGTACGCCTCGCTGAAGTTCTTCCTCTACACGATGTTCGGCTCGGCGCTGATGCTCGTCGCGTTCCTCGCCATCTACTACAAGACCGGCGCCGAGAGCTTCGCCTTCCAGCACCTGTACGAAGCGGGCGCCGGCATCGGTCGCAACACCCAGATCTGGATCTTCACCGGCATGTTCATCGGCTTCGCCGTCAAGGTGCCGATGTTCCCGTTCCACACCTGGCTGCCCGACGCCCACACCCAGGCGCCCACGCAAGGTTCGGTCATCCTGGCCGCCATCCTGCTGAAGCTCGGTACGTACGGCTTCGTCCGCATCGCCCTGCCGATGCTGCCCCAGGGCGCCGAGGCGTGGGCCCCGGTCATCGCCATCCTCGCCGTGATCGGCATCATCTACGGTGCCCTCGGCTGTCTGGCCCAGACCGACATGAAGCGACTGATCGCCTTCTCGTCGGTCGCCCACATGGGCTTCGTCATGCTCGGCATCTCGACCCTCACGGTCACCGGCATCAACGCCGCCCTGTTCGGCATGGTCGCCCACGGCCTGATCACCGGCATGCTCTTCTTCATCGCCGGATCGGTCAAGCACCGCTACCACACCCTCGAGATCAGCCGCCTGTCCGGCATGCTCGTCCAGATGCCGAAGCTCGGCTGGCTGCTCGGCTTCTCGGCAATGGCCTCGCTCGGCCTTCCCGGCCTGGCCGGGTTCTGGGGCGAGTTCCCGGCCCTGCTCGCCTCGTGGAACCCGAACGAGGCGATCCTCGCCGACCAGCTCGACCTGTACCGGGTGCTCACCGTCATCGCCGCCCTCGGCACGGTGCTCGCCGCTGCGTACCTGCTCTGGCTGTACCAGCGCACCGCCTTCGGCAACCCGAACCCCGAGTTCGTGCCGAACCAGCACGCCCACTCGCTCAGCGCCGCCGCCAACGATGACCATCACGGTGCCGACATCCACGACGTGACCACCCTCGAGTGGATCGCCTGGACGCCGTTCCTGATCGCCATCGTCGTCTTCGGTGTCTACCCGCAGCTCATGTTCGAGATCATGGACCCGGCCGTCGTCGAACTCGTCAACGTCATCGAGGCGGGCGTCGGCTGATGATCGCCACGCTCCTCGCCCAAGCGGCCGAGTGGACTCGGCCCGACATCGATTGGCACGGCATCGCGCCCGAGCTGATCCTCGTCGTGGGCATCAACCTCATCCTCCTCGTCGATCTCTGGATCGACGAGAGCAAGAAGTGGATGA
Organism: Ilumatobacter fluminis; assembly: GCF_004364865.1. Lineage (NCBI taxonomy): Bacteria > Bacillati > Actinomycetota > Acidimicrobiia > Acidimicrobiales > Ilumatobacteraceae > Ilumatobacter > Ilumatobacter fluminis. Next base: position 924,612 of record NZ_SOAU01000001.1, read on the forward strand.
TCGCGTCGCTGACCGGCTTCGTCATGCTCGGCGCCCTCGTGCCGGTCGTGACCCTCGCCGTCGTCGGCGACGACACCCGATCGATGTTCTTCGACCGCTACGTGGTCGACGAGTACGCCCTCATCCTGAAGGCGCTGTTCCTCGTGATCGGTTACCTCATCGTGCTGATGAGCCAGACCGAACTCGAAGAGGGCGGCTACTACATCGGCGAGTTCTACGTGCTGATGCTCGTCAGCGTGCTCGGCATGGTCGCCATGGCATCGAGCCGCGACCTCGTGTCGATCTTCGTGTCACTCGAACTGCTCTCGATCCCGGCCTACATGATGGCCGCGTGGCGCAAGCGCGACGTCCGCTCCAACGAGGCCGGCGTCAAGTACTACCTGCTCGGCGTGTTCGCCTCCGGCGTCCTGCTCTATGGCATGAGCTACCTGTACGGCACGACCGGCTCCACCAAGCTCACCGAGATCGGCTCGGCACTCGCCGACGCCGACGGCGGCCTCCTCGCGATGCAGGTCATCGCCGTGGCGTTCGTGATCGTCGGGTTCGGCTTCAAGGTCTCGGCCGTGCCGTTCCACACCTGGGCACCCGACACCTACCAGGGTGCGCCGCTCCCGGTGACCGCCTTCTTGTCGGTCGCCTCGAAGGCCGCCGGTTTCGTCGGTCTGCTCTCGCTGCTGTTCATCGCGCTCTACTCGGCCGATGGCGTCTACGAACCGTTCATCTTCGTGCTCGCCGCACTCACGATGACGGTCGGCAACGTGCTCGCACTCCGCCAGACCAACATCGTCCGCATGTTGGCCTACTCGTCGGTCAGCCAGGGTGGCTTCATCCTCATGCCGCTCGCCGTCATGGCGTCCGGCGACGCCACCGAGTCGGCGCTCAAGGCGGTCGTGATCTACCTCCTGATCTACGCCCTGTCGAACCTCGGTGCGTTCGCCGTGGTGATGGCCGTCAGCCGCAAGACCAAGAGCGGCGAGATCTCCTCGTTCGGTGGCCTCATGTCGTACGCACCCGGCCTCGGCGCCCTGATGACGATCTTCCTGGCGTCGCTCACCGGCATCCCGCCGCTCGGTATCTGGATCGCCAAGCTCGCCGCCTTCAAGGCCGTCGTCGACGCGGCGACCGGCATGGGTTACACCCTCGCCATCATCGCGGCCGTCAACACCGTCATCTCGGCGGCGTACTACATGCGGGTGCTGCGAGAGATCTGGATGAAGCCCGTCCCCGACGGCGACACGAGCAAGATCTCGGTACCGCAGCCGATCTGGGCTGCGCTGGGTATCTGCACCATCGGCACCGTCGTGCTGGGACTGTTCCCGGGCCTCGTCATGCGGTTCGCCGATCTCCCCGATCTCACCGGCGCCTTCGGCGGCTGAGCGGCCAGATCGTCCGATTGCTGCGTTCCGCCTCGCCGCCGTCGGCCGAAAGGCCGACGGGGCTCGTCGCGCCTTGCACTCGAACGATCTGATCCGCCTAGCTACGCACAATGGGCCTGCGTTCACACCAACTGCAGGGTCCGGGTTCGTCGCGCCTTGCACTCGACGAAACCGACTCGGCCTCAGAAGGGGTGCGAAGAAAGGGATCTGATCCCGTACCCGTTGCAGGGTGAGCGACACCATTCGTCGTAGGGTTTGTGGGATGGCGGAGCAGGCGCTGGGGTTCGACGGGTTCATGGAGGTGGCGCTCTATGGGGCCGGCGGGTTCTACACACAAGGCGGCAAGGCCGGGCGTCGTGGCGACTTCATCACCTCGCCCGAGGTCGGCCCCCTCTTCGGCGCCGTGGTCGCCCGCTACCTCGACAGCGAGTGGGAACGCATCGGACGTCCCGACACCTTCACCGTCGTCGACGCCGGTGCCGGACCCGGTGCGCTCGCCCGGTCGGTGCTCGCCGCCGAACCGGCCTGCCGATCGGCCCTGCGATACGTCGCCGTCGAGATCGCCGATCATCAGCGCGAACAGCACCCCGACGAGGTCGAGTCGGTCGCCGACCTGCCGACCGCGCCGTTCGACGGTGTCGTCGTCGCGAACGAACTGCTCGACAACCTGCCGTTCCGTCTCGCCGTGTTCGACGGTGGCTGGCGTGAAGCATTCGTCGTCCGACTGCCCGACGGCCAGCTCGTCGAACAGCTGAGCGCCCCGTTCGACCCGGCCCCGGCCACCCTGCCCGTGCCCGCACCGCACGGAGCGCGAGCCCCACTCCACCAGCGGGCACGCGACTGGGTCGATCATGCGCGATCACTCGTGCGGAACGGCTCGGTCGTCGCGATCGACTACTGCTCGGCAACGACGGCCGAACTTGCCGCCCGGCCGTGGCGTGAGTGGCTCCGCACCTACCGCGGCCATGAGCGCGGCGGCCACTACCTCGCCGATCCCGGCCAGCAGGACATCACGACCGAGGTCGCGATCGACCAGCTGCCCACCCCCGACGCCGTTCGTTCGCAAGCCCAGTGGCTGCAGCTCCACGGCATCGCCGACCTCGTCGACGAGGGCAAGCAGTACTGGGCCGAACACGCCGCCCGACCCGACCTCGCGGCGATGCGCATGCGCAGCCGCGTGAGCGAGGCCGAGGCGCTCCTCGACCTGGCAGGCCTCGGCTCGTTCAGCGTGCTCGAGTGGCGCAGCTGATCACGCCGGCGTCAACGTCACCGGGTGACGAACCCCGGGATCCGCCGTCTCGAACATGATGACCGGCGTCGGTCCGGAACAGTCGTACGGCGCATCGTTGATCGGCACGCTTCCGAGGAGGCCGTTCGCGAAGGCGCTCTCGTCGAGCGTCTGGCCACCGACGGTCACGATCACGCTCAGGTTGCTCGAACCGAGGGTCGTGACGATGACACCGTCATCAGCGGTGTAGGTGCCACTGACGGTGCCGCTCGACTGCCCTTCACCACTGGTGCCGACCGCGCTGACCACGAGATCGAAGTCCGCGGTGTACAGGTAGGTGTCGGCGGTGAGGTCGAGCAGCGTCTGGCCCGACACCGTGATGTCGAGCGGGGCGCCGACCGTCGCTTCGAGGGTGTCGTAGAAGGCGTTCATCTCGTCCTGGGTGATCACCCAGTTGCCGACCAGGCACTCGCCGGGTGTGGGAGCGGCCGTCGTCGGGGGCACGGTCGTCGGTGCCGGGGCGGTCGTCGGCGGTGCGGTCGTCGGGACGGTCGTGGTCTCCGCCGGGGCTGTCGTCGCTGCGCCCCCACCGCCGCCGCCACCGCTCGGGGCGTCCGTCGTCGTCGGAGCGGGTGCGGTGGTCTCGGGCGCCGTGGTCTCGGGAGCGGACGTCGTCACAGCGTCGATCGAACTGCTGGCGTCGTCGTCACCTCCGCCGCATGCCGCGAGTGTGAGAACAAGAACCGGGACCGCCATCCAACGCATGCCGACATTCTGGCTCGCGATGCGGGCCCTGACCAGCGAATAGCCGCGGTCACGATGCCAGCACGGCGTCGAGGGCGCGTTCGGTCGCGCCGGCGTAGCCGCCGCCGAACTTGACGGCGTGCACCGTCAGCGGGGCCAACTGGTGCAGCGGGATGCGTTGCTCCCAGCCGTCGGCGAGCGGGAACTCGTCGTCGTAGGCGGCGAATGCGTCAACGCCGTACCCGCCGAACAGCCGCATCATGGCCAGGTCGAACTCACGGTGCCCGCCGTGCGCAGCCGGGTCGATCAGCCACGATCGACCCGCTCGATCGACGATGCGGTTGCCTGCCCACAGGTCGCCGTGCAACCGAGCCGGAGGTTCGGGCGGACCGCCCACCTCGTCGAGTCGCTCGATCACCGCGTCGAGCTTCTCCAGGGTCCGGACAGGGAGCGCCCCACTGTCGCCGGCCAGCCGCCGCAGCGGCACCAGCCGGCGCTCGCGGAAGAACTCGACCCACGTGTCGCAGGGGTCGTTCGGCAGTGCCCGACTGCCGGTGGTCCGTCGGTCGGTGCGGCCGAAGGTGGGGAGGCCGAACCGGTGCAGTCGGGCGAGTGATCGGCCGAACGCCGCCTCGTCCTCCGCCCGGCCGCCTTCGTCGATCCATTCGAGCGCCAGGAACGCTGCACCGTCGTCGCCGTCCGAGACCGCGAGCACGTCGGGCACCGGCAGCACGCCGGGCTCCCGGAGCCACCGCAATCCCTCGGCTTCGGTCGAGAAGAAGTGTGCCGGAGGATCCCGGTGCGTCTTGGCGAACACCCTGCGACGGTCTTCGAGGTCGACCCGGTACGACTCGGCGACGTCGCCCCCGCCGAGCCTCGCCATGGCCACGACGGGCGATCCGAGCGCGGCGGCGAGCTGATCACGCATGCCGCTGCACGATAGCCAGCGCTCCCGTCGGGCCGGTCGAGCGTGCGCCGCCGACGTCGTCACGATCGCGTACGATGCGCACGGGGCTGGGGGAGGCCCCGTTCTCAGCGTGAACCTGACCCAACCCATGTTCTCGGTCCTGCCGCGCAGCAGGGCATCGGTGATGCTCCTCGTCGCCGCGCTCGTGATGGCGACCGTCGCCACCACACTCGTCGCCGCCGTACCGATGTACTCCTCCGCGATCGTCGAAGCAGGGCTCCGCAGCACCCTGCTCGACGCCCGTCCGGCCGCCAGCGGTTTCGAGGCGTCGTTCCGGACCCCGGCCGCCGACGTGGTCGCAGTCGACCGGTCGCTGACACGGCTCGCCGATGCCCGCCTCCCCGGCGAGCGCGACGACCTTCTGCTCGTCCGCTCCGACACGTACCAGCTGCCCGCAAACCGGACCGCGGACGGCTGGATCACCACCCTCGGCGTCGCCGACGGGGACGTGTTCGTCGAAACCGCCTCGACGCCGCCGCAGGACCCCGACGCCATCCCCGCACGCATCCACGTCGAAGCAGCCGAGTTGCTCGGGCTCGCTCCGGGCGACGTGATCGTGCTGGCCCGTGGCTCGGACGAACCCGTCGCCGTCGAGGTCGTTGCACTCGTCGAGCCCGCCGATCGACTCGACAAGGTGTGGTGGGACCAGCCACTGTTCCGCGACGGCGTCAGCCCCAACGGGTCGTTCACCGAGATCGGTCCGTTCTTCGTCGAACCGGAGGCGTTGGCCGAACTCGGCGGCACGGCGAACATCCGGTGGCGGGTCGTCCCCGAACCGGTCTCGATCACCACCGACGACATCCAGCGACTTCGACGGGGCGTCGCCGGCATGGGGACTGCGATCGGCGACCGCATCGACGCGACGACACTCGTCGTCGACACCGAGTTACCCGATCTGCTCACCACGACCGACACGGCGATCGGCGCCACCGGTGCCGTGATCGCCGCCATCCTCCTCCAGCTCGTCGGCATCGCCCTCTACGGCGTCGGTCTGTCTGCGGCCGTGCTCGTCTCGTCGCGAGCCGTCGAGACGTCGATGCTGAGGTCGCGAGGTGCGACGGCGGAGCAGCTCGGCGCGATGGCGGCGGTCGAGTCGCTCGTGATCGCCGTGCCCGCGGTCATCCTCGGCCCGATCCTCGGCGGCCGCGTCGTCGAACTCATCGAACGGTGGGGGCCCGTCGCCCAGACGGCGCTCGATCTGCGCCCCGAGCGTTCGGTGACGGCGTGGGTCGGCGCAGGAATCGTCGGCGTGCTCGTCGTCGCCATCGTCACGTGGCCGGCGGTGCGGTCGGCGCGCGGGTTCGCTCGATCACAAGCGGCCCGTGCCCGCCCCGACCGCTCCTTGCCGTTGCAACGCTCGGGCCTCGATCTGGTCATCGCGGCGCTCGCCATCCTCGGTCTGTGGCGTCTCGGCGGTTCGTCGGCGGCCACGAGCGATCTGAGCGGTCGCCTCGGCACCGACCCGGTCCTGGTGCTCGCTCCGACCCTCGGCGTGATCGCTGCGTCACTGATCACCCTGCGTCTCATCGCCGTCGTCGCTGACCTGGCCCAACGGGTGACCGCCCGCCAGGGCGGCTTGTCGCTCGCGCTCGCCGGGTGGGAGATCGCCCGCCGACCGGCACGGACGGCTCGGACGTCGGTGCTGATCGTGCTCGCCGTCACCGTCGGTACGTTCGCTGCCGTGCACGGTGCGTCGTGGCAACGATCGCTCGCCGATCAGGCCGACGCCGAGGTCTCGGCCGACCTGGTGATCACCCCCGACCCGCGACCGGCCGCGACGCTGCCCCAGCGTTACGTGGCCGACGCGTACCTGCAGCTCGACGGCGTCGAACAGGTCGTCCCCGTCGACCGTCCGACCGCCGCCGTGTCGGCCGAACTCAGCGCGGTGCCGGTCGTCCTCACCGACGCCGCCGCGCTCGAGGGAACGCTCCGCCTCCGGAGTGACCTCTACGGCGACCTCGGCAGCGCCGGCTCGTTCGCGCGACTCCACGATCCGGTCGACATCGGAGGAATCCATCTGGGCGACGCGACCGCCGATCTGGTCGTCGACTACGAGTTGGAGGCCCGTCCCGCCACGGCGCGTGGCGACATCCGGTTGTCCGCGACCGTGCTCGACCGGACGGGAACGCCGGTGTACATCGACGGTGATCGGATCCCGCTCGACACCACCAGCGGATCGGTCACCTTCCCCCTCCGGAACGAGGAGGTGCCCGGTGTGTCGCTCGGCCTCGACGGCCCGCTCCGCCTCGTCTCGCTCGACGTGGCCTTTCCGTCGGTCCGCGACGTCCCGTTCACCGACGAACCGCTCGATCCGGCCGAGTACACCCTCGAGCTCGGCCCGGCCGGGGTGGGTGACCGATCGTTCTCGCTCGAGGCTTCGTGGACGGTGAGTAGTGCGACGCTCGGCGACGTGTTGAGCCCACCGTCGAACGACGTGACCGGCACCGACGCCGGCATGCGCATCGTCGCCGACTCGGGTTCGACCCAGCGCGTGAACGCTGCCTACACCCTCACCATCGACACGGGTCCGTTCGGCGGGGGAGCGGGGAGCGAGATCCCCATCGTGGTGACGCCGGGCCTCCTCGATGCCACATCGCTCGGTGTCGACGACCGTCTGGTCGCCCGTCTGAACGGGGCAGCGGTCGACCTGCGGATCGTCGGTGTGGTGCCGGTCGTGCCGTTCCTGATCGACGAACCGATCGCGTTCGTCGCCGACTGGGAGACGGTCGCCCTCGATCTGTACGACCGGTCCCGTCGTGTGGAGACGCCCGACTCGTGGGCGGTCGCCGCCGACGAGGAGACGGCCCTCGAGATCCAGCGCCAACTGGCCGGCCCTCCCTACGATGTCGTCTCGGCGGTCGAGCGCCGCCAGACCGCACGAACGCTGAGCCGAGAACCGGTCACGGTCGGGCTCTCGGGCAGCCTCGCGCTCGCCCTCGCCGCATCACTCGTCGTCGCAGCCATCGGCCTCGTCCTGACCGCCGTCGTCGGAGGTCGAGAACGACGACCGGCGTTCGCCGTCCTGCGAGCGATGGGCACACGTGCCTCGGAGCTGCGACGCTGGCTCCTCCTCGAGACGGTGCCGCTGGTCGGCTTCTCCGCCCTGGCCGGCCTGGTCTCGGGGATCGCGCTCGCCCGACTCGCGCTGCCGAGCCTCGGGGTCGGGCGGGATGGCTCGTCGGCGATCCCGTCGCCGCAGTTGGTCGTGCCGTGGGGGACCTTGGCGATCATCGTGGCGATCGCCGTCGCCGCCGGCATGGCCCTGCCGGTCGTCACGGCGCGACTCCTGCGCCGCCACCGCACCGCCGACGAACTCCGGATCGGGGATACGACGTGATCGGCTGGAGTGTCCTCGTCGGCATGGGGCGGCGTACCGAGGTGGCCGTGTGGGCCATGATGCTCACCCTGCTGACGATCGTCGCGTTCGGCGCCGTGGCGGCGCCGCGCCTGCTGCGCGGCGCCGAGGAAGCCAGCCTCGAGCAAGCGCTCGAGGACGCACCGCTCGGGGCACGCCAGCTCGCGGTTCGGGTGATCTCCGACTATCCGCTCGGCGACACCGGCGATCCGCTCGAGCTGCAGCGGGAGCGTCTCGCCGAGATCGACGACCAGCTCTCGCCCGAGCTGCTCGAGCGGTTCGTCGACGAGCGGTTCGTCGCCGACACGAGCAGGTTCACCGTCGCCGCCCGTGCCGGCACCGAGCCCGACGCGGCCGAGGTGCCGGCGCTCCCGACGTTCCTCACGTTCCGGGTGCATCCGGAAATCGATGACCACTCCGAACTCGTCGCCGGTCGCCGCGCCGCCCCGTCCGATCGGGTGGTCGACGGTGCCGCCGTGTTCGAGTTCGAAGTGACACCGGAGACCGCTGCCGAACTCGGCTGGGAGATCGGCGATCAACTGCTCCTCACGGTCGATCCGAGCGATGTCGTGACCCGTTCGTTCAATGCCGGGCTGCCGGCCGACTTCGTCGGTGAGCTGGTCGGGCTCCGCGAACTCAGCGATCCGTTGGAGTCGTACTGGTTCGGCGACGCACGAGCGCATCGCCCGACCGTGGCCGACACCGGCATCGGTGCCAACGTCTTCGCCTTCGGCCTCGTGCACCCGGAGCAGCTGCCGTCGCGTCCGTTCGTCGCAGCCGGGCGGAGTCCGTTCGCGCTCGAACAGCGGCGCGATCTCGACGTCGAGTCGGTCACGCTCGACAGCGTCGACGGAACCCTGGCCGGCGTGCTCGCCCTCGAGGCGTCGTTCTCGACCCAGCCGACCCTGACCCGTCCCGGCGTCGCCAACTCGTTGCGCCCCGTGATCGAGACCGAGATCGCCCAGCGTGACGCCGGACGCTCCACCATCGTCCTGGCGGCGGCCGGGGTGCTGGGTGTCGTGTTGGCCACCCTCGCCCAGATCTTGCTTGCGGCGGCCGGCCGTCGTCGTGGCTGGCTCACCGTGGCCCGTGCTCGTGGTGCGTCGCGGCCGCAGGTCGTCGGGGGGTCGATGGTCGAGATGGCGGTGCTCGCGACGATCGCCGTCGTGGTCGGGGGAGGTCTGGCCCTCATGGCCTTCTCGTCGAATGCCTCCGATCTCGAGGCGCCGCTGGTCGTCGCGACCTGGGTCGGTGCGGTGCTGTGTTCCGGCTTGGTCGCCTTCTCGGAAGGGCTCCGCCGGGTCACGGTGTCGGGCCGGCCTTCCGCACATCCGGGTCTCGGGCGGTGGGGGAGGATCGGCGGCACCGTGCTGGTCGCCGTGACCTTCGCCGCCGTGATCACCTTCCGGCGTCGGGGCGTGACCGCAGCGACCGACGGCGCCGACCTGTTGGTCGTGCTCGTCCCGGTGCTCGTCCCCCTCAGCGTCGTCTACCTGCTGCGCTTCGCGGTGCCGACGTTCGTGGGGAGGGCGGCCCGCCGGGGTCTGGCGCTCGGTCCCGGTCGCCTCGTCGGGCTGCGTCGTGTGGCGACCGACCCGCAGTCGACCATCGGCGTGGTCGCCGTGATCGTGTTGGCCCTCACGGTCGCTGCCCTCGGTGTGGGGGTCGATCGAGCGCTCGCCGACGGCGCCGTCGACGCCAGTTGGGTCGAGGTCGAGGCCGACTACCGGATCGACACCCGGCAGCCGGGCGTCCGCGAGGCCGCGAATGCGGTTTCCGACACGGTCGTCGGTGTCGTCGGTGACACCCGCATCACCATCGAGCGCGACGACGAGGCGTTCGGCGCCACCTTCAACGCCGTCGACGTGGCGGCGGTCCAGTCGATCACCGAGGGCACCGCCGCGGACCAGTCGCTCCCGCTCGAACTCGCCGAACCGGGCCTCGACGGCTCCATCCCCGTCGTAGCCGCCGATCGGGTCAACGGCCGACTCGTCCGGGTCGGCGATCGCTTCGCCGGCGTCGGCACCCGCGCGGGGCAGGTGTACGAGGTGATCGAGGTCCGCGGCGCTGCCTACGGCCGCACGATCGACTTCCTCATCGCCGACCGCGGGGTCATGGCCGAGATCAGCGGTGTCGAGCCGGGGTTCGACACGGTGCTGGTCGGTGGCTCCGAGGCGATACGGGGCGAGATCGAGACGATTGCGAATGAGGCCGACGAGCGGCTGCGGGTGCGAGCCGACGTCCTGCAGCAACAGCTCGACGACCCGCTGAGTCGGATGGTTCGTCGCGGCTACGCCGTCGCGGCGGCGTTCTCGCTGCTGCTGTCACTCGTCGCGCTCGCCGCCGTGGCCGTCGCCACCGCGCGACGACGCCAGCGCGAGGTCGCGATCCTCGGTGTGCTCGGCGCCGGTCGTCGAGAAACGGTCGCAGCGGTCGTCGCCGAACTGGTTCCCGCCGCCGTCATCGGGTCGATCGTCGGCACGTTCGTCGGCTGGCTCGTCGCCCGGTCGTACGCGGGCCGCTACGACCTGTCCGCGTTCGCCGGTGGCACGCCGGTCTCGATCGAGGCCGTCCCGATCGCACTCGCGCTCGCCGGTGCAGCCGTCGCGCTCGCCTCGGTGATGGTGGCGGCGGTGCTCGCTCGTCGCATCGTCGTGGCGAACGCGGCCGACATCCTCCGGATCGACGGTGCAGCATGAGCGCGCCCTCGATCCGGTGCCACACTCCGAAGGGGAGGTTCCCATGGTCCAGTTCGTGACGCACGAACGCACCCGCACCCGCAGCGGCGTTCGCTGCGAGGGGCTGGTGCGCATCTTCAAGACGGCCGAGATCGAGGTCGTCGCGCTCCAGGGGCTCGACCTGCACGTCGATCCCGGCGAGATCATCACCGTCGTCGGTGCGTCCGGTTCGGGCAAGTCGACACTGCTCAACGTGTTGGGCGGGCTCGACGAGCCGACCGCCGGGACCGCCGTCGTCGGGTCGCACGACCTGATGCGGATGTCGGGCGCCGAACGCAACGAGTTCCGTCGGGACGTCGTCGGGTTCGTCTGGCAGCAGACGTCGCGCAACCTCCAGCCGTACCTCGACGCCCGACGCAACGTCGAGTTCCCGCTCGCGATCGCCGGCGTGTCGCGGCGGACGCGACGCATCAGGGCCGAGCAGCTGCTCGAGCTCGTGGGTCTGATCGACCGAGCCGACCATCGACCGAGTGAACTGTCGGGTGGCGAGCAGCAGCGCGTGGCGATCGCCGTCGCGCTGGCGAACGACCCGCAGCTCCTTCTCGCCGACGAGCCCACCGGCGAGCTCGACGTCGCCACAGCGATCGAGGTCTTCGGAGTGCTCCGTCGCGTCAACGAGGAACTCGGAGTGACGGCGGTGATCGTCACCCACGATCCGCTCGTGTCCCAGCAGGTCGACCGGACCGTGTCGATCAGAGACGGTCGCATCAGCTCCGAGATCGTCCGGGAAGGAGCCGGGCTCGACGCGTCACGGGTGATTGCCCGCGAGTTCTCGGTGCTCGATTCGGCCGGCCGTCTCCAACTGCCCGAGCACTACCTGGCAGCCCTCGATCTGCAGCGACGGGTGCGGCTCGAGCTGGAACCCGACCACGTCGGCGTGTGGCGAGACGTCGAGACCGACGAGGCAGCCTGGGCGAAACCGGAAGAGCACGACCAAGGCGGGCTGTCGTGAGCATGTTCGAGACCGTTTCGTCGGAGCCGGCGGAGCCCACCGACATCGTCGTGCTCGACGGGGTCGACAAGACGTACACGGGCGGGCGTTCGGTCGTCCATGCGCTGCAGTCGGTCGATCTGTCGGTTCGTTCCGGCACCCTGCTCGCGGTGCACGGACGGTCCGGGTCGGGCAAGACGACCCTGCTGAATGTGATCGGCGGACTCGACCGGCCCGACGCCGGACGGGTCGAGGTGTGCGGCCTCGATCTCGTGTCGGCGTCCGACGCCGAACTGACCGAGTTGCGACGGCGCAGCGTCGCGTTCGTGTTCCAGGGTTTCGGTCTCCTGCCGATGCTCAGCGCCGCCGAGAATGTCGAGGTGCCGCTCCGGCTCCAGGGCATCACCGAGCGCCGCGAGCGGGTCGAGGAACTGCTCGACGTCGTCGGCCTCGGCGGTCGGGCCGATCACCGTCCGAACGAGTTGTCGGGTGGCGAGCAGCAGCGAGTCGCGATCGCGCGTGCCCTCGCTGCCGATCCGCAGCTGCTCGTCGCCGACGAGCCGACCGGCCAGCTCGACTCTCGGACCGGCGCCGAGATCATGAAGCTGATCGTCGCCGTGGCGGCAGAGCGCGACATCGCCGTGGTCGTCGCCACCCACGACCTGTCGATCATCGACGACGCCGATCACCGCGTCGAACTCCAAGACGGCCACGTCATCGCCGAGCTCACCCCCTGACGGCGGACGCGGTCAGGGGGCGCTATAGCGCGTCAGCCGTCGTGGCCGGTGACGTCGATCAGAAGATGAGTCGTGGCGTGGGTGTACACGCAGACGTTGCCGTCGTCGTCGAGCTTGGCGATGACCTCGTTCGGTCGGACCCCGCCGGGCACATAGTTGACATGGCTGGCGTTGGGCACCTCGGGAGTGCACGGGTACACCGTCAGGTGCCCGGCCCCGGCGGGACGAACCGCCGTCACGTTCAGCACGGCGAGCGTCGCGTCGTCCGGCACGTCGCCGCGTCCGGCGATCGGGACCTCCCACGAGGTGCCGCCGGCAATCGGGCCGGTGTCGCGGAACTGCCCGTCGAAGGTGTCCTCGTCGCGTGTGTCGCCGTACCGGACGGGGGCGATCGACGTGAACCGCGGAGTCTGCTCGAGGTAGCCCACGACGTCGACGATCAGATGCGTACTCGCATGTGAGTACAGGCAGATCTCGCCGTCGTCCGACAACCGGACGACGAGCTCGTTCGGGCGAGTGGTGCCGGCGAAGTAGTTGAGGTGGCTGGCGGTCGGAGGCGTGCCGGTGCACGGGTATGCAGTGATGTGGCCCGACGCGGCCGCTCCGGCGACGGTCACGTTGAGCACCGCGGTCACGGCGTCGTCGGGCACGTTCCCTCGGCCGGCGATGTCGACCTTCCACGAGCTGCCGGCCGCGACCGGGCCGGTGTCGCGGAATGCACCGTCGATCGTGTCCTGTGTGCGAGAGTCGGCGAAGCGGGCAGGCTCGAGCGGGACGAATGCCGAGTCGCCGGGCACGAAGCCGACGACGTCGACGATCAGGTCGGTCTCGGCGAACGAGAAGAAGCACAGGGCGCCGGTGGGTGAGAGCTTGGCGATCACCTCGTTCGGGTCGACGGCACCTGCGAGATAGTTGACCGACGACGCACTCGGCACCGTGGCCGTGCAGGGGTACACCGTGACGTGACCGGGAGCCGACGAACGAACCGTCGTCACGTTGATCACGACCGCTGCGGCGTCGTGCGGCACGTCACCCCGGCCGGCGATGTCGACCTCGTAGGTCGATCCGGCGGCGATACGGCCGTCTCGTCGGAAGCGTCCGTCCGTGGTCTCGCCGATCGGCCGGGTGTCGGCGAAGCGGCCCGGTTCGAGCGTCGTGAAGGCGGCGGGTTCGGTCGGCACCGTCGAGGTGGTCGACGACGTCGAACTCGAACTCGAACTCGACGAGGTCGACGACCCCGGCACCGAGCTCGTCGAACTCGACGTCGACGAACTGGAGTCCGGCACCGAACTGGTCGAGCTGCTGGACGACGAGCTGGAGCTGGATGACGACGAGCTGGAGCTGGACGAGCTGGAGCTGGACGAGCTGCTGGACGACGAGCTGGAGCTGGACGAGCTGGAGCTGGACGAGCTGCTGGACGACGACGAGCTGGACGAGCTGGAGCTGGATGACGACGAGCTGGACGAGCTGGAGCTGGATGAGCTGGACGAGCTGGACGACGAGCTCGTGGTGGTCGTCGCCAGCGGGGCCGCCGTGGCGACCTCGACCGGCGTCGACGCCGCCGGAATCTGCCCGAGGTTGCCGAGTCCGTTCGCGCCCCAACACTCGACGGAGCTGTCGGCGAGGCGGACACACACCGTGCCCGCGTGGGCGTCGATGTCGGTCGCCGTCGAGATGCGCGACACGACGACCGGGGTCGACGTCGACTGCCCAGTCCCGTCGCCCAGTCGGCCGTCGGCGCCGAGCCCCCAACACACCACCGCCCCGGTCGACCGGAGTGCGCACGAGAAGTCGACTCCGGACGCCACTTCGGTGGCATCGCTGATGCCCGTGATCTGGACGGGGACATCCGAACTCGATCCGCCGACTGCGCCGGCGTAGTTGTAGCCCCAGCACCACACGGTGCCGTCGCTCTTCTGGGCGCAGTTGTGGTTGCTCCCGGCGGCGATCGTCTCGACGCCGGTCAAGCCGGTGACGGCGACGCTGGTCGGGGAATCGGTGTCGTCTCCGTTGCCGAGCTTGCCGTTCCAGTTGCGTCCGACGCAGCGGACCGTGTCGTCGGCGAGCAGCACGCAGGTGTGGTTCTGGCCGGCGGTGACGTGCGTCGCGGTGCTGATCCCGGTCATCGCCGCCGGCGTCGTCTCGGTGAAGCTCGTCGTCCCACGCCCGAGCTGGCCGTGGTCGTTGCGGCCGGCGCACTCGACGGTTCCGTCGGTGAGCGCAGCGCAGTAGAAGTCGTTGCCGATGCTGACATCGGCAGCCTTCGTCGACAGGTCGACGGTGGCGACCGGCGGGAAGCACGAGAACGTGCCGTCGCCGTCGATCGCGCAGGCCGGGTCGACCTGCTGGCCGCCGCCGCCGCCGTCGAGGACCTCGATCCCCGACAGACCGGCCACCGTCGTCGGGCCGGTCTGAGTGCTGTACAGCTGGCCCCAGCAGGTGACATCGCCGTCGTCGACCGAACACGCGAAGCCCTGTCCGACGGCGACGCTGTCCGCGCTGACGCCGGGCACCACGACCGGCGTCGCCGCCGTGTCGGTCGCCAGCGACGGATCGCCGAGCTGGCCGCCGGTGTTCGATCCCCAGCACCACGCCGAACCAGTGCCCGAGGCGACGCACGAATGGCCGGCCCCGCTGCTGATGTCGACGACGTCGAACGGCGGCTCGATCTCGACGGGGGAGACCAGGAACGGCACGCCGGCGCTCTGCATGATGGCCCCTCGATAGTTCGATCCCCAGCACCACAGGTCGCCGTCGACGTCGAGCGCGCACGTGGAGACGGACATGACTTCGATCTGAGCGATCTCGGGCAGGCCCGGCACCTGGAGCGGGGCCGAACTGGCAGAACCGCCACCGCTGGCGCCGGTGCCGAGCTGCCCGAAGTCGCCGGCGCCCCAGCACCACACCGTCCCCGACCCGGTCAGTGCACAGACGTGGCTCTGCTCAGTCGCGACCTGGACCACGTCGGTGAGGCCGGCGATCGGGTTCGGGGCGTGTACGAAGCCACCGGCCGGATCGATGCCGGCCTTGCCGAACGAATTGTTGCCCCAGCACGACACCGTGCCGCCGGCGTGTCGCAGACAGGTGAAGAACTGGGCCGCCGAGATCTCGACCGCGTCGGTCACGCCCGACACCTGGACGATGCCCGATCCGCCGCCCGGACCGTCGCCGAGCTGACCGCTGCTGTCGTTGCCCCAGCAGTAGGCCTCGCCGGTCGCGACGACCGCACAACTGTGGGTGTAGCCGGCCGACACGTCGATCACGTCGGACAACGGGATCTGGACGGGTGACGTGGCGTCACTCCCCGGGGTACCGGTGGCGGCTCCCTGGTTGTTGGCTCCCCAGCACCAGATGTCGCCGCTGTCGTCACGCGCACAGGTGATGCCGAAGCCGGCGGATACCTCGACGATGTCGGTGAGTCCCGGCACGGCCACGGGCGTGGCACCACCCGGGGCGATCGGATCGCCGAGCGCACCCCGGCCGTTGTCGCCCCAGCACTCGATCGTTGCGTCGTTCAGAACGGCGCAGGTGTGTTCGTCGCCGGCGCTGATCGAGACCGCCGACTCGGCTCGGGCCACCGGTTCGGGGCCCGAGAACTGGACGACCACCGTGGCGGCGATCGTTCCCAACACCATCATCAGGGCCATGAACCGGCCCCGCCGACTCGCTCCGCTCGTTTCCATGCGACGAGCCGACCATGCGGCCGTGAACCGGCCGTGAACGGGTCGGTGGGGGAGCGGGTCGTGGGCGTGGCACACTCGTCGTCGTGACCCATGATCTGCCCGCGCTGCCGCCCGAACGGGGCATGTTCGCCAACCGCACGCTCAACCTGCGTTCGGTGGAGGCGATCGGGTACGACATGGACTACACGCTGATCCCGTATCGCACCGACGAGTGGGAGGCGGCCGCGTTCGCCCACGCCGGCATCGAGCTCGGGCGGCACGGCGTGAACGTGGAGGGCCTGCACTTCGAGCCCGACGCCTACATCCAAGGGCTCGTGATCGACCTCGATCTCGGCAACCTGCTCAAGGCCACCCGATTCGGCTACGTCATCCAGGGCACACACGGCACCACCCGGCTGTCGTTCGACGAACTCCGGCGTGCCTACTCCGACGTCGTGGTCGACCTGGCCGAGCCGAGGTTCCGGTTCCTCAACACCCTGTTCTCCATCTCGGAGGCGTCGCTCTACGCCCAGCTCGTCGACCGCCTCGACGCCGGCGAGCTGATGACGAGCGAGCGGGCGGCGCCGATGGGGTACGACGAGCTGTACCGGCTCGTGTCGGGGTCGATCGACAAGGTGCACCAGACCGGCGCGCTGAAGTCGGAGATCATCAGCAACCCCGACCGGTTCTGCTCGCTCGACGACGAGACGGCCCGCACCCTGCTCGATCAACGCCTTGCCGGCAAGCGGCTCCTGCTCATCACGAACAGCGAGTGGACCTACACCCAGCCGATGATGCGCTACGCGTTCGATCGTGCCGTCGCCGACGAGATCGCCGGGGGCACGTGGCGCGACCTGTTCGACATCGTCGTGGTCGCGGCGGCCAAGCCGCTGTTCTTCGAGGCGAACGTGTCGTCGTTCCGGATGGTCGATCCCGATCGCGGCCTGTTCATCCCGCACCACGGGCGGTACGCAGAAGGCGAGGTGTACCACGGCGGCTGCGCCTCGGTGGTCGAGCAGAGCCTCGACCTCGCCGGCGATCAGATCCTGTACGTCGGCGACCACCTGTTCGGCGACGTCCACGTGACCAAGACCCTCGTCCGCTGGCGGACGGCGCTCATCCTGCGCGAGATCGAGGGCGAGATCGTCGACGCCGTCGGGTTCGCCGACGACGAGGCGGTGTTGCGATCGATGATGCTCGACAAGGTCGACCTCGAGACCCGGCTGTCACAGGCTCGGCTCGACGCGGCCCGTGCCGGATCCCGCCGTTCCGACGACATCGACCGGTTGTACGGCGAGATCGCCCGACTCGACGAGAAGATCACACCGTTGGCGATCCGTTCCGGATCGCTCGGCAACGATGTGTGGGGTCCGTTGATGCGGGCGGGCAACGACAAGAGCCTGTTCGCCCGCCAGGTCGAGAAGTACGCCGACGTCTACACCAGCCGGGTCGCCAACTTCGGCGCCCGCACCCCCTACGCCTACCTCCGAGCCGCCCGAACCAACCTCCCCCACGACACCCCGGCCTGACCTCGTCGGTCCCCAGCCCGGTCAGGGGCAGAGGTCGGCCGGATAACTCGTTGCGCCCTCGGGCGGCAGGTCAAGCACGACCGTGTCGGGACCGATCATGAGACCGAACTCCCAGTCGGCCGTCGCACCGGTTCCGACGATGAACTCGTACATCGGACCCGCACCGTCGGTTACCGATCCCATGCTGCTGATGTCGCCTCGAACGGTGGTCCCGGCTACACAGCCGGGTAGATCGGTCAGAACCGCGAAGGTGCGAGTGCCGTCCGCCAGCTGCCGCGTCGGGAACACGACGATGTCACCGGGCTGCTGACAGCCGGCCGACACGGCGTTGCCGTCGGTGACGACACACAACTGGCCGTCGTCGATGCCGAACCAGTACGCGAGGCCGCCGTCCTCGCCCGAGGTCAGGACGACCATGTCGTCCACTCCGAGCTCGGTGGCCGACGGGTTGTCAGCCAGGGCTGGGTCGGGAGTCGGTGCCGCCGACTCGTCGTGAGCGACGACGCCCGGTTCGACGACGCCGAGCGGCTCGCCGTCGGTCGACATGGCAGTGAACGTCGGCATGGCTACGTCGACGGTCACCGCGATGAACCACACCCATCCGCTCGCCTCGATCCGTTCGATCGTCATGCGGGAGCTGTCATCCACCGAGAGCGTCGCCACCGACGGGTCGGCCATGATGAGCCAGTTGGCGACGCGATCGCTGGTGCCCTGGTCGACCGTCGCGGCGGCCACGCCGTCGGGCAACGTCTCGGGCATCCCCTGGCAGCTTCCCGACGAGCCGCTGCCCGTTGCGACGTTGACGCACAGTTGTCCGTCGATCTCGCCGAAGGCCCACCCGTACGTGACGTCGTCGATCTCACCGCCGCCTTCGCCGAACAGCACGTCGAACGACGCCGCATCTGCGTCGGGAGGCGATTCGGATCGCAGCAGTTCCGCCCAGGTCCGTTCGTCGACCGTCACAACGGTCGTGGCGAGCGAATCCAGGCGCTCGACGGACGGATCGGCCCCAGCGGAGAGCAACTGTGCAACGACTCCCTGCGATGGAGCCCACATCAGGAGTCGGCCGCCCTGCTGTTCGTCGCCGCCGTACAACGGACCCCAGTCGAACTCGTAGCCCGTGCCACCGGCCAGTTCGATCTCGACCGGCTCGTCGAGCCACCACTCGGCAGCCGTCACCGATGCTGCGAGCGATCCACGCATCGTCGTCAGAACGAGCGAACGGTCGCTGCCGTCGGCCGGCTCGTAGACCACCGTCGAGCTGTCGGGCTCCATGCCGCGCATCGTCGAGAACGGCGCCCCGGCATCGGATGCCACGAGGTCGAGGGCGACTGAGGACGGGAGCGGGCCGGCGTCGGGATCGACGACCAGCTGTTCGGCGATCTCGAGGAGTCGGTCGGCGTCGGCGTGATGGCTGGCGAGCAGGATCCACGGTCCATCGGTCTCCCGCCATGTGAGCGACGTGCCGCCCGCGTCGAGTCCGGCATCCTCGCCGGACGCGATGACGCCGCTGACGCCTCGGACGTCGACCGGGTCGCCATTTCCGGTCTCGCCGAAGTCGCCCCACGCGACGAGGAGGTCGTCCGACTCGAAGGCGGTGTCGTCCGAGTCGTCGCCGTAGTAGTCGAACCGGAACTGCTCTGCCTCCGAAGCCTGCGTTCCATCGGTTGCGAACACCGGGATCCACGCCGGTGACTCAATGCCGAGTTTCGGCACCTCGACGTCGACGGGCAGCGAGATGGGTGCGGTCACGGGTTCGACGTCGTCGCGACCTCGGTTGACGACCAGGAGGCCGCCGACGATCACGATGATGACGGCTGCGCCGGCGAAGACCGGTCGCCAGAGGGCTGATCGAGACGCGGCCTCGCCGATCGGTGGCCGTTCGAGCGGTGCGACTGCTGTTCGTACAGCGGTCGACGAACTACGAGCGATCTCCTCGAGTTTCATGATTCGGTGCCTTCCCGGGATGCGTCGTCGGCACCGAGCCGTGCGGCCAGGGTGGCGCGAGCCCGGTGCAGTTGGGTCTTGACCGTGCCTGCGGAGATGCCGAGGACGGCGGCGATGTCGTCTACGGGGCGATCGTCGAGGTAGTGGAGGGCAACGATCTGTGCCTGCCGTTCGGGTAAGCCTCGTACGGCCGACCAGAACTGATCGGCCGACTCGGGTAGTTCGCCCGGAAGATCACGATTGCGGACGGCATGCTTGGCGTAGGCCCGCGCCTCAGCGCTGCGGCGCCGTCCCCACGAACGAGCCTTGTTGACGGCAACTCGACGTACCCACGCTCCTGGATCGTCGTAGTCGGCGATCACACCCCACTTTCGGTGGGCTTCGATGAATGCGTCCTGTGCGAGCTCCTCGGCAGCCCACCGGCTCCCGGAGAGCACATACACGAGCGCCACCACTTGGTGGTATTCCGACCGGTAACAGTCGGTGAACGACCGCGTGGTCGTCCGAAGGAGATCGGGTTGTTCGCCGATCTCCCCATCATGCGTCGTTCTCACACCACCAACACGCACACCACCCCGATCCGGGTTGACAGCCGGCGAGCCTCGAGCTGCATCAGGCCATTGGTCAGGTCCGGATGCTGCCGGCGGGGGTGACGTCGGCTTCGTTCTGGAGGGCGGCCTTGAAGCTGGGGGTGGCCTGCAAGGCGACGATGTCGGCGGGCATCTCGATGCCGGCGTCGTCGAGGCGGCGCTTGACCGCCTTGATGGCGGCGTCCTTGACGAGGAGTGAGTCGAACCGGCGGGCCGAGGTCCAGAACATGGCGACGATGTCGACGGTCGACACATTCAGATTTTCGACCAGCGCCATCGGCGGCGGATCGAGTCGGACACCGTCGACGGAACGCAAGGCAGCGATGATCGCGGTAGTCGCTTCCTCGGCGTCGTTCTCGTAGGCGATGCCCACCACGAACTCCTGACGATGGTCGTCGCGATAGGTGTGGACCACGATCTCGTTCTTGTAGACGTCGCGATTCGGGATGACCACCAGCTCGCCGTCGTACCGGATGATGCGGGTCTCGCGGATGGTGATGCCCTCGACGGTGCCCGACTGGCCCATCACCTCGATCTGGTCACCGGACCGGAACGGCTGGCGGAACAACAACAGCATCCCGGAGAGGGTGTTCTCGAGGATGTCCTGGAATGCGAAGCCGACGGCGATCGAGAAGAAGCCGAGACCAGCCAGCAGGTCGACCGGACGCACCGACGGGAACGTGATCGCCATCGCGATCAGCACGACCACGGTCAGGAAGATCCAACCGCCGATCTTGCTCATCACGGTCGCAAAGCTCGGAGTCTGGCGTCGTCGGAGGTACCGGTGGAGCAGCCATCGCAGTCCTCGGCTCGCGGCCCACCCAGCCGCCACGATCACCGCCGCCACGCCGATGCGCGGCACGAAGTCGAGCGTCGATTCCCACAGCGACGACGCCGACTCCTCGATCTCCGCAGCCGGGTCATCCGTCGCACGCAACCACATGACACGTGCAATACCCGGGTGACACGGTCACCAACCGGCTTGCTCGCGGCTCACCCGTTGTGGCTGGTGGCGTCGATGAGGATGTGGGTGGTGGCGTGGGTGTAGATGCAGACGTGGCCGGCGGGATCGAGCTTGGCGATGACCTCGTTGGCTCGGACGTCGCCGGCGGTGTAGTTGACGTGGGAGGCGTTGGGGACCTCGTCGGTGCAGGGGTAGACGGTGAGGTGTCCTGCGGCCTGGGGGTTGACGGCGGTGACGTTCAGCACGGCGGTCGTTGCCGAGGCCGGGATGGCGCCGCGTCCGGCGATGGGTACCTTCCAGGAGGTGCCGGCGGGGATGGGGCCGGTATTTCGGTGTTGGTCGTCGAAGGTGGGTTGGTTGCGGGTGTCGCCGTATCGGGTCGGCTCGAGTGGGGTGTGGCCGTCGGTGGGGGTGAGGTAGCCGACGGCGTCGACGATCACGTGGCTGGTGGCGTGGGTGTGGATGCAGACGTGGCCGGTGTCGGAGAGTTTGGCGACGACTTCGTTGGGTCGGACCTGGCCGGGGAAGTAGTTGAGCGATGACGCGGTCGGGACCTCGTCGGTGCAGGGATAGATGGTGAAGTGGCCCGCGGCCTGTGGGTTGACGGCGGTGACGTTCAGCACGGCGGTGGTCGCAGTGACGGGGATCTCGCCCCGACCGGCGATCTGGATCTTCCAGGTGGTGCCCGCTTGGCGTGGTCCGGTGTTGCGGGACCGGTTGTCGAAGGTGGGTTGGTCACGGCTGTCGGCGTAGCGGGCGGGGTCGATGGGGGTGTGGGGTGACCCGAGGGCGACGTAGCCGACGACGTCGGCGATCACGTGGACGTCGGCGTGGGTGTAGATGCAGATCGATCCGGTCGCGGAGACCTTGGCGATGACTTCGTTCGGGGTGACGGAGCCGGGGGTGTAGTTGACGGTGGAGGCGGTCGGGATGTCGGTCGTGCACGGGTAGACGGTGGCGTGGCCGGGGGCGGTTGCGCCGACCGTGGTGAGGTTGACGATGACGGCATTGACGTCGTCGGGGACGTCGCCGCGGCCGGCGATGTCGACCTCCATGAACGTGCCGGCGGGGTTGGCGCCCGTTCGTTCGTAGCGGTCGTCGAGGGTGTCGCCGATGGGGCGGGTGTCGACGAAGCGGGCCGGGTCGACCGAGGTGTAGGCGTTGTTGTCGTTGCGCTCGTCGCAGGCATCACCGGCGCCGTCACCATCGACGTCGGACTGGCCCGGGTTCAACACTGCCGGACAGTTGTCGTCGGGGTTGTCGATGCCGTCACCGTCGATGTCGTCGTCGTCGATCGGGTCGCAGGCGTCGCCGATCCCGTCGCCGTCGCCGTCGGTCTGACCCGGGTTGGCGTCGTTCACGCAATTGTCGCTCGGGTCGAAGATGCCGTCGCCGTCGGCGTCCTGGGCCTCCACCGCTCCGGCGTCGTGAGCGGCCCCTTGGGGGCGGGAGACGCCACGCTGGTCGGTCGCCGGCGACCCGGGCACCGCTCCGGTCACGAAATCGAGAGCCGGGGAACCAGGCCGGAGTGCTCGGGTCGATGTCGGTCCGCCGACGTCGCCGAGCGCCTCCAACCCCGGATCGGACACCCCGAGCTGGTCCGTGCCCCCGAACGCTGTGATTCCGGAGTCGACGGTGCCCAGCAGGTTGTAGCCGAGGGAGGTGAACGACGGATCACCACTACCGATCTGGACGTCGGAAGAACCGACGTTCGTCGTGAGGATCGATCCGCCGACCTCCAGTGACGAAGAGGTCTCGAAAGTTGCGATGCCGGCTCCGACGGAGCTGGAGTTGTCGGTGATCGTGGAGAACAGAATGCTGGCATCGCCGACGATGCTGATCGCTCCACCGTTGTCGGTAGCGGTGTTGTCGGTCAGTGTGCTGTTGACGATGGTGAGGTCGCCGCCCGACCCGATCGCTCCGCCGGACTCTGCTCGGTTGCCGGTCATCGTGGTGCCGCTGACGTCGAGGGTGCCCGACGTGACGTTGATACCACCGCCGCTGCCGTCGGTTGCGACGTTGTCGGCGAAGGTCGAGTCGACGATCTCGACGGTGCTGTCGTACATCGACAGTCCACCGGCCCACCCGGCGAGATTGTCGGAGATCAGGCTGTCGACGATCGACAATGTCGAGTACGAGACGTACAGACCTCCACCGGTCCCGGAGCGGTTCCCCGTCACGGTGACACCGTCGAGTGTCGTCGGGCCGGCCACGAGGATCGCTCCACCTTGGAGCGCGTACGATCCGGTGATGGTGACGTCACGCACCGTCGTTGCTGACTGGATGACCAGCTGGCGTGCGTTCCCGTTGCCGTCGATCGTATGGCCGCCGCCGTCGACGACGAGTGCGAGATCGGGGGTCGTGTTAACGATGGTCGGGAGGCGCCGGGTGAGGTCGAGGTCGGCGTCGATGTCGATCGTCGCGATCCCCGGGCCGTCGAGACGGTTGTAGCAGGCGATCGCCGCACCGAGATCGCCGCCTGTGGCGACCGTCCAGGACGTGCCGGAGCACACGTTCTCGAACGATCCGGCGTCGGCGGCGACACCGCTCGGTCGGGTGGCGCCGCGTTGGTCGGTGGTCACGACCGGAACGACGGCACCGCTCACCAGGTCGATCGCCGGCGAACCCGGTAGCAGCGGGATCGACCAGGTGCCGCCACCGTGGTCGGACATCCCGTCGAGCATCGGATCGGCGATCACCGAGGTGCCATCGGTGGAGAAAGGTGTGTCCGGGCCGGGGTTCTCGATCACGTTGTACCCGCCGGACACGAAGGACGCGACCGCAGGTTCACCCCCGGTGTGGAGCTCGACGTCGAAGCCGCCGTCGTAGCCGTTGGCGACGATCGACGCGGTCAGCGTGAGTTGTGTATCGCTCGCCCCGTAGTTGGAGATGTTCGCCCCGAGCGGGGCGCTGTTCCACACGAGGGTCGACCACGCGACCTGCATCGTCCCCCAGTCGTTGAACACGCCGCCGCCGCGCTGCGAAGCGGTGTTCCCGGTGATCGACGAGTTGACGATCATCGACGTCGAGCCCGCGCTGAGCTGAGCGAACCCGCCACCGACTGTCGCGCTGTTGGCGGAGAGATCGCTGTTCTCGATGGCAACCAGCTCCTGGGTGACGGTCGCAACGCCACCGCCCTTGACCCCGGCACTGTTCGAACGGATGGTGGTTGCCGACACGGTCAGCGCTGCGTCCGAACGTATCCCGCCACCATCCGCTGCGGCCGTGTTGTTGCCGATGTCGGAGTCGATGATGGTCAGCGGCCCGGCGGAGTAGATCCCTCCGCCGCTATCAGTTGCCTGGCTGTCTCTGATGTCGGTGTTGACGATGGTCAGAGTGCCGCTGTTGTGGATGCCGCCGCCGTCGGTCCCGGCACCGTTTGCGATGTACAGGTTCTCGATCGATACGACCGCAGTGGACGCGATCGACAATCCTCGTGCAGCGTCCTGGCCGTCGATGGTCGCGTACTCGCCGGAGATGTGGGTAGCTCCGGTCAGTGCCGGAAGATCGGAGGTCAACCCGATGTAGGTGGCCGAGCCGAGGACGATCGTGTCCTCATCGGTGTCGGAGCCACCGGGGCAGTCGCCTGCCGGCGAGTTGGTGTTCGCTGCCAGGATTGCTTCGCGTAGCGAGCACGAGCCGTCAACGACCACGTCGTCGGCAGTCGTGTCGACGACGATCGTCGTGCCCGCGGCCTGCGCCACTGTGTCGGGCACCGCGACGAAAACGGTCGTGGCGAGTAGCGCTGCGCCCGCAGTCGCCGCCCAACCCCATGGTCGACAAACGCTCTTCATGATTCAACCTCCGCCACGCAGCCCGCTGCCGCCGTCTCGGCACCCTAGCAAGCCGGTGCGAAGGGCGACCGAGATGGCCCGGACGCCGGGCGGATTGAGATGACCGCGTGCGGAGCTGTTCTACGATGGCGCCCATGAGCGAGGGGAACCAGCAGTCGATCGAAGCGTTGTCAGCGGAGCACCGGATGTTCCCGCCGCCGGCCGAGTTCGCGGCGAATGCGCTGACGAACGATCGGACGTTGTTCGACGAGGCCGCCGCCGATCACGAGGGGTTCTGGGCGCGGCAGGCGTCGGAGCTCGTCGAGTGGTCCCGGCCCTGGGACACGGTGCTCGAATGGGATCTGCCGTATTCGAAGTGGTTCCTCGGTGGGCAGCTCAACGTGTCGGCCAACTGCCTCGACCGCCACGTCGCCGCCGGCAACGGCGACAAGATCGCCATCCACTGGGAGGGTGAGCCGGGCGATTCGCGCGACATCACCTACGCCGAGATGCTCGACGAGGTGTCGAAGTTCGCCAATGTGCTCACCGGTCTCGGCGTCGAGAAGGGTGACCGGGTCATGGTCTACATGCCGATGATCCCCGAAGCCGCCGTTGCGATGCTGGCGTGCGCCCGGATCGGCGCCCCACACTCGGTGGTGTTCGGCGGGTTCTCCGCCCAGTCGCTCGCCGACCGGATCGACGACGCCGACGCCAAGGTCGTCATCACCGCCGACGGCGGTCATCGGCGCGGGTCGGTCTTCCCGCTCAAGCCTGCCGCCGACGAGGCGGTCGAGAAGACGTCGACCATCGAGCACGTCGTGGTCGTCAAGCGGGGCGGCAACGAGGTCGACATGGTCGACGGACGCGACCACTGGTACCACGAGTTGATGAACGGTGCGTCGGCCGACTGCCCGCCCGTGCCGCACGACAGCGAAGACCTGCTGTTCCTGCTCTACACCTCCGGTACCACCGGCAAGCCGAAGGGCATCATGCACACGATGGGTGGTTACCTCACCCACACCACGTACACCCACAAGTACGTGTTCGACCTGCACCCCGAGACCGACGTCTTCTGGTGCACCGCCGACGTCGGCTGGATCACCGGCCACAGCTACATCGTCTACGGCCCGATGTCGAACGGCTGCACCCAGGTGATGTACGAGGGCGTCCCGAACTATCCCGAGAACGACCGCTTCTGGGAGATCGTCGCCAAGTACGGCGTCACGAAGTTCTACACCGCCCCGACCGCCATCCGAACCTTCATGAAGTGGGGAGCGGAGGAGCCGGCCAAGCACGATCTGTCGTCGCTGCAGCTGCTCGGCACGGTCGGCGAGCCGATCAACCCCGAGGCGTGGATGTGGTACCACGAACACATCGGTGGCGGCCGTTGTCCGATCGTCGACACCTGGTGGCAGACCGAGACGGGCGGCATCATGATCAGCCCGCTGCCCGGCGTCACGACCACCAAGCCGGGTTCGGCGACGCACCCGCTGCCCGGTGTCGTGGCCGAACTCGTCGACGACGACGCCAACCACGTCGAGACCGGCGGCGGCTACCTGACCCTCACCAAGCCGTGGCCCGGCATGTTGCGCGGCATCTGGGGTGACCCACAGCGGTACATCGACACGTACTGGGGTCGCTTCGACGATCGCTACTTCGCCGGCGACGGCGCGAAGATCGACGACGACGGGTACCTGTGGGTGTTGGGCCGCGTCGACGACGTCATGAACGTGTCCGGCCACCGCATCTCCACCGCCGAGGTCGAGTCGGCGCTCGTCTCGCACCCGTCGGTCGCCGAGGCCGCCGTCGTCGGGGCCACCGACGCGACCACCGGACAGGCGGTCATGGCCTACGTGATCCTGCGGAGCGGCGCCGCCGACGTGACCCCGGAAGAACTCCGGACCCACGTCGCCGGCGAGATCGGCGCGATCGCGAAGCCGAAGGCGATCTTCATCACCCCGGATCTGCCGAAGACCCGGTCGGGCAAGATCATGCGACGCCTGCTTCGCGACGTGGCCGAAGGCCGTAATCTGGGCGACACGACGACCTTGGCCGACGCTTCCGTCGTCGACGAGCTGCAGCGCAGGGCCAACGAAGCGCCCTCGGACGAATGAACCACGCATGACCGAACCCGGCCCACCGACTCCTCGACCCGACGACGCCGACGACGACTCGTCCGAGCTCGGGAGAGCGCTGGGCCGGCTCAAGCGGGACGGCACGGATGCCGATGATGCCTCTGTGAGCAATGATGCACCGTCGCGGATGAGCTGGAGTTCGGTCACCGACGCCGACGCCGAACCCCAGCCGCCGACCGAGGCACCACCGGCGGCCCCGACGCCGCGTTCGGAGTCGTCGTTCCAGTTCGACCTGGGCGGTGCGCTCGCCAAGTTCGGCGACCCCGCCGCGCCACCCGACGCCGCTGGAGCACCTCCGGCATCGGCTCCTGAAGCCCCTGCCGCTCCGGCTCCGGCTCCTGAATCCCCCGCCGCCGCTCCGGCTCCTGAAGCCCCCGCCGCGCCGGCGCCCGCTCCTGCGATGCCCACCACACCGGCACCGGCACCGGCTCCGGCCGCCGACATGCCGGCGGCGCCGCCGGCTCCCGAACCGCCGGCTGCACCGGCACCTGCGCCGGCGACACCGGCCGCGGAATCGCCGCTGCCACAGCGAGCCGCGCCGGCACCCGAGTCCGCTCCGCTGCCGCAGCGGACGACCTCCGACGATCTGCCCAAGCGCGGTGCACCCGAACCGATGCCGGCCGACCAGTTGCCGCGGCGCCGCACCCCGACGGCGCCGCCGGCCGACGAGTTGCCACAGCGGCGCTCCCCGGCCCCGGTCGAAGGCCTGCCGCGTCGACGAGACGACGACCCGATCGATCCGACGCCGGCGGCCCCGGCCGCCCGTGCCACTCCGGCACCGTCGACGCCCGACCGCTCGGTGTTCGACACCACCAATCCCGCGCCGGCCCTGCCCCGCAATCCGCAACGGGCGCCGATCGACGAGCCGGCCGCGCCGGTCCTCCCTGCTGCAACGACCGCTGCGTTGCCGACCCTCCCGGCGTCGAATCCGGCCGCGCCGCCGCCGGTCGCGGACAACCCGGCGACGCCGAAAGGTCCGGACGTCAGTGCGGTCCGCTCGTTCGAGTTGAAGCAACAGCGTGAGAAGCGCAAGAGCCGTCTGTTCGGCTTCACCTTCCTCGCGTTCGTCGTGGTGGCCGGTGTCGTGGCGGTCGGACTGCTGTTCGGACGCGATTGGCTGTTCCCGACGCAGTGGAACGAGGAGCTCATTCCGCTCGTCGACGAGATCCAGCTGGAGAACGAGGCCGAGTTCGCCGAGCCGGTGCCGGTCGAAGACCTGTCGGGCGGCGACTACGCGGCGAAGGCACTCGAGGCGACGTTCGGCGACGACTGGGCTGCGGCGTTCCCGCAATGGCGTGCCCTCGGCCTCGCGAGTGGATCGGTCGATGCCCCGACCATCGTCGACACCGTGGTCGCTTGGCGTCCCGCTGTCTACGACGCCGACGCCGGCGTGATCTACCGGTCCGGCGCAGCCGCTGCCGCCCCGACGGACGAGGCGACGAACGACGAGGCGACGACGGACGGGGCGAGCGCCGACACGACGACCTCGATGGACGACGCACTGCGCCTCGCCCTGCTGCAGGCTTTCGACGACCAGCGGGGTATCGACCCGACCGAGGTCGACGGAGCGTCCGGCATCATCGGGGTCTCGTCGCCGCAGGCTGTCGCGGCAGCGGCGGTCGACCGAGCACTGCTCATCGGTTCGACCGACGTCCCCGATGTCGCATCCGACGCCCAGATCGCCCTGCCGCTCCTGTACGAGATGATCGCCGTCGACGTTTTCGGCGAGCCGATCATCGAGGCCGCCGACCTCGACCCGGCGCCGCAGTACGGCGACGATTATCCCGACGCGGTGCTCGACGCCCTCGTCGATGACCATGAGCTCGCGACGCTCGGCCCGCTCCCCGACGGTGCGGAGCCGATCGGAGAACCGACGGCGCTCGGGCCCGACGCCTGGCAGCTCGTCTGGCAAAACCGTCTGCCCGACCCCACCACCGTGCGCTTGCGCTCGCTGATCGGCGCCGACGCCTACCAGCCGTTCGTCCAGGGTGGAAAGGGATGCGTCGCCGCAGCGTTCCAGACCGAGGCCGACATCAATGCCGGCGAAGTCGTCACGGCGCTCACTGCCTGGGCCACGGCGGCCCCGCTCGAGGCGTCACCGTCGATCTCGATCTCGCCCGCCGATCCGGCTCGTGTCGAGTTCGTGACGTGCGACCCCGGCGCTACCGCCGAGCAGTCGGTCGACCCGGCCACCATCACGAGCCTGATCGAACGTCAGCTCGCCGCCCTCGGCTGATCGCCACCGGCGGCGCCGGTGCACCGGCGATTCAGTCGCGGAAGTTCTGGAACTGCAGCGAGATCCCGAGATCCTTCTCCTTGAGGATCTGGATCGTCTGCTGCAACGCATCGCGCTTCTTGCTCGTCACACGGACGGTGTCGCCCTGGGTTTGGCTCTGCGTGCCCTTGGGGGCCTCGGCCTTGATGATCTTGTTGATCTCCTTGGCCTTGTCGGACGAGATGCCGACCTTGATCGTCGCGACCTGACGCACCGTGTTCTGCGTCGCCTCCTGGACGTCGTCGTACTCGAGGCCGCGCAACGACACACCACGCTTGACGAGCTTCTCCTCGACGACCGTGCGCAACGCATCGAGGCGGTCTTCGCTGGCGGTGTGCATCGTGATGACGAGTTCGTTCAGCTCGATCGTCGAGTTCGTGTTCTTGAAGTCGAAGCGGTTGGCGATCTCGCGCTGGGCCTGATCGACGGCATTGCGGACTTCCTGGCGATCGACTTCGGACACGACATCGAAACTGGGCATGGAATCGAGGCTACCTCTGCGTCAATCCGGGTCGAGGGCGCTACGCTGCCCGTTCGACAATTTGGGTCGGTGCCCGAGTGGCCAAAGGGAACGGGCTGTAAACCCGTCGGCATTGCCTTCGAAGGTTCGAATCCTTCCCGGCCCACCAGATCGCACGAGCGATCGAACTCGACAACGGCGTCGCTCCACCTCGGTGGGGCGGCGCCGTTGCGCGTTCCGCGCTAGGCCGCGTCGAGACGGCTGCGGTTCCGGTCGACCCTGTCCCGAGCGAGCGGGGCGTGAGCTGCTTCGAGCGCTGCACGCTGCAGATACTCGGCTGCGTCGTCGCGTTCGAGCGTCGTGGCCAGCGCCCCGAGGCCGTGCGACACCGGACCCCAGCTCGCTCCTCCTCCGCCGTAGCAACTGAGCGACACCCACTGTCCGTCGTACGGCCGGAGGAGGGGGAACAGGGCTTCGGCGGCCTCGACGTCGCCCAGCATCGACGCCGTGTGTGCGAGCACGCCGAGACCGAGGAACCGGTTCGGGTCGTCCGGGAGGTTCTCGACCCGTTCGTCGACGAACCAGCGGAGGTGACGTGCCGCCAGCCGGTCGTCGCCGGCTTCGGCGGCACACAGCGACAGCACGGCTCGGAACGTCGGGATGTTCGGGCTGGCGTCGACGGCAGCGGTGAGTAGGTCGATCATGCCAACGACCGTGCCGGCGTAGAGCGCGATTGCGACCTGGTTGACGGCGCGACACACGTGCGCCTCGACGAACGCCTCGCGGAGACCGACGGCGTGGGCGCTCACGGCGTCGGCCTGCTCCAGATCGCCGGCGACGAGATGGAGGAGGCCGCGCCAGGTCTCGACGGTCCACGCCCAGTAGGGGTCGGGGTAGTCGGCGAGCAGCGCAGTCGCTCGGTCGAGCGCCTCGGCGGCCTCGACGTGACGGTTGGCGCGCACGAGATCGTCGCACCGGTAGAGCTCGGTGGTGATGCGGACCTCGGGGGTGACGGCCTTCGCCGGGAGCGCCGCGACCCGGTCGAGATCGGCGAGCCGTCCGGGCAGATCGTTCGGTCCGAGCTGCGCGTATCGGTAGCCGAGCAGGGCACGGGCGTGGGTGTTCGGGTCGGGCGGTGTCAACCGCTCCGCCCGGTCGAGTGCGGACCGCAAGAGGCGGTCTCGCTCGACCTTCGGGCCGGTGAGCAGCATCAGGAACGCGAGTTCGCGTTCGAGGTCGCTCCGCAACGGCTCGAGGACGCGGTCATCCCGGGACGCAGTGCGTTCGATGTGGTCGAGGGCGCGGCGGAGCACGTCGAACTGGGCGGCTTCGTCATGGGCGAGCGCTCCTCGACCGGCGCGCCCGACGAGGGTCAACGCGGCACGCGCGTGCATGACGACGTCGTCGTGTTCGTCGGCCAACGCTGCGGCCCCGAGCAATGCTGCCGAGGCGTCGTCGGCGCGACCGGCCCCGAGCAACGCTCGTCCGAGCCCCACGTTCGCCCGGATCGTCTCTGCCGGTGCGACGGCGTGCCGGGCGGCGATGGTGAAACACTCGGTGGCGTGCGACCAGGCGCCGACGGGCAGACTGCGTTCGCCGGCGAGCGATGCGTGGCCGTGGGCTCGGGCGTCACCGGCGGCATCGAAATGCCGGGCGATCCGGGCGTGCTCGTCCGGTCGGCTGACGCCGAGTGCTTCCGCGGTCGCGACGTGGAGCCGGATGCGCACGAGGGGTCCGATCGACTCCTCGACGATGTCGCGTGTCAAGGCGTGCGAGAACGAGACGTTCGCTGCGGTGTCGACGTCGAGAAAGCCTCGCTGTGCCAGCTGGTCGAGTCGGGTGGCGGCGTCGTCGACCGTCAGATCGCACACCGTCGCCACCACCGGCAGTTCGACCGACTGACCACTGACCGCTGCCGAACGCAGCACCGCGACGGCGTCGTCGTCGAGCGTCGCGATGCGGTGGTGGAGCCACTCCCTGATCGGGGCGGGGACCTCGTCGATGTCGAGACGCCCGGTCGCCGATGCGGCTCGGGCGAGTTCGCTCGCGTACAGCGGCAGACCACCTGTGCGGAGGTGCAGCGCCTCGGCGCCCCGTTCGTCGACCGGCAGGTCGGTGCGTTCGGTCACGAGTCGAGCGACGTCGCCTCGTTCGAGTGGCTCGAGGGCGATGTCGACGATGCCGATCGACCGGGCGACTTCGCCCCATCGCCCGGCCCCGTCGCCGTCGTCGGGGCGGCTCGTGCCGACGATCAGCAGTGGTGCCGACGCCCCGTCGATCGCCTCCTGGAGCAGGACCACGGAGTCGGCCGACGCCCATTGCAGATCGTCGAACAGCCAGATCGTCGGCCGGTCGGACAAGCGCTCGACGAGTTGCGACAGTGAGCGGCCGACACGCGTGCGCACGAGATCGGCGGCGAGTCCCGGTTCGGGGGCATGGTCACCCAGGAGGATGCGGAGCGGATCGTCGGCAGGCACGAGGGTCGGGTCGTGGGCGACCGCGCGTTCGACGGCCTCGGTGATCGCCCCCAACGCTCGGCCGGTGTCGGGTCGGTGGCGTCCCCACAACACACGCACGTCGGGATCGTCGACGCCCGCTCGGCGACAGAACTCGTCGACCAGTCGGGTCTTGCCGATCCCTGCCTGGCCGCGGACCACGACCATCCGTGGACCGCCGAGCGTGCACGTCTCGTCCCAGACCGTACCGAGTCGATCGAGCTCGGTCTCGCGACCCACGAACGGGTCGTCGCGATGCGGATGGATCGGCGGGGCGGGGCGCGGGGTGCCGGCGGCCGGCGTGGGATCGGCGGCGAGGATCGTGCTCTCGAGGTCGACCAGATCGGGTCCGGGCGTGAGGCCCACCTCGGCGAGCTGACGGCGGGCGTCGGCCAGGGTCAGGAGGGCTTCTCGTCGCCGCCCGAGTCGCATCTGGGCCGACGCGAGCAGCGACCAGCGGTGTTCGCGGAACGGTTCGTCCTCGACCGCTCGCCGCAGTCGCTCGACGAGTTCCGGTGTCGGTTCGACGTCGGCCGACGCGGCCAGGGCCACCTCGTCGGCGTCGGTGGCGGCGACGCGGAGCTGCGCTCGGAGTTCGAGCACCTCTGGTGTATCGGGGAGGTCGGCGAGCAGCTGATCCGTCGGGTCGCCCGACGCCAGGTCGACGACGACGTCGGGACCGAGTCGATAGCCGTCGGGGTGGCTGTCGACGAGCCCGTCGGCCGATCGCTTGAGCCGCGAGACGTGGTTGTGGATCGACTTGACCGCCGACGCAGGCTGGGCATCACCCCAGATCAGCTCGGCGAGGCGCGACGACGGCAGCGGAGTCGGATGCGCCGCCGCGAGTGCTGCGACCACGGCGCGTTCCTTCGGCCGTAACTCGATCGCATCGCTGCCGGCGAAAACCCGGGTGCGCCCGCGCAGAACCACGCGCCACCGACCCGAGGGCGATCCGCCAGAATCCCGCACGCAAACGATCGTAGCCAGCTCGGGGAAGCGTCGCGTCAGCTCGCTGTTACCCCGCTGTTACCCGGCACTCGTATGGTGCGCGTCACAGGTAACAGCGAGATCGCGGGTGCGCTCGGGCCGATCGGCTCGGTGGGCACTCGCCGTCGGATCCGGCGGGATCGCGACGCGTCTCCGGCCGCCGGGGTTCATGACCCGGGCGGACAGGTGTCGCGTCCCTCCAGCCGGACCGCATCGGACGGAGCAAAGGGAAACATGGCTGGGCAGTGGATTCGTCGGAGCGCAATCGTGATCGCTGCTGTGTGCGCAGTCCCGTCGATCGGCTCACCGTCGACCGCGGCGGCTGCTCCTGCTGTTTCGGTCGTGGACGCGGTCGGGTCGGACGGGCCAGACCTTGAGGCGACGTCGGCGGACGCGGCGTCCGGTGGCGAGTCGGTCGGTTCAGGGCGTGTGGTGGAGGCGGTTGGTGGGTCGTCGGTGGGTGATGTGGTGTCGTTGGTGCCTGCTCGGTTGTTGGAGACGCGGTCGGGTTCGGGGTTTTCGACGGTTGATGGGGAGTTCGTGGGTGGTGGTCGTGTTCAGGCTGGTGGTCGTGTGGAGTTCGGTGTGTTGGGTCGTGGTGGTGTGCCGGCTGATGGTGTGTCGGCGGTGGTGTTGAATGTGACGGCGGTAGCGCCGTTGGGGGCGGGTCATGTGACGGTGTTTCCGTGTGGTGGGGTGCCGAATGCGTCGTCGTTGAACTATGTGGCGGGTTCGGTGGTCGCGAACGAGGTCGTGGCGAAGGTGTCACCCGACGGGACCGTCTGCATCCACAGTCATGCCGAAGCGCATGTGGTGGCGGATGTGACGGGGTTCGTGGTGGAGGGTGCGTCGGTGGTGTCGTTGGTGCCGGGCCGGTTGTTGGAGACGCGGTCGGGTTCGGGGTTTGCGACGGTGGATGGGGAGTTCGTGGGTGGTGGTCGTGTTCAGGCTGGTGGTCGTGTGGAGTTCGGTGTGTTGGGTCGTGGTGGTGTGCCGGCTGATGGTGTGTCGGCGGTGGTGTTGAATGTGACGGCGGTTGGTCCGTTGGGGGCGGGTCATGTGACGGTGTTTCCGTGTGGTGGGGTGCCGAATGCGTCGTCGTTGAACTATGTGGCGGGTTCGGTGGTTGCGAACGAGGTCGTGGCGAAGGTGTCACCCGACGGGACCGTCTGCATCCACAGTCATGCCGAGGCGCATGTGGTGGCGGATGTGACGGGGTTCGTGGTGGAGGGTGCGTCGGTGGTGTCGTTGGTGCCGGGCCGGTTGTTGGAGACGCGGTCGGGTTCGGGGTTTGCGACGGTGGATGGGGAGTTCGTGGGTGGTGGTCGTGTTCAGGCTGGTGGTCGTGTGGAGTTCGATGTGTTGGGTCGTGGTGGTGTGCCGGCTGATGGTGTGTCGGCGGTGGTGTTGAATGTGACGGCGGTAGCGCCGTTGGGGGCGGGTCATGTGACGGTGTTTCCGTGTGGTGGGGTGCCGAATGCGTCGTCGTTGAACTATGTGGCGGGTTCGGTGGTCGCGAACGAGGTCGTGGCGAAGGTGTCTGCGGATGGGACGGTGTGTGTGCGGACCCATGCCGACACCCACCTGATCGCCGACATCACCGGCTACGTCACCGTGCCCGACGATCCCGACCCCGACCCGGACCCATACCCGACCGAGGAACTCGAGCCCGGGTGGCACATCATGCCCGACAGCGTGTTCCTCACCGCTCCCGGTCAATCCGACACGGCCCGAATGGTCCACATCGGCGCTGACGGGCAGCCGTCCGGGAGGTTGGTCCCGAGCGGTACGACGGTCACCCCGGTCGGAGCGAACCCGTTCGACGTCGAGCGAGCAGGGGCCGACATCGAAATCACCGAGGGCGGGATCGGAGCGACCCCGTTTGCGGTTGCCATTCCCGGTGTCGACGAACCGCTCTTGCTCTGGGCGACGTCGGCTCGCCTGCGTTCGGGCGTCGAGCTGATTCCTGCGGACGACTTCGTCACGCCGAACGATCTCCCGGGTACGGATGGCTTCGCTCCCTTCACGACCGCTGAGATCGGGGCGCGAACGAGCTTCGACGGTTCCGGCGATGTCATCTCGTGGGCCGTGGCCGGTGGATACGCGCCCGTCGTCCTGGAGGGCGCGGCGCCTGTCACGGGCACGGTCTTCGTGGCCTCCGACGGGTCCACGATGTTCGGAAGGGTCATCGAACGTCCCGGTGCGCCGACGCTGGAACGCGGCGGGCGCTCGCTCATTACCGTCGAGCTGGCCGAGCTCACCGACGTGTACACCGAACTCGACGGGGCCGTCGATGCCGCAGAGATGTTCGAAGCCGGACTGCTCGGCGAGATCGGTGGTGGCGAACTCGTCTGCACGGGGCCGGACTGCCCGCCTGCCGCACCCTCGGCGAGCGCACTGCGAGTGATCGAAGCGCTCCCGGAGGCCGACGGGAACGACGAACCTCGGTGCGTGGCGGGTCTCGGTGCCGGCATCACATCGCTGACTCCGCCCACGATCACCAACGGCATCGCCCCGGTCGGCGGCATGAGGGCCACGGTGTCCGGCAACGAGCTGTACCGATTCGAGATGCAGTACGGCATCGGTGGGTCGCTCACCCTCGGCATGGGCGTCAAGGCACAGGGGAGCATCTCCTTCGACTTCACCTGCACGGTGACGACGCTGCCCAGCGCCAGGTTCCCGGTGATTCCGGCGTTGGCAGCGGTCTTCGTTGCCACGATGGAGCCGACCGTCAAGCTCGGACTCAACGCTTCGGTGTCTGGAGGTCCCAGCCTCGAAGCCTCCGTGACATGCGGCGTCAGCTTCGAGTACTCCTACGGCTTCACCTATGTGCCGGGCGACGGGTTCGACCCGCGCGAGACCGTCGAGCATCCGGAGCCGACCTGCACGCCCAAGCTCGCAGCCCAATGGGAAACCGGACCGTCGACGATCCAGGTGTCTATCACGCCGAGCCTGAACGGCGAGATCGGCATTGACGTCGGTGGCAGCGTGCTCACCTGGCTCGGTCGACAGTTCGACGTCGATGACCTCGGCCGACTCAAGCTGATCGGGCTGAGCGCGGCGACCGAGCTGCGCGCAAAGTGGGAGAACGAGGATCAGGTGCGCGTGGCGAAGGCCGGCGCCTCCGAGGTCGGTGTGCATCTCAACGTCGGTGCATCGATCCTGTTCACGTCCGTCAACAATGCGCTCGAGGCACTCGGTATCCCCGTGACGGTGTCGTTCCCGGCCCTCGTGTACACACAACCGATCGCTCAGCTCTACTCGACGTACAACAAGACGGGATCGCCGACGATCTCACTCAACGGTGAGATTCAGTCCGGGGGCGCCCTCGTCGTCCAGGTCGAACCCGACGACGAGCTCGAGGTCGGTGGATTCCTCGCCCAGGCGCCGGCGATCGGGGCGTTCCTGTTGCCAGGACCTCTGTTGCCGACCGAGATCGTCGATGGCGCTCTCTTCATCAAGGACTCGGACGGCGAGTGGATCAAACGGGGCGGGATGTCGTTCACGACCTCACCTTCCGGATTCGACCCGGACGTGGAGGAACTGACGGGCACGCTGACGATCACCGAAGACCTCTGTGAGGAACTGGGCGACAGCGCTCGCGACGCCATGGTGCTCGCCGAGCAGAAGATGGGCCCGCTCGGCATCTTCGGATACCTCGAGGAGTTTGCGCTCCGCTGCGGCTCCTCGCTCGAGTTCGAGGCGGACCAACTCCAGATCCCGACGCCGGAGGGAGCTACATCGTCCAGCGTCGACCTCGTTCCCGGTGCCCTCGCCGACACGCTCTGGAAGATCGATGACACCGATCCGATCCCCGACTGGTTGACCGTCAACCCGACGACGGGGACGTTCGACGATCAGGACACGCCGACGCCGATCACCGTCTCGGTCGACTGCGCGACGATTCTCGACTCCGGGTCCTCCTCGCAGTTGTACACCCTGACGGCGACCACGGACGACGACGCCATCGAGGAACCGCTCGTCGACACGCTGCCGATCTCGGTCACCTGCGACTTCTTCCGAATCGTCGAAGACGAGGTGATCGGCGGTTCGCCGGTGAACTTCGCCACCGACGGCTACCTCGACGACGAGTGGACGAGTTCCGAACTCGATCCGTCGAGTGGCTTTTTGCGCGGGCAGTCGAGCACGTCCGACGAGGACTCGGTCCTGTCGGCGACGACGCCGCCCGACAACCGCGTCCCCGATCCGATCCCACCGCCCGGGTGTGCCGCCGGCGTCCCGGGGCAGGCCGACCTACCCGAACTCCGGTTCCCGGTCTCGGCAACGACGAGTCACCGAGGATTCGACACGGTCACGGTGATCTGGGAAGAGCGTCCGGGCTTCCCGCCGGAGCCCGGGCAGCCGTGCCCGCCGCCCCCGCCCGGTCCGCCGGGAGGTCCCGGTGGCACCGGCGGCACGGGTGGAACCGGCGGTCCGGGCGGATCCGGCGGATCCGGTGGTTCCGGCACGAGCACCGGCGGCGGTTGGGGCGACCCGCACATGATCACGTTCGACGGACTCACCTACGACAGCCAGACCCTCGGCGAGTACTTGTACGCCGGCCCGCTCGACGATGACCCCGCCGCGCCCCGCGTCTACGCCCGCCACGAGTTCACATCCGCGGCGTCGGCGCTGCTCCCGACGTCGATCACGGCCGTTGCCGTCGCCGTCGACGACCACGTCGTCGAGGTGTACGGACGCGAGGCGGACGAACTCCGGATCGACGGGGTGCCCACCGTGATCGCCTCCGGTGAGTCGGTCGAGTTGTCCGACACGGCGACGCTCCGCCGCAGCGGCACCGACTACGTGGTCGACCATCCGCTGATGACCGTCCAGATCCAACCGGGGGCTCACATCGACGTCGAGATCACCGTGTACGACGACGGCACGTTCGGCGGACTCATCGGTATCGCCGACGGCGATCCGGCCAACGACATCATCGAACGCGATCCCGACCTCCCGGTCGAGTCGTGGACGTCGTACGCCGTTGCGGACGCCCGCGCCGACGGCGATCTCGTCATCGCCATCGCCGAGTCGTGGCGGATCACCGAACCCGATGAGTCCCCGTTCTCGATCCCGTCCGACGCGTTCGACGACATCAGCCCGCCGCGCCCCGGTTCGGAGTTGCTCGAGCCGTATCGCGTGCAAGCACGCGAGATGCTCGCGGCGGTCGACGCCTTCTGCACCGGTGACACCGGAGCCGGGGCGTACGCCGTCGACGTGTTCGCCATCGAACTCGCGATCGGCAACGATCCGGCCCTGCTCGGCTGCACGTTCGAGGTCAACGGTCGCGTCGTCACCGATGTGCCGCAGCTGCCCGTCACGAGGGCAGAGGTGCAGATCGATGCCCCCGGACTCGCCCCGTGCGTCGTCACCACGGCCTCCGACGGCGGATTCCGGTGTCGGCTCGGGCTCGACTCGGCCGAGATCGCTGCCGGCGAACTGACGTTGCCGGTCGATCTGACGGCTGTCGTCACACCTCGAGGCGCAGCCGCGCCGGCCGCCACGGTCGCCGTCGCGCTCGACGAGCCGGCGCCGTTCAACGGCTATCGGGCGGTCGACACCGGCGACATCGTCGTGCCGGTCGGTACGACCAAGACGCTGTTGCTCGCCGGTGACCTGACAGCGCTCGGCGAACCGGTCACCCAGTCGACCGGTGTCGACGTCGTCGCCCGAGACGACGCCGGGACGGCCGTCCTGACGCGCCGACTGAACGTCACTCCCGACGGCACCGGCGCCTACGACACGGCGGTCGCGCTCCCGCTCGACGTCACCGACGTCGAGGTCGTCTGGAAGTACGGGATGCCGGGCGACCCGTTCCCCTCGGCGTCGTTCGACGGTCTCGTTCCCGGCACCAACAGCCGACGGTTCGACGCGGCGTACGAGCCGGTGACCGTCGAACTCTCCGGCACGATGCTGTACAACGGTCAGCCCGACCCCGCTGCCCGGATCGACGTGCGCAGCACCCGATCGGACGGATCGACGCGAACGCTTGGTTACCCGGTGACCGCCGACGGCGCCGGTGCGTACTCGGTCGACATCGTCCTCCCGGTCGCAGCGGCCGAGGTCGAGTTCTCCGGGGTGTTCGGATCCTCCGTCGACCCGCCGGTTACGGCCACCTGGACGCCACCAGCGACGGGCTCGGCCTCCACGACGTTCGATGCGATCGTCGACGCTCCGGTGCTCGTCGTGTCGGGCACCGTGCACCGCAACGGGGCAGTGGTCCGCCCGACCGTCTTCGAGATCGTTGCATCGACCGGTGCGGGAGAGTTCACCGACCGCCGGACCACGTATCCCGACCCGGTCGACGGGTCGTACTCGTTCGACGTCGACCTGCCGAGTTCCGCCACCGCTGCAACGGTGCGAG
Organism: Ilumatobacter fluminis; assembly: GCF_004364865.1. Taxonomy (NCBI): domain Bacteria; kingdom Bacillati; phylum Actinomycetota; class Acidimicrobiia; order Acidimicrobiales; family Ilumatobacteraceae; genus Ilumatobacter; species Ilumatobacter fluminis. The sequence goes on from NZ_SOAU01000001.1 coordinate 963,872, forward strand.
CGCTGATCGGGGTCGCAGCGTCGGACCATCCCGAGACGACCGTGGAGTCCCTCGTCGACGGCGCCAATCCTGTCGCGTTCGTCGTCGATCTCGGAACGCCGACGCTCCGGCTGTCCGGTGTCGCGACCGGCGGCGGCGTCCCGTGGACCAGTGGTTTCGCGGTCGTCGTCGAGGCCGACGGCTTCTCGACGACGTCGTACGCCTCGCCGGCCGCCGACGGCTCCTACGGCCTCGACGTCGACCTGCCGCTCGGCACGACCGACGTCGACGTCGTCGCTCGGATCGGCTACTCGGCCGACGACTGGGTGGCCACGACCTTCAGCGGTCTCGGCTCCGGCGTGAACGACCGCGACCTCGACCCTGCGGTCGTCGCCACCGGTATCGCGCTCTCCGGAGCGCTTTCTCTCGACGGCATCCCGGCCGCGTCGCCGGTGTCGTTGTACCTACGCGGGCTCGATGCGGGCGGCGACGTCGTCGCCTACCGCACCCCGGTCGTCACGCCGACCGACGGCGACTACGAGGGAACCACCGTGTTCCCGCCGAACGTCGCATCGGTGCAGGCCTGGGCGGCCGTGGGATGGTTCCCGTACCAGCGTCCTTGGCAGCAGTTCGACGATCTCGTCACCGGACGCAACGACCTCGAGATGGACGACCATGCGGTGACCAGGTCGATCGCGATCACGGGCTCGATCACATCGGGTTCGGGCTTCGTCGCCGGACCGCTCGATCTCGTGGTGACGTCGCAGATCCCCCTGCCCGATGGTGGTACCGACGAGCGCGTCGACCGGCGCCGGGTGACAGCGAGCTACACCGACGGCACGTTCGCCGTCGACGTGTTGGTCCCCGAAGTCGCTTCCTCGGCGACGATCGTCGCCGAGGTGGGTCCTGACCCCGTCGACTACCCGACACTGACGATCGACCCGCTGTCGCCGGGCACCAACCCCGCCGAACTGACCGGCGACGTTCCGCTGTCGGTCGAGATCGAGCTCACGGCGGTGCTCGCCGACGCCGACGGCCCCGTGACCGAGCCGACATCACTGCGATACATCACTCGCGATGGCTCGAACATCGTCATCGGCGACGAGACGATCGACATCGTTCCCTCCAGTGAGGGCATCGCCGTCGTCGACATCGAGACCTTGAACGTGGTCCGGTCGATCGAGGTCTCCCGCGTCGTCGGGCTCCCCGGGGAGCCGCCGCCGACGACGACCTTCACCGGTCTTCGGCCGGGTACGAACGAGGTGACCTTCGTCGACGTCTACGACCCGCCCGTGCTGACGCTGTCCGGAACGGCCACGCGCAACGGCGAGCCGATCGTCGACGACCTCGAGCTCGAGTTCGCCGTCGGTGACGGTGCCCTCGGGGCGACGTCGTTCGCGACCACGGTCACGCCCGGACCCGACGGCACTTTCTCGGTCGAGCGGATCTTCGCCCGCGGCACGACCACGACCGACGTGACGATCACCTCACCCGACTCGGGCGACCCGGTCGCCCAGGCGACCGTTGCGCTCTCCGACGGATCCCAGACCGCTTCCCTCGACCTCGTGTCGGCGCGGCCGCAGCTCGAGCTCGCCGGCGTCGCCCTGCTCGGCGATGCCCCGCCGAGCGGCGACGTGCAGTTCGATCTGGTGCTGCGGGGCGGCGAGCCCGACGAACAGCGCTCGTTCGACGTCGATCCGGATGCCAACGGTGACTACGCGCTCGACGCCGGACTCCTCCCGCACTGGGTCGAGTCGGCGACCGTCACCGCACGAATCGGCTTCGACCCCGACGACTGGCCGACGCAGGAGATCCCGGCGCTGACGCCCGGGCCCAACCTGGTGACGTTCGACGCCATCGCCGATGTGCAGCTGCTCGATATCAGCGGCACGATCGAACTCGGTGAGGCGGCGTACGACCAGCCCTTCTATCTCCGCATCTTCACCCGAGATACCGACGGTCTGCACATCGACTCGCCGCAGTTCCTCGTCGAGCCCGACGAGAACGGCGCGTACAGCTACCGGTACGAGACCCCCGCGGAGGCTGCCGAGGTCGACCTGCGAGCCAGCGTGTTTCCCATCGGTGGTGGATCGGACGCGATCGTCCTCCAGACGTTCGGACCGCTCGACGGCGGCCTGAACGCGATCGCGTTCGATCCGACGTTCGACCTCCGGGCGATCCGACTCAGCGGCACATTGCTCCAGGACGGCGCTCCCCAGTCGGCCCAACAGTCGTTCCAGATCCGGACCTATACGGAGGGCTCCTCGAACATTGCGACGACGAGGGTCGCGGCGACCGGGCCGCTCGACGGGTCCGGCGGCTACGTCGGCGACGTCGTCGTGCTCCCCGCCGACACCACCCGAGTCGAGGTCGGGATCAACTATCCGCTGCCGCGCAACGGCGGGACGTGGACGTCGGGGAACAACGCCGTCTACCAGACCACCGATCTTGCGGTTCCGGGCTACAACGAGATCGATTTCTCGGAGGACTACGTCCCGAACATCGTCCGGATGAGCGGAACGTTCGAACGGGACGGCAACCCGATCACCGACGAGGTGACGCTGTCGGTGACGTGGCGCCAGTACTTCCCGGGCTCCGGTGTGTATCCGCAGACCCAGACCTACACGGTGACGCCGGACGCCCAGGGTGACTACTCGATCGATCTGTACGGTGCCCGCCTCGCGAATGCGGTCGGGGTCGACGTGCAGATCGGTGTGACCGCCGAGGATCATCCGAGTGTCGTCCTCGATCCGATCGCTCCAGGCGTCGACCTGCTCGAGTTCGACGTCGACTACCTGACGACGACGCTCGAGCTGTCAGGCGTGCTCGGTTACCTCGGGACCCCACCGAGCGGCACCGAGACGCTCCGGATCTACACGTACGACGGGTTCCCCGGCCAGCAGCTCGGCACCGTCTACGCGACGATCGACCCCGACGACGTCACCGGTGCGTACAGCACGACGGTCCAGATCCCCTCGGCATCCGTGCAGGCCACGGTGCAGCTGGAGTACGGCACGTTCTTCGAGACGTACGAACGCTTCGTGTCGTCGTTCTCGCCGCTCACCCCCGGCACGTCGCACGCGTTCACCTTCGACGCCGCCACGACGTCGATCGACCTGAGCGGCTCGGTCGACGAGAGCGGTGTCCCGTTCACCAACGGCTCGTTCGCGCTCGCGATCGCTGCGTACGACGGCGCCGTCGAGCTCGACCCCGACGTCCGCGACGGCATGGCGAACCTCACGACCGACGGGTCCGGCGACTACTCCACCACGGTGTTCCTGCCGGCCGGGACCGACCGGTTGGTGCTCACGACGTCGCTCGGGGGAGTGGCGCCGGTCGAGGTGACGGGCTTTCCGTCGCCCGGTCACGTCGCTCGCACGGTCGACTTCTCCTCGTCGGGGATCGGCTCGGTGACCGTCAGCGGCACCTTGACCCAGGACGGCGCCCCGATCGTCGGCACCCAGCCTTCGGTCACGGTCACGGCGATCACCGCCGAGGACGACGGCGACGGGCCGTTCTACGCCGGCGAGGAGGACTCGGAATCGATCACGGTCTCGACCGACGCCGGCGACGGCTCGTTCTCCGAACTGTTCGACGTCGGCACGACCGCCGACTTCATCCAGGTCGCCGTGATCTTCCCCGACGCGCCCGACGTGCCGTACATCCGCAACTTCGACGTTCGTGGCCTGGCCGATCCGTGGTCGGTGTCGGTCGACATCGACCACAGTGCGAACCGGCTGGAGTACTCGGCCTTCGTCGAGATCTACGACGAGGACGAGGACCGGACCGACGAATGCGCCTACGGCTACGAGCCGTTCATCTTCGATCTCACCGTCTTCGCCTACGACGGCGAGGTCGGTTCGCCCGGCGTCACGGCGACCGAGGTGCTGTCGATGCCGGTGATCCCGGCCGGTGACTGGTACTGGGACGACTCGCAGATCGACGCCGTCGTGGCGTTGCCGCCCGGCACGCTCGATGTCGTCTTCGACATCGCCACGTGGCCGTACTACTTCGACGACACGGTCGCCGACGCCAACTTCGGGTACGCCTTTGCGTTCGGCACCGTCGTCGACGGCGGCGTCACCGAGATCGACGACTACGTGATCGCCGACTGCGACCCGATCGACGTGGGCTTCTGACCGCTCCGGTGGTCAGAGCATGAGCTGCATGACGGCGACGCTCAGCCAGCGGTTGAACTTGCGGCCGACCTCACGCTCGACACCGACCAGTTCGAACCCGACCGACTCGTGGAGCGCTCGCGACGCCTCGCCCGAGGCCTCGATGCGGGCGATGATCGAGTGGAACCCCGATTCGCGGGCCCGCTCGATCAGGTACTCCATGAGGAGCCGCGCGATGCCGCGTCGATGCTGGTCGCGGTGCACGTAGACCGAGTTCTCGACGGTGGTGCGGTATGCCGCGCGTTCCTTGTACGGCGACAACGAGGCGAAGCCGACGACCTGTTTCGTGGCGGTGTCGACCGCCACGACGGCGGCGAACGCACCCGACCGTTCTGCGAGCCACCGGCGCTGATCGTCGAGGGTTCGCTCGACCAGGTCGAACGTGGCGGTCGACCCCGTCACTTCCGCGTTGTAGATCTCGACGATCGCCCCGGCGTCGGCGAGGGTCGCGGCACGCACGACGATGGGTCGGTCGGGGGTGGGCACGGCCGTCAGCGTAGCGACGTCGCCCCGATCGGCCCGGTGACCTGGGGGTTCAGCGCCGGTGGACGCCGAGAAAACCCGTCGATCGCGCGGTGTGATCGCCGACGCGGCCGCTACACTTGCACGCCGGTCCGTGGCGCTGCCGCGCACCGGAACATAGCTTCGTCGAGCGGTTCGCCGCCCGACGATGCGTAGGCCCTCTTAGCTCAGTCGGCAGAGCACAGCCATGGTAAGGCTGGTGTCGTGGGTTCGATTCCCACAGAGGGCTCGACCAACCGTTCGGGTTCGCCCGGGCGGGGGCCAAGGCCTGGCGCCGTAGCTCAGTCGGTCAGAGCATCCGGCTCATAATCGGAAGGTCATCGGTTCGATCCCGATCGGCGCTACCAGAGGTTGGACATCCGTCCCGCCACACACGATCCCACACACATCAGAGACAGAGGGAAAACCAGCATGAGCAAGGCGAAGTTCGAGCGCAACAAGCCGCACGTGAACATTGGCACGATGGGTCACATCGACCATGGGAAGACGACGTTGACGGCGGCGATTTCGAAGACGTTGTCGGATCGTGGTTTGGCTGATTTTGCGGCGTTCGACACGATTGACAAGGCGCCGGAGGAGAAGGCGCGTGGTATCACGATTTCGATTGCTCATATCGAGTACGAGACCGAGAATCGTCACTATGCGCATGTCGATATGCCGGGTCATGCTGACTACATCAAGAACATGATCACGGGTGCGGCGCAGGTCGATGGTGCGATCTTGGTGGTCGCGGCGACTGATGGTCCGATGCCGCAGACGCGTGAGCATGTGTTGTTGGCTCGTCAGGTCGGTGTTCCGTACATCGTGGTCGCGTTGAACAAGGCGGACATGGTCGATGATGAGGAACTGCTCGAGCTGGTCGAGTTGGAGATTCGTGAGTTGTTGAACGAGTACGAGTTCCCCGGTGATGATGCTCCGATCGTGCCGGTGTCGGCGTTGAAGGCGCTCGAGGGTGAGGCGGAGTGGCAGGAGAAGGTCATGGAGCTCATGGCTGCTGCTGATACGTATATTCCGGAGCCGGAGCGTGATCTGGACAAGCCGTTCTTGATGCCGATCGAGGATGTGTTCACGATCACGGGTCGTGGCACGGTGGTGACGGGCAAGGTCGAGCAGGGTGTGATTCACACCGGTGACGAGATCGAGATCGTCGGGTTGCGTGATACGCAGAAGACGACGTGTACGGGTGTGGAGATGTTCCGCAAGTTGCTCGATGAGGGTCAGGCCGGTGACAACATCGGTGCGCTTCTTCGTGGCACGAACAAGGAAGATGTGGAGCGTGGTCAGGTGTTGTGTGCGCCGGGTTCGATCACGCCGCATACGAATTTCGAGGGTCAGGTGTATGTGTTGACGAAGGAGGAGGGCGGTCGTCACAAGCCGTTCTTCAACAACTATCGTCCGCAGTTCTTTTTCCGGACCACGGATGTGACCGGGACGATCGAGTTGCCGTCGGGTACCGAGATGGTGATGCCTGGTGACAATGTTGAGATGACGGTCGAGCTGGGTAAGCCGATCGCGATGGATGAGGGTTTGCGTTTCGCGATTCGTGAGGGTGGCCGCACCGTGGGTGCGGGCCGCGTCACGAAGATCCTCAAGTGACCGACTGACAACCAGTCGACGCGTTCAACCGACGTTCGAACGAGGTGGTGTCGCCCGGGCCGGCTCTCCGGCCCGGGCGCACTGCCGTTTCGAGCAGGGAACGCACGAACGACGAACAACCAGCGGGTGCGGTGAACGAGCCGGCCCGGTGAACGAAGCGAGAGAAACATGGCAAAGAGTGACAAGCGGGTGCGAATCACCCTCGAGTGCACCGAATGCAAGCGGCGCAACTACATCACGATGAAGTCGAAGGTCAACGACCGCGAGCGCCTCGAGATGAACAAGTACTGCAGCAACGAGCGCAAGCACACGCTGCACAAAGAAACGCGCTGATCACACGATCAGACGTCCGGGACGCCCCCGGGGGAGAGGCTGGTACGCTGGCACCTCCCGAAAACCGAGGGCAGTAGCTCAGTTGGTAGAGCATCGGTCTCCAAAACCGACGGTCGGGGGTTCGAGTCCCTCCTGCCCTGCCCAGACGACACACGCCAGAGAAGACACATGTCACTAGACGACCTGAACCGCCAACAGAAGCGCATGCTGAAGCGCCAGGGAGCCCTCGACGAGCAGGGTGCACCCACCAAGGCGCCGCGTCAGTCCGCGCCCACGCAGCGGGTCGGTCCTGTCCAGTATCTCCGCGAAGTTCGCGAAGAGATGCGCAAGGTGGCGTGGCCCACCCGCCCCGAAGTGGTGCGGTACTCGATCATCGTGACGGCCACCGTGCTCGTGTTCACCGCCTTCGTCGGCGGCCTCGACTTCGGGCTCCAGTACGTCACAGATTGGTTCTACCTATGAGCGAGCACGACACCGAGACGGTCGACGAGACGACCGACGCGGCCGCCGACGACTCCGTCGAGGCGCAGCCCGCCGACTTGTTGCCGAAGGGCGACGCCGTCATCGCCGACGACGATCAGCCCGAGGCGATCGAGCAGATCGACACCGACGAAGCCGAGGCACTGCTGCCGACCGGCGACGCCGACGACGATGCCGACGCCACTGCCGACGACGCCGAGGCCGACACCGCGTCCGCCGACGAGTCGGGCAGCGACGACGAGGTCGTCACCGAGGAAGAGGCCCTCGCCGAGAGCGCCGAACCGGCCGTCGACGAGGACGACCCCTGGACCCGCCCGGGTTCGTGGTACGTCGTCCACACCCAGTCGGGGTACGAGAAGAAGGTCACGGCGAACCTGAACGCTCGTATCCAGTCGATGAACATGGAGGACACGATCTACGAGGTCGTGATCCCCATGGAGGAAGTCGTCGAGTTCAAGAACGGCAAGAAGCAGACCGTCCAGCGCAAGGTCTTCCCCGGCTACCTCCTCGTTCGTTGCAAGATGGACGACGAGTCGTGGTACTGCATCCGCAACACGCCGGGTGTGACCGGGTTCGTCGGTCAGAGCGACCGTGGCCAGAAGCCGACGCCCCTGCGTCGTCGCGAGGTTCGCACGTTCCTGTCGACCAAGGCCCCCGGTGCCGAAGCCGAGGCCGCACGTCCCAAGCCCAAGCTCGATTACGAAGAGGGCGAGAGCGTGCGTGTCAAGGAAGGCCCGTTCGCCGACTTCCTCGGCACGATCGCCGAGATCAACGCCGATCACATGAAGCTGAAGGTGCTCGTGAACATCTTCGGCCGCGAGACCCTGGTGGAGATGGACTTCAGCCAGGTCAGCAAGCTGTGATCCCCACGAAACCCCTCACGAACGCCTGAGATAGAGAGACACGAAGATGGCAAAGAAGAAGGTTGCTGCGGTCGTCAAGATCCAGATCGAGGCCGGCAAGGCCAGCCCGGCGCCGCCGGTCGGTACCGCGCTCGGTCCGCACGGCATCGCGATCATGGACTTCGTCAAGGCGTACAACGCCAAGACCGAGGCCCAGGCCGGTCAGGTCGTCCCGACCGAGATCACGATCTACGAAGACCGCACGTTCGACTTCATCCTGAAGACGCCCCCGGCCGCGGTGCTCATCCGCAAGGCTGCCGGCCTCGACAAGGCTGCGAACAACCCCGGCTCCGAGACCGCCGGCACGATCACCGAGGCCCAGGTCGAAGAGATCGCCAACGTCAAGATGCCCGACCTCAATGCGAACGACATCGAGGCCGCCAAGCAGCAGATCCGCGGCACCGCCCGCAGCATGGGGATCGCCGTCAGCTGACGGCCCCCACACCACACACCCGACTCGGCCCCGGAGTACCTCGCCGGGGGAGTCCTGAACCCACTGAGGGAGACAACCAATGTCCGGCAAGAAGTACACCGATTCCCTGAAGGCCTACGACCGTGACGCCTTCTACGGCCCCACCGAGGCGCTGAAGCTCGCGAAGAACTCGGCCAAGGCCAAGTTCGACGAGAACATCGACGTCGTGTTCCGACTCGGCGTCGACCCCCGCAAGGCCGACCAGATGGTGCGCGGCACCGTCGCCCTGCCGTCCGGCACCGGCAAGACCCTCCGGGTCGCCGTGTTCGCCGCCGGTGAGGCCGCCGACGCCGCCCGTGAGGCCGGTGCCGACAAGGTCGGCGCCGACGACCTCGCTGCCGAGGTCGAGGCCGGCCAAATGGACTTCGATCTCGCCATCGCGAGCCCCGACATGATGCCGCTCGTCGGCCGTCTCGGTCGCACGCTCGGCCCGCGTGGCCTGATGCCGAACCCCAAGACCGGCACCGTCACCACCGACGTCGCCAAGGCGGTCGAGGAGTTCAAGGGCGGCAAGGTCGAGTACCGCACCGACCGCTACGGCAACGTGCACGTCCGTCTCGGCAAGGCCAGCTTCGACGAAGCCGCCCTCGAGGCCAACTTCCGTGCCGTGCTCGACGAGATCCAGCGCGCCAAGCCCGCGTCGGCGAAGGGCCGCTACATCAAGAAGATCTCGCTGTCGACCACGATGGGCCCCGGCGTCCGCGTCGACACCGGCCGCCTCAAGGTCGAGGAGTGATCGACTGATCGCCCCGATCACCTGATCGAATCGAACGAGCCCGGGCCGAGCGCCCGGGCTCGTTCGCGTTCCGGGCGCACCGTCTGGCACGTGCTGTTACCCCGCTGTTACCACCCTCGTGCAGGGTGGCCGCATGCGGACAACCCCTGTGACCAGTCGCGTCTCCCTGCTGCTCGCCACCGTCCTCATGGTCCTCGGCGTGGCCATGTGGTTCACCTTTTCCACCGCGTCGCCGGTCGAGGCGGCGCCTCGATCGGTTGCCGAGCCGGCTCCCAACACTCCGTTGCCGCAATGTGTCGTCGAGGACGGGGGGAGCGAGGGTCTCGGCTGCGCGCCCGACGCGTTCGGTGCGATGATCAGTGGCGACTTCGCGTCGGGCAGCACCTTCGTCGTCCGGAGTGCTCCCAACGGCCTGGCGCCGTGCTTCACCTACGTCTCGACGGGGTGCTACTACAGCCTCAGCGCACCGAGCATTTCGCGGTGCGTGTACCTCGAGAACGGTGACCCCACGGCGGTTCGGTCGTGTCCGTCGCTCAGTTCGAGCGGATCGGTGTCCGGATGGACGGCGCAGCGCCAGGGGAGCTGCAGCGGCAGCCTCGGCAGCACGTACGCCGCGGGCGGAGGCACGCAGGAGACGTTCTGGGTGGTGAGGGCGGCCGTCCTCTCGATGTGCACGTACGAGGTGCCCGACACCGTCACGATCGACAACCTGTACGGTCCCACCTTCTTCCTGGTCAGGACCTCCGTGCGAGAGTGCATCGAGCCGGGTGGCGGGTACGGCTGCGACGAGTCGTGGGCCACCCTCGAGACCAGGACCGAGTACGGCTGGCTGCCGGTCAGTGGAACGATGGCCGCCCACGCCGAGTTCGACGTCACCCACGTCGAACACGGCATCTACAGCTTCACGAACAACTCGGTCGAGTTCGCCGACACGACGGTCGGTTACGAGTGGGACTTCGGCGATGGTTTGACATCGGAGGCCGTCAGCCCTTCCCACGAGTACGCCCAGCCCGGCGACTACACGGTGACACTCACGATGCGCGGCGCCGACGGCCGAACCGACTCGACCTCGCGCGACGTCTCGGTCGAAGCCACGACACTGGCCGTGTCGCTCATCAATCCCGACGCGATCTTCACCGGTGAGGGCAGCGGCAACCGGTTCTCGAAAGGGGATGAGTTCACCGTCCAGCTCCGCGTCGAAGCGACCGACGGCGTCGGCGATGTCGCCGGTGTGGCGCCGGTCGGTGACGTCCTCGACCTCCCCTCGCAACTCGAACTCGTCGACGACCCACTCGTCGTCGCTCCGACCACCTACACGCCAGGCATGATCACCACCTACGACATCCCGGTTCGTGCGATCGAGGGTGGCCGTTTCACCGTGCGCAGTACTTGGGCGGGCACGAACGCCGAGGGTCCGGTGGAGGAGACGGGCGAGTTCGAGGGGTCCGTGTCCGGTCTCGCGATCACCGTCACGCTCGACCCTCCCTCGTTCCAGCTCGACCAGGACAACAACGACGACGGTGAGATCACGCCCGAGGACAACGACCTCACCGTCACCGTCGAGATCGAGAACGTCAGCACGGACCACCCGGTGACCGATCTGATCGTCGACCCGCTCGACCTCGAATCGAACGACCCCGAGCACCCCGAGGTGCGTCTGTTCGCCCAGGACCCGCCTCCCGAGGCCTGGCCGACCAGCCTCGCCGCCGCGGCCACCGCCACCCGTGAGTGGACGTACCGGGCCGACGACGAGGTCGACGCGACCGTCGAAGCGTTCGCCACCGGCTCGCTGAACGACGCGCTCGTGACCGGATCGGGCGACGACGAGGTCAAGGTGTTCACCTCCGTCGTCCTCGAAGCCCGGTTCGATTTGGAGCCGCAGGCGTACGAGGCCGGCAAGGTCGTTCGCGTCAACGGCAACTTCCGCAACGTGTCGGACACGACCCCGGACCCGATCGATGTGTCGTTCGCCGTCTTCCCGAAGGTGGACGCCAATGCCGGAGGTGGCTACTTCACGACGCCGGGCGGCGCGACCCCGTCCGGAGCGATCATGTACCAACTCGCTCCCGGCGAGTCGATCGACCTCGACGCCATCCTCCAGACGACGGCGATCGAGCGCTACTCGGTGGCGCGCGTGGAATACGACGTCGTCGTCTCGACGCGCAACGACTCGAACCGGTGGGTCGAGGTCGATCCCGCCACCGTCCACGTGCTCGAGGAGGACGGCTACTCGGCCTCGCTGTTCGCCGGCCTGCCCGCCAAGCAACCCGAGCCGGAGGCCGTGTCGAACTGGGCCTGCAGCGATGACGTGATCATGTTCGCCTTCATCGGCTGCAAGCTCGCGGCAGGTCTGGTGTCGATGGTCACCGGCTTCTGCCAGATGGGCGTGATGATCGCCCAGGGCATCTACTACATCAACCAGGCGACGTGGGGCACGCTCGTCGCCGGCATGTGGGGGGCTCAGCAGACCCTTCGCGCACTCGCCGGCGACGACGCCGCATGGAACCGCTTGGCGCAGGAGATCGCCATCGACCTCGCGGCCCTGCGAGACACGGGCTATGTCGCCTTGGAGGGCTTCACGATCACGGCCGAGTCCGTCGCGCCTGCGATGGACCGCTTCTTCCAGCGCCAGGAGGTGCTGTGGACCACCGGTACGACCGAGCAGATCCTCGGTGAGATGGCGGAGACGGTCGGCGAGAACGGCGACATGGCGCTGGAGGCGCTCGTCGCAGCCCGGACGCTGAAGAAGTCGATGCTGGTCGCCGCCGGTGCCGAGCAGTCGCTCGAGGTGACCGCCCGTAATGCCCTCGACCATCAGCTGCAGAAGTCGCTGGTGGACGTCGAGGACGTCATCACGACCAAGGGCGCACGCGCCGTTCCGGAGGAGCGCGTCCTGCCGTCCGGGCTCGACGTGACCGACGCCCCGATCGTCTGGCGTGACTCGTACGGCATCGCCAAGCAGGAACTCGACAAGCTCCTCCAGATCGCCAAGGACGAAGGCATCATCGCGGCGTTTCGCTCGCGTGCCCCGATCGCTGCCGAGCTGATCGCCAAACGATTGGCGTATGCCAAGCCGGGCAGCGTGCCGCTGAAGGGTGTCAGTGACCTCGACGTGAAGTACCTCGGCTATCCGAGCGGATGGAACGGCAAGGTGTACCTCCTCGAGCCCCCGGTTCCGTGGCACCCGGCGAAGTCGGCCGAACGAGCGTCGGCCATCGAGGCATACCTCGACACGTTCCCCGACCTGACCGGTGGGTCGGCCTACTCGCGCGACATGCGGGCCGCCGTCCGGTCTCGTCTCGAAACCCGCCTCGACGAATGGCCGAAGAACCTCAAGAAGTTCAAGGCGTACCAGGAGACCGGCATCGACGTGGGCTTCTATCAGGAGAAGCAGGGCATGCATCCGGCGATGAACGACGTCGACCAACGTCGTTCGGCCCACATCAGCCGAATCGACGTGCCCGGGCGAGCCGGTGATCCCAGTCGCCCGTTCGCTCGGCGGGGCTTCCGGCTCCAGATGAACGGACCGTACGGCATCCTCGACATCACGGGCGACATCGACTTCCTCGCGATCTTCAATGCCGACGGCACGATCATCACCGACCTCGTCAAGCGGGAGCGGATCTACGAGAAGCTCCGCTCGCTCCTCGGCATGCAGCACGGCGAGTCGTTCACGTTCGACCACGCATCTCGGGAGAGCCACTTGGCCGCGGGCCTGAACGGGCCGGGTGGAGAAACGCTGCTCGCGACCACGCCGACAGGGCGACTGGTCACGACCTACTTCAACGCCGCGTTGTCACGGCTGGAGAACGTCGGACAGGTCGCAGCGAAGCAGACGATGCTCGAGGGAGCGCTGTCGGAGACGCTGTCGCCGCCGCGCCCGTCGAAGGGCTTCTCGCTCGACGACCTGCTCGCGCTGTTCCCGAGCAAGGAGGTCTCACCCGATGCGGCGATCGCATCGCCCGAGACGATCGCGAAGCTGGTGAACGGACTCACGTCGAATGCCGTCAAGAGCGACTTCTTCGAAGACGGCCAATTGTTCCGGTCGTCGGACGACGGCACCCTCGAGCAGTACCGGCAGCCCGGTAGCCCTGGATCTGCACCGGACACGGCGACGTCGGCCGGTGCGCTGACCGAACGCGTCGCAGCTGCTGACGTCGGCGACGACATCGACGCCGAACTCGCCGAAGTCGTCGGAGCCGGGTACGTCGAGCCCGACGTCGTCGGGCGCTCCGGCGGACGATGGGTCGAGGTCTCGGTCGGCGACGCGCTCGGTGACGACGGCACGCTCGAGTTCGTCCCGTTCACCTACCTCGGCAGCCCCACCGAGGCCGGGGCGACCAACGTCGACGTGCTCTCGCTCGCCGAGATGAACGCGACCGGGTCCCACTGGTTCCGACCGGGAGATCGAGTCGTCGTCGACCCGGGTGGCCCCGGCGAGGAGTTCGCGACGATCGCGAGCGTCTCACCGCTCACGTTCGCCGCGCCGTTGCAGCATCCGCACTACGTCGCCGAGATGATCGCCATCCCGGCGGGTGTGCCCAGCACCGGTGGTCCTGGGCCGGGTCCGGGTTCCGACGCGATCGTGTCGGTGTCGCCGGCTCGGTTGTTGGAGACGCGGCCTGCTTCGGTGGGGTCGACGACGGTGGATGGGAAGTTCGCTGCTGGTGGTGCGGTGGCTGCGAAGTCGGTGACCGAGGTGACGGTGACGGGTCGTGGTGGTGTGCCTGGTGATGCGGCGGCGGTGATGTTGAACGTGACGGCGGTGCTGCCCGATGGTGCGGGTCATGTGACGGTGTTCCCGTGTGGTTCGTCGATGCCGACGGCGTCGAATCTGAACTATGTGGCGGGTCAGGTGGTGCCGAATGCGGTGTTGGCGAAGGTGGGTGCTGGTGGGAAGGTGTGTTTCTACTCCCATGCGGGTGTTCATCTGGTCGTCGACGTGAACGGCTACGTGCCGGCGGGGAGTTCGGTGGCGTCGGTGTCGCCGGCTCGGTTGTTGGAGACGCGGCCTGCTTCGGTGGGGTCGACGACGGTGGATGGGAAGTTCGCTGCTGGTGGTGCGGTGGCTGCGAAGTCGGTGACCGAGGTGACGGTGACGGGTCGTGGTGGTGTGCCTGGTGATGCGGCGGCGGTGATGTTGAACGTGACGGCGGTGCTGCCCGATGGTGCGGGTCATGTGACGGTGTTCCCGTGTGGTTCGTCGATGCCGACGGCGTCGAATCTGAACTATGTGGCGGGTCAGGTGGTGCCGAATGCGGTGTTGGCGAAGGTGGGTGCTGGTGGGAAGGTGTGTTTCTACTCCCATGCGGGTGTTCATCTGGTCGTCGACGTGAACGGCTACGTGCCGGCGGGGAGTTCGGTGGCGTCGGTGTCGCCGGCTCGGTTGTTGGAGACGCGGCCTGCTTCGGTGGGGTCGACGACGGTGGATGGGAAGTTCGCTGCTGGTGGTGCGGTGGCTGCGAAGTCGGTGACCGAGGTGACGGTGACGGGTCGTGGTGGTGTGCCTGGTGATGCGGCGGCGGTGATGTTGAACGTGACGGCGGTGCTGCCCGATGGTGCGGGTCATGTGACGGTGTTCCCGTGTGGTTCGTCGATGCCGACGGCGTCGAATCTGAACTATGTGGCGGGTCAGGTGGTGCCGAATGCGGTGTTGGCGAAGGTGGGTGCTGGTGGGAAGGTGTGTTTCTACTCCCATGCGGGTGTTCATCTGGTCGTCGACGTGAACGGCTACGTGCCGTGAACCGACGGTGACGGGTGGGGCCCGGTCCCGGCACGCCGGGCCCCACCGGTACACCCGCCGCTCGGCGCCCGGCCGTTGCATCGCCGGTCGGCGCCGATATCGTGGCGGGCTGACATATCCGGTCAGCTCGCCGAAGACCGCTGGTCATCTCCCGAGATGAGAATGGGTTCCCCGCCAGCCGAGGTGCACGCTCCACGAGACACGACACGTTTCGACGTTTCGCTCCTCATGGCGTTCGCACTCGCGAGCCATGAGTAGAAGCGAAAGGAGGTGCACACACACATGAGTGATACTGCAACCCGTGAACCCCGTGCCGACAAGGTCGCGGTGGTGAAGGAGATCGGGGAGAAGCTGGAAGGCTGCCAGGCCGTGTTCGTGACCGAATACCGTGGCCTGTCCGTCGCCCAGATCGCCGACGTCCGCAACGCGCTCCGTCCCGCCGACGCCCAGATGGCCGTGTACAAGAACACGCTCGCCAAGCTGGCCGTCCGTGAGGCCGGACTCGACGGGCTCGACGACCTGCTCGTCGGTCCGACCGCGCTCACGTTCGTCAAGGGCGACGTCGCCGGTGCCGCCAAGGCACTCCGCGAGTCGTCGAAGGCGATGCCGAGCCTGGTCGTCAAGGGCGGCGTGCTCGGAGAAGCCGCGTTGTCCGACAAGGACGTCATGGCGCTCGCCGATCTGCCGTCGCGCGAAGAGCTGCTGGCCAAGTTCGCCGGTGCGCTACAGGCGCCGCTGGTCAAGACCGCCGGTCTGCTCCAGGCGCTCCCGCGCAACTTCGCCTACGGCCTCAACGCCCTCATCGAGAAGCAGGCCGCCTGAGCGGCCCGCTTCCCATCCCATCCTTCATCCAAGCGATTCATTCATTCGAGGCGCCACGACGGCGCCACCCCATTCCACAAGGAGAACCATCATGGCCACCAAGGAAGAGATCCTCGACGCCATCAGCAACATGACCGTCATCGAGCTCAAGGAGCTCCTCGACGCGTTCGAAGAGAAGTTCGAAGTCACCGCAGCCGCCCCGGTTGCCGTCGCCGCTGCCGGTGCTCCGGCTGCCGGTGGTGACGATGCCGGCGCCGCCGAGCAGGACGAGTTCGACGTCATCCTCGCCGAGGCCGGCGGCCAGAAGATCCAGGTGATCAAGGCCGTGCGTGAGCTCACGAGCCTCGGCCTCAAGGAGGCCAAGGACCTCGTCGACGGCGCTCCGAAGCCGATCCTCGAGAAGGCGTCGAAGGACGACGCCGAGGCCGCCAAGGCCAAGCTCGAAGAGGCCGGCGCCACCGTCGAGCTCAAGTGAGCTGACGCGTCGTACGACGCATCTTCTGGAGCGAGCCCCGGGTGCGAACCCGGGGCTCGCCCGCGCTTTCGGCCCGATCGTCGCGAGACTGGCGCCATGCGTCTCGTCGTCGTCGCCCTGGCCGTCATCCTCGTGGGCTGCGGTGACGATGCTGCCGGCGGTGACCCGACGGCACTCTCGGTGACCGTCGTCGCCGAGGGGTTCGACGGGCCGACCCAGATCGGCCACGACGGGCGTGGCGGCTACGTGCTGGCAGAACTGAACGGGGGAGAGGGCGACGGCACGGGACGGGTGCTGCACCTCGAGTCGATCGATGCCGAGCCGTCGGTGCTCGTCGACGGGCTCCTGACCCCGACCGGTGTGGCCGTCGACGGTGATCTGCTGTGGATCATGGAGCGACGCACGCTGAGCGTCGCCTCCCTCGACGACCCGTCCGACCGGCGCATCGTGCTCGACGACCTGGCCTTCAACGGCCGATCGGAGGGGACGATCAGCGCGGTCGACGGCGGCGGCATCCTGTTCGACACCTCGGGCCGCCGTGACGGCGGCGACCTGGCCGACGGCTCGGGCCGGTTGTTCTTCCTCGCCGGCCCCGACGCCGACCCCGAGGAGTTCGCCGTCGGCTTCAAGCACGCCTACGCCCATGCGCCGCTCGGCGACGTACGCTGGCTCGTCACCGAGGTCTCCGACGGTCGGCTCGACGACGTGCGTCCGCCCGACGAGTTGACGATCGTCGAGCGGGGCGACGACTTCGGCTACCCGCGCTGCATCGGCGACCGGGTCCCCGTGGCCGAGACCGGCGGCACGGCCGCCGAGTGCGTGACCGGCCCGCCGTCACTGGCTCTGTTCGAGGCCCAGGCGACGCCGACCGGCGTGGTCGTCGCACCGTGGGACGACGAAACGGCCCTGGTCGCGTTGTGGGTGCGGGGCGAGATCGTCGCCGTTCCGGTCGAACCCGGCGACGAACCGCACGACCCCGCCGTGGTCGTCGACACGATCGAGCGGCCCCAGCACCTGCTGGTCGACGGCGACCGGGTGCTCGTCACCGATCACGAGTCGGGGCGGATCCTCGCCCTCGAAGCGGGTTGATCACCCTCCTGACCTGGACCTTCGTCCCGAAACGGTCGAGAACGCTTGACATCCGGCTCCGATTTCCTTACCGTGTGCCGCAATTCGACGCCCAGCCGGGAGGCCAGGGCCGGTTCGATGCAGAGACGCCCGCACTGCAGCGGTTGACGATCCTGTGACGATCAGGATAGGATCGCCTGTTGCCGTGCGTCGTTGTGCCTCTTTTCCTTTCCAGGCCGGGGACTTCGCGCGCGCCCTCATCCACGCCGACAACATCGAGGTGATCTGTGGCTACTCGCTCGACCTCTCGTGAGCGTTACTCGTTCGCGAACCTGGACGAACCCCTCGAACTGCCTGACTTGATCGCGATCCAGCGAGAGAGCTTCACGTGGTTCATGGAAGAAGGGCTCGCGAATACCTTCCGCGACATCAGCCCCATCAAGGACTTCTCCGAGGCGCTCCAGCTCGAGCTCGAGTTCGACCCCTTCGACGAAGACCTGCGCCCCCCGCCGAAGTTCACGGTCGAGGAGTGCAAAGAGAAGGACATGACCTACAGCGCGCCGATCTTCGTGCGCGCCCGGTTCATGAACCGCAACACCGGTGAGATCAAGGAACAGACGGTCTTCATGGGCGACCTGCCCGCGATGACCGACAAGGGCACCTTCATCATCAACGGCACCGAGCGCGTCGTCGTGTCGCAGCTCGTCCGCAGCCCCGGCGTCATCTTCGAGCCGGGTGAGCGCTACCGCCTGCGTAACCTCACCAAGCACCAGCTCGTCAAGGGCACCATCCACCCGTACCGCGGTGAGTGGATGGAGTTCGACGTCGAGCACCGCCCCGGCAAGGACGTCACCTGCGGCACCCGCGTGGCCCGCAAGCGTCGCCTCGGCATCTTCACCCTCCTGCGTGCCCTCGGCTACGACGAGGAGAACGCCCCCGGATTCCTCGAGCGGTTCGTCGCCGAGTTCGACTTCCTCGAGGGCCAGTGGGACAAGGAGCGCGACATCGCGCCGACCCAGGACGAAGCACTCGTCGAGATCTACAAGCGTGCCCGCCCCGGCGAGCCGCCCACCGTCGAGTCGGCCAAGGCCTACTTCCGCAACGCGTTCTTCGAGAACCGTCGCTACGACCTGAGCCGCGTCGGCCGCTACAAGCTGAACCGCAAGCTCGGTGACGAGGTCGAGAAGGTCGCCGAGCAGTTCGGTCTGCTCGGTCACACCAACAGCGAGGGCGAGCCCCTCGTCGACCTGCCCGAAGAGGGCCAGCACGTGCTGACCAAGATCGAGGTCCTCGCAGCGGTCACCTACATGCTGAACCTCGTCAAGCAGGAGCCCGGCTACCGCCTCGACGACCAGGACCACTTCGCGAACCGTCGCATCCGCTCGGTCGGCGAGCTGATCCAGAACCAGGTCCGCATCGGCCTGAGCCGCATGGAGCGCGTCGTGCGTGAGCGCATGACGACCCAGGACGTCGAAGCGATCACCCCGCAGACCCTGATCAACATCCGCCCCGTCGTGGCGGCGATCAAGGAGTTCTTCGGCACGTCGCAGCTGTCGCAGTTCATGGACCAGGTCAACCCGCTGTCGGGTCTGACCCACCGCCGTCGCCTGTCGGCGCTCGGCCCCGGTGGTCTGTCGCGTGAGCGTGCCGGCTTCGAGGTGCGAGACGTCCACTTCTCGCACTACGGCCGCATGTGCCCGATCGAGACGCCGGAAGGCCCGAACATCGGTCTGATCGGCGGTCTGTCGACCTTCGCCCGCGTCAACGAGTTCGGCTTCATCGAGACGCCGTACCGCAAGATCGAGAACGGCAAGGTCTCCGGCGAGATCGTCTACATGGCCGCCGACGAGGAAGAGAAGTACGTCGTCGCCCAGGCGAACACGCCGATCAACCCCGACGGCACCTTCCGCGACGACCGAGTGCTCGTTCGTCGTTCGCCGCAGGCCGCCAGCCTCGACGACCTCCGCAAGATGCTCGAACAGGAGAGCTTCTTCGGTGCGACCACCGACATCGGCTACGTCCCGCCGACCGAGGTCGACTACATGGACGTCAGCCCGAAGCAGATCGTCTCGGTCGCGACGGCGCTGATCCCGTTCCTCGAGCACGACGACGCCAACCGTGCCCTGATGGGCGCCAACATGCAGCGCCAGGCCGTCCCGCTCCTGCGGGCCGAGGCGCCGTACATCGGCACCGGCATCGAAGACCGCGCCGCCCGCGACGCCGCCGACCTGATCCAGGCCGCCGACGACGGTGAGGTCGTCGAGGTCACCGGCGCCACCATCACCGTGCAGTACAAGACGCTCGGCAAGAAGGTCTACGGCCTGTCGAAGTTCCGTCGCTCCAACCAGGACACCTGCATCAACCACCGTCCCCGGGTGACCGAGGGCGACAAGGTCAAGATGGGCACCGTCCTCGCCGACGGCCCCTCGACCGACCACGGTGAGCTGGCACTCGGCAAGAACCTCCTCGTGGCGTTCATGCCGTGGGAGGGCTACAACTTCGAGGACGCGATCATCTTGTCGGAGCGCCTCGTGCGCGACGACGTGCTGACGTCGATCCACATCCACGAGCACGAGGTCGACGCCCGCGACACCAAGCTCGGCCCCGAAGAGATCAGCCGTGACATCCCGAACCTGAGCGACGACATCCTCGCCGACCTCGACGACCGCGGCATCATCCGTGTCGGCGCCGAAGTCGGACCGGGCGACGTCCTCGTCGGCAAGGTCACCCCGAAGGGCGAGACCGAGCTGACGCCCGAAGAGCGTCTGCTCCGCGCGATCTTCGGTGAGAAGGCCCGCGAAGTCCGCGACACCAGCCTCAAGGTGCCCCACGGTGAGCAGGGCAAGGTCATCGACGTCAAGGTGTTCAACCGTGACGACGGCGACGAGCTGCCCCCGGGCGTCAACCAGCTGGTCCGCGTGTACGTGGCCCAGAAGCGCAAGATCTCGGTGGGCGACAAGCTCGCCGGTCGCCACGGCAACAAGGGCGTCATCTCCAAGATCCTCCCGGTCGAGGACATGCCCTACACCGCCGACGGCAGCCCGGTCGACATCATCCTCAACCCGCTCGGCGTGCCGAGCCGCATGAACGTCGGACAGGTGCTCGAGTCGCACCTCGGCTACTGCGCACGTTGGGGCTGGACCAACCCGGACGGCAACCAGGTCGGTGACAACCCGATCCGTGGCACCGAGCGCAAGACCCGCCCGACCACCCAGCCGGCCACGTTCATCGCCACCCCGGTGTTCGACGGCGCCAACTGGGACGAAGAGGAGAAGTCGGGCAAGCACCCGACCATCCAGACCATCTTCGAGAACCTCAACGCCGAAGGCGCCGCCGGTCAGCGACTGATCGGCACCAACGGCAAGCAGTACCTGTACAACGGCCGCACCGGCGAGAAGTACGACCAGCCGATCACCACCGGCTACATGTACATCCTGAAGCTGGCGCACCTGGTCGACGACAAGATCCACGCCCGCTCCACCGGCCCGTACTCCATGATCACCCAGCAGCCGCTCGGCGGTAAGGCCCAGTTCGGTGGCCAGCGCTTCGGTGAGATGGAGGTGTGGGCACTCGAGGCGTACGGCTCGGCCTACTGCCTGCAGGAGCTGCTCACGATCAAGTCCGACGACGTGCTCGGCCGTGTGAAGGTCTACGAAGCGATCGTCAAGGGCGACAACATCCCCGAACCGGGTGTGCCCGAGAGCTTCAAGGTCCTCATGAAGGAGATGCAGGCACTCTGCATCAACGTCGAGGTGCTCGGCGACGACGGCCGCGAAATCGAGATGCGTGATCTCGACGACGAGGTCTTCCGTGCCGCCGAAGAGCTCGGCATCGACATCTCCCGGCCCGAACGAGGGACCGACGAAGACGACGCGCGTCGCGCCGCCGAGCGCGCCGCACGCTGATCAGGACTGACGAGAGAGACAAGGACACAACGCACATGCTCGACGTCAACATGTTCGACCAGCTCAAGATCGGGCTGGCCACCGCCGACCAGATCCGACTCTGGAGCCACGGCGAAGTCAAGAAGCCGGAGACGATCAACTACCGCACGCTCCGTCCCGAGAAGGACGGCCTGTTCTGCGAGAAGATCTTCGGCCCCACCCGCGACTGGGAGTGCTACTGCGGTAAGTACAAGCGCGTCCGGTTCAAGGGCATCATCTGCGAGCGCTGCGGCGTCGAGGTGACCCGTTCCAAGGTCCGTCGCGACCGCATGGGCCACATCGAGCTGTCGGCTCCCGTGGTCCACATCTGGTACCTCCGCGGCACCCGCTCGTGGCTGGCCTACCTCCTCGCCGGCATCGAGCCGAAGGAAGAGCTCAAGGCCAAGCAGCTCGAGAAGGTCATCTACTTCGCCGCCAACCTGGTCACCTGGGTCGACGAGGACAAGCGCCACGAAGACCTCGAGAGCCTCGAGGCCGAGTACCTCGAAGAGCGCGACGAGATCCGCAAGGAACTCGAACTCGCCATCGACCGCCGCTACAAGGAGCTCGAGGACGAGGCCGAGGCCGCCGAGGCCGAGGGCAACGACACCAAGAAGCTCAAGCGCGAGGCCGAGAAGGAAGTCGAGTCGATCCGCGAGCGCTACGAGATGGAGCTCGACCTGGTCGAGCGTGCCTGGGACGAGTTCAAGGGCCTGCACAGCCGCAAGATCCTCGAAGACGAGATGCTGTGGCGCGAACTGCGCGACAAGTACGGCGACTACTTCGAGGGTGGCACCGGCGCCGATGCCATCAAGCAGCTCATCGACCGCATCGACTTCGACGAAGAAGAAGTGAAGCTGCGTGCGGCGATCGACCCGCAGGAGGGTCAGAAGCCGCTCAGCGCCCAGCGCAAGCAGAAGGCGATCAAGCGCCTCAAGATCGTCGCGTCGTTCAACCGCCGCGACGAGCACGAGCGCCGCATCAACGACCCGAAGGCGATGATCCTCGACGTCGTGCCGGTGATCCCGCCCGAGCTGCGCCCGATGGTGCAGCTCGACGGTGGCCGCTTCGCGACCTCCGACCTCAACGACCTGTACCGCCGGGTCATCAACCGCAACAACCGCCTGAAGCGTCTGCTCGATCTCGGTGCGCCCGAGATCATCGTGAACAACGAGAAGCGCATGCTGCAGGAGGCCGTCGACGCCCTGTTCGACAACGGCCGCCGCGGCCGTCCGGTCACCGGACCGGGCAACCGTCCGCTGAAGTCGCTGTCCGACATGCTCAAGGGCAAGCAGGGTCGCTTCCGTCAGAACCTGCTCGGCAAGCGCGTCGACTACTCGGGTCGTTCGGTCATCGTGGCCGGCCCGACCCTCAAGCTGCACCAGTGCGGTCTGCCGAAGCTGATGGCGCTCGAGCTGTTCAAGCCGTTCGTCATGAAGCGTCTGGTCGACCTCGAACTGGCCCAGAACATCAAGACCGCCAAGCGGATGGTCGAGCGCCGTCGCCCGCAGGTGTGGGACGTCCTCGACGACGTCATCAAGGAGCACCCGGTGCTCCTCAACCGTGCGCCGACGCTGCACCGTCTGGGCATCCAGGCGTTCGAGCCGGTGCTGGTCGAGGGCAAGGCGCTCCAGATCCACCCGCTGGTCTGCACCGCGTTCAACGCCGACTTCGACGGCGACCAGATGGCCATCCACGTGCCCCTCAGCGCCGAGGCGCAGGCCGAGGCCCGCGTCCTCATGCTGTCGGCGAACAACATCTTGTCGCCGGCGTCGGGTCGTCCGATCGTGACCCCGACCCAGGACATGGTCATCGGTGGCTTCTACCTGACCGAGCACGTCGAAGGCGCCGCCGGTGAAGGTCGCGTCTTCCGCCACCTGTGGGAGGCGCAGCGTGCGTACGAGGAAGGCGCACTCGCCCTCCACGCCACGATCACGTTCCGCCCCGGCAACGGTGTCGAGCCGTACGAGACGACGCTGGGTCGTGCCCTGTTCCAGGCCACGCTTCCGGCCGACTACGCCGAGCGCTTCGGTCCGATCACCGAGACGATCAAGAAGCGCCACATGGGCGAGATCGTGGAGCGTCTCTCCGACCACTACGACGCCGTCGAAGTGGCCGGCTCGCTCGACGCGATCAAGAACCTCTGCTACCGCTACGCGTCGCAGTCGGGCCTGACGGTCTCGATCGACGACGTGAAGACCCCGCAGATCAAGCGGGAGCTGCTCGACGACTACGAGGGCAAGGCCGACAAGGTCGAGACCCAGTTCCGTCGAGGCATCATCACCGACGGCGAGCGCCGCCAGCAGGAGGTCCGCATCTGGACCGAGGCGACCGCCAAGCTCCAGGACATCATGGAGGAGGAGTTCCGCGCTCAGCGGTTCAACCCGATCGACATGATGGTCGGCTCGGGTGCACGAGGCAACATGACGCAGATGCGTCAGATCGCCGCCATGCGTGGCCTCGTGGCCAACCCCCGTGGTGACATGATCCCGCGTCCGATCAAGTCGAACTTCCGTGAGGGTCTCGAGACGCTCGAGTACTTCATCGCCACGCCCGGCGCCCGTAAGGGTCTGGTCGACACGGCGCTGCGTACCGCCGACTCGGGCTACCTGACCCGTCGTCTCGTCGACGTCGCCCAGGAGCTGATCATCCGCGAGGAAGACTGCGGTACCAACCTCGGTATCTGGGTCAACCACGTCCAGGAGGACACCGCCAACCAGCGTGCGTACCTCGAGACCAAGCTGTTCGGCCGTGCCCTGCTCAACGACGTGACCCTCTCCGACGGCACGATCTACGAGCGCAACACGATCATCGGCGAGGACGAGATGGTCCGTCTCCGTGACGACGAGGCGATCGACCGGGTGCGTGTGCGTTCGGTCCTCACCTGCGACGCCGAACTCGGTGTGTGCGCCATGTGCTACGGCCGTTCGCTGGCGACCGGCAAGGCGATCGAACTCGGCGAGGCCGTGGGCGTCATCGCCGCCCAGTCGATCGGTGAGCCCGGTACCCAGCTGACGATGCGTACCTTCCACACCGGTGGTGTGGCCGGCAAGGACATCGCCGGTGGTCTGCCCCGCGTCGTCGAGCTGTTCGAGGCTCGCACCCCGAAGGGCGTCGCCCGCCTGGCCAAGGCCACCGGCGTGCTGCGTCTCGGCGAGGACGAAGGCAAGGGCATCCCGGTCACCGTCGTCGACGATCAGGGTGACGAGCACGAGATCGTGCTCCCGCTCGGTGCCCGTCCGATCGTCACCGACGGCCAGGACGTCAAGGCCGGCGACAAGATCACCGAGGGTCCGTCCGATCCGAAGGAACTGATGGAGATCAAGGGCATCCGCGAGACGCAGGTGTACCTGGTCGACGAGGTCCAGAAGGTCTACCGCGACCAGGGTGTGTCGATCCACGACAAGCACATCGAGCTCATCGTGCGCCAGATGACCCGCCGGGTCGGCGTGCAGGAGACCGGTGGCACCGAGTTCCTGCCGGGCGAGCGTGTCGACTCCAAGACCTTCCGCGACACGAACCGTCGCATGGTCGAGGAGGGCAAGCGTCCCGCCGAGGGTCGCCCCGAGATCATGGGCATCACCAAGGCGTCGCTCGCCACCGAGTCGTGGCTGTCCGCGGCGTCGTTCCAGGAGACGACCCGTGTCCTCACCGAGGCGGCGATCGACGGCAAGTCCGACTCGCTGATCGGCCTCAAGGAGAACATCATCATCGGCAAGCTCATCCCCGCCGGCACCGGCATGATGAAGTACCGGGAGTTCGGCATCGAGGCCCCCGAGTACGAGCCGATGACGTACTACTCGAGCGAGGACGACGAGCAGAACCCGGCCGAGTTCCTGGCCAGCCTGCACGGTTCCTACGAAGGTGGCACGACGGTCGGCTGACCGGCACCACCTCGACGTTCACGTCCGAACGACGGCCCGCCACCCTCCGGGGTGGCGGGCCGTCGCCGTTTTCGACCGTCACGAAACCGTCCACGACCTGTCAAGACAGACTCAAGAAGCCGTACGAACGCGTCGATAACAGTGGTGCATCTGCACCACGCACGCGTTATGACGGACATCTCGATGACTCCCGGATCGTTGGCACCGCGCCAGCGATCGCGTCGGTTGGTGATCAACCGCGCCCCGGAACCATCCGACGTGCAGCGGCGACTCGAGTCCGATCGCCGCCGATACTCCGTCGGCATCGTCGACCCCGATCAGTTCGCGTCCGAGCTCGCCGTCGAGTTCGCCCGCCGCGAGCGCGGTGGCCGGAACTGCGGGGTGGCGTCGGTCTCCGTGTTCGAGATCGCCGGCCTGCAGCATCGTCACGGGGCGCTGTTCGTGTTCGATCTCGTGAGCGAGCTCGTCGACGTGTTGCGATACCACCTGGCCCCGACCGACGTCTATCACGTCGCCGAGTCGGGCGAGGTGCTGGTGCTCGGCCGTGACTCGACGGTGTCCTCGACGGTGGAGCGCGTGCAACAACTCTGCCTCGAGATCGCCGGCCGGCGGTGGGGCGGCAGTGCCGACCTGCTCCTGACGCCGTCCGCCGGCATCGCCACGCTCGACGACGGACCCGACGCCGCAACCATCGTGAGGCGGGCCGTCGACGCACGTGAAGTCGCGAGCGGCCACCTCGACCTTCGCGTGCACCGATGGGAGCCGGCGATGTCGGTCGACACGGCCCCACCGGAACGGCGGCCCTTCGAGCGCTTCGGTTGGCAGACGGTCAAGGAACGCCTGCGGGCTCCGAGTCAGATCTTGGCCACCTACGTGCTCGGCCTGTTCGTCCCGTTCTGCCTCTACTGGTTCTTCGACCGGGTCGTGGGGTTCGACATCACCTGGGCGGTCTATCTGTTCTGTGTGCTCACGCTCGTCTCGACCGGCGTGATGATCCTGGTCGAGGCGCGCCTCGCCATTCGTCAGAAGGAGCCGCCGGAGGTCGAGTCGTATCCGCCGGCGTCCGCGATCATCTGCGCCTACCTGCCCAACGAGGCCGCGACGATCATGGACACCCTCGACGCGTTCCTGAACCAGGGCTACCCGGGCGGCCTCCAGGTCATCCTGGCGTACAACACCCCGAATCCGATGGCCGTGGAGCGGGAGTTGCACGCGCTCGCCGACCGACACGACGACCTCGAGGTCGTCAAGATCGAGGGCAGCACCTCGAAGGCCCAGAACGTGAACGCCGTGCTGCACATGGCGACCGGCGAGTTCACCGGGATGTTCGACGCCGACCACATGCCGCGTCCCGGCAGCTTCGAACGGTCGTGGCGGTGGCTCGCAAACGGCTACGACGTCGTGCAGGGACACTGTATGACACGCAACGGCGACGAGACGTGGCTCGCCAAGATGATCGCCGTCGAATTCGAGTCGATCTACGCCGTCGCTCACCCGGGGCGCGCCAAGCTGCACCGATTCGGCGTCTTCGGCGGGTCGAACGGATACTGGCGCACCGACCTCCTGCACGAGACGCGCATGCGGGGCTCGATGCTGACCGAAGACATCGACTCGTCGATGCGAACGGTCGAGCGCGGCCTCAAGATCAGGTCCGACCGCGACGTCGTGTCGCGCGAACTCGCCACGACGACGATGAAGCAGGTGTGGAACCAGCGGTTGCGCTGGGCACAGGGCTGGTTCCAGGTCACGATGATGCACACGGCCCGGGTCTGGCGGTCGGCGGGGCTCAACGTGCGGCAGAAGGTCGGCGCGACCTACCTGCTCGGCTGGCGCGAGGTCTACCCCTGGCTGTCGCTCCAGGTCTTCCCGCTCGTCGCCTACTGGTACATGAGTCGCGGGCAGATGATCTCGGCGGGCTGGCCGATCCTGTTCTTCACGACGGTGTTCGTGCTCCACGTCGGTCCGCACCAGACCTGGTACGCCTACAAGCTCGCCGACCCCGAGATCAAACAACACAAGTCATGGTTCTGGGGCTACCTGCTCTTTTCGACCTTCTTCTACACCGAGTACAAGAACGTCATCGCGCGCGTCGCGCACATCAAGGAGTTCGTCGGTGAGCGGGCATGGAAGGTCACCCCCCGCAGCGACGATCCGGTCGAGTTCGACGACGACATCGACCTGGGCGACGACAGCGACGACGAGGCCGGAGGCAGCGACGACGAGGTGTCGCCCCGGCGAGTTCGCGGACCGCTGGCCGCAGCCGGCATCGCCGTGGCCGCCCTCGACGAGTCGCAGGAGATGGGGGAGCCAGCGGAGACGGCACGGCCAGGCATCGCCGCCCGGCGGGCGACGGCCACCGTGATCCGATCGGAGTCGGACGACCTCGACGGATCGATCGCCGGACTCCGGGATCCGCACGTCCACGGCGACCCGCTGCTCGGGCGGATCGACTACGTCGTCGACGCGACCGACGCCTTCGGGCTGCCCCGTCGCTCCCGAGGTGTCCAGCCGGACACCACCCGAGGGGATGACCCGGCACCGCTGCTCCCGCGCCGAGCCCGCACGGGCCAGTCGGTGATCGCCGACGGCGGCAACGACTGCCGCGTCGTCGCCGACGAACCGGCACCGACCTTCGACCCGCTCCTCGACGACCCGGTGACCGATCCCGACCCGACCGACGCCTTCGGACTGCCGCGGCGGTTCGCCGACCTCCGGGCGGCGTGGAACAACGACCTCGACCGGCACGACCTCGACCGGCACGACCTTGACGGAATCTGAACGATGCACCACTCCAGTCCCACCCCGAGCCGCGCCGATAACAGAGTCATGCGTACACGTCTGGCGGGACGTGCACTCGTGGTGGGGTGCATGATCTCTGGTGCAGTATTCGTTCCATCGTCGACCTCGGCCGACGGCACCGTCGAGCCCGGCGGGGTCGAGGCGATGTCGACGACGACCGTCGTCGGCGGTGGCGACCAGCCCGCACCGCTCGACCTGGCGTACGACGTCTGGCTCGACCGGTGGGGACAGTCGCTCGGTGACATGCCGGCGGGCGCTGCGCCCGACCGCACCGTCGATCTGTCCGGTGGTTTCGAGACGCCTCGCAACCAGGGCGACCAGTACGCAGCACGGATTCGCACCCTGTTCACGCCCGCCGAGAGCGGGAGCTACCGCTTCTTCGTCTCGGGCGACGACGACGCACGGCTGTTCGTCAACCCGAACGGTCCCGACCCGGTGGGCGCCGCGATGGCTGCGTACATCGCCGGATGGACCACCTACCAGCAGTGGGACCGATACGCGAGCCAGCGAACCGCCTGGTACGAACTCGAAGCCGGAACCTCCTACTACCTGGAGGCGATCGGCAAGGAAGGGTCCGGCGACGACAGCGTCGCCGTCGGGATGCAGCGCACGGTCGGCGGTCCGGTCGAACTGCTTCCGGCGGATCTGATCGAGGCGACGTCGCTCGGCGAGGGTGGGTGGCGTCTCGCCACGCCACAAGGACTTCCCGAGGTGCCCGGCCCCTTGCACGCACCCGGCTGGTCGACCGAGATCGGGGTCGAGGCGGCGTTCGTGGCCTGGAACCCCGTCGCCGAGGCCGAGGGCTACCACGTCCGACTCGAAGGTGGCGGCCAGGTGCGGCAGTTCGAGAGCGACGTCCCCGAGGCGTCGTTCGTCGGCCTCGTGCCCGACACTCGCTACCTCCTCGAAGTGGCCCCGATGAACGCCGGCGGCCGACAGGCGTCGACCGCGACCGTCCTGGTGACGAAGCCGGGCCCGTACCCGACGCCGGTGTCGCCCGACGCGCCGTCTCCCGACGCGAGGCCGACGGTTGCGTGGGACCGCTGGGACACCGGCTGGTGGACTCTCACCTCGATCCCCGACGGCCTGGCTCCGGTGTCGACGGCCACACTGGCCTGGGGGCTCGAGACGCCCCCGATGCAGGGCGAGAACCACGCGGCCCGCCTTCGTGCCCTGCTCACGCCGACCGAGACCGACGACTACACGTTCCACCTGTCGGGCGACGACGACGCCCGGCTCCTGTTCAACCCCGACGGGGTGAACGCCGACGGTGCCGTGGCGATCGCCTCCGTTGCCGGATGGACCGAGCAGTACCAGTGGGATCGCTACGACAGCCAGTCGAGCGCGACCTTCCGACTGCACGCCGGACGCTCGTACTACATCGAGGCCATCGGCGTGCACGGTCTCGACCTCGACCACCTCGAGGTCGGTTGGAGCGTGCCCGACGGCGACATCGAGGTCGTGCCCGCCGAGGTGCTCACGCCCACTCGAGCCGGCGAGGGCGGTTGGCGACGCGACGCGACCGGTCTGCCGCTGATCCCCGACAAGCCGAAGCACCTGAAGGTCGACAGCACCACCACGACCCTGCACGCCACCTGGGACGCCCCGACGGTCTCCGAGCGACACGGCGAGGCCGTCTTCTACGAGGTCTCGATCTCGGGCGACGCCGAGCTGGTTCTGGTCACCGAGGAGACCGAGGTGTGGATCCCCGATCTGCCGATCGGTGGCCGGTTCTGGTTCGAGGTCGTCCCGTGGAACCAGTCGGGCCGCGGCAAGGAAGCGGCCCACACCGTCCACACCGACAAGCAGGTCGACAAGGGCAAGAACGGTCAGCCCGCCGCGACGAGTACCACGGTGCCGGCCGCCGTCCCGTCGGTCTCCGACCCCGACGACGGCCAGCGCGGCAATGGCAAGCGGAACGACAAGGGCGAACTCGTCGACCAGCTCGCTCCGATCGGTGTGTTCGACGCCACTGGAGACGACGTCGGCCTCGGCGCGATCACCGGTGGAGCGGTCGCCGCCGCTCCGGCCCGGTCGCCGATCCGGTCGCAGCCGATCGGTCTGCCGGTCGGGGTCGGCGCCGGCGTCGGCGCCACCGGTTGGCCCGGCGCGTGACCGGGGTTGGCGAGTGCCCCGCACGCTCGTAGCATTGCTCTGTCCTCTCGTCGGGCCTCGCGGCTCGGCGTACGGCGCCCGGTCGGCGGCTTCGCCGGTCGGACAACTCACCACATGCCCGTCGACCCGCCGGAGTGCGGCTCTCCTCGGGTGGGATTCACGAGAGGTAGTACATGCCAACCATTCAGCAGCTCGTCCGCCAGGGACGCAGCTCGAAGTTCACGAAGAGCAAGACGCCGGCGCTCAAGGGCTCGCCGCAGCGTCGCGGTGTGTGCACCCGTGTGTACACCACCACGCCGAAGAAGCCGAACTCGGCCCTTCGCAAGGTCGCCCGTGTCCGCTTGTCGAGCGGCATCGAGGTCACCGCCTACATCCCCGGCGAGGGCCACAACCTGCAGGAGCACTCGATCGTGCTCGTCCGTGGTGGTCGTGTCCGCGACCTCCCCGGTGTCCGCTACAAGATCATCCGTGGTGCGCTCGACGCCGCTGGCGTCAAGGGACGCAAGCAGGCCCGCAGCCGCTACGGCGCGAAGACGGAGAAGTGACCCATGCCGCGTAAAGGACCCGCTCCCCGCCGCGAACTCGTCGCGGACCCGATCTACCGCTCGGTGCTCGTCACCCAGCTGATCAACAAGGTCATGCTGCACGGCAAGCGCAGCATCGCCGAGAAGATCGTCTACGACGCGATGGACATCATCGCCGCCAAGACGAACGAGGACGCGCTCGACACCGTCAAGCGCGCCGTCGACAACGTCAAGCCGCCGCTCGAGGTGCGCAGCCGCCGCGTCGGTGGTGCCACGTACCAGGTGCCGGTCGAGGTTCGTCCCCGTCGTGCGACCACCCTCGCGATCCGCTGGATCGTCGAGTTCAGCCGCAACCGTCGCGAGAAGTCGATGGCCCAGTGCCTCGCCAACGAGCTGATGGACGCTGCCAACGGTCTCGGCGCTTCGATGAAGCGTCGCGACGACATGCAGAAGATGGCCGACTCGAACAAGGCCTTCGCCCACTACCGCTGGTGAGCGAACGGCGACCCGACGGTCGCCGCCCCGACATCGAACGAACGCCCCGGGCTCCGGCCCGGGGCGTTCGTCGTTTCTTCACCCGACGTGCATGTCCGGAACCGGTCGCCGCTGTCAGACTGAGCGGATGCGCTCGTCCCCCCGTGCCGGCCTCGTCGTCGTGGCCTCGTCGTTGCTCCTGCTCGCCGCCTGCGACGGCGAGTCCGAGGTCGCAGTGACCGTGCCCGACACCACACCGTCCGAGATCACGGTGCCGGAAACGACCGCGTCGGCAGCGACGGTGCCGGACACGACCGCGTCGGCGGTCACCGCGCCGGCGTCGACCGACACGCCGACAACGACCGACGCGCCCGCCACGACCGACGCGCCTGCGACGACCATGCCGTCGGTCAGCCGTCCGACGATCGACGAGCTGATCGCGTCGGGCGAGGTGCTCAACATCGCCCACGCGGGCGGCGATCAGGCGTGGCCGCACTCCACGTTCTATGCCTTCGATCGGGCGGTCGAGGCGGGTGCCGACGTCTTGGAGATGGATGTCCAACTCACCGCTGACGGTGTGCTGATCGTCCAGCACGACGACACGGTCGACGGCACCACCGACGGCACCGGACGCGTCGACTCGTTCACCTTCGACGAGATCACCCAACTCGACGCTGCGTACTGGTATTCGCCGGGCTGCTGGCCCTGCCGTGAGCAGGACGACGAGGCGTATGTCCTGCGCGGCGTTCGCACGGGCGCGGTCCCGGCGCCCGACGGCGTCGACCCGGACACGCTGCGGATCGTCTCGTTCGCCGAGCTGGTCGAGCGCTACCCCGACATGCCGCTCGACGTCGAGATCAAGGGCACGGATGCATCGGCGGCAGCCACCGCCGATGCGCTCGCCGCGGCGATCGTCGAGTACGACCTCACCGACAACGTCGTCGTGGTGTCGTTCGACGATCCGACGGTCGAATACTTCCGTTCGATCGCACCGGACGTCGACGTGTCGCCGGGTGTGGGGGAGATGTCGGCGTGGCTACTCCAAGGTGCCGATCTGTCACCGGGGACCCGCATCGTCCAGGTGCCGCCGATGTTCGGTGACGTCCCGGTCATCAGCCCCGAGTTCTGGACGGCCGTCGACGCAGCCGGGGTCGAGGTGTGGGTGTGGCCGAACGACTGGCGAACCCAGGAGAACGCCGAGTTCTACGAAGAACTCGTGGCCGACGGTGCCGACGGCATCATCGTCGGTCGACCCGATCTGTTCCCGAACTGACATCCGTGGCGGATTGAACCCCGCCGATTCACGCACTACGTTCGGAGGCGTCGACGAGATGGGGGTTTCGTCGACGGGCGTCGTCGGTGACGACGCCGATATCGACATCGAAGGGGGTCACGATGAACGTGCAGTCGATTCTCGGATCGAAGGGCAATGCGGTCGAGACGATCGCGCAGACGGCGACACTGTTCGACGCGGCCCGACAACTCGGTGAACGCAAGATCGGCGCGCTCGTCGTGTCGGGCGACGGCCGTGCCATCGAAGGAATCGTCTCCGAGCGCGACATCGTCCGCGCCACGTCGGGGGGCGGCGCCGAGGCACTCGACAACTCGGTCGGTTCGGTGATGTCGACCGACGTCATCACGTGTTCGTGTGGCGACGGGGTCGACCAGCTGATGTCGTTGATGACCGACCGTCGGATCCGTCACCTGCCTGTCGTCGACGATCGCGGCCACCTCGCCGGCATCATCTCGATCGGTGACGTCGTGAAGGCCCGCCTCGCCGAACTCGAACACGAGAACGAAGCACTCACCCAGTACATCTCCGGCCACTGACCCGCCAGTCCGGACCACAGATGGTGTCGGATACTTCCCGTGCGGCAAGGCCGCTCGCCAGCCCAGGGTGACACACGGGAGGTATCCGACACCATCTGTGTCAGGCGGGGACGGGGGTCGGGGTGCGGGCCGGCGTCGACGGCAACGGCTCGAACCGGAGGGTGAGGAGCCAGGTGATCAGCACGAAGGTCGCCGATCCCCACATCGCTCCCTCGAAGCCGCCCCACAGATAGAGCACACCCGAGAGGAGGGTGCCCACGAGGCGGCCGGTCGCGTTCGCCGAGTAGTAGAAGCCGACGTCGAGCGACACGTCGTCGTCGTGCTTCGAGTAGGCCAGGATCAGATACGAGTGCAACGACGAGTTGACGGCGAACACGAGGCCGTAGACGATCAGCCCGCCGACGACGGTCGCCGTGATCGCAATGTCGAACGTGACGCCGACGGCGATCGCCGCCGTCACGACCAGCAGCGCGAACGACCAGACCTTGGCGCCGAGGAGATGGTCCCGACCGAGCACACGTGGAGCGATCGACTGCACGGCGCCGTAGCCGATGGTCCAGATCGCCAGGAACGCGCCGACCCCCTCGAACGTCCAGCCGAGCTGATCGTCGAGGAAGACCGGGAGCGCGACCACGAACCAGATGTCGCGCGAACCGAACAGGAACAGGCGGGCGATCGACAAGCGGTTGATCGCGGTCGACTTCGACAGGATCGACCGGAGCGGCTGCTTGACCTTCGCCTTGCCGATCTCCGACTTGAGCAGCAGCATGATCGCCGCGAGCACGACCACCAACGCAGCCGCCATCGCGAGTAGCGCCTCGTCGTAGCCGATGGCAGACAGCAGCGCAGCGCCGACGAAGAAGCCGACGCCCTTGAGCGCGTTCTTCGAACCGGTGAGGATCGCAACCCACTTGAACAGCCCGCCCTCGCCGGCCACGAACTTGACGGCGCTCTTGGAGCTCATCTTGGTGAGGTCCTTCGCCACGCCGGACAGCGCCTGCAGACCCATGACGTAGGCGACCGAGGCCCACTCGGCCCAGCTCGCATCCTGGATCGTCAGCGCGGTCAGCGCCACGATCTGGAGCGCCAATCCGGCCATCAGCGTCTTGTTCAGGCCGGTCCGCGAACCGACCCAGCCGCCGACCAGGTTCGTGACGATGCCCATGACCTCGTAGAGGAGGAACAGAAACGCCAGCTGGACGGGGGAGTAGCCGAGTTCGTGGAAGTGGAGCAGCACCAACATCCGGAGCGCTCCGTCGGTGATGGTGAAGGCCCAGTAGCCGGCCGTGACCAGCACGTAGTCGCGGAGGTTCATCGCACAGCGTCCGATCCCGGGGTGTGCTGCGGTGTCACAGCGAACCGGCGACCTTCGCCGCGAGATCGGCCATGCGGAACGCGTAGCCGTACTCGTTGTCGTACCAGGCGATGACCTTCACCATCCGATCGTCGACCACCATCGTCGACGGGGCGTCGACGATCGATGACCGGGTGTCGTTCGTGTAGTCGGCCGACACGAGCGGTCGCTCCTCGTAGCCGAGGATGCCCTCGAGCTCGCCCTGGGCAGCAGTGCGGAACAAGCCGTTGACCTCGTCGACGGTGACGTCCCGGCTCATCGTGAACACGGCGTCGGTGATCGACGCGTTCAGCAGGGGCACGCGAACCGCCATGCCGTTCAGCTTGCCGACGAGGTCGGGATAGATCATCGTGATCGCGGTCGCCGAACCGGTGGAGGTCGGGATCAACGAGTTGAGCGCCGATCGGGCGCGACGCAGGTCCTTGTGTGGCGCGTCGACGATGACCTGGGTGTTGGTGACGTCGTGGATGGTGGTGATCGCACCGCGCTCGATGCCGATCTGCTCGTGGAGCACCTTGACGACCGGAGCGAGGCAGTTCGTGGTGCACGACGCAGCCGTGACGATGTGATTCGTCGACGGGTCGTACAGATCGTCGTTGCACCCCATGACGATGTTCAGCACACCGTCACTCTTGACCGGCGCGGCGACGATCACCTTCTGCACACCGTTCTCCAGGTACGGCTGGAGCACCTCGGTCGTCTTGAACTTGCCGCTCGCCTCCAGCACGATGTCGACCCCGAGGTCGGCCCACGGCACGTCGGTGGGGGTGCTGTGCATCGAGACCGTCGCTCGGGTGCCGTCGACGGTGATCGAGTTGTCGTCGTGGTCGACGGTGCCGGCGTAGCGGCCGTGCACGGTGTCGAACTCGAGCAGGTGCGCTGCCGTCGGAGCGTCGGCCTTCGGGTCGTTGACGTGGACGAGTTCGAGTTCGGGATGGGTGGCGAGGCCGCGGACGACGAGTCGTCCGATGCGGCCGAAACCGTTGATGCCGATGCGGGTCATCGTTGCTCCTGGGGATCGTTGGTGGGTGTGGTGCCGGTGGTGGTGGTGAGGGTGGTGATCCGGCGACGAATGAGGTCGAGGGCTTCATCGAACGCGGCGTCGGTGCCGTCGACGGCAGGGTCGGGGATCGACCAGTGCCACGCCGGCACCGACGGCAGTTGCTCGTGGGCGAGATCGCACACCGTGACGACCGTCGTGCCCTCCGGCACCGTCTCGAGCCGCTGCGGGCGGGCGTGGCCGAGATCGAGGCCGGCACGCGCGGCGGCGGCGACGGCCCCGGGGTGGACGGCATCGGCGGGTTCGGTGCCGGCGGAGGCGGCAGGTCCGCCCCGGTCGGCCCGCCACGCTGCCGCGGCGAGTTGTGAGCGGGCCGAGTTCTGGGTGCAGACGAACAACATCGGTGTCGCCGGGTCGACGGGGGCGGCACCGAGGCGAAGGTCGAGCCGGTCCGGGCGCAACCGGACGTACCGGCGGCGTCGATCACCGCTCGACGCGATGCGTTCGATCAGCCCGGCGTGCTCGAGCGCGTCGAGGTGGAACGCCAACAGGCTCGGCGCGACGCCCAGCAGGGCGCTCAGCTCCTTGGGGGAGCGGTCACTGCGTTGCAGCTCGTCGACGACCGCGACGCGGACGGGTTCGCCGAGCGCCGCATGCACGGCGGCGCGTCGCTCGGCGTCTGCAGAGATCCCGGTCACGTCGCCGACGCTACGCCCCGCCTTCGAATCGTTCAACCGTCATTGAACGATATTCACCCAGGGTTCACCTGACATCGACCGACCGCCGGAGGGCCCGTGCTGAACGGGGATTGAATTCCGGATGCACCCAGGTGGTTCCCGGATCGTGGGCGCTACACTCGAACATCGTGTTTCCGGCCGGACTGCGGTTCGGTCGGTACCTGTTCCTTGAGAGTTCTAACCCCGAAAGACGGAAGTGATCTGACGATGGCCAAGCGTGAGTTCCCCCTCGAGCGCACCCGCAACATCGGCATCATGGCGCACATCGATGCCGGCAAGACGACCACCACGGAGCGCATCCTCTACTACACGGGGAAGAGCTACAAGATCGGTGAGGTGCACGACGGCGCCGCGACCATGGACCACATGGCGCAGGAGCAGGAGCGTGGTATCACCATCACCTCGGCCGCGACGACCTGCGTGTGGGACAACCACCGCATCAACATCATCGACACGCCCGGCCACGTCGACTTCACCATCGAAGTGGAGCGCTCGCTTCGCGTGCTCGACGGTGCCGTGACCGTGTTCGACTCGGTCGCTGGCGTCGAGCCCCAGACCGAGCAGGTCTGGCGTCAGGCCAACAAGTACAAGGTGCCCCGGTTCTGCTTCGTCAACAAGATGGACCGCATCGGCGCCAACTTCTACCGCACGGTCGACATGGTGCGCGACCGCCTCGAGGCGAACCCGCTCGTCGTCCAGCTGCCCGTCGGCGCCGGTGGACAGGAAGTCGACACCCCGTTCATCGGCATGGTCGACCTCGTGCGCATGAAGGCGCTCGTGTGGCGTGACACCGACGAGAGCGACCTCGGCGCGAAGTACGAGATCGAAGACATCCCCGACGACATGGTCGACCAGGCCAACCAGTACCGCGAAGAGATGATGGAGACCCTCGCCACCGAGGACGAGGAACTCATGGAGAAGTACCTCGGCGGCGAAGAGATCACCGAGGACGAGATCAAGGCGGCCATCCGCAAGGGCACGCTCGAGCACTCGTTCGTGCCGATCCTGTGCGGCTCGGCGTTCAAGAACAAGGGCGTCCAGCCGATGCTCGACGCCGTCATCGACTACCTGCCCGGCCCGCTCGACGTGCCGCCGATCAAGGGCACGAACATGCGTGGCGACGAGGAGATCACCCGCGACGCCAACGACTCCTCCTTCTCGGCGCTGGCGTTCAAGATCGTCGCCGACCCGTTCGGCAAGTTGACCTACTTCCGGGTGTACTCGGGCGAGATCAACAAGGGCGA
Source organism: Ilumatobacter fluminis (assembly GCF_004364865.1). Taxonomy (NCBI): domain Bacteria; kingdom Bacillati; phylum Actinomycetota; class Acidimicrobiia; order Acidimicrobiales; family Ilumatobacteraceae; genus Ilumatobacter; species Ilumatobacter fluminis. The sequence goes on from NZ_SOAU01000001.1 coordinate 1,001,062, forward strand.
AGAGGTCTACAACTCGACCAAGGAGAAGCGCGAGCGTCTCGGTCGCATCCTGCTGATGCACGCCAACAACCGTGAAGACCTCGACGTCGCCATGGCCGGCGACATCGTCGCCGGTCTCGGCTTCAAGGACACCACCACCGGTGACACCCTGTGCGACCGCGACAACGCCGTGATCCTCGAGCGGATGGAGTTCCCCGAGCCGGTCATCCACGTCGCCATCGAGCCGAAGACCAAGTCCGACCAGGACAAGCTCGGCAAGGCGATGAAGGCGCTGTCCGACGAGGACCCGACCTTCCGCATCCGCACCGACCACGACACCGGCCAGACCGTCATCTCCGGCATGGGTGAGCTGCACCTCGAGGTGCTCGTCGACCGTATGCAGCGCGAGTACAACGTCGAGGCCACGATCGGTAAGCCGCAGGTGGCCTACCGCGAGACCGTCACCAAGACCGTCGACAGCTACGAGTACCGCCACGTCAAGCAGTCGGGTGGCTCGGGCCAGTTCGCCGTCATCAAGCTCCGCGTCGAGCCGAACCCGGGTGAGGGCTTCGAGTTCGCCGACGAGATCACCGGTGGCCGCGTGCCCCGCGAGTACATCAACCCGACGGGTCAGGGCGTCGAAGCCGGCCTCGAGTCCGGCGTCCTCGCCGGCTTCCCGATGGTCGACGTCAAGGTGACCCTGGTCGACGGTCAGTACCACGACGTCGACTCGTCGGAGATGGCCTTCAAGATCGCCGGCCAGGCCGGCATCAAGGAAGCGGCGGCCAAGGCCGGCGCCGTCCTCATGGAGCCGATCATGCAGGTCGAGGTCGTCACCCCCGAGGAGTACCTCGGCGACGTCGTCGGCGACCTCAACCGCCGCCGCGGTCAGGTCGAGGGCATGGAAGCCTCCGGCAACACCCAGACGGTGCGCGCCAAGGTGCCGCTGTCGGAGATGTTCGGTTACTCGACCGACCTCCGCTCGGCGACCCAGGGCCGTGCCAACTACACGATGCTGTTCGGCCAGTACGAGCAGGTCCCCACGAACGTCCAGGACGAGATCGTCAAGCGCGTGCGCGGCGAGTGATCGTCCCCCGAATCCACTAGATCCCGAAGAAAGTCACAGAGGAAGAACGAAGATGAGCAAGGCGAAGTTCGAGCGCAACAAGCCGCACGTGAACATTGGCACGATGGGTCACATCGACCATGGGAAGACGACGTTGACGGCGGCGATTTCGAAGACGTTGTCGGATCGTGGTTTGGCTGATTTTGCGGCGTTCGACACGATTGACAAGGCGCCGGAGGAGAAGGCGCGTGGTATCACGATTTCGATTGCTCATATCGAGTACGAGACCGAGAATCGTCACTATGCGCATGTCGATATGCCGGGTCATGCTGACTACATCAAGAACATGATCACGGGTGCGGCGCAGGTCGATGGTGCGATCTTGGTGGTCGCGGCGACTGATGGTCCGATGCCGCAGACGCGTGAGCATGTGTTGTTGGCTCGTCAGGTGGGTGTTCCGTACATCGTGGTCGCGTTGAACAAGGCGGACATGGTCGATGATGAGGAACTGCTCGAGCTGGTCGAGTTGGAGATTCGTGAGTTGTTGAACGAGTACGAGTTCCCCGGTGATGATGCTCCGATCGTGCCGGTGTCGGCGTTGAAGGCGCTCGAGGGTGAGGCGGAGTGGCAGGAGAAGGTCATGGAGCTCATGGCTGCTGCTGATACGTATATTCCGGAGCCGGAGCGTGATCTGGACAAGCCGTTCTTGATGCCGATCGAGGATGTGTTCACGATCACGGGTCGTGGCACGGTGGTGACGGGCAAGGTCGAGCAGGGTGTGATTCACACCGGTGACGAGATCGAGATCGTCGGGTTGCGTGATACGCAGAAGACGACGTGTACGGGTGTGGAGATGTTCCGCAAGTTGCTCGATGAGGGTCAGGCCGGTGACAACATCGGTGCGCTTCTTCGTGGCACGAACAAGGAAGATGTGGAGCGTGGTCAGGTGTTGTGTGCGCCGGGTTCGATCACGCCGCATACGAATTTCGAGGGTCAGGTGTATGTGTTGACGAAGGAGGAGGGCGGTCGTCACAAGCCGTTCTTCAACAACTATCGTCCGCAGTTCTTTTTCCGGACCACGGATGTGACCGGGACGATCGAGTTGCCGTCGGGTACCGAGATGGTGATGCCTGGTGACAATGTTGAGATGACGGTCGAGCTGGGTAAGCCGATCGCGATGGATGAGGGTTTGCGTTTCGCGATTCGTGAGGGTGGCCGCACCGTGGGTGCGGGCCGCGTCACGAAGATCCTCAAGTGACCGACGCCAGCTGAGAGAGAAGAACCGACATGGCACAGAACATCCGCATCCGCCTCAAGGCGTTCGATCACGAGATCATCGATCAGTCGACGAAGAAGATCGTCGAGACGGTCAACCGGACCGACGCCACCATCCGTGGCCCGATCCCGCTGCCGACCGACAAGCACCGCTACACGGTCATCCGTGGCCCGCACGTCGACAAGGACTCGCGTGAGCACTTCGAGATGCGCATCCACAAGCGGCTCATCGACATCGTGAACCCCAACGCGAAGACCATCGACTCCCTGCAGCGCATCGAGCTGCCCGCCGGTGTCGACATCGAAATCAAAATCCAGCAGAGCTGATCTCTCGCCCGCTCGCGGCGTTGACATCGCCCGCTCGCAGCCGAGAGGCTGCTCGGGGCTCGTCTGCCTGGCGAGCGAACGAAATCTCGAGCTCTGCTTCGCAGAAAAATTCTGACCAAACGGTCCGGTGCCTCTCTTGAGGGCCGGGCCGTTTGCGTTTTCCGTGGCATCCCCTACGTGCACGAACGGTCCCGCCACCACTCACCGTAGGTCGGGAGGGTGCGCTTGTTGCAAGCCGGGTTTTCTGGTTCTGTCACTGCGATGACGAACGATCCGACGGGTGCTGCCGACGACTGGATTCCGGTCACGTTCGACGACTGCGACCATGTCACCGGACCGTTCTTCCACGGCACCGCTCGGTCGTTCGCCGCCGGCGACGACGTCCTCGTCGGACAGCGGTCGAACTACCAAGACGGGCGGATCTCGAACCACGTCTACTTTTCGGCACTCGTCGAGACGGCGGTCTGGGGTGCGGAACTCGCCACGTCGCTCACCGGCTCGGCCGAACGGGGGCACGTGTACGTCGTCGAGCCGACCGGTCCGTTCGAGGACGACCCCAACGTCACCAACAAGCGATTCCCCGGCAACATCACGCAGTCGTACCGGACGAGACAGCCGATGCGCGTCGTCCGCGAGGTCGACGACTGGGACGGCCACCCACCCGAGGTACTCCAGGGCATGCTCGACAACCTGGCCAGGCTCCGCGAACAAGGCCTCGACGTGATCGAGGACTAGTCGGTTGTCGGTTGAGGTCAGTCGGTTGGGGTCTGACCTCAACCGACGGTGCATCCGGTCGCCCGTGTTCGGACGTAGGGGGAGGCGTGCAACTGTGGCGAAACGGGTACGACTGCGCCATGTCGGTCGTCGACGATCTCCGTGACCGTGTGGTCGGTGCGACCACCTCGCTCTTCTCGCACGGGCCGCAACCGCTCGAACACACCCTCGACCACGTCGGCGACCCCGGCCTGCTCGGCCCCGACTCCGTGTCGTGGCGGGTCATCGGCGACGCCACCGCGTTCGTCGGCGGCGTCCGCGCCCTGCTCGTGCAGACCGCTCACCCCGAAGTGGTCGCGGGTGTCGGCGACCACTCGTCGTACCGCGACGACCCGCTCGGCCGCCTCACCCGCACCTCCTTCTACGTCACCGAGACGACGTACGGAGCGATGCCCGAGGTCGAGCGGTCGGCCGAGATCGTGCAACGCGTCCACCGCTCGGTGCGCGGCGTCTCCGAACGGGGCGTCCCGTACTCGGCCGACAACCCGGCCCACGCGGCGTGGGTCCACAACGCACTCACCGACTCGTTCCTCACGGCGTATCAGCACTACGGGCCGCAACCGCTGACCGACGACGAGGCCGACCGGTTCGTGCTCGAACAGACGAAGATCGGTGCGCTGCTCGGTGCCGACCCCATGCCCGAAACCGCCGACGAGTTGTCGGCTTGGATCACCGAACATCCCGACCTCCAGCCCACGGAAGCCCAGCGGGAGGCGATCGATTTCCTGGCGTCGCCGCCGCTGTCACCGCCCGTCAAGGTCGGCTACACCCTGCTCCAGCAGGCGGCCGTGGCGACGCTGCCGCCGCGGATCGCCGAGATCACGGGTCTGTCTCCACGTCCGGGTGCCCACCGCATCGGCGCCGTGGCGGTCGACGCGTTGCGGTGGGCACTCGGCTCGTCGCCGTCATGGCACATCGCGCTCGTTCGATCGGGCGCGCCGGTGCCGTCCGGGCGGTTCCGGCAACCCTTGCCGCCGGAGGCCCGTTCGCTGGTGACCTCCTGACCTGGTTCGCTGCTGCCGCACGACGGGACCGTAGACGATGTGAACCGGTGCGTTCACATCAAGCGATGAGCTCCTCGGCGCCGGTCGACCGAGGTTGTGTGAACGGCGTGTGATCGTGACGCGTTCGCGTCACAAACATGTTCTGGGTGAGTAATCTCCCGTCGATGGTTCCCGCCGTCTCCATGAGAGCGCTGACCAAGCGCTTCGACGATGTGGTTGCTGTCGACGCGCTCGACCTCGACATCGCTGACGGCGAGTTCTTCGCGTTGCTCGGCCCGTCGGGTTGCGGCAAGACGACGACGCTCCGCATGATCGCCGGGCTCGAGATCCCGTCCGCGGGAAGCCTCAAGATCCATGGGGACGAGGTCGGCACGCTGCCGCCCAACAAGCGGCCCGTCAACACCGTCTTCCAGAACTACGCCCTGTTCCCGCACATGTCGATTGCGGACAACGTCGGGTTCGGATTGCGGATGCAGAAGACGCCGAAGGCCGATGTCGCCCGGCGCGTGGGTGAGGCGATCGAGCTGGTCCGCCTCACCGGCATGGAGCATCGTCGCCCCAATCAGCTGTCGGGTGGTCAGCAGCAGCGTGTCGCGCTCGCGCGGGCACTCGTCAACCGGCCGAAGGTGCTGCTGCTCGACGAGCCCCTCGCCGCACTCGATCTGAAGTTGCGACAGGGCATGCAGTTCGAGCTGAAGCAGCTCCAGCGCGAAGTCGGTATCACGTTCGTGTTCGTGACCCACGACCAGGAAGAAGCGTTGTCGATGGCCGACCGCATCGGCGTCATGGGCGACGGCGAACTGCTCCAGGTCGGCACGCCCGAGGAGATCTACGACCAGCCGGTGAACCGGTTCGTCGCCGACTTCATCGGCCGCTCCAACTTCTTGCCGGGCACGGTCGAGGACTCGTCGACCGTGTGCCTGACGAACGGGACACGAGTCGTGGTCGACCACGCCGGAACCACTGGTGAGGCGATCGCCCTCAGTCTGCGGCCCGAGCGGGTGCAACTCGTCGACCGCGGCGCGGTGCCCGACGGCCACGCCTCGCTCGACGGCACGATCGGCGCCGTCACGTTCCTCGGCAGTGGCGTCGTGTACCACGTCACGCTCGACTGGATGACGATCGAGGTCCGGGCCGAGAACCGGCCGAGTGTCGCTCGTCGTGAGGTCGGTGACGACGTCAGCTTGTGGTGGCGCGACGATGCCGTCGCGGTGGTGCCGGCGTGAGTTCGAGTTCGCTCGACCCGCTCGACATCGTCGACCCGGATCACGAACATCATCACGTCGGCGAGGAGGTCGAACGGCGGCTGCGCAAGGCCGACCGGCGACGCGGCCTGTTGCTGGCGCTCCCGGCCTACCTCTACATGGTGCTGTTCTTCGCGGTGCCGTTGGTCATCGTGCTCGTCTACAGCTTCGCGACCCGCACGAGTTCGGGCAGCGTCGCACTGTCGGGCTGGAACCTCGACTCGTACCGCAAGCTCGGGGAGCCGATCGTGCGCAACGTCGTGTTCCGCTCGGCCTGGCTCGCAGCGATCACCACGTTCGTGTGTCTCGTGATCGGGTATCCCTACGCGTACTACGCGGCGACTCGACGCCCGCTCGTGCGCAACCTGCTGCTGGTCGCGGTGATGATCCCGTTCTGGACCAACTTCCTGGTCCGCAACTACTCGTGGCGGCTGCTGCTGTCGACCGGCGGCCCGATCTCGTCGGCGACCGAGGCGGTCGGGCTCGGCGAGACCGACCTGTTGTTCACACGCACCGCCGTCGTCCTCGGGCTGACGTACTCCTTCCTGCCGTTCATGATCCTGCCGCTGTACGCGTCGATCGAACGCATCGACTGGCGCCTCGTCGAGGCGAGCCGTGACCTCTACTCCAACGGCGTCCAGTCGTTCCTCAAGATCGTGCTGCCGCTCTCGCTGCCCGGCGTCATCGCCGGGTCGATCCTGGTGTTCGTGCCGAGCCTCGGTGCCTACGTCACACCCGAGATCCTCGGCGGTGGCCGCGAGACGATGCTCGGCAGCTACATCGTCACCCAGTTCCTGACCGCCCGGAACTGGCCGGTCGGTGCCTCGGTGTCGTTCGTCCTGATGGCCGTGATGCTGTCCGCGACGATCGTCTACTTCCGATCCGGGGGGAAGAACCTGTGAGCGGGTCGTCGTCGGCCCAGGCCAGGGGCATCGCCAGGTTCGGGCTCAGCCTGAACGTCGTCGTCGTCCTGATCTTCCTCTACGCGCCCATCGTGTTGCTCACGATCTACAGCTTCAGCGGCGCCCGCAACCCCGGCCAGTGGGGCGGTTTCACCCTCGACTGGTATCGAGCGCTCGGCGACGACACCCGCGTCCAGGACGCGATCTGGGTGTCGATCAAGGTCGCGCTGGTGTCGACGGTTGTCTCGGTCGTGCTCGGCACGATGGCGGCATTGGCACTCGAACGGTTCACGTTCCGGGGCAAGAAGGTGTTCGACGCGCTGCTCTACCTGCCCATCATCATCCCCGACGTCACGATGGCCGTGATGATGCTGCTGTTCTTCACGCAGGCCTTCGACCTGCTCGACGCATGGTTCGGTCTGCGCATCGCCAAGGGGTTCGCGACGATCGTCGTCAGCCACATCGCGTTCAACATCGCCTTCGTGTCGGTCGTCGTGCGAGCCCGCATCGCCGGCATGGACGCCACGCTCGAACAGGCCGCCGCCGATCTCTACGCGACCCGGTGGCGGGCGTTCGTGCACGTCACCCTGCCCCAGATCATGCCCGGCGTGATGGGCGGCGCGCTGCTCGCTCTGACCCTGTCGCTCGACGACGTCGTCGTCACCCAGTTCGTCGCCGGCCCGGGCAGCACCACCCTGCCGGTGTACGTGTTCAGTCTCATTCGTAAGGGCGTGACACCGCTCATCAACGCCGTGTCGGTGGTGATGCTGTCCGCGTCCCTGGTGTTGGTGATCGGCAGCTTGTTCGCGCAGCGCGCGAACCAGGGCCGACGCCGGCGTGAACCGGCCGCGTGAGCGGCCCGCAAACCCAAGGGGAGAACCAATGATCACCAAGCGCAGGACGATCGCCGCAGCGGTCGTCGCCTCGCTCGCCCTCGCCGCGTGCGGTGGCGACGACGACGAACCGGCTGCCGACGACACCGATGATGCAGCAGACGACTCGGGCGACGGCGATGATGCCGACTCGGGCGACGATGCCGACTCGGGCGACGATGCCGCCGAGCCGGCGGGCGACGGGCCGGACTGTGCCGTCGACGAGGTCGACGGCGACCTGTTCCTCTACAACTGGGCCGAGTACATCGACCCCGAGCTGCTCACGGCGTTCGAAGAGCAGTACGGCGTGTCGGTGACCCAGGACACCTACGACTCGAACGAAGCCATGCAGCCGATCATCTCGGCCGGCAACTCGGGCTACGACGTGATCGTCCCGTCCGACTACATGGTCTCGATCATGATCTCGAACGGTGACGTGATGGCGCTCAACAAGGCTGCCATCCCGAACTACTCGAACCTCGCCGACGACTTCGAGAGCGGCCTGCCGTACGACCCCGAGGGCGCATACGCCGCCCCGTACCAGTGGGGCACGACCGGGTTGGGTGTCGACAAGGCCGTGACGGGCGAGGACTTCCCCCGCTCCTGGGCGCTCGTGTTCGACCAGGCGACCGCCGACGAGTACGGCACCGCCGGTTCGATCTCGCTGCTGAACGATCCGCGCGAAACGCTCGGTGCCGCTCTGAAGTACCTCGGCTACTCGCTCAACTCGACCTCGGAAGAGGAGCTGAACGAGGCGAAGGAACTCGTGGCGAATGCCCCGATCCAGGCGTTCGACTCCGACGGCTACGACGAGAACCTCGCCACCGGCCAGACGGTCGTGGCCCACGGCTACTCGGGCAACTTCTTCGTCCAGTTCGACGAGGCGGACGACCCCGCGCAGTACGAGTACTTCGTGCCCGACGAGGGCGGCACCCGCTGGGTGGACAACATGGCCGTCGTCCACGACGCGCCGCACCCGTGCACGGCGCACACGTTCATCAACTTCATCCTCGATGCCGAGAATGGCGCCGCGCTGACGAATTGGAACTACTACGCCAGCCCGAACGAGGCCGCCGAGGCGTCGATCCTGCCCGAGATCCTCGAGGATCCGGCGATCTACCCCGACGACCTCGAGAAGCTGGAGTTCATCAGCGACACGGGCGACTACGAGATCAACTTCTCGGACGCCTTCATCGAAGCCAAGGGCTGAGGCGACCAGCGCCAGAAGGGGTCAGGCACCTTCTGGCGCTGCAGGCACCGGTTACTCCGATCGGCCGGCCAGAAGGTGCCTGACCCCTTCTGGTTGAATCGCAACTGAGAAGCGCCGGCCCGCCTCCATGGCGGGCCGGCGCTGTCGTTGGTAGACCAGTGACATGACCGCACTGCCCCCTCCCCGCGAGAACGACGGCGCCACACCGTCAGCCGGCTCCTGGGAGCCGCCCGTGCATCCCGGGTCGCAGCCGGACCCGTCGTCCGTGTCCACCTCGACGTCGCCGACGATGGTCGAGCTCACGCCGAACGACCCGATCGAACACGTCGCGGTCCCGCCCGGGAACCCGCCGATGAGCGGACCGACGGCCGATCCGACGCCGACCCCGGAGAAGACCCCTCGCCAAGGGCCCCGTCGCGCCGCAATGGCCGGACTGCTCGCCGTCGCGATGATCGGTTCCGGCGTGGCCGGCGGTCTGATCGCCGTCTCGCTCGACGACGACGGCGACCCCACGCCGCCGCAGCGCGCTTCCAGCGCATTGCTCGAGATCGCCGACGGCGATCGCGAGTTGCCGGCGCTCGATGTCGCCGCCGTCGCTGCGCACGTGGCCCCGTCGGTCGTCACGATCAGCGCCGACGTCGAAGGCGGTGTCGGTGGTGCCGGCACGTCGGTGGGCACCGGCGTCATCACCACGACCGACGGCGAGATCCTGACGAACTCCCACGTGGTCGAGGACGCGACCGAGATCCGGGTCCGTCTCGCCGGCGAGAGCGAGCCTCGCGAGGCGGTCCTCCTCGCCGCCGACCCCGGCAACGACCTGGCGTTGCTCCGAATCGAGGGCGACGAGTTCGCCGCCGCCGAGTTCGCCGACCCGGACGCGATCGACATCGGCGACGAGGTGATGGCGATCGGTTTCGCTCTCGACCTCGACGGCGACCCCTCGGTCACCAAGGGGATCGTGTCGGCTCTGAACCGCACGATCGTCACGAGCTCCGACGCCGTGCTCGACGGCCTCATCCAGACCGACGCCGCGATCTCGTCGGGCAACTCCGGTGGTCCGCTCGTGAACTCGCTCGGCCAGGTTGTCGGCATCAACACCGCCGTCGCCCGCGGTGACACGTTCACGGCGGCGACCAACATCGGCTTCGCGATCTCCACCGCCGAGGCGTTGCCCATCGTCGAATCGCTCCGCGATCAGGCCGATGGAGAGCCTCGGGAAGAGGGCTTCCTGGGTGTCAGCCTCGCCGACCGGACCGACGGCGGCCAGGGCGCCATCGTCGCCACGGTCGAGGAGGACACGCCCGCTGCGGACGCCGGGCTGCTCGAAGGCGACATCGTCATCGAGGTCGACGACGCGCCGATCGAGGGCCTCGCCGGCCTGGTGGCCGCCATCCGCGACCTCGAACCGGGCGACCAGACCACGATCGTCGTGCTGCGCGAGGGCGAGCTGATGGACTTCACCGTCACCCTCGCCAGCCGCGCCGACAGCTGAGCACCGCAGCCGGTCGGATGATGTCAGACATCAACCGACCGGTCGCTCCGACACCTGCCAGTTTCGGTGTCGGTTGATGTCTGACATCATCCGACACTGGGTGGCTGGGGCGTGATTCCGGTCACATCTGGTGCGGACGTTCCGGGCCGGTTGTGGACCTGGAACCGCTCCGATAGCATTTCATAGCCGTGTCCAGGGACTCCCTGGCACGCAAGTTCGCAATCGATGTCCGTGACGGTCCGATCGAGCACTATCGACCGGATACCCCACGGCGACAACCTGACCGAGTGCTCCGCACGCCCTGCACGGGCGGCGGAGCATTTGCGTGAGAACCGGACGAACTGCCGGTTCGTCCGAACGCACGGTCTCCATGCAAGTGGATAGCCCCCGAAGGGCTCGATCAACGAAGGAATGCCGCAATGGCACAAACAGTGATTCTCGGCGAGAAGGTCGGGATGACGCAGAAGTGGGTGGACGACCAGGTCGTCCCCGTCACGGTCGTCCGTGTCGAGCCCATGCGCGTCGTCCAGATCAAGACCGCCGAACGTGATGGTTACAGCGCTCTGCAGGTCACCTACGGGCATCGCGACGCGAAGAAGCTCAATCAGCCGGCCGCCGGCCACTACGCCAAGGCGGGTGTCCAGCCGGGCAAGCGGCTCGTCGAGCTCCGCCTCGACTCGGTCGACGGTTTCGAAGTCGGTCAGGAGATCACGGTGGAGGCCCTCGAGGCCGGCGCCAAGGTCGACGTGACCGGCACCAGCCGTGGTAAGGGCTTCGCCGGCACCATGAAGCGTCACAACTTCAAGGGCCAGGGCGCCAGCCACGGTAACCACAAGAACCACCGCACCCCCGGCGCCGTCGGCTCGTGCTCGTTCCCGGGCCGGGTCTTCAAGGGCCTCCGGATGTCGGGCCACATGGGCCACGAGCAGGTCACGACCCTCAACCTCGAGGTCGTCGAGTCCGACGCCGAGCGCAACGTGCTGCTCATCAAGGGTTCGGTCCCCGGCCCCAACGGTGGGCTCGTGTCCGTCCGCAATGCCGTCAAGGCTGCTGTGAAGGGAGCCTGATCACCATGGCGCAGATCACCCTCAAGAACGCCGCCGGCAAGGACGCCGGCACCGTCGATCTCGACGACAACACGTTCGGCATCCAGCCGAACGTCCCGGTCATGCACCAGGTCGTCACCGCCCAGCTCGCCGCCCGTCGCTCGGGCACCCAGAGCACCAAGACCCGCTCCGAGGTCGCCGGTGGTGGCGCCAAGCCGTACCGCCAGAAGGGCACCGGCAACGCCCGCCAGGGCTCGATCCGCGCACCGCAGTTCAGCGGTGGTGGTGTCGCCCTCGGCCCGAAGCCGCGTGGCTACGGCCAGAAGACCCCGAAGAAGATGATCAACCTCGCGCTCCGCTCGGCTCTGTCCGACCGCGCCGCCGAGGGCAAGGTCGTCGTCGTCGACGAGTGGGGCTTCGACGCCCCCAGCACCAAGGCCGCCAAGTCGGCGCTCGCCGGTCTCGGCCTCGAGGGCAAGGTCCTCGTCGTCGTCGGCCGTGACGACGCCACGGCAGCGCTCAGCTTCCGCAACCTCACCGAGGTGCAGCTGATCGCCCCCGGCGAGCTCAACGCCTACGACGTCCTCTGCAACGACTACGTCGTGTTCACCCAGGCCGTGCTCCCGACGGGCGCCGCCGCTGAGAAGGACGAGAAGTGATGAAGGATCCTCGCGACATCATCCTGGCGCCGGTCGTCTCCGAGAAGAGCTACGACCTCATGGAGACCGGCGTGTACGTGTTCAAGGTCGCTCCGAGCGCCAGCAAGCCCGAGATCCGCGATGCGGTCGAGGCGATCTGGGGCGTCGAAGTGCTCAAGGTGAACACCCTCAACCGCAAGGGCAAGGCCACGCGAGTGCGTGGTTCGAACCGCCGCGGTTCCAAGCCCGACACCAAGCGCGCCATCGTCACGCTGGCAGCGGGTGAGATCCCGCTGTTCGAGAACTGAGGTCATCGTCATGGCAATTCGTTCCCGTAAGCCCACCAGCGCCGGCCGTCGCTTCCAGACGTCGTCCGACTTCTCCGATGTGACGAAGTCGACGCCCGAGAAGTCGCTGCTGGCAAAGAAGTCCAAGACCGGTGGCCGCAACGCCTACGGCCGCAAGACGTCGCGTCACCGCGGCGGCGGTCACAAGCAGCGCTACCGCGTCGTCGACTTCCGTCGTACCAAGGACGGCGTGACCGCCAAGGTCGCCGGCATCGAGTACGACCCGAACCGCACCTGCCGCCTCGCCCTCCTGCACTACGCGGACGGCGAGAAGGCCTACATCCTGGCTCCCAAGGGCCTCAACGTCGGCGATCAGGTCGAGTCCGGCCAGGGCGCCGACATCAAGCCCGGCAACGCCATGCCGCTGCGCTACATCCCGGTCGGTACGACGATCCACAACGTCGAGTTGCGTCCCGGCCAGGGCGGCAAGATCGGTCGTTCGGCCGGCATCGCCGTCCAGCTGGTCGCCAAGGAAGGCGACTACGCCACCGTGCGTATGCCCTCGACCGAGATGCGCCGCGTGCCGATCGACTGCCGCGCCACCGTCGGCGAGGTCGGCAACAGCGAGCACGAGCTCGTCAAGATCGGCAAGGCCGGTCGCAACCGCTGGAAGGGCATCAAGCCCCAGACCCGCGGTGTCGCCATGAACCCCGTCGACCACCCGATGGGTGGTGGCGAAGGCCGCACCTCCGGTGGCCGTCCCGCCAGCTCGCCGTGGGGCAAGCCCGAGCGTCGCACCCGCGACAAGAACAAGCCCAGCCAGAAGCTCATCGTCCGTCGTCGCCGCACCGGCAAGGGACGCCGCTGAGGCCCGAGAAGGAGATCCGAAGAACATGACTCGCAGTCTCAAGAAGGGCCCGTTCGTCGACGACCATCTGCTCAAGAAGGTCGACGAGCAGAACGAGGCCGGCGAACGCAAGGTCATCAAGACCTGGTCGCGTCGCAGCACCATCATCCCCGACATGGTCGGGCACACCATCGCCGTCCACGACGGCCGCAAGCACGTCCCGGTGTACATCACCGAGTCGATGGTCGGCCACAAGCTCGGTGAGTTCAGCCCCACCCGGACGTTCAAGTTCCACGCCGGGCAGGAGAAGGGGGCACGTCGCTGATGCGTGGTCCGAAGCTCAACGAAGGCGCCACCGCGATCGGTGAGCGTCACGGCACCAAGGCGACCGCCAAGTACGTGCGGTCCTCGGCCTACAAGGCCCGCGTGGTGCTCGACCTGATCCGCGGTCTCCCGGTCCACCAGGCCGACGAGGTGCTGCAGTTCACCGACCGGGCGATCGCCCACGACATCCGCAAGGTGCTGGCCTCGGCCGTCGCCAACGCGACCGACACCGACTCGGGCGCCTACATCGCCGATGCCGACGAGCTCTTCGTGCTCGCCTGCTTCGCCGACGAAGGCCCGACCTTGCGTCGCTTCCGTCCGCGTGCTCGCGGTCGTGCGACCCGCATCCGAAAGCGCACCTGCCACATCACGATCGTCGTCGCTCGCATGAGCGAGGATCGTCTCGAGGTCGTGCAGGCTCGCGCCGAAGGCCGCAGCTCCAGCCAGTCGGCGAACCGCCGTGCTCGCGTCGAGCGCAGCCGCCAGCGTGCCGAGCAGGCCAAGGCCGGCGTCGACCAGATCGACGCCGACGAGGCCGAGACCGACGCCATCGAGGACGAGAACGCCGACGACATCGCCACCGACGAGGTCGAGGGCTTCGCCGGTGTCGAAGAGACCGAAGTCGAGACCGTCGAGGTCGACGCCGCCGAGGTGGACGCCGCCGACGACGCCGACGAGGCACCCGCCGCGTCGGGCGACTTCGAGGCCGCCGAGTGGGCGGGCAGCATCAAGCCCGACGTCGACGGCAACGGCCCCGACACGCACCCGATCAAGGGCAACGCCGACTCGATGCTGTACCACACCCCCGACAGCCGGTACTACAAGGTGACCAAGGCCGAGGTGTGGTTCGACACCGAAGAGAACGCCGAAGCCGCCGGCTTCAGCAAGCCCGGCTCGAAGAAGGACGAGGACTGACCCATGGGCCAGAAGATCAACCCGTACGGCTTCCGCCTCGGCGTGAGCACCGACTGGAAGAGCCGCTGGTTCTCCGACCGGGACTACAAGGAATACCTCACCGAGGACTGGAAGATCCGTGACGCGATCATGGAGCGCCTCGAGTCGGCGGCGATCAGCCGTATCGAGATCGAGCGCACCCGCGACAAGCTGCGCGTCGACGTCCACACGGCCCGTCCGGGCATCGTGATCGGTCGTCGTGGCGCCCAGGCCGACGAGCTCCGGGCGATGATCACCAAGATCACCGGCAACCCGAAGATCCAGCTCAACATCGTCGAGATCAAGACCCCCGAACTTGACGCCGCACTGATCGCCCAGGGTGTCGCCGACCAGCTCGCCAACCGCATCGCGTTCCGCCGTGCGATGAAGCGTGCGGTCCAGAACGCTCAGCGCGCCGGTGCCCTCGGCATCCGCGTGCAGTGCGGTGGACGCCTCGGCGGCGCCGAGATGAGCCGCACCGAGTGGTACCGCGAGGGCCGCGTGCCGTTGCACACCCTGCGTGCCGATATCGACTACGGCTTCCGTGAGGCCAAGACCGCCAACGGCCGGGTCGGCGTGAAGGTGTGGCTCTACAAGGGCGACATCCTGCCGTACAAGAGCCAGAACGAGGACAAGATCGCCCGCGAGGCCGCCATGGCCGTCGGCGAGACCTCGGGCCAGACCGCCGACTCGCCGCGCAAGGTCGTGTCGTCGGGCAACCGCCCCCAGCGTGACCGCACCGAGGCCCCCGAGACCGAGACCCAGCCCCTGCTCAAGGACGCCGATCCCGAGCTCGAGAAGCTGCTCGACGAAGAAGAGACGATTGCCCGCCAGACCCGCGAGGGTCACGAGACGCCGCACTTTCGCGGCGACGACTGAGCCGGGCGAAAGGTAGGAGACCATCATGTTGATGCCTCGCAAGGTCGCACACCGCAAGCACCACCGCGGCCGCACCCGTGGTAAGGCCAAGGCCGGCACGGAGCTGCACTTCGGCGAATACGGCATTCAGGCACTCGAGCCCGGCTGGCTGACTGCCCGCCAGATCGAGGCCGCCCGTATCGCCATGACCCGATCGATCCGCCGTGGCGGCAAGGTCTGGATCAACATCTTCCCGGACAAGCCGGTCACCAAGAAGCCGGCCGAGACCCGCATGGGTTCGGGCAAGGGCAACCCCGAGTTCTGGGTCGCCGTCGTCCGTCCGGGTCGCGTCCTGTTCGAGCTGTCGTTCCCCGACGAAGAGCAGGCGAAGGAAGCCATGAACAAGGCGATCCAGAAGTTGCCGATCAAGGCCCGTGTCATCACCCGTGAGGAGACGATCTGAGATGGCGAAGAAGGACAAGCTCCGCGAGATGGACCTGAACGAGCTCGTCGACGAGCTCCGCGAGACGAAGCACGAAGCGCTCAACCTGCGCTTCCGCAACGCGACGGGCCAGCTCGAGAACACCGCCGAGATCACCAAGGTCCGGCGCCAGATCGCCCGCATCAACACCCTCATCCGCGAGCGCGAGATCGCTGCGGCCGAGGCAGAGAGCTGAGAAGAAGATGAGCGAAGACACCACAACGCTGTCCGACGATTCGGCCGAGACCCGCGCCGCACGCAAGGTGCGTGAGGGCATGGTCACCTCGACGAACATGGACAAGACGATCGTCGTCACCGTGACCGACCGCGTCCGTCACGCCAAGTACAACAAGTTCGTCCTCCGGTCGAAGAAGCTGTACACCCACGACGAGGCCAACGACGCCGGCGTGGGCGACCGCGTGCGCGTCATGGAGACCCGCCCGATGAGCAAGAACAAGCGCTGGCGCTTGGTCGAGATCGTGGAGCGTGCCCGATGATCCAGCAGGAATCGCGACTCCGCGTCGCCGACAACAGTGGTGCGCGCGAAGTGCTCTGCATCAAGGTGCTCGGTGGCACGCGCCGCCGGTACGCCTCGATCGGTGACGTCTTCGTGGCCACCGTGAAGGACGCCATCCCCGGCGCCGGTGTGAAGAAGGGCGACGTCGTCAAGTGCGTCGTCGTGCGCACCAAGAAAGAAAAGCGTCGTCCCGACGGCAGCTACATCCGCTTCGACGAGAACGCGGCCGTGCTGATCAAGGACGACCTGACCCCTCGCGGCACCCGCATCTTCGGCCCCGTCGGCCGTGAGCTGCGTGACCGCAAGTTCATGCGAATCGTGTCGCTCGCACCGGAGGTGATCTGAGATGAAACTGCGCAAGGGTGACCATGTGCGTGTCATCACGGGCAAGGACAAGGGCGCCGAAGGCGTCGTCGAACGGGTCTATCCCAAGACCAACAAGGTGCTCGTGAGCGGCGTCAACACCGCAGCCAAGCACCAGGTGGCACGTCGTGCCAACGAGCAGTCGGGCATCATCGACAAGGACATGCCCATCGACGCCTCGAACGTCATGTTCCTCCACAAGGGAGAGACGGTTCGGCTCGGCTACTCGACCAACAAGCAGGGTGAGAAGGTTCGTATCGCTCGCCCGAGTGGAGACGAGGTCTGATCATGGCGACCGCAACCGCAACGCAGCCGCGCCTCAAGGCGCGCTACAACAACACGATCAAGGCGCAGCTCGCCCAGGATCTCGGCATCAACAACGAGATGCAGATCCCGAAGCTCGAGAAGATCGTCATCAACATGGGTGTCGGCCGTGCGACCCAGCAGCCGTCGCTGCTCGAGAAGGCCGTCGAGGAACTGACCCTGATCTCCGGCCAGAAGCCGGTCGTCACCAAGGCGCAGACCTCGATCGCCGGCTTCAAGCTCCGTGAGGGCCAGGCCATCGGCACCAAGGTCACGCTCCGCGGCGACCGCATGTGGGAGTTCTTCGACCGCCTCCTGGCCGTCGCCATCCCCCGTATCCGTGACTTCCGCGGTCTGCCGGCCCACTCGTGGGACGGACGCGGCAACTACACCTTCGGTCTGAACGACCAGTCGGTGTTCCCCGAGATCGACGTCGACAAGATCGACCACCAGCGGGGCATGGACATCACCATCGTCACGACGGCGACCGACAACGACAGTGGCAAGGCCCTGCTCGATGCGTTCGGCTTCCCGTTCAAGAAGGGTGCGGACGCCGACGCCGCCCCCCGCAAGAAGAAGCGCCGTGGCCCCCAGTACGGCGGCAAGAAGAAGAAGTGACCGAGTAGGCGAGAGAAGAAGAAGACATGGCCAAGAAAGCACTCGTCAACAAGGCGAACCAGACGCCCAAGTTCAAGGTGCGCGGGTACACCCGTTGCCGCCGCTGTGGGCGCACTCGTTCCGTCTATCGCAAGTTCGGTCTCTGCCGCATCTGCCTGCGCGAGCTGGCACACGCCGGCGAAGTCCCCGGTCTGACCAAGTCGAGCTGGTGAGGAGGAACCCCGATGCTGACTGATCCCATCGCCGACATGCTGACCCGTATTCGCAACGCGAACACGGCTCTCCACGACGAGGTGCGCATGCCCTCGTCGAAGCAGAAGGTGGCACTCGCCAAGGTCCTGCAGGACGAGGGCTACATCTCGAGTTTCGAGGTGAGCCCCAACACCAAGGGCCCCGGTGACGTGCTCACCATCCAGATGAAGTACAGCGACGACCGCGATCGTACGATCTCGGGTCTCCGTCGCATCTCGACGCCGGGTCTGCGGGTCTACCGCAAGGCCTCCGCCGTGCCCCGCGTGCTCGGCGGCCTCGGCGTCGCTGTCCTGTCCACCAGCCACGGCCTCATGTCCGACCGCGAAGCGCGTCAGCGCAACGTCGGCGGCGAGGTCCTCTGCTACGTCTGGTAAGGAGCCGACATGTCGCGTATCGGTAACGCCCCGGTGACGGTTCCCTCGGGAGTCGACGTCACCATCTCGGGCGCCAACATCACCGTGAAGGGCCCGAAGGGGTCGCTGAGCCGTGAGATCCCCGGTGGCATCGAAGTCACCCAGGACGACGGTGCACTCACCTTCACCCGTCCCAACGACGAGCGCAAGAACAAGGCCCTCCACGGCCTGGTCCGCAGCCTCGTCAACAACATGGTCATCGGTGTCACCGATGGCTTCAAGAAAGAGCTCGAGATCGTCGGCGTCGGCTACCGCGCCGAAGCGCAGGGCCCCAACGCCCTCCGACTGAACCTCGGCTTCAGCCACCCCGTCGCCGTTTCGGCTCCCGAGGGGATCACCTTCGAGGTGCCCCAGCCGACGCAGGTCATCGTGACCGGCATCGACAAGGAAGTCGTCGGCCAGGTGGCTGCCAACATCCGCAGCATCCGCAAGCCCGAGCCGTACAAGGGCAAGGGCGTCCGGTACGCCGGCGAGCGAATCATTCGCAAGGCCGGCAAGGCAGGTAAGAAGTGATGAGTGACATCGCGAAGGCACGTCGCCAAGGTCGGATCCGCCGCCACCGTCGGGTCCGCAAGAAGGTGCACGGCACGGCCGCCCGGCCGCGTCTCGCCGTGTTCCGTTCGAACAAGCACATTTCGGTCCAGGTGATCGACGACGACGAGGGTCTCACCCTCGCCGCCGCGTCGACCACCGAAGCCGGCCAGCGTGAGCAGGGGAGCGGTGCAACCGTCGCCGCTGCCGAGCGTGTCGGCGAGCTCGTCGCCGAGCGCGCCAAGGCCGCTGGTGTCACCACCGTCGTGTTCGACCGGGGTGGGTTCGCCTACCACGGCCGGATCGCCGCAATCGCCGATGCCGCCCGCAAGGCAGGTCTGGAGTTCTGATGGCCTACAACAACGATCGCAACAACAATCGCAACGATCGCAACAACGACAACGAGAACGAGGGCGGTCTGCGCGAGTCGCGGGTCATCACGATCAACCGTGTCGCCAAGGTCGTCAAGGGCGGCCGTCGCTTCGCCTTCACGGCGCTCGTGGTCGTCGGTGACGGCAACGGCCGTGTCGGTCTCGGCTACGGCAAGGCCAAGGAAGTGCCCCTCGCCATCCAGAAGGGCACCGAAGAGGCCAAGCGCAACCTGTTCGAGGTTCCGCTCGCCGGTTCGACCATCATCCACCCGGTCATCGGTGAGACCGGTGGCGGACGCGTGCTCATGAAGCCCGCCGCTGCCGGTACCGGCGTCATCGCCGGTGGTGCCGCCCGCATCATCCTCGAAGAGGCCGGCATCCACGACATCCTCTGCAAGTCGCTCGGTTCGGCCAACCACATCAACGTGGCCCGCGCCACGATCGAGGGGCTGAAGCAGCTCGAGCGTCCGGACGAGATCGCGAAGCGTCGCGGCATCCCCGCCGAGTCGTTCGTGCCCAAGGGTCTGCTCAACGCCTACAACGAGCGTCAGAAGCAGATGGCCGCAGGAGCCACCCATGAGTGAGAACACCATCACCGTCACCCAGACTCGCTCGGCCATCGGCGCGAAGCCCAAGACGCGCGGCACGCTCCGTGCGCTCGGCCTCGGCCGCATCGGCCAGACGAACACCCTGCCCGACCGTCCCGAGATCCGCGGCATGATCGCCCGCGTCCCGCACCTCATCGCCATCGGCGCCGACGGTCCGCAGGGCAGCGACAAGGCCAACGAGTCGGGCGAAGCCGTCAGTGAGGCTGTCGCCGACGTCGTCGAGCAGGCCGCCGACGAACAAGGAAGTAACTGATCATGCGCGTTCACGATCTCGCGCCGGCTCCCGGCGCCAGCAAGAGCGGCAAGCGTGTCGGCCGTGGTACCGGCGGCAAGGGCGGCAAGACCGCCGGCCGCGGCACCAAGGGCCAGCGTGCCCGCAACACCGTCCGTCGCGGCTTCGAGGGTGGTCAGAACCCCCTCAAGCAGCGGGTCCCGAAGCTGAAGGGGTTCACGAACCCGTTCCGCGTCGAGTACAGCGCGGTCAACCTCGACACCCTGGCCGCACTGGCCGAGGACGGCGAGTCGACCATCACCCCCGAGGTGCTGCACGCCCACGGCATCGTCCGCAAGGACGCGTTCGTGAAGGTGCTCGCCCGCGGTGAGCTGTCGGCCAAGATCGAGGTGCACGCCCACGGTGCGTCGAAGGCCGCCCAGGCTGCCATCGAGGCCGCCGGCGGCTCGCTCACCCTGATCGAGCTCCCGTTCAAGGCCGAGGGCAAGGCCGGTCGCCCGGCCGCCAAGGGCAACCAGTTCACCAACCGGTGACCATCGGGCACACGCCCACGAAATCTGTGCTGCAGGGGGACGGGACGCCCGTCCCCCTCTGCACAACCCCGACCCGGCCCAGCTGCAATCCGGTGCTTCGTCCCGAAGCGGTCTCGGCCGGTAGTCTCTCCGGGGTCTGACGAGACAGAAAGACTTCTTCGCCAGTGCTGTCGAACATCCTGAACATCTTCAAGGTCCCGGATCTCCGGAACAAGCTGCTCTTCACCTTCATGATCGTGGCCCTCTATCGAGTGGGCGCAGCGATCCGGGTGCCGGGCGTCGACCCGCTGGCCATCGACCAGCTCCGCGAGGGCTCCCAGGACGGCGCGCTCGGCCTGTTCAACCTGTTCTCCGGCGGTGCCTTCGAGTCGTTCTCGGTGTTCGCGCTCGGCATCATGCCGTACATCACCGCCAGCATCATCATGCAGGTGCTCGGCGTCGTCATTCCCAAGCTCGAAGAACTCCAGCAGCAGGGCGCGGTCGGCCAGCGCAAGATCACGCAGTACACCCGCTACGTGACCATCGCGCTCGCGACGCTCCAGGCCACGGTGCTCGTGTTCCTGTTCGGCACCGGTGGCGGCGGCGCCTTCTTCTCGGCCGTGCAGGCACCCTCGGTGCCGCTGCTCCCCGACGGCATCTGGCCACGGGGCTACCTGATCATCCCGACGCTCGTCGCCGGCACCGCGGTGCTGATGTGGATGGGCGAGATGATCAGCCAGCGAGGCATCGGCAACGGCATGTCGATGATCATCTTCGCCTCCGTCGTCGCCAGTGTTCCGGGCGGCTTCTACTCGATCCTGCAGGTCAACAAGGAGTTCTGGTTCGTCGTCATGATCATCGTCTCCTTGGCGATCATCGTGGCGGTCGTGTTCGTCGAACTCGGTCAACGACGGATCCCGGTCCAGTTCGCGAAGCGCGTCGTCGGTCGTCGCATGATGGGCGGCCAGAACACGTACATCCCGCTCAAGGTCAACCAGTCGGGCGTCATCCCGATCATCTTCGCCAGCTCGATCCTGCTGCTCCCGGCCATCCTGGCCAGCTTCTTCGGCAGCGGCGACCCGAACGCCGACGAGTGGTCGTGGGCGTGGATCCGCGGCCAGATCCAAGAGGGCGTCGACCAGTACATCCTGAACAGCCAGAACATCGTCTACGTCAGCCTGTTCGCGCTGCTGATCATCGCCTTCGCCTACTTCTACAACTCGATCGCCTTCGACCCGGTCCGTCAGGCCGACCAGATCCGTCGCCAGGGTGGCTTCATCCCGGGCGTGCGCCCCGGCCCGCAGACCGAGGCCTACCTGGCCAAGGCCGTCAACCGCATCACCCTGCCCGGCGCCGTGTTCATCGCACTCATCGCGATCACCCCGTACCTGATCCTGTGGGCGGCCGACGTGAACGGCTTCGCCTTCGCCGGTACGAGCATCCTGATCTCCGTCGGTGTGTCGCTCGAGCTGATGCGCCAGATCGACAGCCAGCTCATGCTGCGCAACTACGAGGGCTTCCTGAAGTAATGGCCGGGACTGGGCTCCGCTGCGCTTCGCCCGCTCCCTCCGTGAGACTCGTCGTCGGCGCTTTCCTCGTCGCGTTGCCGCGTCCGGCAGCCGTGGAGGTCTGAGGCGCCTTGATCCCCGGAGCTCGAATCGTCATCCTCGGCCGTCAGGGGGCCGGCAAGGGCACGCAGTGCGTGCGCTTGTCGCGCCACTACGTCGTGCCGCACATCTCCACCGGAGACGTGTTGCGAGCCGCGGTTCGCGAAGGAACCGAGCTCGGCAAGATGGCCAAAGAGGTCATGGACGCCGGCGGTCTCGTCGGTGACGACATCATGATCGGCATCGTCCGCGAGCGGCTCGCCAAGCCCGACGCCGACACGCGCGGCTACATCCTCGACGGGTTCCCCCGAACGGTGGCCCAAGCCGAGGCGCTCGACATGATCACGGCCGCCAAGCCGATCCACGTCGCGATCGATCTCGACGTGCCGCGCGAGATCGTCCTCGAACGGCTCTCGTCGCGCCGTGTCTGCCGCGACTGTGGCACGAACTACACCGCCACCGGCAACGAGCCGTCGCCGTGGATCTGCGACGTGTGCGGCGGCGACGTCCAGCAACGCGCCGACGACACGCCCGACGCCGTCAACCGTCGTCTCGATCTGTACGAGAGCCAGACGTCACCGCTGATCGAGTACTACTCGAGCCGTGGCGCCCTGACGGTCGTCAACGGTGTCGGCCAACCCGAACACGTCTTCCAGCGGCTCACCGACGCCGTCGAAGCCCGACGTTAACGTCGCAATTTCGCGGACCCTCATGGCCCTGGCCGTGGACATGTCCGATCGCGCGGGTGGTCGAGGCCCACGTTCGAAAGGGTCCGGGACCGGTGGGAACCAATCGGGTCGGGTGTCGGAGGGGACGACGACGGAGTCGGCGTTTCCGGAGATCACCCGACCCGGGAGAGACGTGTCGCTCAGTCGCCGCTCACTCGGGCGATCCAGAGGCCGGGGGCGTCGATCTCGGCGGGGGTGGGGAGTGAGTCGGGGGTTTCGATCAGGGTGGTGAGACCGTCCTCACCGACCCGGTCGACGGCACCCTGGATGAACGCCTTCCCTCGCCGCACCTGCTCCTCGCCGACACGGATGCCGAGCAGCTTCTCGACGAACACGTCGTCGGGCGTTGGCTCCGCGCGTTGGCGACGAACCGCCTCGGCGATGCGCAACGACTCGCCGCCGATCAGGCGAACCGACACGGCATCGACGACCCAGTCGGTGTACCCGACCACGGCAGCCACGGCAGCGTCGAGTCGGGGCTGGAGCGCCCGCTGCTCGTCGGACTGCACGGCGCCCAACAGCACCTCCGGATCGGAGAACGCCTGCTGGATCGCCTCCATCGGGTCGCTGTCGCTGCTCATCGGGTCGATGCCGCCGAGCGAGTCGGCCATGGCGGACGGGTCGGGGCGGAACCCGCTGACGTGCTGCCGCACGAGGTCGGCGAGCGCCGTACGCACGTGTTCGATCGACAGCACCCGATGTCCCGACAGTTCGTGGGCGAGCACCCAGAGCCGCATCTGGTCGGTCGGGATCTCCCAGGTCTCGGCGAACTCGGCGATGTTTCGGGCGACGAGCACGATCTCCTGCTTGGCGCGGGGGATCGGCAGGTCGTGGAGACCGAACACCCGCTGCGACAATGCCCCGACCATCGATCCGACCGACATGCCCATCATCGCCGGTCCCATCATCTGACTGAGGCCGGCCATCATCTGCATCATCGGGTCGGATGGGGCTTCGACGTCGGTGCCGGGTTGCTGACCGAGTGACGTGGCCAGATCGGTGAACAGCGGCCGGTACGCCTCGAGGGTCTCGGCGGCCCACTGGCCGCGGGTGACGATGCGCGGCTCGGGCGGGTCGTCGTCGCTGCCGGTCACGTCGTTGACGTGCATCGCTGCGATCCGGGCGAGTTCGCCGTAGGCGATCCGGTCGCCGGGGTCGACGTTGTGCTCCGGTTGGCCCTCGGTCGCGCCGAGCATCGCGAACTGGCGAGCTGCGTCCCAGTTGAGCGGGCCCTGCCCCTGGAGCGCCTTGGCGATGTCGCCGAACATGGGGAACGCCCCGAACGGATTGAACGGCTCGTCGCCCTGGCCTTGGTCGTCGTCTGCCATATGTCGAGGCTACGGCAACTCGACGTCCGTCCGGGCACGGCGGTCGCCACACGCCCGGCCGGTAGTGTCGCGTTCATGACGACGACCGCGCCGGCGAGGCGCGTCTACCTGCGCGGCGTCCGCGGAGCACTCGGCTGGCGGGTGGCCGACCGACTCGCCGACGTCCCCGGCATCGACCTGACGGTCGCGTCCGGCGACGAGCCGGTCGCCGGACGCTTCGACGTGGTCGTCGAGGTCGGGATCGCGGACCACGACGTGCTCGGCCAGCGAGGCGAGAGCGTGACGGTCGGTACCGAAGGCCTGTTGGGCGACGCCCGGTATGTCGGCGCGGACCACCTCGTCGTCGTGTCGTCCGCCATGGTGTACGGGGCGCTCGCGAACAACCCGATTCCGCTCACCGAGGAAGCCGTGCTGCGACCCGATCCGACGTTCGTCTACGCCCGGCAGCTCGCGGGGGCGGAGGCCGAGGTCGAGGCGTGGCGGGCCGAGCGAACGGGCCGCCGTGTCGCCATGCTCCGTCCTGCGATCCCGATCGCCGAGGAGGGGACGTCCTCGCTCGCGCGGGCGCTGACGGCCGGGTCCGGTCAGGTGTTCGGCGAGGCCTCTGCGCCGACCCAGTTCGTCCATCACGACGATGTCGCGAGTGCGGTCGCGTTGGCCGTCGAACGCGAGCTCGACGGGGTGTACAACGTCGCACCCGACGGCAGCATCCCAGGCGATCGGGTCCGGGCCCTGTCCGGTCGCAGGTTGCGCGTGCCGTTGCCGGGGAGACTCGCCGACGTGGTGGGGGCGCTGCGGTGGCGGTTCCAGCGCGGCCCGATCCCACCAGGCCTTCGTTCGTACACCCGAGCGCCGTGGATCGTCGCGAACGACAAGCTGCGTGCGGAGGGCTGGGAGCCGACCGTCACGAACGAGCAGGCTTACGTCGAGGGCACCGAGGCCAAGTGGTGGACCATGATCACCCCGAAGCGTCGCCAGGAGCTGGCGCTCGCCGCCATGGTCGGGGCGATCGTCGCCGCACTCGCGACGACCGGGTGGTTCGCCCGCCGCTGGTGGCGGCGTCGCCCTCGCTGACGACGATCAGTCGTCGGCGGCCGAGGTCGTCGGCGGCACCGTGACGTCGAACTCGTCGGTCACTTCGTCGAGCACGTCGTCGTCGACGTCATCGAGGCCGGCCTGCTCGTCTCCGGTCTCGGTGTCACCGTCCTCGCCGTCACCGTCGGCGGTCGTCTCGGCCTGCTCGTCGCCGGCGTCGTCGTCCATCGCGGCCATGTCGTCGTCGACCATCAACACCTTCGTCCCGTCGGTCCCGCGACTGCAGAGGCCGACGAGGTCGCCGTCGGCGTCGACGACGGCGGTCCCGTCTGCGACGTCGAGTTGGTCGACGTCGGCGAAGGCGACCTCGACCGGCGGGGTCGCGAGCACGGTCACGACGTCGTGATCGTGGGGCCGTCGCTCGGCGATCCGGTGGCCGGGCTCGTTGATCGAGAGGTGGACGAGTGCGGTATCGGCGTTCTCGTCGACGATCGCCCCGGACACCGTTCGGCCCGACGGCAGCACGACGTCGACCCGGTCGGCGGACGACCGGTCGAGGGTCGTCCGGACCACCACGGCGTAGTCGCCGTCGCCGATCGGCGTGGCGAGCGCTGCGGTCGTGACATCGGCCACCGGGCGGCGCACCGCGGCGACCGTCGGGGCGGCGGATCCGTCATCGATGTCGGACACGACGGCGGTCGTCGTCGCGCTGACCGCGATGGGGGTGCCGTCGCGCGACGGCGTCATGACGAGCACGAAGACGCCGAGTGCGACCAAGCCGAGTGAGCCCGTGGCCAGGGCGAACGCACGAGTGGAGCGGGGCACCTCGACGGCGCGCAGTTCGGCGGTCTCGTCGGCAGCGACTTCGGACGGGTGCCGCCAGCTGCGTTCATGAGGGGGAACCGGACCGTGCTCCACGAGAAGACGATCGTAGTGAACGTGGAACGGCAGTGGACGTCGCGAGGCCCGGTGGCACGGCTACGATGCCTCTGTGCTCCCACCGGACAGCGGCGACGAATGGCTCGGACTCACCGACGCCGCCCTGCCGATCGGCGCCATCTACGACTGGTGTGTCAGGCCGGATTGCGGTGCCGTGGTGCTCTTCAGTGGCACCGTCCGTGATCACGCGGCCGATGCGGATGGTGTGGAGCGACAAGACGTTCAATACCTCGAATACGAGGCTTACGACGAGATGGTCGTCCCGAAGCTCGCGGAGATCGCTGCGGAAACGCGCGCCCGCTGGCCCGAGGTCGGCCGCATCGCGATGATTCACCGTGTGGGCCGCCTCGAGCTCGGAGAGAGCTCGGTGGTCTGCGCTGTGTCCGCCCCACACCGACCGCAGTCTTTCGAGGCAGCGCGGTTCACGATCGACGCCCTCAAGGTGGCGGTCCCGGTGTGGAAGCGCGAAGTGTGGCCGGACGGCTCCGACTGGGGCACCAACGCTGCTGATCTCGTCGACGTCGCCGATGTATCCGTTTCGGCGTCGTCGGAGGTCGATACATGACGCAGCTCGTCGTCATCGTGCTCGCCGTTGCGGTTGTCGCCGCCATCATCGTCAGCGTGACGCGCTATCGCCGATCCCGTGACGGGGTCGATTCGTTCCGCCGCCAGATCGACGCACTCTCGCCGGAAGCTCGCCGGCCCGTGGTCGACCAGGTGCAGAGTGCCGCCGAAGCCAACGAGCCGCCGGCCACCGACGAGGAAGACGACGACGATGGCACGTGACCTCGCGATCGACCTGGGAACCGCCAACACCCTGGTGTACATGAAAGGTCGCGGCATCGTCCTGAACGAGCCGTCGGTCATCGCGCTCAACCGCCAGACCGGAGAGGTCCTGGCCACCGGGCGAGAGGCCTGGCAGATGATCGGTCGGACGCCCGGCTACATCGTGGCCGTTCGGCCGCTTCGCGGTGGCGCAATCACCGACTTCGAGATCACCGAGCGGATGATCCGGTTGCTGTTGCAACGAGTTGGTGTGAGCCGCTTCACGCGCCCGAAAGTCGTCATCTGCGTGCCGTCGGCGATCACCGAGGTCGAACGCCGCGCCGTCACCGACGCCGCCCGTCGTGCCGGCGCCGCCGACGCCAACCTCATCGAGCAGCCCATGGCCGCCGCGATCGGTGCCGATCTGCCCATCGACGAACCGGTCGGCAACATGGTGATCGACATCGGTGGCGGCACGAGCGAGACCGCGGTCATCAGCCTCGGCGGCATCGTGGCGCTCGAAGCGGTTCGGGTCGGCTCGTTCGACATCGACGCCGCCATCCAGAACTACATCCGTCGCGAGCACGGCATCGCCGTCGGCGAACGCACGGCGGAAGAGATCAAGATGGCGATCGGTTCCGCCGACCCGACGCCGCAGGAGTCACAGGCCGAGGTGCGCGGACGCGACCTCATGACCGGTCTCCCGAAGACCGTCATCCTGACGCCGGAGGAGATCCGCTACGCGATCGAGGACGTCGTGTCGTCGATCGTCGCCTCGGTGGTGCGCTGCCTGTCGAAGGCGCCGCCCGAACTGTCGCAGGACTTCCTGGTTCGCGGCATGTACCTGGTCGGCGGTGGCGGCCTGCTGCGCGGCCTCGCTGCTCGCATCGAACGCGAGACCGAGGTGCCGGTGCGGATGTCGAACGTGCCCCTCGAGGCGGTCGTCCTGGGAGCCGGTCACGTGATCGAGCACTATGACGCCCTCAAAGGCATGTTCATGGGCGCCCGTCGCTGATACGCAACGTCTGATCTCTCGGACTTGCCGTGCGGACGTTCCGGCAGATCGCCCGACCGGGCCAGCCGCTCACCGTTGCAGCGCTCGACCTGGCTGCACGGGAGGTATGAGACACCATCTGTAGGGTGAGCGTCATGCGGTTGGTGGATGGGGCTCGGGAGATGATGATCGACGGGCTCGACCGGATCCGTCAGGAGTGCGGCATCCCGACGTCGTTCCCGCCCGAGGTGCTCGACGCCGCTGCCGCCGCTGCTGCCCGAACGCCCGGTGCCGAACATCGCGACCGGACGGGGGAGCGGTTCGTCACGCTCGATCCGGCCTCGTCGACCGATCTCGACCAAGCCTTCGCGATCGAGCAGGCCGGCGACGATGTCATCCTGCACTACGCAATCGCCGACGTCGGATGGTTCGTCCGCTCCGGCGACGCCCTCGATCGCGAGGCGTTCGAGCGAGCGGTCACCGTGTACCTCCCCGACGAGCGGGCCACGCTGTACCCGACGGTGCTCTCCGAGGGGGCGGCGAGCCTCTTGCCCGACGTCGATCGACCCGCCGTCGTCTTCGCCGTCCGGGTCGCGCCCGACGGCACGCCCCGCCTCGATGGCGTCGAACGAGCCCTCATCCGCAACCAGGCCAAGCTCGCCTACGACACCGTCACCCCGGCCGACCTCCCCGACGGATTCGCCGAGCTCCATCGGCGGATCCAGATCGCCGAGGCGGCTCGCGGCGCACCGCGTGTCGAGTTCCCCGAGCAGGAGATCGCTCGGGCCGACAGCCGGCTCCGATTGCATTTCCGCCCCCGGCTCGAGTCGGAGGAGCAGAACGCAGCGCTCTCGCTCGCGACCAACATGGCCGTCGGCGAAGCGTTGTTCGCGGCAGGCACCGGGCTGTTCCGCGTCATGCCCGATGTCGACGAACGGCGGCACCGCCAGCTCCGCAACTCGGCGCGAGCGTTCGGACTCGACTGGCCGGCGTCGACGCCGCTCGACGCGTTCGAGCGGTCGCTGCCGCGTGACGATCCGCGCACGTCGGCGTTCCTCATCGCCGTCCGGCGGGCGGCCGGTGGTGCCTCGTACGCCCCGTTCGAACCCGGTGTCCGGCCGTGGCACTCCGCCGTCGCCGCCACCTACGCCCAGGCCACCGCACCCCTCCGCCGGCTCCAGGACCGGTACGTCGTCGAGGCCGCGTTGGCCGTGGCGAACGGTGACCCGGTTCCCGACGAGATCTCGCAGGCGTTCCAGGAACTCCCGGCGGCGATGTCGCAGGGCGACCAGCGAGCGAACCGGGCCGAACGGATGGCGCTCGACCTCGCCGAGGCCGTGGTGCTGTCGGGCCGAGAAGGCGAGATCTTCGACGCCGTCGTGATCGACGAGTCCGATCGTGGGGTCGAGGTCCAGATCGTCGAGCCCGCGATCCTGGTGCGGCTGTCGGCGCACCGTGTCGATCCTGGTGACGAGGTGCGGGTTCGGCTCGAGTCGGTCGACGTCGAGCGACGCTCCGTGGCGTTCCAACGCGTCGGCTGACGTTCAACGCGCCGGCTGACGTTCCGACGCGTCGGCTGACGTTCCCGGTGGCCGGGGTTGCGGTTTCCGCAACTGGTTCCGCCGAGATCGCCGTGTTCATCGGAAGCGCGTGTGCCGGATGTCTCACTGTACCGGTATAGGCGTTCGGCTCGCGAAGCGGTACTGTACCGGTATAGCAACGTCGTGAAAGGAACTCAGCCATGGAATCGATGCACCTCGCCGCTCGCCTCGTGATCGAGCAGAACATGCAGCAGATGATCGCCTTCAGTGCCCGACCGGACAGCCCGGTGCAACCGGTCGTCGAACGACGCCGCGTCGCGCGGTCCGACCTGGGTCGCGTCCGCCGCCTCCTCCCCCGGCGGCGAGCGACGCTCCGTCACGTTCCTGCGTGACACCTCGACGGGTGCGGGCCGGGGCGTGGAAACCCGGCCCGCAGCCGCGATGATGGGGGCATGGGCCGCGTGACGCTCCAGACGATCGCCGATCAGGTGGGCGTCAGCCGGATGACGGTGTCGAACGCGTTCTCGCGTCCCGACCAGTTGTCGACCGAGCTGCGCGAGACGATCCTCTCGAAGGCCGCCGAGCTCGGCTACGCCGGACCCGACCCGACCGCACGGTCGCTGGCGCGGGGCAAGGCGGGCACGGTGGGCGTGTTGTTCACCGACACCTTCTCGTACGCGTTCGAGGACGAAGTCGCCGCGGGCTTCGTCGGTGCGATCGCAGCCGAGTTGGCGCCGACGGGGTCGGCGATCACCTTGCTCACGTCCGACACGACCGCGGCGTTCGTTCCGGCCAGAGACCTCGCGCTCGACGGCGCCGTGCTGTATGCCTGCGTCGACGACAGCGAAGCCATCGATTGGTTGATCCGCCGACAGTTGCCGATCGTCTTCGTCGACCACCGACCCCGTTCGGGCTACGACAGTGTGAACATCGACGACCGCGAGGGGGCCCGCCTCGCTGCGCAGCATCTCATCGATCTGGGGCACGAACGCCTCGCCGTGTTCACCACGTCGTACGGCGACGAGGTGGGGGTGGTCGACGACCCGTTCGGCGCCACCCACGTCGTCAGCGAACAGCGGCTCCTCGGGTGGTTCGACGCCATTCACGGTGCCGGGCTCGAGGCGCCGGTCGTGCAGGCTCCGAAGCACGGCGAGCACAGCGCTGCGATCGGCGCCATCCTGGCGCTCGATCCGCGCCCGACCGGGATCGTGTGTTTCTCCGATGTCGCCGCCGCAGCGGTCATCCGAGGAGCCCTGGAGGCCGGACTCGACGTGCCGGGCGATCTGTCGGTCGTCGGATTCGACGGAACCCAGCTCGCCGCCTATGCCCAGCCGAGTATCACGACGATCCGCCAGGACGTCGCCGCAAAGGGCCGCGCTGCCGCCACCCTGTTGGGCGAGCGGATGGCCGGCTCGACCCGGCGAGCGAAGCGGGTCGTCCTCCCGGTCGAGCTGGTCGTCGGCGACTCGACCGCGTCCCCGAACGCCGATTAGCCGGCGACCAGGCGCAGCACGTCGCCGTCGCCCTGCAAGACGTACAGTTCGCCGTCGGGTCCAGGTCGGACGGCGGTCACCTCGGTCAGGCCGTCGAGCAGCCGAAGGTTGCGCCCTCCGGCGAGATCGAGCGCCCACACGATGCCGGAGCAGTAGTCGCTGTAGACGTAAGCGGGTTCGAGTTCGTCGATCGCGCTGCCTCGATAGGGAGCACCGCCCGAGATCGAGCAGCCGTCCGCACCGTGCTCGTAGGTCAACACCGGCGGCGTCGTGCCGTCGCGAAGGTCGTCCTCGTTGAACACCTCGGTGCCCTCGAGGCCGCTCCACCCGAAGTCGACCGCATAGCCCGCAGGGAGGTCGCCCGCCATCACGCGATTGACCTCCTCGTACTGGTTCTGGCCGACATCGGCGATCCACAGCGCACCGGTCGTCGGGTCGAACGCGACCTTCCAGGGGTTGCGGAGCCCCCAGGCCCACACCTCGGGAGCGCCGTCGACCCCATCGCGACGGCCTTCGGCGAACGGGTTGTCGGCGGGGATGGAGTACGGCGACGTCCCATCGGGAGTGGGATCGATGCGGAGCAGCGAACCGAGGAGGCTCGTCGGATCGCTCGCGCGTCGTTCGGGGTCGCCGCCTGCGCCGCCGTCGCCGAGCGGGACGTACAGCATGCCGTCGGTGCCGAACGCGAGGTCGCCGGCGTTGTGGTTTCGGTAGGGCTGAGCGACGGTCAGCAGCTCGCGGGCCGACGCCGGATCGAGGACACCGTCGTTACCGACGGTGTACTCGGTGATGACGGTGGACCCGTCGGGCGCATTGTGGTTCGTGTAGGCCTTCGAACCGTCGGGGGAGAACTCGAGGCCGAGCAGGCCCTGTTCGCCGCCGTACGTGATGCGGTCGGTGACGTCGAGGGTCGTGGTCGATGCTCCGGTCTCCGGGTCGACGCGTACGACCGTTCCGGATTGGTTGACGAGGTGGAGCGCGCCGTCGCCGGGCCGGACGGCGAGGTCGACCGGCCGATCGAGCGAGACGACCAGCTCGGTCGCGACATCCGGGTCGCCGACCTCGGGTTCGGCCGCCGGCGGATCGGGCTCCGGCGCCTGAGTGGTCGGCGGCGCCGTCGTCTCGGAACTCGTGGGCGAGGTCGACGTCGGCGCCGTGACGTCGGTCGTCTCGGCGGACGTCGGCGGATCGGTCGACACCGTCACCGATGACGAGGGTGATGTCGTCGCCTCGGCCGACGTGGTCGTCGTGACGATCACGGCGGTCGAGTTGTCGTCGTCGCCACCGCAGGCCGTGGCGAGCAGTGCGAATCCGGTGAGTGCAGCGAATCGACGTCGCATCAGTCGATCACCCGGATCAGACCCTCTTGCACGACCGACACGACGAGAGTGCCGTCTGCGGTGTAGATCGACCCATCCGCCAGGCCGCGCGCCGACGAGGCCGAGATTGCTCGCTGCTGGTAGAGCAGCCAGTCATCGGCTCGGAACGGGCGGTGGAACCACATGGCATGGTCGAGGCTCGCCATCATCAGGTCGTCGGTGAACGACGACTTGCCCGACGGGCGCAACGCCGTGTCGAGCAGCGTCATGTCGCTCGCGTAGGTGACGATGCAGGCGTGCAGCACCGGGTCGTCGGGCAGGCTGCCGTCGGCACGCATCCACACCAACTGACCATCGGTCTGTAGGCCGGGCTCGAATGCGTGATCGGGCGGGGCGTACCGCGTGTCGATCGGCCGGGGCCGGTCGAGCCACGCTCCGACCCGCTCGCGATACGGCTCGAGTCGCTCCTGATAGGTGGGGAGCTCCTCGGGTGCGGTGACACCGCTCGGCATCGGCAGGTGGTAGTCGAGCCCGTCCTCGACCGTGTGGAAGCTCGCCTGCAGGTTGAAGATCGGTCGTCCGTGCTGGATCGCCACGACGCGTCGTGTGGTGAAGCTCCGACCGTCACGCAGCCGATCGACCTCGTACAGGATCGGCACGGTCGGGTCGCCCGGCCGGAGGAAGTAGGCGTGCAGCGAGTGGACGTGACGGTCGGCCTCGACCGTGCGGGACGCCGCGACGAGCGCCTGGCCGGCGACCTGGCCGCCGAAGACCCGCTGGCGATCCTCGTCGGGCTGCGTCCCGCGGAAGATGTTGACCTCGATCGCTTCGAGGTCGAGCAGTTCGATCAGTTCGTCGAGGGCCTGGGACATCGGGCCTATCGTGGCACGTGGGCGGCCGGTCGGCCCACCGCCGCACGTCGGTACGATCCCTGCGTGCCCCTCGATCCGCAACTCCGACAGCTCGCGCTCGCGACCAAGGGCTTCATGCCGCCCGACGAGGGCGACGCCCTCTTCGAAGCGGCGCTCGCTGCCGGCGCCGCCGTGCACGGTGCTCCGTGGGTCGAGGTGGGTTCGTACTGTGGCCGCTCGACGATCTGGCTCGGCGCCGCTGCCCGGACGGCGGGGACGCACCTGTTCGCCGTCGACCACCATCGCGGCTCCGAGGAGAACCAGGCCGGCTGGGAACACCACGACACCGAGGTCGTCGACGCGGGCGTCGGCAAGATGGACACGCTGCCGTTCTTCCGTCGGGCGATCCACGACGCCGGCCTCGAAGACGCCGTGATCGGCGTCGTCGGGGCCTCGCCGAGCGTCGCCCGGCATTGGACGACGCCGATCGGTTTCCTGTTCATCGACGGCGGCCACGGCGACGAGCCGGCCCGTCTCGACTACGAGGGCTGGGCGCACCTCGTCGCGCCCGGTGGCACGCTCGCCATCCACGATGTGTTCCCCGACCCTGCCGACGGTGGTCGACCGCCGTACGAGCAGATCTACCTCCCGGCCATGGCGAGTGGCCGCTTCGACGAGATGTCGGTGACGGGCTCGCTTCGCGTGCTGCGACGTCGCTGACCGATCAGGCCGACCGGCGGCCGAGCGTCTCGCCCAACACCTCGGGGTGGATCCTCCACTCGACATAGACGAGCAGCACGGCGGCGGCGATGATGACGCCGCCGGCCCCGAACCCCAGCATCGTCGGTGAGATCTCGTACAGCACGCCGCCGATCAACGGGCCGACGACCCGGCCGAGCGCCATGACGGCTTGCGCGTCGCCGGCGCGTTCGTCGGGGAACCTCGACCGCTCGGCGAGGAGCGAGAACGCACCGGGCACGCCCATCCAGAAGGCGAATCCCCAGACGATCATCGCCGACCAGAACGCCACCGGCACGTGCACAGCGCCGATCGTCACGGCGGCGAGCCCGGTGAGGGTGAGCCAGAGGCCGGCCAGCCGTCGGTCGCCGCGGAACCGTGCGGACGGGAGCCCGGCGAGCGCGTTCGCGGCGAAGACGAGCGACACCGTGAATGCCGGCAACCCGACGATCTCGGTTCCGATCGCGCCGGCGAAGACGAACGTGGCCGAACCACCGAGGGTCAGCGTGCCGAGGGCGACGAGGATGGCGAACGCCGCCCGGGTCGGTCGGTGCCGTTCGCCCCGTTCGCGCTTCGACGCCTCGAGATGCATCGACCGCACGAAGACCGCCGGTACGAGGTAGAGCCCGGCGAGCACCACGAACATCCAGTCGGGCCCTGCCTCGTCGACGACGATCGCGATGATCGGGGACGCGATCGTGCCGACCAGCGGGCCGATCACCGCGACGTCGCCGACGCGCTCATTGTCGCCGAACACCTCGGCCCAGGCGATCCAGGCGATCAGCCCCAGCGAGACGCCGCTCACGAACCGCGTGCCGACCAGGAAGGCGAACACCGGTGCCACGGCCGACAAGAGGTTGGCGAGCACACCGAGCACGATCGCGATGGTCATGACACGACGTCGTGGTCGGAGGAAACGTGGAGCGAGCGACGACGCGAGCATGAACCCGGCCAGCTGCGCGGTCGACACGATGCCGACGAGGCCGACGCTCAAATCGCGATCGCCGGCGATGGCCGGGATCAGGAACGGCGTGGCGGCGAACACGACCGTGCTGACCGCCGTGGCCGCGAAGACGCCGGCGGGAATGTCGGGACGCAGCGTCTGGACGACGCGAACCGGTGCGAACGGCATCGAGCGTCAGCTCGCGGCGGCGTCGAGCGGCGGGAGCCCGCGCTCGTCACGCATGTCGTCGAGGGCTGCAGCGATCGCGTCGCGCGTTCGACGGGTGAGTTCGTCGACGTCGTGCTTGGTCATCCCGTCGGTCTCGATGGGAGGCAGCACCCGTGCCTCGGCGTGGCTGCGGCCGAATCGCCAGTCGTGCTTGATGAGGGCGTCGCGGGTACCGATGACGGCGATCGGCAGGATCGGGACGCCGGCCTGCACCGCCAGGCGGGCGGCGCCCGTCTTGAACTCCTGCAGCTCGCCGGACTTCGACCGGGTGCCCTCGGGGAAGATCATCACCGAGACCTTCTTGTCGAGACGGTCCCGGCTCTGCTTGAGCGCGGCGATGCCCGACTTCTTGTCGTCGCGGTCGAGCCGGATGTCTCCCACCATCCGCATGCACCAGCCGACGAGCGGGAACTTGAAGAAGTCGCTCTTCGACATCCACTTGGTCTCCATCGGCACGTGACACAGCAGCAGGATGTCGACGAAGCTCTCGTGGTTCGCCACGACGACGTAGGGGCGACGCGGGTCGTCGGGGACCGTGCCCGACACCGTGAACGTCCACAGCGGGCTCAGCTTCTCCATGACGACGCCGATCTGGCGGAACATCCGGCCGGCGCGGTAGGCGCCGGGGTCGAACGGCATCGTGACCAGACGGATGATCGCGACCAGCGGCGTGATCACGATGATCGCGACCACGAGTACGAACCACGTCCAAACCGACCACAGTGTTCTCGAGAGCATCGTCGTCGAGCATACGGGGCCGGTGCCTGCCCCCTCGGGGTCGGGTCGTCGGGTCAGACGGTCAGGACGGGCGCAGCGACGACCGGACGAACAGGTCGCTGCCCGGACTCGCGCCGGCGATCGCGTCGGCAGCGAGGACGACGGCGGCCGCCGTGTACGAACTGGTCTCGCCCTCGGGGAACACGACCTTGTCGGGGTAGACGAGACCGGTGAGGTAGCTGCCGTCGGGGCAGCGATGTGACCGGGTCCAGCGGAGCAGATCGGTCGCCGTCGCGAACTCACCGATCGACGCGTAGGCGAGCGATGCCTCGGCGGTCTCCGACGCCGTGATCCACGGCTCGTCGCTGACGCACCGGATGCCCAGTCCTTCCATCGAGAACGTCGGCCAGCCGTCGGCGAGGCGGATCTTGGCCGCCTCACCCTCGATCGCACCGGTGAGGACGGGGTAGTACCAGTCCATCGCCCAACGGGTCTTCGGCTGGAAGGCCAGCGGTTCGTTCGCGATCAGTGAGCACATGCGGTCGGCGGCGTCGACCCAGTCGGGTCGGGGCGAGCCGGTCGCCAGACCGACGGCGGCGCCACAGCGGAGCGCGTGCTGGATCGACGACGAGCCGGTGAGCAGTGCGTAGTCCCAGCGGCGGGTGCCGTCCGCCTCGACCGCCCAGAGGACGAGTCCGTCGTCCTTGCGGAGGGACAGGACGTGGTCGAGCGCCCGCTCGACGGTCGGCCACAGATTGTCGACGAAGCTGCGGTCGCTGGTGCACTTCCAGTGGTGCCACACGCCGGTTGCGATGTACGCGACGACGTTCGTGTCGACCTTGTCGTCCTCGACCGCCATGTCGCGGTCGCCGTCGGGCAGGTAGTAGTTGTGCCAGCTGCCGTCGGGGCGCTGGATGTCGGCGAGCCACTCGTACGCCCGCTCCGCTTCACGATGCAGGCCGGCCACGTCGAGTGCCATCGCCGACTCGACGTGGTTCCACGCGTCGCAGTGACCGCCCGGCCACCACGGGATCATGCCGCTGTCGGTCTGCAGACCTGCCAGGTGCTCCGCCGATGCGACGATCTCGTCGCTCGAGATGACGCCGGGCAGGTCGGGGATGCGACTCATCCGTCATCTCGCTTCGTCGCGTAGTGCACCGAGCTCTTGCCCAACACGGGTGACAGCACACGTTCGGCGACCTTCGTGCTGGCCGGCTGCTCGATGATGTCCCATTCGAGGAAACTGCGGTACTTGACCACGATCGGGTGGTCGTCGTTGGTGGGGCCGACGGCGCACTTGAGCCACCAGTACGGCGAGTGCAGAGCGTGTGCCCGGTGGTAGCCGTCGACGTCGAGGCCTGCGGTACGCAGCTTCGCCCGCAGCTCGGTCTTGGTGTAGATGCGGACGTGCCCACCGACCGACTTCGGCGCGTGGTACTCGTCGCTCAGCTTCCAGTTGACGACTTCGGGCGACCAGGCCGGCACGGTGGCGGCGAATCGGCCGCCCGGCTTCAGCACTCTGACCATCTCGGAGATCGCGGCGACGTCGTCTTGGATGTGTTCCAGCACTTCCGACGTGATCACGACGTCGAACGTGTCGTCGGGGAACGGAAGCCGTGTCGCGTCGCCCTGCAGCACACCGATCAATCGGTCGGGTGTGATCTCGCCCTGCTCGACCATTGCGGCGAGGGTGTCTCGCGTCTCGACCACCTCGTCGGCGGCGTAGTCGAGTGCGACCACGCGGGCGCCGCGGCGGGCGCACTCGTAGACGTGGCGACCGAACCCGGACCCCACGTCGAGGACTCGGTCGTCGGGCCGCAGGCCCAGTTCGTCGAAGCGGATGGTGAGCATGGTCAGATCCGGCCGTTGGCGGCGAGCTTCTGGATGTTCTGCGGCATGGCGAGCACCTCGCGGTACTGCTCGACGGTCAGCTCCGCGCAACGACGCCAGGTCCAGCGTTCGAGCACGCGCTGGCGACCGGCCTCGCCGACCCGTGCACGTGCGTCGGGGTTGTCGAGTGCCCGGCGGATCGTGGCGGCCAGATCGTCGGCATCGCCCTTCCGGCACCGGAAGACGGTCTCGCCGTCCTGTCCGGTCACTTCGGGGAGGGCGCCGCCGTCGGTGGCGACGAGCGGCGTGCCGGAGCACATCGCCTCGATCGCCGGCAGCGAGAACCCCTCGTAGAGGCTCGGCACGACGGCGAGCTCGGCCTGCGAGTACAGCTCGACGATGCGTTCGTCGGGCACACCCGAGACGAACTCGATGTGATCGGCGAGCCCGTACTGCTCGATCAGATCCATCGACTTGCCCGGCTTGGCGCGACCGATGACGGTGAGCGTGATGTCGGCGCCGTCGGCGCGCAACTTGGCCATGGCCTCGATCAGATAGGCGAGCCCCTTGATGGCCACGTCGGCCGACGCGGTCGTGATCAGACGGCCGGGGATGTGCTCGACGCCGTCGAGGGGACGGAACAGCTCGGGGTCGACACCGACCGGTACGAGCCGCATGTTCTCCATCGGGACGCCCATGTCGGTGTGGATGTCGTTGATCGAGTTCTCGCTCACGACCACGACTCGGGGGACGCGCGACGCGACCTTGCCCTGCATCCGCACGAAGCTGTACCACCGGCCGACGGCGCGCTTCTTGAACCAGTTCGGCGCCGCTTCGATCTCGAGCGCACGATCGCGGGTGATCGGATGGTGCAGGGTGACGATGAGCGGGATCTTCTCTTCGAGCTTTGCGATGCCGTAGCCGAGCGACTGGTTGTCGTGGACGAGGTCGAACTCGCCGAGTCGCTTCGAGAGGTGGGCATCGACCCGAGCGCTGAAGGCGAGCGGCTCGGGGAACTGCCCCGTGCAGAACACGGCCGCCTCGAGCAGGTCGTAGCGGCTCTTGAACTCCCAGTACGCCGGGAAACGACCGGGGTACTGGTCGTTGAAGATGTCGAGCGAGGGGAGCTTGGTGAGCGGGACCCGTTCGTCGAGCACCGGGTACGGCTGGCCGGCGAAGACCTCGACATGATGGCCGAGATCGACCAGCGCCTTGGTCAGGTGCCGGGTGTAGATGCCCTGGCCGCCGACGTGCGGCTTGCCGCGATACGTGAGATACGCGAGCGACAGGGGCGCGTGGGGATCATGTCCGGCCGGGGGCATCAGGACAGACTACCGGCCTGAGTTACCTGGAGGTAACCGAACGTCGGTCACGCAGCGTGGCATTCCGTCAGCAGTGGGTGCCGTCGGTGCCGACCGAGACCGTGCCGCTCTCGGTGGTGCGGTAGCCGTGACGATCGACCGCCGACGCCGTCCACGAATGGATGCCGGGATCGGGCACCGTGTCCCCGTCGCGGTCGAGGTTGAACGACCCGTAGTACGTGTTGCCATCGGGGAGGAGCGGCTCGAACGCCGTCTGGCCACCGGGCGTGACGATCGTGATGCCTGCGGTGATCGGTGGCGACTCGTCCGAGATGCCCGCCTGCCACGAGATCCAGCTGAGCTGTGAGGCTTGGCACACGTGGGTCGGCGGCGGGATGAGCTTCATGGCCGGGGGACGGGCGATCGCAGCGGTGACGTCGACGGTCGCCTCCGCTCCGTCGCCGTAGAACGTGAACGACTGAGCGACCGGGCCTTCGGTCGACCATGTCCGGTCGACCGAGATCGTGATGGTCGCCGACGCGCCCGGTGCGAGCTCGCCCTGCGTCGGTGAGATCGAGAACGGTGACGATGCTCCTCGGAAGCCGAGCGGCCCGCTGAACGTGTACCAGGTCATCGGCGCCCCGCCCGGGTTGGACACCGTGACCGTCGCCGACGGGCTCGTCCGACCGAGGTCGACGCTGCCGGCCGACAGCTGCAACGACCCGGGCGTGGTCGTCGTGGTCGTGGGCCTCGTCGTCGCGGGCACCGTGGTGGGTGGTGGAGGCGGCGGTGCGGGTGGCGCGGTGGTGGTCGTGGTGGTGGTCGTCGGGGCGATCGGGTTGGCGCTCAGCGTCGGTGTGGTCGACGTCGTGACCGGGAGCGTCGTGGTCGTGGTCGACGTGGTGGATGTCGTGCTGGTCGAAGTGCTGGTCGAGGTGCTGGTCGAGGTGGAGGTGCTCGGTGTCGTCGTCGTGCTCGGTGCGACCGGGGGAGCGGCGGCGACCGTCGTGGCGGGTGCGGGCGAGGTCGGGTCCGGCGACGTGGTGGTCGTCGACGTGGACCCGATCGGTGCGGTTGCCACCTGTTCGGTCGATCCGTCTGCCAGGACGTAGACCGCGGTGCCCGCCGTCAGCACGACCAACGCTGCGATGCCGACGACCAGGAGCGCCAGCTTGTGGAGGTGCCGCAGCGCGGACGGGAACCCACCCGGGCGACCGAACCCGTACGAGGCGGCACCGCCGGCGCCGCTGCCTCCGGCCGGTGTGATGTTCGTGGTCGCTGCGAGCACCCGGTCGCGGAGGGCCGGGGGAGCGGCGAACGCCGGAGCGCCGGCGAACAGGGCGAGCGGAACGACCTTGCTCCGAGTGCGCTCGCAGATGTCGCACTGGTCGATGTGGCGGGCGACGCGCTTGCGGATCAGGACCGAGAACTGCTCGTCCCAGCCCTGCAGGATCTTCGCCAGCTCGTCGCACTCCTTGCGGCCGCGCCGAGCTACACAGAACGCTGCGAGGCTCCGCTCGGTGCGCTGACGCATCCGGTGCACCAGGCCGTAGCTCTGTTGGGCGGAGACGCCGAGTGCGTCCGCGAGGTCGGCGCCGTCGAGACCCTGGCGCACGCTGAGTTCGAGCACGAGTTGGTCGCGTTCGTCGAGGCCGGCTGCCGCTCCGCGCACGAGGGCGGCGAGCTCGTCGTACTCGACGCCGGCGGTCGCGTCGTGCTCGTCGGGCGGGAGCTGCATCTCAGCCGCCGCCTCGGTGAAGTCGGTGGGGACTGCCCGTCGACCCTTCTTGGTGCGTCGGTACACCTCGTTGCGCAAGATCGCGAACAACCACGGCTTGAGACGCGAGGGGTCGCGCAGCTGGCCGAGCCGTTCGGCCGCCACCACGAACACGTCCTGCACCACGTCGGCAGCGTCGTGCCGATTGCCGGTCATCGCCGCCGCGGTGTCGTAGAGCGTTGCGCCGTACAGGTCGTACATCCCGGCGAGCGCGCTCCGATCGCCGGAGAGATACGCGCTGACGAGCTGGGAATCCGTGATGGTCGACATGATGCATGAGCCTCCTCCTCTGTGTGTCCAGAGGTGTCGGAGGCGGGGATCTCGCGATTTTCGCGGACGACGTTCGAGAAATCCTCGGTCGACGACCCTAGGCGCGATGCGACGGTCGGTGGTCGGTCATTCGACGGCGATGCGATACCAGGCGGAGACCGACTCGCCCGGCTCGAGCCGACGAGGAGCGATGTTGAACGCGTCGGGCGGACCCGTCTGTGGCTCGACGCACGTCGCGTACGAGCGCTCGTCGTAGACGACCCAGTGATCGCAGTCGGAGGTGATGCGGACGGCGATGTCGCCGACCGACAGCGTCACCGGCTCGGTATTGACGAAGCAGTCGTCCCACGGCCCGTCGGGGACCGGAATCAGCTCGTCGACGGCGACGTGGTCGTCGTCGCGCCGGTACATCGACGTGGGGGAGAACACGACCGCCGACGGCTTTCGGAACCAGGGGTGCCAGCCGAACGAGACCGGGAACGGTCGGTCGGTGGCCGTGACGGTCATGGTCGTCGTGATGCCGGTGGCGTCCACCTCGAATCGCTGTGCGACTTCGCCACCGAACGGCCAGGTGTGGTCGGCCGGCATCGAGAAATGCAGCCGGGCCGAGCGTGGGTCGACCGCAGCGGTGTCCCACGCTGCGATGAAGCCGACGCCGTGGATCGCATGGTCTTCGTGGTTGATCGGCAGGTGGTACTCACTGCCGCCGAACGAGAAGCGGCCGTGGCGGATACGGCCGGCCCACGGCACCATCGGGAACGAGCCCCACCCCGTGGCCGGCACCTCGCCGGCATCGTCGGCGCCGACTTCCCCGGCAACTCCGCCGGCGAGCACCTCGGCCGCGTCGTCGTAGCCCACGAGCAGCGGCGCACCGTCGACCGTCAACTGTGTGAGGCGTCCGCCCCGACGTGGGTCGATGGTCGCGCTGATGCGTTCGGTCGTCAGCTGGATGGGGGCGGTCGTCACCCCGCCATTGTCGCCCACCGGGCGAGTCGTGGCATCCTTCGATCGTGCGAGCGCTGGTGCAACGGGTGACCCGGGCGAGTGTCGACGTCGTCACCGGCGATGCCTCGGAGCGGTCCGGTGAGATCGGTCCGGGTCTGTGTGTGCTCGTCGGTGCGACCCACTCGGACGATGCGGAGCTCGCCGACAAGCTCGCCGAGAAGGTGTGGCACCTGCGGATCCTCGACGACGCCGCCGGGGTGATGAACGAGTCGCTCGCCGCCCGCCACGAGGCCGGGCTGCACGCCGAGGTGCTCGTCGTGAGTCAGTTCACGCTGTACGCCAACACCGACAAGGGGCGACGGCCGAGCTGGAACGAGGCGGCGCGCCCCGAGCACGCCGAACCGCTCGTCGACCGGTTCGTCGAGCGGCTCCGAGCACTCGGCGCCGTCGTCGCCACCGGGCGATTCCGCACCGAGATGCGCGTCGAGCTCGTCAACGACGGCCCCGTCACCGTGCTCGTCGAACTCTGATCGCGTCTACGGTTCGGCCATGGCACGTGCCGAGATCGGGATGGTGTTCGACCGGGCGTTCCCCGCGGCCGCGGTCGGCGACTACGCGCGACGTGTCGAGGCGGCCGAGCTCGATCAGCTGTGGCTGATCGAGGACTGCTTCTACACCGCCGGGATCTCGCTCGCCGCGACGGCGCTGGCGAGCACCGAGCGGATCGGCGTCGGCTTGGGCATCATGCCGGCCGTTGCCCGAGCCGTGCCGATCACGGCGATGGAGATCGCGACGCTGGCGAACATCGCCCCGGGACGCTTCTTCCCCGGCATCGGACACGGTGTTCAGGACTGGATGGGTCAGATGGGTGTCCGTCCGGCATCGCCGCTCGCTGCGCTCGACGAGACCATCTCGTCGGTGCGGCGGCTCCTCGCCGGTGAGGAGGTGACCCTCGACGGTCGGGAGGTTCGCCTCGACAGCGTGCGGCTCGACCAGCCGCCGGCGGTGGTGCCACCCGTCGTCGCCGGGGTGCAACAGACCAAGTCGCTCGCGGTCGCCGGCCGGGTGGCCGACGGGGTGATCCTCGTCGAGGGCGCCGGCCCGACGTACGTCCG
Organism: Ilumatobacter fluminis; assembly: GCF_004364865.1. Taxonomy (NCBI): domain Bacteria; kingdom Bacillati; phylum Actinomycetota; class Acidimicrobiia; order Acidimicrobiales; family Ilumatobacteraceae; genus Ilumatobacter; species Ilumatobacter fluminis. The sequence goes on from NZ_SOAU01000001.1 coordinate 1,043,805, forward strand.
TTGGGCACTCGAACAGGCGGGCGGTCCCGACCCGTTCCGGGTGGTGACGTTCACGATGATGGCCGTGTCGGACGACCGGCGGGAGGCGTACGGCTGGGTCGCGCCGTTCGTCGCCGGTCTGATCACCGAGCGGCGCCCGGCGTTCACCGTGCTGCCGTTCTTCGACGAGATGTTCGAGCGGGTCGAGCGAGGCGGCGCCGACGCACTGCTCGACATGCCCGCCGACCACTGGCGCGAGATCGGAGCGATCGGCACGCTCGACGACGCCCACGCCCACCTGGAGTCGCTCGAAGCGGCCGGCGTCTCCAGCGTCAACGTGTTCCCGGGCGACGATCTGGGTGTGGCGCTCGGCCAGATCGACGGCGTCGCAGCCCTCGCCCGACGCTGACCGCCGGGCGCGTCACACCCCCTCCCTAGGATGGGTGCACGATGTCGGAACCGCCCACGCTCTTCTCCGATCCTGCCGACGACGAACCGTCGGCGCCGCCCGCCGCATCCGAGCCTGTAGCGCCGGTCGACCCGAACGCCGACATGCCTCATCCGGCCGAGTCGTTCGCCGAACGGGCGGCGCCCCGCCGCGACGGGCCATCGCCGTTCACCCAGGGTCTCAACCCCGACCAGCTCGACGCCGTCGTGCACACCGAGGGCCCGTTGCTGGTCGTGGCGGGTGCCGGGTCGGGCAAGACGCGAGTGCTCACGCACCGGATCGCCCACCTGATCGATCAGGGGGCCCGACCGTCCGAGATCCTCGCCATCACGTTCACGAACAAGGCCGCGGCCGAGATGCGCGAGCGCGTCGCCGAACTGGTCGGCCCGGTCGTTCGCACGATGTGGGTGTCGACCTTCCACTCGGCGTGCGTCCGCATCCTTCGGCGCGACGGCGAGGCGATCGGCTACCCGCGAACCTTCTCGATCTACGACCAGGCCGACGCGGTGCGCCTCACCGGCTACATCATTCGCGACCTCGGGCTCGACGCGAAGCGGTTCACCCCACGCGGCGTCCACGGTCTGATCTCCCTCTGGAAGAACGAGCTGAAGTCGCCCGAACAGGTCGCGGCCGACGCGGAGAACATCTTCGACCGAAAGCACGCCGACGTCTACGCCGAGTATCAGGCCCGCCTGCTGAAGGCCGGCGCGATGGACTTCGACGATCTACTCGCGAAGGTCGTCGAGCTGTTCCGTGAGCACCCCGACATCCTCGACCACTATCGCCGACGATTCCGCCACATCCTGGTCGACGAGTACCAGGACACGAACCAGGCCCAGAACGAGATCGTCCTCCTCCTGGCCGGCGACCACCACAACGTCACCGTCGTCGGCGACACCGACCAGTGCTTCCCGGCCGGCACGCTCGTGACGACTCCGAGCGGACGCGTGCCCATCGAGGCCCTCGCCGTCGGCGACGCAGTCGTCGGTGCCGCGCAGCACCCGACGCCGCGGTCCGAAGTGGTGACACACGTCGAGCCAGGTCACTACGAAGGCACGGTCGTGCGGTTGCGTGCCGGCGAGCACGAGGTCGTCGCGACGCCCGGCCACCTCGTCCCGATGCGCCTCGTGCCACAGGCCGACCGATGGCTCGTCTACCTGATGTACCGAGCCGACCGAGGGTGGCGTATCGGGCGCACCGTCGCATCGCGTCCTGCACGTGCCGGCCTGGCGAAGCACGGACTCCTCGTGCGAACCAATCAGGAGCACGCGGACGCCGCCTGGGTGCTTCGCATCTGCGACTCACTCTCCGAAGCGGCGTATCACGAAGCCCGTCTCGCCGCGGAGTTCGGCCTGCCGACGGCGTGCTTCCACGACACGGGTCGCGGGCTCGCCATGGACGAGGTGTGGCTGCAGCGGTTGTACGACAGCATCGACACCGAGACGCGCGCGAAGAACCTGCTCCACGAGCATGCGCTGACGGCCGACGCTCCGCACCATCGCCCTCAGAACGGAGCGCGCCGGGCCACCGTCAACCTGACCATGTTCTCCGACCTCCGGGCCGAGGTCGGCTACCACCGGGTCCAGTGGTCGTCGAACCGCACCGACGTCGCCGACCGACTCCGGGCCGCCGGTTTCCGGCTCCGCGAAGGAAAGACGTCGAAGAGTCTGCGGTACGAAACCGTCTTCAAGGACTACGACCAGGCGCTCGAATCGGCGCATGCACTCGCCGCTGCGGGCGGGCTCGACATCCGACGCCGGTTGTCGCACGGCGGGGTCGTGTACGACCTCATGCCGATCGCGAACGCCCATCCGGGTATGGAGGTGCTCGTGTTGGACGGCGACCGCTTCGAGGTGCGGACCGTCGACGAAGTGGCGCACGAGCGCTACTCGGGACCGGTGTTCGACCTCGAGATCGATCGGGTCCACACGTATGTCGCCGGCGGATTCCTCGTCCACAACAGCGTGTACAAATTCCGCGGGGCCGACTTCCGGAACATCCTGCAGTTCGAAGATGCGTTTCCCGAGGTCACGACGATCGTGCTCGATCAGAACTACCGGTCGACGCAGACGATCCTCGACGCGGCGAACGCCGTGATCGACCACAACGTCGAACGCAAGCCGAAGAACCTCTGGACCGACGTCGGTGGTGGCGACCGGATCGTCCGCTACCACGCCGAAGACGAGGGGGACGAGGCGATGTGGGTGGCCGGCACCTGCCAGCAACTGCATCGTGACGACGCCTACAACTGGCGAGAGATGGCGGTGCTGTATCGCACGAATGCCCAGGCCCGTGTGGTCGAAGAGGCGTTCATGCGGTCGGGTATCCCGTACAAGGTCGTGGGCGGTACGCGCTTCTACGACCGGCGCGAGATCAAGGACGCGATGGCGTACCTGCGCGCCGTCATCAACCCCGCCGACGAGGTCAGCGTCAAACGGATCGTCAACGTGCCCAAGCGCGGCATCGGTGACGCCAGCGTCGACCGTCTCGACGCGTACGCCGCCGAGATGGGCATCACGTTCGCCGAGGCGATGCGTCACCCCGACGAAGCGGGCGTCACCGGCCCGGCCCGACGCGGTCTGGCCCACCTCACAGAGATGCTCGATCGGCTCGGCGACATGGCCGGCACCGAGGGCGTCGGACCCGGCGACCTGTTGCAGGCCTGCCTCGACGATTCCGGTTACCTCGCCGAGTTCGAGGCCGAGGACACCGTCGAGTCGCACGGCCGCATCGAGAACCTCGGCGAGCTCGTCGGCTCCGCCCGCGAGTTCACCGTCATGGACGAGTTCCTCGAGCAGGTGAGCCTCGTCGCCGACACCGACGACCTCGACGACGACGATCAGGTCGTGCTGATGACGCTCCACTCCGCGAAGGGGCTCGAGTTCCCGGCCGTCTTCATCGTCGGCGTCGAGGAGGGCGTGTTCCCCCACAACCGTGCGCTCACCGAACCCGACGAGATGGAGGAGGAGCGTCGACTCGCGTACGTCGGTATCACCCGGGCGATGCAGCGGCTGTTCATCTCCCACGCTTGGAGTCGGATGCTGTTCGGCAACACGCAGTACAACCCGCCGTCGCGGTTCCTCGACGAGATCCCCGAGGCCCTCGTCGACCAGCAGGGCAACGTCAGCGGGCGATCCTCGTACGGTCGCCAGAGCTATCGCAATCGTGACGAGCGCCCGTACGACGACCCGCCTGCGTACCGTCGCCGCGGACGCGGCACCGACAGCGCCGCCCAGGACGCCCACCGAGACCGCATCGTCGAGTCGGCGATGCGCTCGCGCAACACCCCCGAACCGTCCAACTCGCAGGAGTTGGGGCTGAAGGTCGGCGACGACGTCGCCCACCCGGCCTTCGGCGAGGGCGTCATCATCGACATCTCCGGCGCAGGCGACAAGGCCGAAGCGGTCATCAACTTCCCGGGCGTCGGGCAGAAGCACCTCGCCCTGGCGTGGGCACCGCTCAAGAAGCTCTGATCGTCACATCCGCGACGGTCATGACGTTCGGCCCTCGCCGCGCGGTGCTCCGATCTGGCAGACTCTTCCACCGATGAAGGCAGCACTGCTCGTCGAGAGTCTCACCGGCAACACCTGGAAGGCGGCCGACCTGATCGCCGACAAGCTCCAGCAGGAGCGTTGGTCGATCAGCGGCATGTCGTCGGTCGGCCAGCCCGACCTGCGGGCGATCCAGGAAGCCGACCTCGTGCTCGTCGGCACGTGGACCCATGGGCTGTTCGTCGTCGGTCAGGCGCCGTTCGGTGCCCCGAAGATCGCCAACCTGCCGCCGATGCGTGGCAAGAAGGCGGCCTGCTTCCTCACGTTCGCGCTCGACGCCGGCAAGAGCATCGACAAGCTCACGGGTGCCCTCCACAAGACGGGCGCCGATGTCGCCGGCGGGCTCGAGATCAAGCGCAGTCACCTCGACGAGCACACCGATCTCTTCGTCGAGCGACTGCTCGACGTGCTGCACCCCGCCTGACGGTCGGTCAGACCCGCACGCCGACTCGCGCCGCCGCCGCGATCGTCTCGGGTTCCGCATCGAGGCCGGCCTCGGCCAGGTCGGCGACGAGCTGCTCGGCCACCTGCCGGGCGCCCGCTGCCGCGCCGATCGCCCGATAAGCACCGATCGCCGTTCGCCCGGCTCGCTCGGAGATCGAATCGCGCGCGAGGACCGACGTTGCCAGCTCGAGCGATCGCTCGGGTTCGCCCTTGGCGAGCAGCAGCTCCGCAGCGCGGCACGCCGCCGACAGCTCGAGGGAGTGCAGCCGGATCCGGTCGAACCGGACCTCGTCGACGTCGAGGTGCGGGACGTAGTCGCCGCCGACGATCGCCACGGCTCGTTCGTACGCCGCCAGCGCCGTCGACGGGTTCGACTGGCGGTCGGCCAGCGCCCCCGCTTCGTACTCGGCTTCGAATCGGTCCCGGTCGACGACGAGGAGGGTCGGGTCGAGATGGAGCAACTGATCGGTGACCTCCAGGTAGGGCGGCTCGCCAGGAACGGAGAGTGCCTTCTGCAGGTGGGAGAGGTTGGCCCGGAGGTTCTCGCGGGCTCGGGTCGGCTCGAGATCGGGCCACATCTGCTCGGCCAGTCGTGCCCGATCGACGGTGCCACCGAGCACGAGGAGGCTGGCGAGTTCGCGTACCTTGCCGCGCGACCGGTCGCCGATCAGGACGTCGCCGCCGACGGTGGAGATCGCGAACCGGCCGAACGTGGTGACGTGGAGCGGGCGCGAGGGGCGGGGGCGGTACGTGTCACCGAGCGCTCTGGCGAGCGATCGCACCGGCTCCGGCGCGTCGGCCGCGAGTCGCTGGACCTCGCGGGCCGCGTCGGGGAGCGAGGCGAGGGCCGGATGTGCCACCGGCGGGTCGGAGGCGGCGATCGCCAGGTCGACCAGCATGTCGGGCGGAACGTGGACTCGCAGGAGGTCGAGCTGCGACCACGACAGTGATCGGGCCGGACCGACGTCGCCGTCGACCATCGCGGCCCGCCATGCGGCGCCGGCGGCGACCGCCTGCTGCATCGAGGGGCCGAGCTGGATGTGGTCGAGGTCGTCGAGATGATCGCACAGCGCGCGGATCGGGGCGAGGATCGTCATGTACGGCCAGGCCGGGAACGGGAGTACGGGGATCGCCGACTCCATCCGTGCGATCGCGGCAACAGCTCGTTCGTGGTGTCCGGCGGCAGCGAGCCACATGACGTCGGCCGCTTCGGCGAAGAGTCGGTCGCCGGGCTGCGCAGTCGCGCCCAGGTCGAGCGCTTGGTCGATCAACGGGCGCGCGCCGTCGAGGTCGCCGGCCGACACGCCGATCTGGGCGACGATGCTGCACAGGGCGAGCTGGACGACCCGCATGTTCCGCCGGGCGTACCGTTGCGGGAGCTCGCGGGCGATGGGCCAGGCCAGGTCGGGGCTGATCTCCCCACGCCACCACACGGCCTGCCCGGCGAACGGGTCGCTGACGCCGTCGGCGAGCACCTGGTCGAGATGGGAGTTGACGAGTTCGGGACGTCCGAGCGACAGCAGTCGGCTCGACACGGAGCCGCGCGCTGCATCGGGATCGTCGATCTCGTAGCCGTCGATCTCGGCGAGCGCCGTCGCGGTGTCGCCCCGAACCGCAGCGGCGTTGGAGCGGAGCATCGCACACGCCGACTTGGCCATCCGGTGACCGTCGTCGGCGAGCCGTTGCAGACCGGGCGAGATCGAGAGCTCGTGTGGGTTCTCGGCGGGGGCGAGCTGGGTGATGCGCCAGTGCGCAATGACTGCGTCCTCGTCGTTGCCCGCCTGCTCGGCGAGCGTCAGGGCCCGGCGGTAGGCGTCGATGCACAGTTCCGGCTGGGTCGCGAACAGGCGAGCGGCTCGCAACAGCTCGCCGGAGGCGCCCTCGGCGAGTTCGTCGGGGAGGAGGTCGAGCAGGGCCATGATCTCGGCGGTGTCGAGGGCGCTGCCGAGTGGTCGGATCGACGCCCGACGGACCACCTCGGCGAGTTGCTCGCGGTCGCCTGCCAAGGCGAACGCTTCGGCGGCGGCGACGAGGTCGCCGACATCGAGCAGGTGCTCGCCGGCGCGGCACGCTGCGTCGCGCCGACGGTCGTCGTCGACCGCGTCGACCAAGGCCTCGGCCCACAGATCGTGGAGCCGGAACGTCGAGTCGTCGACCGGCTCGACGAGGGGTAACCCGGCGACGAGTTCGCCGGCGGTCGTCCCCGACGACGGCGCGACCGCGGCGAGCAGCTTGTCGTTGATGTTGGAGAACTGCGCGGCGATGGCGAGCAGTTCGCGTCGGTCGGTCGGCAGCGAATCGATGACCTGCTCCCACAGGTAGTCGAGGCCCGAGCGTGCGTCCTCCCGGCATTGGAGGGTGACCAGCGCCGGCCACGTCGCCACGCGTGCGGCGGGGTTGGCGCCGAGTCGTTCGGCGATGTGCTGTGCCTCGGCAGGCGTGTACGCGAGGTCGGACTCGTCGATGGTGATCAGTCGGTCGGCGCTCTTCAGGTGGGTGAGCGGGATCGCCGGCCGGGTGCGTCCGGCGAGGACCAGCGACGCGTTCGTGGGCAGCCGTTCGATGAGCATCTCGATCGTCGACCACGATGGTGCGCCCGGTTCGATGCGGTGGACGTCGTCGAGCAGGATCGCGACGCGTTCGGGTGCCAGCGCCCACGCAGCGTCGAGGACGTCGTCGATCGTGACGGCGGACGGCGGCTCGGCGGCGGGGTCGGTGAGCGAACGGAACACGCCCGACAGCAGATGGTCCGGGTCGCGGTCGTGCTCGATCACACGCAGCCAGGCGTCGCGCCCGGCCGGACTCAACCGGTTCTCGTCGATCGCGTGGGCGAGCAGGGTCGACTTGCCGTAGCCGCCACCGCCGGTCACCGTGACGACCCGCACCTCGAACCGCTCGGCGAGCGCCGTGACGAGACGTGGACGCACCAGCGTCCACGCCGGGGAGCGTGGGGGTTCGAAACGGAAGGGGAGTGGTGTTCGGTCTGCGGTGCTCATCGGTGGTCGACGGCGGGAGCACGCCCGCCGTCGGCGAGCTTAGGTGGACGACACGGTTCGGTTCTCGTCGTTCTGCGGGCGACGTCGTCACCCGGCGAGTGATGCGATGTGAGTGCCGTGACGGGCGGCCCGACCCGTTGCGTGTGCGATCGTGCGCCGACGAGCGGATGGCTGTGCAGGGCCGAACGGCCCGCGTCGAGCGGACCGTCGGGTCAGTTCGCCTCGGCGGCGCGCAGGTCGATCACGAGTGTCTCGCGACCGTCGACCCGCGGGAACACGCCCTCGTCGGGCGGGGACAGTTCGCTGACGTCGACCTCGCGGCCGTCGCAGTCGACGAACAGCCGGGTGCCCACGACCTGCTCGACCACGCACGTCGGTTCGCGATCGGCCGGATACGCCCAGTACACCCGCCAGCCGTCGGCGGCGACGGCGCCGGTGTGATCGACCACGATCGACCGAGTCCCGATCGCCGTGCCGAGCTCGGGGAAGAACAGGGGACCGCTCTCGGCGACTTCCTCGGCCAACGACTCGACGGGACCGACGGTGAGCTCGGACGGGGCGATGCGCTCGGTGGCCTCGGCACCACCACGCGAGATCCACGCCGCCATTCCCCAGAGGAACAGGGCGATCAGGCCGAGCACGACGACGCCGCCGAGCACCGGGACGACCGCCCGGGCGAATGGCGAACGCAATCGTGGGAGGGGCACCGTGCCAGTCTGCCGTCGCCGCGACCGAACCGGAACCCGGGGACGGGGTCGGTTGGGCACCGTCTGGCTGGAACGAATAGGGTGCTGGACTCGTGGAGCGTTCGTCTCGCGTCGATGGATCTGCGTCCGTCGCGCATGCTCCCGCCGGCTGACCCCGACCGAGACTTCAACCGACCAGAAGGGAACCACCCACGTGGATTTGTTCGAGTACCAGGGCAAGCAGTACTTCGCCCGCTACGGCATCCCGGTGAGCCCGGGTGCACCGGCCGACACCGTCGACGAAGCCGTCACCGCCGCCGAGGACGCCGGGTACCCGGTCGTCGTCAAGGCACAGGTGCAGGTCGGCGGTCGCGGTAAGGCGGGCGGCATCAAGCTGGCCGACAACGCCGACGAGGTGCGCGAGCACGCCGGCAACATCCTCGGGATGGACATCAAGGGCCACGTGGTCCGTCGTCTCTGGGTCGAGCACGCCTCCGACATCGAGGAGGAGTACTACGCCAGCTTCACGCTCGACCGTGCGGCGAAGAAGCACCTGCTGATGCTGTCGGCCGAAGGTGGCGTCGAGATCGAGGCGGTCGCCGAGTCGAACCCCGACGCGATCGTCAAGCTGCACATCGACCCCGTCGACGGGCTCGACCTCGCGACGGCCCGCCAGGCGGCGGTCGACGCCAAGCTGCCCGAGCGTGCGCTCGACGGAGCCGCCGACATCCTCGTCAAGCTCTACACCTGCTTCACCGAGGGCGACTGCGACCTGGCCGAGATCAACCCGCTGATCCTGAAGCCGACCGGCGAGGTGCACGCTCTCGACGCCAAGGTCACCCTCGACGGCAACGCCGAGTTCCGCCATCCGGAGTGGGAAGACTTCAAGGGCCTCACCGAGATGGACGACCGCGAGAAGATGGCGGCCGAGAAAGACCTGCAGTACATCGGTCTCGACGGCACCGTCGGCATCATCGCCAACGGCGCCGGCCTCGCGATGTCGACGCTCGACGTCGTCAACCAGGTCGGTGGCGCAGCGGCGAACTTCCTCGACATCGGCGGCGGCGCCAACGCCGACGTGATGGCCGGTGCACTCGAGGTCATCAACTTCGACGAGAACGTGAAGTCGATCTTCATCAACATCTTCGGTGGCATCACCCGTGGCGAAGAAGTCGCCAAGGGCATCGTCGAGGCGCTCGGTCGTGTCGACCTGAAGGCCCCGATCGTGATCCGCCTCGACGGCACGAACGCCGAGGAAGGCCGACAGATCCTGGCCGACGCCGGTATTCCGGAAGACAAGCTGCGGAGCGAGCCCACCATGCTCGACGCCGCCCGAGCCGCGGTCGCGCTGGCCGCAGGAGCCTGATCCCCCATGGCCATTTTCGTCAACGAGAACACCAAGGTCGTCGTCCAGGGCCTGACCGGTGGTCAGGGCAAGTACCACGGCCTCCGCAACCGCGACTACGGCACCCAGATCGTCGCCGGCGTCACCCCGGGCAAGGCCGGCCAGGACGTCGACGGCATCCCCGTCTACGACACGGTCGAAGACGCGATCGCCGCCACCGGCGCCACGGCGTCGTTCGTGGTGGTGCCGCCGAAGTTCGCGGCCGGCGCCATCCTCGACGCCGCGAAGGCGGGCATCGAGTTCATCGTGTGCATCACCGAGGGCATCCCGGCCCAGGACGAGGCGAAGGTCTACAACACCCTCGTCCGTGACTACCCGAACACGCGGCTGCTCGGCCCGAACTGCCCCGGCATCATCAGCCCCGGCAAGTGCAACATCGGCATCACCGCCGGTGAGATCGCCGAGCTGCCCTCGGCCGATGGTCCGAACGTCGGCATCGTGAGCCGCTCCGGCACGCTCACCTACCAGGCGCTCTACGAGCTGAAGCAGAAGGGCATCGGCGTGTCGACGTGTGTCGGCATCGGTGGCGACCCGGTTCCGGGCACCAACTTCATCGACTGCCTCCGTGAGTTCGAGGCCGATCCCGAGACCCACGCGATCATGATGATCGGTGAGATCGGTGGCTCCGCCGAAGAAGAGGCGGCCGAGTTCATCCAGGCCAACGTCAGCAAGCCGATGTCGGCGTACATCGCCGGCGTCACAGCGCCTCCGGGCAAGAAGATGGGCCACGCCGGCGCCATCGTCTCCGGCGGCAAGGGCACGGCCCAGGGCAAGATGGAGGCCTTGTCGGCCGCCGGTGTCAAGGTCGGTCAGAACCCGACCGAGGCCGGCGAGCTGATGGCCGAGATCGTGGCCGGTCTGTAACCGATCCGTTCCCGAACGCGAGAAGGCGGCTCCACCCGAGGGTGGAGCCGCCTTCGACGTTTTCGATCCGTGGTCGTCAGCTGCCGGCGGGCGGCGGGGGCGGCGGCATCTCGCCGGCCGCGTCGCCGTCGTTGTCGAACGCCGACTTCAGCTTGTTCGGGTCGGTCAGGTCCTTGAGGTCACCGCCGGCAGCGGTGAAGCTCATCACGGCACCCGCGGTGGCGACGAACGTCGAGATCGCCGACAGCCACAGTCCGATCGCTCGGCCGAGATCGACACCTTCCTTGTCGGGGCCGGTGACGATGAGGAACAGCATGAGGAGGCTCGCCAGTCCGGTGGCTGCGATCAGGATGATCGGCCAGGGGAGCTTGTCGTCGAGCTTCTCCATCACACGCAACACCGTCACCACCGCGGCACCGACCACCAGGATCAGGGAGAACCAGCCGCGGAACCAGTCGAATGCGTTGCCGTCGCTCGCCGAGAACCCGAAGCTCTCGATCTTCGCCCAGTCGAAGAACAGGCCGAAGACGATCATCCCCGCTCCGCCGCCGATGATGAGCCAATCGTTCGTCTTGAACTTGCTGAAATCCATGGGACCCTCCAATGTCGGTCGTGACTTCCCAGTGATCGACACTACTCACCGTGGCCGACCGGGTCGGCGAATTACACCGTGGGTGTGTGTGGCTGACATTTCGTTCGGCGGCGACGGGGCTCCCGGGCTGACTCGCTACGGTCGGCGGACGTGCCAACCGCATTGCTCTCCGTGTACGACAAGACCGGCGTCGCCGAGCTCGCCGCCTCACTCCACGACCTGGGCTGGAGCCTGGTCTCGAGCGGCGGCACGGCCAGGGCGATCGCCGAACAGGGCGTGCCCGTCACCGACGTCGCCGACCTGACCGGTGTGCCGGCCATCCTCGACCACCGGGTCGTCACCCTGCACCCGAAGGTGCACGGCGGCATCCTCGCCGACCCGACGAGCGAGTCGCACCGCGCCGACATGGCCGAGTACGGCATCGAGCCGATCTCCCTCGTCGTCGCCAACCTCTATCCGTTCGGGAGCGACACCGCCTTCGAACACGGCTCGGGGAGCGCGGTCGAGATGATCGACATCGGCGGACCGGCGATGGTGCGGGCGGCCGCCAAGAACCACGCCCACGTCGCGATCGTCGTCGACCCGTCCGACTACGACACGGTCGTCGCCGACGTCCGAGAACACGGTGAGATCACCCTCGCGACCCGGCGCCGCCTCGCCCGCGATGCGTTCGCCCACACCGCCGCGTACGACGCGGCGATCGTCACCTGGTTCGACAGCGACGGCGGCGACGGAGCGACCGACCCCGAGCCGCTCCCGTCGACGATCCATCTGGCGCTCGAGCGTGCCGAGGTCTTGCGCTACGGAGAGAACCCGCACCAGCAGGGAGCCCGCTACCGCTTCAGCGGTGCCACCAGTTGGTGGGACACGATGACGCAGCACGGCGGCAAGGCGCTCAGCTATCTGAACCTGTACGACACCGAGGCGGCGTGGCGACTCGTCCATCGCTACGACGACCCCGCGTGTGTGGTCGTGAAGCACGCCAACCCGTGCGGCGTCGCCATCGGCACAACCGGCGACGACCTCATCGCCGACGCCTACGTCAAGGCGAACGCCTGCGACCCGGTGAGCGCGTTCGGTGGCATCGTCGCCGTCAACCGCACGGTCACCCAAGCCATGGCCGAACCGCTCTCCTCGGTCTTCACCGAAGTCGTCGTCGCTCCCGGCTTCGACGGCGACGCACTCGAGACGCTGCTCGCCAAGAAGAACATGCGCGTCATCACGGCCGAGGCACCGGACGAGTGGCCGTTCGACCTGAAGCCGCTCGACGGGGGCTTCATCGTGCAGCAGCCCGATCCGGTGTCACTCGACCGGTCGACCTGGCAGGTCGTCACCGAGACGCAGCCGACCGACGAGCAGTGGGACGACCTCGTGTTCGCCTGGGGCGTGTGTGCGGCGGTGACGAGCAATGCGATCGTCTACGCGAAGGACCGTCAGGCGTTCGGCATCGGCGCCGGTCAGCAGAACCGGCTCGACTCGGCGCGCATCGCCGCCGATCGTTCGGACGGTCGAGCGGAGGGCGGCGTGTGTGCGAGCGACGCATTCTTCCCGTTCCGCGACGGACTCGACGCCGCCGCAGGTGCCGGCATCCGGGCCGTCATCCAACCCGGTGGTTCGGTCCGTGACGACGAGGTGATCGCCGCCGCGAACGAACACGGCATCGCCATGGTGTTCACCGGCGAGCGCCACTTCCGCCACTGACGGAAGCCGCTCGTTCGGTTCAGGCGTACTCGTCGTAGACGTCGATCGGGACCGGCCCGTGGTCGTTGGCCTGCTTGTCGCCTTCCATCGCGAACAGCACGATCAAGACGATGAATCCGACGAACGGGATCAGGCCGATCAAGAGGAGCCAGGCCGTCTTGTTCGTGTCGTGCAGGCGACGAGCACCGGCTGCGATGCCCGGGATCACCACGCCGACGGCATACAACACGTACGCGAGCCAGAAGACGACGCCGAACGTCTGGGCGAGGATGCTCAGCACGATCGAGATCACCAGGTTGACGAGGACGAACCGCCAGAACGCGCCGCGACCCAGCCGTCCCTCGAAGTTGGCGTAGTTCTTGAGGACGACGAGCTTGTAGGCGTCGATGAACTGGTCCATGGCGTTCCTCCTGGTCGAACGGACGATCCGAGACTAGTGACCGCCGTCACGGCTGTGTGACCATCGACTCAGGCGGCAGCGTCTTTGGCGAGGCCGTCGATCACCTCGGCGCCCGGGAGCGCGGCGAGCGAGGCCGGGGGGACGAGCAGCTTTCGGTCGCGCGAACCCCCGCCGACGATCACCTGGTCGACCTGCACGACCCGAGCGTCGATCCACAGCGGCAGCGTGCCGGCGAGTCCGTAGGGCGTCACGCCGCCGATCTGCATGCCGGTCAGCTCGCTGGTCTCATCGGCCGAGGCGAACGACGCCTTCTTCACCCCGAGTCGCTTGCGGACGACCCCGTTCACGTCGAGTCGTGTGGTCGCGAGCACCAGGCACGCCACGTAGACGCGCGGGTCGCTCTTGCCGACGACGACGATCGCGTTCGCCGACTGGTCGAGCCCGTACCCGTACGCCTCGCAGAACGCTGCGGTGTCGGCGAGATCGGGGTCACACGGCACGATCTCGAACGGGTGACCGGTCGCGGCGGCCGCCGCGAGGACCGGGTCGGTCGGATCGGATGCATCGGGAGCCATGCCCCGCACCGTAGATCAGGTCGTTCCCGTGGGATGCCCACGGAATCCGCCGATCACCAGCGATACTAGGACCGTCATGTCCGACCTGACGTACGAGCGTCCGCGGGGCCGCCGCACCGAGAATCTGAGCCACGTGCCCTACCTGCCGGGCCTCGACGGCATGCGCGCGCTCGCCGTGCTCGCGGTCCTCGTGTACCACGCCAACGCCGAGTGGCTGGCGGGCGGCTTCCTGGGCGTCGAGGTCTTCTTCGTGATCAGCGGCTACCTCATCACGCTGCTGCTGATGTCGGAATGGGAAGAGCACGGCCGCATCGACATGATGGCCTTCTGGGGGCGTCGCGCCCGGCGGTTGCTGCCGGCGCTGTTCACGATGCTGTTCCTGGTGCTCACGTACACCTGGATCTTCGAGTGGGAGGCGCTCGGTCGACTTCGCGGCGACTTCCTGGCCGCCATCTTCTACGTCTCGAACTGGTACCAGATCTGGGTCGGCCAGCAATACGGTTCGGCGGCCGAGTTCGAACCGCTGCGGCACCTCTGGAGCCTCGCGGTCGAGGAGCAGTTCTACCTGATCTGGCCGCTCGTGATGGTGCTGTTCCTGAAGCGGTCCGGCACCCGCAAGCTCGGCATGACGGCCCGCTGGCTGGTACTCGCGGCGCTCCTCATCACGGTCGCGACGGCGTTCATCAACTACGGCGGCAGCGTCGGCACCTGCGAGACGACCCCGGACGCCTACTGGACGGTCGGCGACCGCTGCATCTCCAAACAGAACTTCCTGTACCTGTCGACCATCACCCGCTCGAGCGGCATCCTCCTCGGTGCCGCGTTCGCCATGGTGTGGCGTCCGGTGGCCATCATGCGCGGACCGCTCCGCAAGGCCGACCGACTGCTCGACCTCGTGTCGCTCGTCGGCCTGGTGATCATCGCCGTGTCGTGCTGGTGGTTGAGCTTCAAGCCCGGCCTCGGCACGAACTCGTTCCTGTTCCGAGGCGGCTTCCTGCTCACCTCGATCGCGACCCTCTTCATGATCGCCGCGGTCACGCACCCGTACACGCTGTCGGCGCGCTGGCTCGGCGCCCGGCCGATGGTCTACATCGGCACCCGTTCGTACGGCCTCTATCTCTACTCCTGGCCGATCTATCAGGTCCTGAAGGACCCGACTCGTGCCGGCCTCACCGGATGGCAGTTCCTGATCGGCATCGTGGCGACCTTCGTCCTGGCCGAGCTGTCGTACCGGTTCATCGAGACCCCGATCCGCAAGCGCCAGTTCGGTGTCTGGTGGCGCGGGTTGCGTCGACGCCGAGATCCGGTTCCTCGCATGCTGGCCACCGGCACCATGTTCGGCTGCGTCGGCTTGCTGGTCGCCGGTTCGCTGTTCATGTCGCTCGCCGACGTCGAGAAGTCGGCCAACGAGCAGTCGTTCGAGGAGAACGAGGGCGCAACCACCGATCTCAACGATCTGCTCGGCGGCGACACCGCCACCGGCACCACGGCGCCGCCGGTCGCGACCGGGCCCACGACGGTCCCCGACACGGTGCCGGGCGAGACGACCACGACCACGTCGTCCACCACGACCACGACCACGACGACGCTGCCGGCCGAGCCGGTCGACTATCTGGCGATCGGCGACTCGGTGATGCTCGGCGCGGCGAACGAGTTGTCGGAGCGTGGCTACGTCGTCGACGCCCAGAAGAGCCGTCAGTTCGGTGAGATCGTCCCGGCGGTGCAACAGCTCGTCGAGAAGGACCTGATCGGCGACAGCCCGGTCACGATCCACCTCGGTACCAACGGCCCGATCGAGGAAGAGGATCTGAACGCGCTCCTCGACGCGTTGAGCCCGCCCAAGTACAAGAACGTGCTGTTGCTCAACGTGCGCGCCGACCGGTCGTGGACGGCTCGCAACAATGCGCTCATCGCTGCTGCCGACAGCCGGCCCAACGTCATCGTGGTCGACTGGGCCAATCGGTCGTACGAGTGCACCGGCAACTGCTTCGCCGCCGACGGCATCCACCTGTCGTCCGACGGCGTCACCTTCTACGCCAACCTCATCCGCTCCTACACCGGCCGCTGAACAGAAGGGGTCAGGCACCTTCTGTTCAGGTAGGTACCGGCGTCGTGTCGTCGCTATGCGAACAGAAGGTGCCTGACCCCTTCTGTTCGACATGACTGCTTCCGTGGGTCTTCTTGCCCTTGGGGTTCCGGCGGGAATGCGCGTACGCTCGGCGCTATGACGTCACCAGTTCGTGTTGCTGTGACCGGCGCCGCCGGTCAGATCGGTTACTCCCTCCTGTTCCGGATCGCCTCCGGGTCGATGCTCGGCCCCGACACGCCGGTCGCCCTCCAGCTCCTCGAGATCACGCCGGCGCTCGGCGCGCTCGAGGGCGTGAAGATGGAGCTCGACGACTCGGCGTTCCCGCTCCTCACCGAGATCGTCTGCACCGACGACGCCGACGTGGCATTCGGCGACGCCGACGTGGCACTGCTCGTCGGCGCCATGCCGCGCAAGGCCGGCATGGAGCGCGCCGACCTCCTCTCCGCCAACGGTGGCATCTTCAAGCCGCAGGGTGAGGCGCTGTCCCGCTCGGCCAAGCGTGACGTCAAGGTGCTCGTGGTCGGCAACCCGGCCAACACCAACGCCCTGATCGCACAGCAGAACGCCAAGGATCTCGATCCCGGCCGGTTCACCGCCATGACGCGTCTCGACCACAACCGCGCGATGACCCAGGTCGCCCAGAAGCTCGGCACGCCGGTCACCGACGTGAAGAAGATGACGATCTGGGGCAACCACTCGGCGACCCAGTACCCCGACCTGTTCCACTGCGAGGTCGGCGGCAAGAACGCCTACGAGGCCGTCAACGACCACGAGTGGGTCGACGGCACGTTCATCCCGACCGTGCAGAAGCGCGGCGCCGCCATCATCGACGCCCGTGGCGCCTCGTCGGCTGCGTCGGCCGCCAGCGCTGCGGTCGACCACATCCGCTCCTGGACGCTCGGCACGCCCGAGGGTGACTGGGTGTCGATGGCGATCCCGTCCGACGGCAGCTACGGCGTGCCCGAGGGCATCATCTCGTCGTTCCCGTGCACCTGCACCGATGGCAAGTACGAGATCGTGCAGGGCCTCGACATCGACGACTACAGCCGCGGCAAGATCGACGCCTCGGCGGCCGAACTCGTCGGTGAGCGCGACGCGGTCAGCGAACTCGGCCTGATCTGACCCCGGTCGGCACCGCCCGACCGCACCTCGTCCAGGTCGCGCTGAGTTCCGATGACGGAACTCGGCGCGACATGAACGCTTTTCGGGGCGGGGCGATCTCGAAATGTGACTTGGCAGGTCGGGATTCTGGCGCGTAGTGTGCGCCGATATGAGCGACAACTGGGGCTTCGAGACCAAGCAGATCCACGTCGGGGGCGATCCCGATCCGGCCACCGGTGCGCGTGCCGTGCCGATCTACCAGACGACGTCGTTCGAGTTCCGCGACACCGACCACGCCGCGAACCTGTTCGCACTCAGCGAGGTCGGCAACATCTACACCCGCATCATGAACCCGACCCAGGGAGCGCTCGAAGCGCGCCTGTCGGCGCTCGAGGGCGGCTGCACCACGGCGATCGGGATCCCCGGCGCGCTGGCCGTCGCCTCCGGCCAGGCCGCAGCGACGCTCGCGTTCCTCACGCTCTGCGAGTCGGGCGACCACATCGTGGCATCGGCATCGCTCTACGGCGGCACGTACAACCTGCTGCACTACACGATGCCGAAGATGGGCATCGAGGTCACCTTCCTCGACGATCCTCACGACCTCGACGCCTGGCGCAACGCCATCCAGGACAACACGAAGGCGTTCTTCGGCGAGGTGCTCCCGAACCCGAAGAACGACGTGTTCGACATCGAGGGTGTCTCCGGTGTCGCCCACGACAACGGCATCCCGCTGATCGTCGACAACACCGTGCCGACGCCGTACCTGATCCGCCCGCTCGAGTGGGGCGCCGACATCGTCGTCCATTCGCTCACCAAGTTCATCGGCGGCCACGGCACCTCGATCGGCGGCGCGATCATCGACGGCGGCACCTTCGACTACGGCGAGTCCGGCCGCTTCCAGAACTTCAACGAGCCCGACCCGAGCTACCACGGGCTCGCGTACTGGCCGGCGCTCGGTCACGGCGCCTTCATCCTCAAGGCCCGCGTCCAGTTGCTCCGCGACATCGGCATGGCGATCTCCCCGTTCAACGCCTTTGCCTTCCTGCAGGGCCTCGAGACGCTGAGCCTGCGCATGGAGCGGCACTGGTCGAACACCGCCAAGGTCGTCGAGTTCTTGCAGGGTCGCTCCGAGGTGAAGAGCATCAACTACGCCGGCATCGAGTCGAGCCCGTGGCACGAGCGCGCCAAGAAGCTCGGCGGTGGCAAGGGGTACGGCTCGGTCATCGCGTTCGAGATCGACGGCGGCCTCGAGGCGGGCAAGAAGTTCGTCGAGGGGCTCACGCTGCACAGCCACGTCGCCAACATCGGTGACGCCCGCAGCCTGGTGATCCACCCGGCGAGCACGACGCACAGCCAGCTCACGCCCGAGGAGCAGGCCGCCAGCGACGTCACGCCGGGCCTCGTCCGACTCAGCGTCGGCCTCGAGAGCATCGACGACATCCTGGCCGACCTCGAGCAGGGCTTCGCCGCCGCCGGCTGACCGGTTACCGCCGCCGACGGGCTTGGTACCGTCGGCGGCATGCCGACCCCTCGTCAACGCGTCACGTTCCCGGGTGCGCTCGGGCACGAACTCGCCGCACGTCTCGATCTGCCGGCGGGCCCACCGAAGGCGTACGCGCTCTTCGCGCACTGCTTCACGTGTGGCAAGGACCTGCGCGCCGCCACGTCGATCGCGGCGGGCCTGACCGACGCGGGCTTCGCCGTGCTCCGGTTCGACTTCACCGGGCTCGGTGGGAGCGAGGGCGAGTTCGAGAACACGAACTTCACGTCGAACGTCGACGATCTCGTCGCCGCAGCGGCCTGGCTCCGTGTGGAGTACCGGGCTCCGCAGTTGCTCGTCGGTCACTCGCTCGGTGGGGCGGCCGTCGTGGTCGCCGCCGACCGGATTCCCGAGGTGCGCGCCGTCGCCACCATCGGGGCACCGTCCGAGTCGGGGCACGTCAATCAGCTGTTCGTCGACTCCGCCGACGAGATCGAGCAACGCGGGAGTGCCGACGTCGAGTTGGCGGGGCGACGCTTCACCATCACCAAGCAGTTGGTCGACGATCTCCGTTCGGGCCGGGTCGTCGAGGCGGCCGGTGAGCTGCACCGACCGCTCATGGTGCTCCACTCACCGATCGACAACGTCGTCGGCGTCGACCACGCCGCCGCCCTGTTCCGGGCCGCACGGCACCCACGCAGCTTCGTCTCGTTGGACGGAGCCGATCACCTGCTCGGTGACGTCGCCGATGCGGTCTACGCCGCGAAGACCATCGGCACCTGGGCCGAGCGCTATCTCGTCGACGAGAGTGGCGTGAAGCCGCCACCGCCGGCGTCTGCGCCGGTGATGGTCAGCGAGACCGGCCAGGGCAAATTCCTCAACCACGTCGTCGTGGGTGAACACCGGTTCCTGGCCGACGAACCCGAGTCGATGGGTGGGTTCGACGCCGGACCGAGCCCGTACGACCTGCTCGGTGCGGCGCTCGGCGCCTGCACGTCGATGACCATCCGGATGTACGCCGACCACAAGGGCTACCCGCTCGGCCGGGTGACCGTCGACGTGTCGCACGACAAGGTCCACGTCGACGATGCCGGGAACGTGGTCGAGGGCCGAGACGGCAAGATCGACCGGTTCCGGCGGTCGATCACCGTCGACGGCGATCTCGACGAGCAGCTCCGGGCGAACGTGCTCCGGATCGCCGACAAGTGCCCCGTCCACCGAACGCTCGAACGCACGAGCCGGATCGAGACGGGGCTGTCGGAGTAGGCAGCGAGCGCCGAACGTTCGGCTACTCGTCGCCGCGTTGTTCGTCGAGGAATCGTTCGAACTCGGCGCCGAGATCGTCGGCGCTCGGGATCGCCGCCTCGGCCTTGCGGTCGTGGTCGGCCTCGAGCATCCGGACGTACATCTGGAGTTGCGGGTCGTTCTCGACGACCTCGTCGTGCAACGTGCGCCACCGCCCGATGTCGGCGACCAGCTCACCGTCGTCGTCGGGGACGGGCACGCCGAGCACGTGCGACAGGTGCGTCTGGAGTGCCGCGACGGCTTGGGGATGCTCGGCGTTCATCAGATAGTGCGGGATGCCGACACGCAACGACACCGACGGCAGGCCGGCCTCGGCCAGAGCGGTCTGGACGACGCCGACGACGCCGGTGACGCCCTGGTACGACGGCTGGCCGATGCCGAGCGACCGGGCCAGATCGGCATCGGTGGTGCTGCCGGTGACGAGCGGGGTGCGGGAGTGGGGGACGGCCTCGGCCGACGACCCGACGGTGACGACCGCCTCGCATCCGAGCTGTCGGGCGACGCGGACGATGCAGTCGGCGTACGTGCGCCAGTACAGATGCGGCTCGACGCCGAGCAGCACGACGAGATCGCGGCCGCCGCGGCCCGATACGACGTCGAAGCGGTTCTCGGGCCAGCGGATCACCCGGATGTCCCGCTCGTCGAACTCGACGAGCGGTCGTTCCTGGGTGAAGTCGTAGAACGGATCGGGGTCGATCTCGCCGACCGTGATCGCCGTGTCGGCGGGAGCGAAGCGGTCGAGCGCCGTCGTGGCGGCGCCGCCGATGTCGAACAGCCCGGTGAGGCCGATCAGCATCACGGGCGACCGCAGCTCGGTCAGCCCGGTGGTCTCCAGTTCGAGCACGTCGTCGACGTTCACGCCCACAGTCTGCCGCGAACGTCACCCGGACCGACCGTGCAACGCATCCACGCCCGATGCCGCCAGGCGCGGCGTCAGGCGAGTTGTTCGACGACGCCGTCGATGCAGGCGGTGAGCGCCTCGATGTCGGTGGGGTCGATCGCCGGGAACATGCCGACACGGAGCTGGTTGCGGCCGAGCTTGCGGTAGCTGTCGGTGTCGAGGATTCCGTTCGCCCGGAGGGCCGCATTGACGTCGTCGGCCGAGACCGAGTCGTCGAGATCGATCGTCGCGACGACGGACGATCGCTGCGCCGGGTCGGCGACGAACGGGGTGGCGTACGACGACGCCTCGGCCCAGCCGTACATCGTCGCCGCCGACTGGTCGGAGCGGCCCGCACACCACTCGAGCCCACCGTTGGCGTTCATCCACCGGAGCTGGGCGTCGAGCATGATCAGGGTCGCGACGGCCGGCGTGTTGTACGTCTGGTTCGAGGTGCTGTTGCTCAGCGCGATGCCGAGGTCGATCGACGCCGGCACCCAGCGGTCGCTCGATGCGATCCGCTCGATCCGGTCGATGGCGGCGGGGGAGCAGGCCGCGAGCCAGAGGCCACCGTCGGCGGCGAAGCACTTCTGCGGGGCGAAGTAGTAGACGTCGACGTCGTCGGTGTTCCAGCGGAGGCCACCGGCGGCCGAGGTGGCGTCGACGGCGACGAGCGAGCCGGCGTCGGCGCCGTCGGGGCGGGTCGGGGTCATGGCGACGCCGGTCGAGGTCTCGTTGTGGGTCAGGGCGTACAGGTCGACACCCGCCTCGGCGGTGGGGAGCGGGTGGGTGCCCGTGTCGCTCTCGATCACCGTCGGGTCGCCGATGTGTGGCGCCTCGGCGCACGCCTTCGCGAACTTCGAGGAGAACTCGCCGAACACGAGGTGCTGGCTGCGCTGGTCGACCAGGCCGAACGTGGCGGCGTCCCAGAACACGGTGGTGCCACCGTTGCCGAGCACGATCTCCCACCCGTCGGGGAGCGAGAACAGGTCGGTGAGCCCCGCCCGGACCGAACCGACGAGGTTCTTGACCTGCGGCTTGCGGTGGGACGTCCCCATGATCGTGGAGGCGCCGGCGACGATGGCGTCGATCTGCTCGGGGCGGACCTTGGACGGGCCGCAACCGAAGCGTCCGTCGGCGGGCAACATCGAGTCGGGGAGGGTGATGTCCTGCGGGTTCACGCACGCCAGGATGGCACCGCACCGGCCCGGTCGCACAACGAGTTGCTTCATGTTTCGTACGACACTTCCGGTCCGCACGCCGTCACGATCCGGAACGGTTCGACCACTTCGCAACCGGGCGGGGAAACGACGCCGAAAGCTGGCACGATGTGATGCCGTGAACAGAGTCTCGGAACGTCTCGCGTCCATCGCCCCCTCCGCCACGCTCGCTGTCGACGCCAAGGCCAAGGCCCTCAAGGCCGCCGGCGAGAACGTCATCGGCTTCGGCGCCGGTGAGCCCGACTTCCCGACCCCGGCGCACATCGTCGAGGCGGCGGTCGAGGCGTGTCGCGATCCGAAGAACCACCGCTACACGCCGGCAGGTGGCCTGCCCGAGCTCAAGGAGGCGATCGCCGCCAAGACGAAGCGCGATTCCGGCTTCGAGTGCGAACCGAGTCAGGTCGTGGTGACCAACGGCGGCAAGCACGCCGTGTTCTCCGCCTTCGCCGCGCTGTGCGATCCGGGCGACGAGGTGCTGCTCCCGGCGCCGTACTGGACGACGTACCCCGAGTCGATCACCCTCGCCGGCGGCGTGCCGGTCGTGATCGACACCACCGACGACACCGGCTTCAAGGTCACGGTCGAGCAGCTCGACGCCGCCAAGACCGACCGCACCAAGGTGCTCTTGTTCGTCAGCCCCGACAACCCGTCGGGCGCCATCTACGATCCCGCCGAGGTGAAGGCGATCGGCGAGTGGGCCGTCGAGAACGGCATCTGGGTCGTCACCGACGAGATCTACGAGCACCTGGTGTACGGCGACAACGAGTTCGCCTCGATGCCGACCCTCGTCCCCGAACTCGCCGACACCTGCCTGATCCTGAACGGCGTCGCCAAGACGTACGCGATGACCGGCTGGCGCGTCGGCTGGCTGATCGGCCCCGCCGACGTCGCCAAGGCGTGCACCAACTTCCAGAGCCACGCCACGTCGAACGTCGCCAACGTGGCACAGCGCGCCGCGCTCGCCGCCGTGTCGGGTCCGCTCGACGACGTCGTGATGATGCGCGAGGCCTTCACCCGCCGCGGCACGACGATGCACGGCATGCTCAACGACATCGACGGCGTGACCTGCATCGAGCCGCAGGGAGCGTTCTACTGCTTCCCCAACCTGACGGGCCTGCTCGGTCGAGACATCAACGGACAGTCGGCCTCGTCGACGCTCGAGCTCGCCGACCTGGTGCTCGAGCAGGCCAAGGTCGCCTTCGTGCCGGGTGAGGCGTTCGGCGCGCCCGGATACGCACGCTTCAGCTTCGCCCTCGGCGACGACGACATGGCCGAAGGCATCCGTCGCTTCGCCGAACTCGTCGGCTGACCCGAACCCACCTCGAACGCGAGAACGGCCCGCACCTCCGAGGAGGTGCGGGCCGCTTCGCGACTGGCGTCGGCTGACGATCGCCGACCGTGTGGTCAGCCGATCGTGGTGTCACCACCGGGGACGGTGAAGACATCCGGGCCGGCCGGAGCCGTGTTCTTGCGGATGTCGGTGCCGGAGACCGTGAGGGTGCCCGTCGCCGAGTTCCAGAGGCCGCCGCCCTCCTTGGCGGCGCTGTTGCGGAACACCCGACCATCGGTGATGTCGGCCGTGCCGGCGCCGCTGATGTGGAGGCCGCCGCCGTTGCCTGGCGCAGCGCCGGTCGAGTTGGCCTCGAGTCGGACCTCGACGAGGGTCGTCGTGCCGATGTTGGCTTCGATGCCGCCGCCCGCACGCATCGACTCGTTGCGACTGATGTTCGAGTCCTCGACGGTCAGGTCACCCTGATCGTTGAGGATGCCACCGCCCGAACCCGACGCTCCATCCGCGACGTTCTTGAAAAGCTTCGTGCTCCTCACCTCGAGGGTGCCGCCGGCGTTGAACAGACCGCCACCGCCCTGATCGGCTTCGTCGCCGCTCGCCGTGTTGGTGTTGAGGAACGAGTCGGTCACGACCATGGTGCCCGTGCCGTTCCAGAGGCCGCCGCCCTCGGCCGCTGCCGTGTTGAACGAGATGTTGCTGTTGCTCACGGTCGCATCACCGGCGCCGGTGATGTGCAGGCCGCCACCGTTGCCGGGCGAGCCGCCCGTGGTGTTGCGGAACAGGTTCACGTCGTCGATCGTCGTGGTGCCGACGTTGGCTTCGATGCCGCCACCGGCCCGCACGGAGCTGTTGTCGGCGATCTCGGTGCCGGTCACTTCGAGCGTGCCTTGGTCGTTGAGGATGCCGCCGCCCGAACCGGCCTCGCCGGTTGCGGTGTTCTCATCGATGCTGCCTCCGTCGACGACGAGGGTGCCGCCGGCGTTGAACAGTCCGCCGCCGCCCTGATCGGCCGCTGGACCCGCCGCGGTGTTGAACGACACCTGGGTGTCCACGACGGTCATCGTGCCGACGCCGTTCCAGAGACCGCCGCCCTCGGCTGCAGCCTCGTTGCGGATGACGGTGCTGTTCCTGATGTCGGAGTTGCCGGCGCCGGTGATGTGGAAGCCGCCGCCGTTGCCGGGAGCGGAACCCGTGCGGTTGGCTTCCAGGCGAACGAAGTCGAGGTCGGTCGTTCCGACGTTGGCCTCGATGCCACCGCCGGCACGATTCGAGGTGTTGCCGACGATGTCGGTCGACTCGATATCGACGGTGCCATCGTTGTTGAGCACACCGCCGCCGGAGCCTGCTTCACCGTCGGCGATGTTGCCGAAGATGGTCGAGCCGGAGATCGTCATGGTGCCGCCGTCGTTGAAGACGCCGCCACCACCCTGGTCGGCCTCGGCGCCACTGGCGGTGTTCCCATCGATCGACGAGTTGGCGACGACCATGGTGCCGCTCGCAGAGTTCCACAGTGCGCCGCCCTCGGCGGTCGCAGTATTGCCCCGGAACGTCGAACCGCTGACCGTGACCTGTCCTTCGCCGGTCAGGTGGAAGGCGCCGCCGTTGCCCGGCTCGGGGCCGGTCGTGTTCTCGACGAAGGTCGAGCCCACGATGTTCGTGGTGCCGCCGTTCGCCTCGATTGCGCCGCCGGCACGCGTGGCACGGTTGCCGTCGAAGGTGCTGAACCAGACGGACAGCTCGCCAGTGTTGAGAATCGCGCCGCCGGACGCCGCCGGACCCTCGGCGCGGTTGCCGACGAACGACACGATCTGCAGGGTGGTCGAGCCGGCGTTGGCGATGGCGCCACCGCTCCCGACGACCGGATCTGCACCGCCGGGCGCGTAGCCGTTGATGATGCTGAGTCCGCTCAGGACCAAGTTGCCCGACTCCGCGACGTCGAAGCCACGATCGAGCCAGTCGGTGTCGATCGTCGCGCCGAAGCCCGAGATCCGGATGTCGGTCGACACGTCGAGGTCGCCGGTCGCGCCTGCGTCCTCGTCGCCGCCGGTGTTCGCCAGCGTGAACCGGTACTCACCCGCCGGCAGTGAGATGTGTGCGGCGCCGCTCGAGGCCTCGGCTTCTTGGACGGCGGCGCGCAAGCTGCACGAGCCGCTGGCGTCGGCGCACGCTCCGTCGCCTGGGTCGGCGTCGACGGTGTCGTCGGTCGTATCGACGGTCAGCTGATGTTCGACGGCGGCCGACGCCGAGTCGGCGCCGATCGCAACTGCTCCGGCGAGGAGCAGTCCGGACGCTGTGGTGAGCGCCCGTCCGGTTCGTGAGCGTGCCATGTGAGAGGTCCTCCCTGATGTTGTTGACAGGGAGAGTTCGGAGCGCGTGCCGGACCGGATTGGTCCGTGTGCGATGCTCGGGGCGTGGATGCGATCGATGCCCGCCACCGCCACGTGGTGCAGGCTGCCTGGGACGACTACGACGGACGACAGGTCGCCGAACTCCAAGAGCTCAGTGCCATGGTGTCGACGAACCGCGTGTACCGGCTCGTGCTGACCGACGGCGAGCAGGTGATCGCGAAGTCGTCGAACTACGGCTCGTTCTTCATGTTCGCCGAAGACCACGAGCGGCTCCACGAGGTCAACAAGCTGCTCGTCGGCGGCCCGTTCGAGCACTTCATGGCCGACGTCCTGACCCGCGACGGTCGGCCGTACATCTGGTACGACGGCGAGATGTGGGTGGCGTTCTACGCCTCGATCGAACTCGCCGATCCGCTGCCGCGCCAGCTGGCCGACGGCCAGGTCGAGCAGCTCGCCCGGGAGATCGGACGATTCCACAACGCGTGCGCCGAGATCGCGCCCCAGTTGCCGGCGCCGTCGAAGACCGCCAAGTCGGACGCCGTCAACCTGTACGAGCGTCTCGGTGCCCGCAACGCCGGCGAGGTGTTCGGCCTCGACCAGAGCCGGATCGATCTGGTGCGTCGACACACCCACCGGTTCCTCATGGCGATCCTGGAGGCTGGGTACGACCAGTGGCCGAAGATCCCGGTCCTGATCGACTGGAACCTCGGCAACTTCTCCGTGCGCTTCGGTGAATCGACCGACGACTTCCACATGTTCAGCCGGTGGGACTACGACTGGTTCCGTCTCGAGTCACGTCTGCTCGACTTCTACTTCCTGTCGCGCGTCTCGTCGACGACGGGCGATCGCTCGGTGTGGACCTATGGCTCGCACACCCTGCTCGAACCCCGCTTCCGGCGCTTCCTGCACGCCTACCACCAGGTCGCACCGTTGACCGAGGCCGAGGTGCTCTTCCTCAAGGAGGCGTACCGGTTCTTCCTGCTGAACTACGTGGTGCGCGAAGGTCGCCACTTCTTCCGCTACGAGTTCTGGCAGCACCTGATGCACGACGCCGTCGACGTGCAACTCCCGGCGATCGACGACCTCGACCTCACGCCGCTCCTGGGCATCCTCGACTGACCCCCTCTCGTCAGGTCAGGGCGTGTTCTCGGCGGCCGATCAGGCGGCGGATGTTGCCGAGGTGGCGCGCCATCACGAGCAGGCACAGCCCGATCGTGGCGAACACCTCCCACCACTCCTGGCGGACCACGCCGACCCCGACCGGCAGCAGCACGATCCCGATGATCGAGGCGAGTGATGCCTTCTTCGTCAACCTCGACACCGCCAGCCAGATCACGGCGAGCGCAAGGATGACGAGTGGCGAGATCACGATGAAGACGCCGGCGCCGGTGGCGACGCCCTTGCCGCCCCGGAACCTCGTCCAGATCGGGAAAACGTGCCCGACGATCGCCGCGGCGCCGAGGACGTAGCCCGCAACGCGACCGTCGATCAGCAGACCGGCACCAGCCGCGACGGCGCCCTTGGCGGCGTCGAGCACGAAGACCCAGATGCCCCGCTTCCACCCGAGGACTCGCGTCACGTTCGACGCACCCGGGTTGCCCGACCCGACCTGTCGGATGTCGACGCCGTTCGCTCGCGCGACCCACATCGCGCTGGGGAACGTCCCGACCAGATAGGCGATCGGGATCAACAGCCACCACATGGTGGCCTACCGGCGGCCGAGTGCGACCGGGACGGGTCGTGGTGGCTTGGAGTGGTCGGCCATCGGGCGCGGTGCGGTGCCGGCCCCGACGCCGGCGAGGGCGAGTTCGCCGTCGCCGCCGACGCATTCGGGGTCGGGACCGTCGAGCGGGAGCCCGGTGAAGAACTTGGCGGCCATACACCCGCCCTGGCACGCGTCGTACGAGCCGCACGACGCGCACGCTCCCGCCGACTGCGGCTGACGGAGTTCGGTGAACAACTCGCTCTGCTTCCAGATCTGCGAGAAGCCACCGGTGTCGCGGACGTTGCCGGCCTTGAACTCGTCGTGGATCACGAACGGGCACGCGTACACGTCACCGATCGGGTCGATCAGACACACCACACGACCCGCACCGCAGAGGTTGAGACCGGGCAGGTTCTCGTCGCCGAGCGCGTTCAGGTGGAAGAACGAGTCGCCGGTGAGGACGTTGTCGCCGTGGGCGAGCAGCCACTCGTAGATCTGACGCTGCTGTGCGTTCGTGGGATGCAGGTCGTGCCACGCATCCGCGCCGCGCCCCGACGGGCGGAGCCGGGTGATGCGCAGCTGGGCGCCGTAGGAGTCCGCCAGTGCTTTGAACTCGTCGAGCTGGTCGACGTTGTGTCGCGTCACCACGACCGAGATCTTGAACGGGCCGTTGCGTTCGACGAATCCGGCGTCGCGCAGGTGGTCCATCGCCGCGATCGCCGTCGCGTACGACCCCGCACCGCGGACGGCATCGTTCGTGACGGCATCGGTGCCGTCGAGGCTGATCTGGATGTCGAGGTAATCGAGCTCGGTGAGTCGCTTCGCCTTGGCAGCGTCGATGAACGCGCCGTTGGTCGAGAACTTCACGCCGATGCCCTTGCCGATCGAGTACTCGACCAGCTCGAAGAAATCACGGCGGATCATCGGCTCGCCACCACCGATGTTGATGTAGAACACCTGCAGATCGTGCAACTCGTCGAGCACGGCCTTGGCCTCGGCGGTGGTCAGTTCGCGCGGATCACGACGACCCGACGACGACAGGCAGTGCACACACTCCAGGTTGCACGCGTACGTGAGTTCCCACGTGAGACAGATCGGGGCGTCGAGGCCACCTTTGAGTTGCTCAACCAGTGCGGTCACGGAGCATCTCCGAATCGAGCAGGGACGCAATCGCCTTCGCGAACGCGTCGTGACGGGCAGGATCGATGTCGCACGCCACCAGTGCGTCGGCGACCGTGTCGTGGTCGTCGAGCGCCTCGACCACACGCACGACGTCGAGATGCTTCAGGAACACCAGGCGACGCGTGTCGTAGTGATAGGCGAGCGCGCCGAACGGCTCCGGGCGCAACGCGACCTGCGGATGCAGGCCGAGCGAACGCCCCAAGACCGGGTGGGCGGCGACAGTGGGCACGGCGGGCTCAGTACACCCCGCACATGCCGTCGATCGAGATCTCCTCGATCAACTGCTCCTCGACGACCTGCTCATCGGCGGTCGCCTGAACGGCGGCGGTCTCGGTGCTCGTGGTGGTGACGTCGGCGATGGTCGACTCGTTCTCCATCCCGCCGACACTACTCGGCCCCCTGGTCACGAGCCTGGTCGACAGGTGGCGGCGTGGGTTCTCGGTGGCTGTGGTGCGGGTTTCCGGACGTGAGCCGCCGAGATCGTTGGGGGCTTCGGTTGGTGGGTGGTGTCGGTGTTCGCGCTGGTCGGGAGGGTGGCGGCTTGGTTTCTCGGTGGTTGTGGTGCGGGTTTCAGGACGGGTGCCGCCGAGATCGTGGGGGCTTCGGTTGGTAGGTGGTGTCGGTGTTCGCGCTGGACGGGGAGGGTGGCGGCGTGGGTTCTCGGTGGCGGTGGGTGCGGGTTTCCGGACGGGAGCCGCCGAGAACTTGGGGTGCCTGGCGTTGCGTGGGTTCTCGGTGGCTGTGGTGCGGGTTTCCGGACGGGTGCCGCCGAGAACTTGGGGTGCCTGGCGTTGCGTGGGTTCTCGGTGGCGGTGGTGCGGGTTTCCGGACGGGTGCCGCCGAGAAACCCGCAGGCCCGATGGGCGGCGGCCCGGCGTGTGGTGTCAGGGCTGCCGAGTGTCGGGCTCGTCGGTGCCCGGGGTGCTGTCGGCTGCGCCTCCGGCGGCCGGTGCCGTGTCTCCCTCGGCCGGGGTGTCCTGGCCGCGGTCGACGCTGTCGAGGGCTCGACGGAGGAGGGGGCCGGTGTCGTCGGTCTGGCGCAACTGATCGACGTGGTCCTGTTCGGCGTCGAGCCGATCGGCCATCGTGCTGCCGGTGCGGTCGGTCGCCTTGTTCAGCGCATCCTCGAGCCCGGTCATCGGAGCGGGATCGGGCCGGGGCGTGCGCGGCGCCGTCGGCGGGTCAGGTGTCGGCGCGGGCGCCGAGGCGGTCCGCCGACGCATCACCATGACGCCGACGACGATCGCCACGACGACGACCACGGCGATGATGGCGATGACGGTGCCCACGGACCGCAGCGTAGTGCCCGCCGTCAGCGTGCAGGGGTGACGGACGCGAGGAACGATTCGTCGCGTCCGGACAGCCGGCGGGTCGCGAACCAGACGCCACCCCGATACACCGCCGCACCGAGCACGATCGCCGCCACGACCAAACCGGCGACGGCGTACGCATGACCGCGATCGGCCGCCCAGAGGAGGGCCAGTCCGATCGGGACCGTCACGATCGTCAAGCCGACGAGCACCAGCACCAGCAGCGCAGCCGCCAGGATTCCCTGTCCGGATTCGCCACTCGCGAACGGGTTGTCCGACTCGGGGACGGCGATCGGCACGAGGCACGACTGCACGACGGCTGCGCCGACCCCGGCCAGCAGCCCGCCGACCCCGACGCCGAGCCCGGCGGGCAGGAATCGCCAGGTGTCCGTGATCGCGGCCGCGGCGACCGGCCCGATGACCGCCAGCGGCGCGGCGACGATCAGGATGCTGCGCGCCTTGCCGGCCGCGGCGACCGACGGTTCGGCACCGGCGAGCATCTCGTAGGCGACTGCCGGGCCGTCGTTGCCGAAACTGTTGCCCGCCATGAACAGCACGCCGAGCTGCACGGCGCCGCCGACGAGCACGGCCTCGGCACCGGGGTCGTCCCGGAACAGTGCCGGCGACAGTGCGGCGGCGAGCCCGACTCCCGCGCCGGTGATCGTCTCGATGGCGGTCCGCGGTGTACGGAAGCGGGTGAGGAGGCTGCGCCAGGCCACTGTGCCGACGGCACCGGACCCGCACGCGCGATGAGCCCAGCGGGCGATGACGTTGCGGTCGGCACTGACGGCCTGACCGCCCGACCGCATCGCCACGGCGAGCCGGTCGGTGGAGACCACGAAGCCCCACCAGAGCAGGATCAACCAGAGCGAACCGACGACGGTGCGCGCGAGCGACTCGGCGATCGACTCCTGCGCCACGGCGATCGCCTCGCCGATCTGGCCGGGTGGGGTCCACTGCAGCGCAGCGGCCAGATCGGCGCGCTCGTCGGCATCGATGCGGGCGAACGTCGCCGGGACGAACTGGAACAGGCCGTAGAAGGCGAGGCCGCCGAAACCGACGATGAACTGGCCGAGCCGTGGCGCACGGACGAGCAGCAGCGACAACCCGTTCGTCGCGGTGCGGGCGACGAGGAGGAGCGATGCGAGCCAGGACAGTGTCGCCAGGGCCACCGCCGGCAACGCTTCGGGTCGGTGCGTCATCCCCGCCGCCAGCGCGAGGCCGAGCACAGCACCGGCCAGGCCGGGCGGACCGACGGCGGCCGCGGTCAACAGGCCGATCGCGCGGTTGCGGTCGGAGAGCGGCTCGGTTGCGACCACACGCGGATCGATCGGCTGCGACACCCCGGCGACGATGCCCATGGCGAGGATCGCCAGCACCGCGGTGAAGCAGATCAGGACGGCCAGCGTCTGCCACTCGTCGCTGCGTCCGGCGGCGAGCAGCGCCAGACCGCCACCGAGCGCGACGATCGCCGACGCGACGACCGACAGCACCGCACCGAGCTGTTCGGCGCCGCCATGGCGGATCGCGCCGCCGAACAGCCGCCACCGCAACCGTGCGAACGAGCGGGCGGTCGACCGCATCAGCCGAGCCAGTCGAGCGACGTGGTGTCGGAGTCGGTGGCGCCGACCACGTCGATGAAGACGTCCTCGAGGCGCCGGCCCCGTCGCAGCTCCTCGGTCGTTCCGGTAGCGACGACCCTGCCCTGGTGGATCACGCCGATGTGGTCGCACAGCCGCTCGACCAGGTCCATGACATGGCTCGACAGCACGACCGTGCCGCCGCCCGACCGGAACCGGTCGAGCATCGAACGCATCGTGCGAGCCGAGACGGGGTCGACACCTTCGAACGGTTCGTCCAGCAACAGCAGGCGAGGGCGGTGGAGCAGGGCTGCCGCCAACGCCGTCTTCTTGCGCATGCCGTGGCTGTAGCCCGAGATCGGTCGATCGGCGTCGTCGATCAGCTGGAGCGCGACGAACAACTGGTCGGCGCGCCCGGACGACACCTCGTCGTCGAGGCCGCGGAGATCACCCATCGTGCGGACGAACTCGCGGGCCGTCAGTCGCTCGAAGAGTTGGAGCGGGTCGAGCACGACGCCGGTCGCGGCGCGAGCCCCCTGTGTGTCGGTGCCGACGTCGTGTCCACACACCTCGATCGAACCGCCGTCGGGGCGGACCAGGCCGACGATCGACCGGACGGTCGTCGACTTGCCGCTGCCGTTCGGACCGACGAGGCCGAAGCAGCTCCCGGCGGGCACGTCGAGCGACAACTCGTCGAGCGCCTGTTTGTCACCGAACCACTTGGTCAGCCCGCGGATGCGCAGCGGCGCATCGGCGAGGGGTGGTGCCCACATGGCACGACAGTCTGCCTGCCCGCCGGTGCGATCGTGCGCCGGCGGGTCGGCCGATCAGCCGACGACGACGCCGCCGTCGCAGGTGATGATCTCGCCGACCGTGTATGCCCCGGCGCGGCTGGCGAGGAAGATCGACAGGCCCGCGATGTCTTCGGGGGTGCCGACGCGACCACGAGGGTTCGTCAGCGCCAGCGAGTCCCAGTCGGTGTTGTCGACGTCGCCACCGCCACCGACGCCGGTGGAGAGCATCCACGTCGGGAACGGGCCGGGAGCGATCGCGTTGACGATGACGTTGCGGGGTGCGAACTCGGCGGCGAGCTGACGAGTCATGGCGTGAATCGCCGCCTTCGACGGGCTGTACGAGTAGGTCTGCAGCTTGGGCGGACGAAGCCCGTCGATCGAACCGATGTTGATGATGCGGGCCGGGTCGTCGGCCGACGCTGCGGCTTCGAGGAGCGGCATCAGCTGCTGGATGACGAAGAACGGGCCCTTGACGTTCACGTTGAGGACTCGGTCCCAGCCCTTCTCGGGGAACTCCTCGAACGGCGCGCCCCAGGCCTGACCGGCGTTGTTGATCAGCACATCGAGCTTGGTCTCGCGCTGCTTCAGCTCGTCGGCGAGCGCCGTCGCCCCCTCGAGCCCGGACAGGTCGGCTGCGATCGGAACGCACTCGCCGCCGTACGTCTCCATGAGTCGCTTCGCCGTGGCGTCGCAGGCGTCTGCCTTGCGTGAGCTGATGTACACCTTGGCGCCGTTGGCGAGGAAGCCCGCGGCGATCATCTCGCCGATGCCGCGCGACCCACCGGTCACGAGGACGATCTTGCCGGACACGGAGAACAAATCGTCGATCTTCACGCCCAGCATCCTGCCCGCTGACGCTCGGCGCCGACGAAACGGACTCGGGACGAGCGTCGGGCTCCGCTAGCGTGGCATGCCCTGTGTCGACGGAATCCTTCCCCGAACTCGAGTTCGAGCGCGCCCGGCTGACCCGTGCGCGCGCCTGCCGCGACTCCATGATCGACCGTCTCGGAACCGTCGATCCATCGAGCGCGGCCGACGAGATCACGTCGGAGTACATCGAGATGACGGTGTGGGAGGCGCTCGACTCGCTGCGTTCGCCGGGCGCCGGCGACTTCTTCGGCCGGATCGACGAGCCGTCGCCCACGACCGGTGAGTCGGAGGAGTGGTACATCGGCCGTCGCCACATCGAGGACGAACGCGGCGACCCGGTGGTCGTCGACTGGCGGGCTCCGATCTCGGCGCCCTTCTACCGCGCGACCGCCATCGATCCGTTGGGCGTCACGTTCCGACGCCGCTTCACGCTGTCCGAGGGCGAGATGACCGCCTACCTCGACGAGCATCTCGACGACCCCGACGCCGACGGCTCGGTCGCCGCCGGCATCCCCGACCCGGTCCTCGCGGAGATCGGAGCCGAACGGTCCGGTGCGATGCGCGAGATCGTCGCCACGATCCAGGGCGAGCAGGACATCGTGATCCGTGCCGACATCGATCAAGCGCTGATCGTGCAGGGTGGTCCCGGCACGGGCAAGACCGCTGTGGCGCTGCACCGCGCCGCGTTCCTGCTGTTCGAGCACCGCGCCCGACTCGCCCGCGACGGTGTGTTGGTCGTGGGGCCGAACCAGGCGTTCCTCGACTACATCTCCAACGTGTTGCCGTCACTCGGTGAGAAGGCGGTGCGGCAGTGCACGGCGCTCGACCTCTGCATCCCGAAGGTCGAGGTGACCGGCATCGACGAGCCCGAGGCGGCTCGGTGGAAGGGGTCGGCCGAACGCCTCGCCGAGATCGAGGAGCGAGCCCTCGCAGCGATCCAGCCGCCCGACGACGATGTGGTCGTGCCGCTGGGTGCCCGCAAGTTCACCTTCGAGGCGTCGCTGATCGCCGAGTGGATCGAGACCGCCAAGGACGGCATCGTGCCGATCAACCAGCGTCGCGAACGCCTGCGGGTGCTCGCACAGCAGGAGCTGCGGCGGCGCTGCAACGGCGACGATCGCTGGCGTGAGGCGGGTCCGCTGAAGACGGCGCTGAACAAGTGCTGGCCGACCCAGAAACCGGTCAAGCTCGTCGACCAGTACCTCGACGGCCCTCGTGGAAAGAAGCGGGCGTGGACGCCGGCTGATCAGTTCCTGGTCGACGAGGCGAACACCCTGCTCAACGGCACCCCGTTCACGTACGCACACGTCGTGGTCGACGAGGCGCAGGATCAGTCGGCCGTTGCGCTGCGGGTGATCGGGCGACGGTCGCCCGCCGGGTCGCTGACGCTCGTCGGTGACGTCGCCCAGTCGACCACGCCCGCCGGTCAGGAACGGTGGGCCGACGTGTTCGCCCATCTCGGTTCGGGTCGCTCGGGTGCCGGGGTCGACGGCACGATCGCCGATCTCACGATCGGGTATCGCGTTCCCGAGCCGATCCTGACGGTGGCGAATCGGCTGTTGCCGCTGACCGGCGTCGATGCGACGCCGAGTCGATCGGTGCGCGTCGACGGCGAGGCGCCGTCCTGGCGTCATACGTCGCCGGATGAGTTGCCGTCAGCAGTTGCCGCCACGGTGCGCGATGTGAAGCACAGGCACCGTCTCACCGGTCTGGTGGCGCCCGTCGAGCTCCACGACTCGATCGGTGCGGCGCTCGCGGAGGTCGGCTTGGTGGCCGTCGATCATGTGCACGAATTGGGTCACGACGACGTCCCGATCTTCACGGCCGAAGCGGTCAAGGGGCTCGAGTTCGACGGAGTGGTCGTGGCGGAACCGCACACGATCCTCGACGCCACGCCGGCGACGAGAGGGGCACGCCTGCTGTACGTGGCGATGACGCGAGCCGTGCAGGAATTGGCTTTCGTCACGAGCGGCGACAAGCCCGCCGTCATCGACGTCGGCTGAGGACGTGTCCCGGCCGAACGGGCCGGTCAGAGGACGACGTAGGCGGCCGCGAGGAGGGCCGACGTCAAGACGGCGAGGAGCACGTGGATCGAGCCGATCCGTGGGTCGTTCGGCCCACGTCGATCGAGGGAATAGGTCAACGGTTGGTCGGTGTCGAACGGGGATGGTGCTGGGGTGGCGCTCATCGGGATGGTGTCCTGTTGCTCGGAGCCCGTCGGTCGGGCTCATGTGCATTGGACGCACCAGTTCCCCGATCGGTTCCCGCCCGAACGTGACAACCGCCACCATCAGACCGAGTCACGTCGTGCAAGGCGGACCGTTTGCCGGTCGAGCCGAGCTCGTCGAGCAGCAGCAGGTCGGTGTGAGCGATATGGGCGGATCGCTGACAGCCGACGTGTGCTCATAGTGCCGGATAGCGCGCTGGCGCCAGCGGTTACGCGCCGTGTTGATATGCGCTCGTCGGCCTGATGGTGGGGCCATGCTCAGCTGGCTTCGAGGTGGTGTCGAAGCGCCTCTCGGATCACTTCGGACACCGCAACGCCGTCTGCTTCTGCGCGGCGTGCGAGCCGCTCTTTGAGTTCGGGGTCGAGACGGACGGACTCGACGGTTGACGGCGCGGCGCCGAGTCGCGGTCGGCCTCGCTTGCCTCGACGGCTGACGATCTCGTTGACGTCGTAGCCGTCCTCGGCCTCGCGTGCGAGTTGCTCGATGACTTCGTCGTCGACGGGGCGGCCCGACTTGGTGTGTCCGTAGGTTCGCTTGGTCATGGCTCGAGGAGCTTTCGGTAGACGGGTCGCAGCGGCATGGCGTGGATGATCAGCTCGTCGCCCTCGGTCGTGATGAGCACCACGAGCTCGAGCAGGTTGGCGGCTCGGTCCGGTCCCATGACGAGCCAACGGTCGGGATCGTCACCGAGATCGTCGACCACGAGCGAGTGATCGACGGCGTGGAGCATGTCGGCGTCGGCGATGCCATGGCGTCGGGCCGAGGAGTGGATGTCCACACATGAATACTGTACTACGAAATCCCCCGTCCAGCGACCGCTCTTCGCGGTCGATGAGCGCACGACGAAACGCCCCACCTGCCGGTTCCTGAGCGGGCGGAGCAGCGCGGACAAGGGTGCCGATACTGAGCAGGTGCTTCCGTCTGCGAGATCTGGGACGATGTGCCTGTGAACAGCCAGACGATCGCCACTCCGATAGCGACCGCCGGTCGCGTCTGGCTGGTGCTCGGCTGGGGAGCGATACTGCTCCCGGTGGTCTACCTGACCGTCGTGGGCTGGGACTCCGGCGAGCACGGTGGGACGGTGATCCTGATCGGGTTGTCCGCCACGCTCTTCCAGCTTGCCGTCTGGAGTTCCGTCTGGCTGGTGACTCGGCACAACGGATCTGCGGTCCGCCGCACTGCGTTCGGAGCAGGAGCGGCATCCAGTCTGATCACGTCAGTCCTCGTTCTTGCTGCAACCGTCAGCCCGGCGTGGGCTGTCACGACCTATGTGGTGGTTGCCTTGCTGGCCATCGTCGTCATTGCGCTCTTGACCGCTCGCAATCGCGGCGCTGCCGGCTGACGGCAGCCGCCTTCAACGGCACGTCCGCGGAGCGGTACGTGTCACCGGCGACGCCCGCAACGCGATCACTGACGGCGGCCACCGGGATAGCGCTCGGTGTGCCGGATCGCGCGCTGCTCCGAGCCTCGCCATTCGCTGGCGATATGCGCACCTGATGCGGCGACCGATGACACGAGGACCGTTGTCACTGCGGCTTGCATCGGGCAACCTGAGCACGTGGAGCCGACAACGTTGATGGACAAGACCGACGACACGATGAGCGGGATGCGCGTCGGGGTCCGAGCGGCGACATTCGGCGTCGGCGGCGAGCAGCGGTCGGCCGTCATGCTCACCGTGGTCGTGTCCGATGGTCACTTCAACGTTGTCGACGGAGGCGTGGCTGCAACGGTGCTTCTCAACCCAGATGAGGCCGCAGGCATCGCGGAGTGGCTTCGTGAGGCGGTTCGGGCTGCGGACTCGGCGGCGCCTCCGATGTACGGCGGGGACTGATCTCGGGATCTGATCGGGTGTCGGTTGCGCAACGACGGGCGCCCATATCGTGCACAGGACGCTGACGGTTGCCGCGAGTAGAACGGCACGACCGCGGAGCGTTGTCGGGGCCGAAGCCGCCCGATATCGCGCTCACGTACCGGGGGCAGGTCAGAGCGGTCCGGTGAGGTAGCGCTGGAGGGTGGGGGCGACGAGGGCGATCAGTTCTCGGCGGTCGATGTGGGTGAGGGTGTCGAGTTGGATGATCTGGTGGGCGACGACGAGGCCGAGGGTTTGGGTGGCGGTGAGGGTGGCTCGGAGCTGGGGGCGGTCGGTGTCGAGTTGTTCGGCGAGTGGGAGCAGGATGCTGTGTTTGATGCGGTCGCCGAGCATGACGGCGATGTCTGGGTTGTTGGCGGCGGTGCGGAGCAGCGCGGTGAAGGTGGCCCCGTAGGTGGGGTCGTCGAGGAGTCCGACGACGAGTTCGGCGAGGCGTTCACCGAGCTCATCCGGTGGCACCTCGGCGAGCGCCGTGATGATGGTGTCGGGGTCGACGGGCGGCTCGACGACTTCGGCGAAGAGTTGGCGTTTGGTGCCGAAGTAGTGGGTGATGAGGGCGGGGTCGACGTCGGCGTCGGCGGCGATCGCTCGCAGGGTGGCGTTGTCGTAGCCGCGTTCTCCGAAGTGGCGTCGGGCGATGGTGGCGATGTGGCCGCGGGTGTCGACCGAGCCGGGTCGGCGTCCGATGGGTTTGGGTTGCTGTGGCGATGTCGGGGTGGTCGCGTCGCCCATCGGCGGCAACGCTAGTGCTTGCCCGAGAAACTCAACCTGCGTAGAGTTCCGGCGTTCGACGAGGAAGGATGCCGGCCGATGAAGGCGATGATCATCAAGGAGTTCCGCGAGCTCGTCCGTGATCGGCGGACGTTGGCGATGCTGGTGGTGTTGCCGCTGCTGTTGCTGGTGATCTTCGGCTACGCCGCCAACTTCACCGTCTCCTCCGTCGACACCGCCGTGGTCGGCCCGCAGGCCGAACAGGTCGCGGGCCAGTTGCCGGACTACTTCGACGTCACGACCGTCGAGGTCGACGACACTGAGTCAGACGCGGAGGAGATGCTGGTCGACAACGACGTCGACGTGGCGATCGTGACCGGTGAGATGCCGGCAACCGCGCTGGTGGACGGGTCGAACCTGTTCGCCGCCCAGTCGAGCGTGGCGGTGTTGAGCCAGGCCGGCGACAACGTCACCATCGACATCTTGTTCAACCCGGACCTGACGACGTCGTGGGTGATGGTCCCGGCGATCATCGGGTTGATCCTCACCTTCATCGGCACGATCATCACCTCGATCGGCCTCGTGCGCGAACGCGAGGCCGGCACGTTGGAGCAGTTGGCGGTGATGCCGATCCGGCCCTCGACGGTGATCTTCGGCAAGATCAGCCCGTACTTCTTGCTCGCCGGTCTGGACATGATCGTCGTGACGGTGCTCGGTGTGCTGTTGTTCGACGTCCCCTTCGTCGGCAACGTCGCCCTGTTCGCGATCGGTGCGGCGATCTTCTTGTTCGTGGTCCTCGGACTCGGGGTGCTGATCTCCACGATCTCCCAGACGACCGGGCAGGCGATTCAGGCGGCGTTCATGATCCTGATGCCCCAGATCCTCTTGTCGGGGATGATCTTCCCGCTCGACGCGATGGCGGCCGGGGTCCGTTGGATCGGCTACCTGCTGCCCCTTACCTACTTCACGATCATCTCCCAAGGGATCATGTTGCGCGGCGCCTCGATCGACTCGCTGTGGTCGTCGTTCCTGATCCTCACCGTGATGGCCGTCGTCGTGTTCACCGCCGCCACCCTGCGCTTCCGTCGCGACCTCGCCCCCGGCGGACACCACGACAACGACGACGATGGTGCGCCGGCACCGTCGACCGACGCGTCGGCGGTGGCGTCGTGACGTTCGGGGTCAATAACGCCACCGTCACCTTCGGTGGTGTGACCGCGCTCGACGACGTCACCGTCGACGTCCCCGCCAGGACCGTTGTCGCATTGGTCGGTGGCGACGGCGCCGGCAAGACGACCCTGCTGCGCGCCCTCGTCCGCGAGGTTGCGCTCGACTCCGGTGAGGTGCGCGCCCCGGACAAGCCTTGCCTCGGGTTCCTCCCGGCGTCGTCGGGCAGTTGGGCGTCGCTCACCGTCGCCCAGAACATCGACTTCGCCGGCGGCGTCTACGGACTCACCGGCGACGCTCTCGACACCCGCCGCAGCGAGCTGCTGGGCGCGGCCGATCTCACCGATGCTGCCGACCGTCTCGCCTCACAGCTCTCCGGGGGGATGCGCCGCAAACTCGGGTTCTGCATGGCCATCGTCCACCAGCCCGACCTGCTCGTGCTCGACGAACCGAGCACCGGCGTCGATCCCGTCAGCCGCATCGACCTGTGGCGGCTCATCGCCTCCGCCGCTGCCGGCGGCACCGCCGTGATCATGTCCACTACCTACCTCGACGAAGCCGAACGCGCCGGCCAACTCCACGTCCTCGACGCCGGCCACATCCTCACCGAAGGCACCTACCAACAGGTCCGCGATCACTTCGACGGCACCGTCACCCGCGGTACGCCCAGCCGACCCGAATGGTCATGGCGCCGAGGCCACCACCGCCACGAATACTGGCCCGACAACGACCCACCCCCGACAGCAGAAGTCGTCGACCCCGACCTCGAAGACATCGTCATCGCCCTGTCCCTCGCCCGCACCACACCAGCCGGCACCCCGACATGAGTGGAACTTCACTCGTGCAGGCCGACGCCGTCACCCGACGATTCGGCAACTTCACCGCCGTCGACCAAGTGACGATGCACGTCGCCCCCGGCGAAGTCGTCGGACTGCTCGGCGCCAACGGCGCCGGCAAGACCACCCTCATCCGCATGCTCCTCGGCGTCCTCGCCACCAGCGACGGCCACGTCACCCTCCTCGGCGGACACCCCAACCGACAACGACGCAGCCGACTCGGCTACGTCCCCCAGAACCTCGGCCTCTACCGCGACCTCACCGTCACCGAGAACTTCGACTTCATCGCCGGCTCCTATGGCGTGACCCCACCACCCGTCCCCGACGAACTCGCCGACTACCGCGACACCCTCGTGGGCGCGATGCCACTCGGCGCCCAACGCCAAGCCGCGTTCGCCGCCGCCCTCGCCCACCACCCCGAACTCCTCCTCCTCGACGAACCCACCTCCGGCGTCGACGCCCTCGCCCGAGCCCGCCTGTGGGACACCATCCGCGCCCAATCCGACAACGGCGTCGGCGTCCTCGTCTCCACCCACTACATGCAAGAAGCCCAAGAATGCGACCGGCTCCTGCTCATGTCCCACGGTGAGCTCGTCGCACAGGGCACCGAAACCGACATCATCGGCAACACCACAGCGGCCGTCGTTCACACCGACAACTGGGCCGACGCCTTCGCCGCACTCAACGCCGCCGGCACCGCCGTCATCCTCGACGGACGCACCGTCCGCGTCGCCGACACCACCCCCGCCGACGTCGAACACATCCTCGACACCGCCGGCATCCACCACCACATCGAACCCGCACCCGCCACCATCGAAGAACGCATGCTCATCCTCGCCCGCACATAACACGCCCCGTCCCGGGCACGAATCAACGCACGGTTCGGCACCTCGGCGGAGCGCTACGGCGTCACGACCCACTCGGTAACGCGACCACCGACGGTCGTCTGCGGTCGTCCAGTCACAGCGATCGTCGTGCCGGTCGGGTGTCCCCGACGCACGCAGGCCCAGCTCGGTCGTTCAGGAGCGGGTCGATGTTGATCGGTCGAGCAGGCTGAGCCTCGCGAATGCAAGATCGCCGTTGCGACACGCACGGCGCAGCGTTAGCTTTACATTTGTGGGGAATGTAAAGGAACGACGTCGGGGCGCCACGACCATCAGCTCCAAGAACCAGATCACCATCCCCGCTGCGGAGCTTCGCGCCGCCGGACTGGAAGCCGGCGAGCGCCTCGTCGCCCGCGCCGATGGTCCGGGACGCGTCGTCCTCGAGCGCGAAGAAGACGTCGTCTCTGAGTTCGCTGGCGCACTGAGTGGCGTGTACGCCGATCGTGAGCTCGATTCCCTGCGCGACGAATGGGACTGATCCATCTCGACGCCGGCGTCGTGATCGGGCTCCTCGATTCGAACGACGCCCACCACAGCGCAGCGACTACCGCGCTCACTGCCGCTCAGCGCGCCGGGGACCGGCTGGCGATGGCTGCGTCAGCGTTCGCCGAATGTCTCGTCGGACCGTCACGACGTGGAACCCGAGCCGTCGCTGTTGTACAGGACCTGTTCGACCGCCTCCCGATCGACGTTGTCGACCTCGACGCCGACACGGCGCTCGCCGCG
Source organism: Ilumatobacter fluminis (assembly GCF_004364865.1). Lineage (NCBI taxonomy): Bacteria > Bacillati > Actinomycetota > Acidimicrobiia > Acidimicrobiales > Ilumatobacteraceae > Ilumatobacter > Ilumatobacter fluminis. Next base: position 1,085,023 of record NZ_SOAU01000001.1, read on the forward strand.
GCCGACCTGTGTGCACGACACCGGTCGCTGCGACTCCCCGATGCGCTGGTCCTCGCGACCGCAGCACGACGGTCAGTCGACGAACTGATCACGACCGATCGCAAGTGGCCCACGGCGCGCAAGCTCAGACTCGACTTCGCGATCACGCTCCTCTGAACCGCCCAGAACGTCGCTGAATCCGACTTCTCGACTCATCCGGTAACGGCACGACGGCGGAGCGGAACGTGTCACCGGCAGCGCTCATAGCGTGCTCACCGAACGTGACCGACAGTCGCCGTCGTCGTGCCGCTCGCCGTGCCGGTTCCTGAGTTGGCGCTGGCGGTTACGGGAGATGTCGATATGCGCTTCTCGGGCCGGCGATCGGCGGTTGTCAGCTGGCTTCGAGGTGATGGCGGAGTGCCTGTCGGATGACTTCGAGACGGCGACACCTTCGTCTTCGGCGCGCTGCACGAGTCGCTCCTTGAGGTCGGGATCGAGTCGGACGGATTCGACGGTCGAGGGTGCGGCACCGAGCCGTGGGCGTCCTCGGTTGCCTCGGCGGCTCACGATGTGGTCGATGGCCGGTTCGTCGACGTCAGTCGGGCCATGATGTGTGCGTCGGTGTAGCGGCCGCGCGCAAAGGCGTACGACCGCATCGTTCCCTCGTGTTCGAAGCCGAGCCGGCGGTACAGACGGATCGCCCCCTCGTTTCCGGCGAACACGATCAGTTCCAGTCGCTCGATCGCCATCCACTGCTCGGCCATGTCGATCACCGAGCGGATGAGGAGCGATGCGACACCTCGATGCCGGTGGTCCTCGTGGGTGGCGACCAGATCGATGTGGGCCACGTGGTGGAAGCGCGGGGCCTCGAGGTGGGTGACCAGCACCAGCATGCCGACGACCTCGTCGCCGTCGACGGCGACGAGCACCTGCTGGTTGGCGTGTTGCCGGAGCGACTCGGTCGTCGAGGCCTCGGTCGTGTGCGGGATGCGCAGGGTTCCGTCGAGGACCTGGTCGCCCTCGAGGATGGTGCACATCGCGGGCGCATCCTCGGGCGTGGCGGCACGCACTCGCAGCCGACTGGACCCGGGGGATCGTTCGACGATGGTGCCGGTCTGTTCGACGAGGGTGTCGTATTCGGTCGTCGTGGTCATGGTGTTCCTCCTGTATCGGATTGACTCGTTCCGGTCGTTCGATCCCGGTGTGATCGTGCGATCCGGACATCTGGAACGGCGTGAGATTCGTCCTCACGATGTGAGGTCGCTCGTATCGAGACGTACACGCGGCCCTCCGAGTCGGATACTGGCTGGCCGGTCGGCGACGATGAGCGGATGGGAGACACCGTCCTGATCGACCACCCGGCCGATGGCGTCACGCGGTTGACGCTGAACCGGCCCGACGACATGAACACGATCAACCTCGAGTTGGTCACCGATATGCACGAGGCACTCGACGCTGTCGATGCCGATCACGACTGCCGAGCGGTGATCCTCACCGGTGCCGGGCGTGCGTTCTGCGCCGGACTCGACTTGAAGGGCTATGGCGTGGTGCCGGGAACCGAGGAGTTCGGACACGCCCAGCGCGGCTTCGCCGTCCAGCAGCACATCGCCGAGGTGGTGCATCGCATCCGTGGTGTTCGTCAGCCGGTGATCGCCGCGATCAACGGCGCAGCCGCCGGCGGGGGACTGGCGTGGGCGCTGGCCTGCGACATCCGCTACTGCGCCGACACCGCCAAGTTCGGCACCGCCTTCATCCGGCTCGGCATCTCCGGCTGCGACATGGGCGTGAGCTGGCTGCTGCCCCGCCTGATCGGTGCCTCACGGGCATGGGAGCTCATCCTGACCGGCCGGGTGTTCGACGCAGAGGAGGCCGATCGGCTCGGCATCGTCAGCCGGTCGGTGCCGGCCGACGAGCTCGTCGATCGTTGCATGGGCGTCGCCGAGGAGATCCGGGGCAACAGTCCGTTCGGCACGTGGATGACGAAGGAGGTGCTCTGGGCCAACCTCGAGATCCCCAGCCTCACTGCCGGCATGGACATCGAGAACCGCAACCAGATCATGACCAGTCTCACCGACGACTCGAAGGAAGCGATGCAGAGCTTCCTCGCCAAACGCCCCGTCGCCTGGAAGAACCGCTGAGTGACGGCGGTCGGTTGATGTCAGACATCAACCGACCAGCGTTGCGGGGGCGAGTGTGTAGGACGGTCGGTTGATGTCTGACATCAACCGACCAGGTGGGTGCGGATGGTGGCGGAGAGGTCTTTGTAGTCGCGGACGTCGTCGGGCATGGCGTCGACGATGCGGGCGATCGCGTGGCGGTCGTCGGCGTCGTCGAGCACGGTCGCCAGCGGGGTGACGTAGGTGCGGATCGTGAACAGGACCGACCGGTGGACGGGGAACCGCCGGAGCGTCTCGCGTTCGACCCGTACGTGCAGGTCGTCGATCGTCGGATGGGCCGGACGTGGCGCAGCCGTGCCGTCGATGGGCGCGTAGCCGTCGGCCGTATCGAGGATGCCCCAGCCGAGACGCCAGAACGATCGGTCGGGTTCGAGCCGATCGAAGAAGGAGTCGACCGCCTGCTCGAGTTGCTCGTTGAGCTGTGCGACCGGTGCGTGGACGGCGGCCATCGATCGGCCCAGTTTCGATCGGAGATCCCACCGGTTCGGGAAGCACACCGAACCGCCGCCGAACACCAGCTCGCCGTCGCGCTCGACCATCACGACGAGATCGTCGGGCACCAGCCGAGCCGCTGCATCGAGCGGGTGCAGCGATGGGTCGAGCTGCGTCGAATCGGTCCGTTCGGGTGCGGTTCGGACGAGGTGGTCGACGAGGGCGTCGGCGATCTCCTGGCAGTCGGGTTCGATCCCGTCGATCGCAGCGAACGCGGTGTCGGCGTGGTGTCGCATCACGTCGGCCTTCTCGGCCACCCAGTCGGCACCGTCGACGTCGAACTCGATCCAGTCGTCGAGGTCGAGTGGGCGGGTGCCGAGCCGCCAGCGGAACTCGCCGTCGACCACGAACCCGCGTTGGAGCCACGGCCGGTACGGGGGCTCCGCGATCGTCGCCATGAGGCCGACGCTACCCCTCGTCCTGCGGGCGTAGTCTCACGGATGTGACGACCCTCGCAGCGATCCAGATGGCGATGACCGACTCGGTCGACGACAACGTGGCGACCGCCGAACGCCTCGTGCGCGATGCCGCCCGTCAGGGCGCGAACATCGTGCTCATCCCCGAGCTGTTCGAGGGACCCTACTTCTGCATCGACCAGCTCCCCGAGCACTTCGGGCGAGCCCTGCCGATCGAGGGACACCCGACGGTGGAACACTTCCGGGCCGTCGCACGCGACCTCGAAGTGGTCCTGCCGATCAGTGTGTACGAACTCGCCGGCCAGGCGACGTTCAACACGGTGGTGATCGTCGACGCCGACGGTTCGGTACTCGGCACCTACCGCAAGAGCCACATTCCCGATGGTCCCGGATACACCGAGAAGTACTACTTCAACCCTGGCGACACGGGCTTCCGGGTGTGGCCGACCCGCTTCGGCACGATCGGCGTCGCCATCTGCTGGGATCAGTGGTTCCCCGAAGCCGCTCGGGCCATGGCGCTGCAGGGCGCCGAGTTCCTCTTCTATCCGACGGCGATCGGCACCGAACCGCCCGACCCGACCTGGGACTCGGCCGGTCACTGGCAGCGGGTCATGCAGGGACATGCCGGTGCCAACCTGACCCCGCTCGTCGCGGCCAACCGCATCGGCCACGAGGTCGGACGCGGCGACGACACGCTCGGCCGACGCGAGATCACGTTCAACGGCTCGTCGTTCATCGCCGATCCGACCGGTGCCAAGGTCGCCGAGGCCGACCGCACGAGCGAGGCGGTGCTCACCGCGACGTTCGACCGCGACGAACTCAAGGAGATGCGGCACTCGTGGGGCCTGTTCCGCGACCGCCGCCCCGACCTCTACGGCCCGCTGCTCACCCTCGACGGGAGCTCCGGCCGACGGAGCGGTTCGCTGTGACGGCGCGCATGCCGGGGGAGTTCGGTCCTCACGAACGGACGGTCATCTGTTGGCCGACCCGCACCGAGTTGTATCCGGGCGAGCGTCTCGACGAGGCCCGTGACGCACACGCCGAGCTCGCGCGGGCGATCGCCGCGTTCGAACCGGTCACGATGATCGCCCCACCCGGCGCCGGCGACGACGCGACCGAACGGTGCGGGGGCAACGTCGAGGTGGTCGAGATCCCGATCGACGATTCGTGGTTCCGCGACAGCGGTCCGATCTACGTCGCCGACGACGACGGTTCGCGCACCGCGGTCGACTTCGCGTTCAACGCGTGGGGCGAGAAGTTCCCGCCGTGGGACGACGACGCCGCCGTCGCTCGGCGCTGGGCGGAGCACGCCGGGCACGACGTGCGGAGCGTCGACCTCGTGTTCGAGGGCGGGTCCATCTCGACCGACGGTGAGGGATCGTTCGTCACGACGATCCAGTGCCTGATGCACCCGAACCGCAACCCGTCGAAGACCCAGCGCGAGATCGAGGCCGTGATGGCGGAAGCACTCGGCGCCGAGTCGGTCTTGTGGCTGCCGCACGGTCTGGCGCTCGACGACGACACCGACGGCCACGTCGACAATGTCGCAGCGTTCGCCCGCCCCGGCGTGCTCGTCGTGCAGGGATGCGACGACCCGGCCGAGCCCGACCACCTCTTGATGGACGTCAACCGCCGCATCGCCGACGGTTGGGTCGACGCCCGCGGCCGTACCGTCGAGGTCGTGGAGGTGCCGGTGCTGCCGTTCCGGGAGCGTGACGGCGAGCGCGTCCCGGTCCCGTATCTGAACTACTACGTCGGCAACGGTTTCGTCGCTGTGCCCGTGTGTGGCCACGCGGCCGACGACGACATGATCGCGATCATCGCCGAGCAGTACCCCGGCCGTGAGACGTTCGGGCTCGACATCGGTGAGATCCTGGCGCTCGGCGGTGGCGGCATCCACTGCATCACCCAACAGATCCCGGCGGTCTGACGCCGTGCGTCGGCTCGTGCTCGTCCGGCACGCGAAGTCGGCGTGGGACGACGAGTCGCTCGACGACCACGACCGCCCGCTCGCTCCTCGGGGCCAGCGCGCCCTCGAACCGATGCGGACCCACGTCGCCGCCCTCGATCTGCCCACCCTCGTCGTGCTGTGTTCGACGGCCCGACGGGCCGAGTCGACGTTCGCCGGCTTCCGCTCGTCGCTGCCGGACGACGCAGCGGTCGAACACGACCGTGGCGTCTACGACGACGACGCCCGGTCACTCCTGGAGCGGATCCGTCGGCGTGGTGCCCACCACGCCTCGTTGATCGTCGTCGGCCACAACCCGACGCTGCAGGACCTGGCGTGCGGGCTCGTCCGCGACGGGGACCCCGCCGACCGCGACCAGCTAACGCGCAAGCTCCCCACCGGCGCGATCGTCTCGATGTCGTTCGACGGCGACTGGGCCGACCTCGACATCGGGTCGGCGAGGCTCGACAGCGTGTTCATGCCTCGCCGCCCCCGTGGCTGAGCGCTCGGCACCGGAGGGTCAGGCGAGCAGTTGCTTCTGGTTGGGGCTCGGGAAACGTGGCGTGAACCGCGTGTCGCCGACCAGGGCTCGGAGTCGATCGATCTCGGCGTCGAGGAGGTCGTGGTGGACGCCACCGAGCGTTGCCAGCTCGACGTCGTGGACGATCGTGCCGTCGGGTCGCTGCGCCCAGCCGCCGACGACGCTGCCGTCGACCCACACGGTCGGGCCGATGTTGCCGTTCCGGTCGGTCACGCGGGCGTTGGTCTCGTCGTCGAGGTACCACGCCCGCTGCTTCCACCCCATGGCCGTCGGATCGAGCCCCGGGAGGAGAGCGACCCACGGTCCGGGGTCGGCGCCGGTGATCCCGTCGAGCGCGTCGTCCGGGAGGACGTAGCCGGTGACGTCGGTCCGTCCGTCGTTCGTCACGACCTCGACGGCCTCGATCTGCTCGAGTGAACGGCGGACGAGCGTCTTGGTCGACCCGGTCCACCACACGAGATCGTCGAGCGTGGCAGGTCCGGACGTGGCGAGCCACGCTCCGATCACCGCGGCTGCTCCGGCGAGCTCGTCGTGGTCGTCCTGGTCGTCGAGGCGTCGTCCGACCCACGATTCGACCGGCCACCAGTCGTACTGCGATGCGATCCAGGTGCCGGCGGGCCGTCCTCGCGCGATGTGCCCCTCGAACGCGGCGACGAGCAGTGCTCGGGTGTGGACGGCCATCGTGCCGCCGTAGTTGGTGCCCTGGTTGACGGGCCGCGGTTCGGCCAGGTCGGGAAGGATCTCTCCGACCGCACGGGTGCTGATCGGCCCGCCGTGTTCATGCACGGCGGTCGTCACCCGCTCGATGGCGTCGTCGATGCCGGTCTCGTCGAGGCCGAACAGCTTGCCGGTCCGTCGTCGTTCGGCGGCGGCGATCTTGCGGGTGAATCCGGCGTGGGCGGCGACCGTCGTCGCCGGAGTCATCGCCCAGAGGGTGCGGCGCATCGCGTGGTGGCGCAGCAGTCGCCGGTCGTCGTAGAGCGCTCGGTCGACTGTGTCGATCGAGGGCTGACGGAGACGGAGCGCCGCCGACAGGTACACCGTCACCGGGTCGGAGGAGTGGAGGGCCACCAGTGCCTCGGCGACCTGGTCGACGGTGTCGACCCGAGCGTTCGGCGTGAGCAGGTGCCGCACCGCCAGCCGCCGCCGTCGCTCCTCGACCGAGATCTCCACAACCCGACCGTACCCCCACCCCGACCCGACCGAAGCGTGAACAGTTTGCGCACCCGGTGCGCAAACTGTTCACGCCTTGCGGGGTTCGGCGGGGGTGGGTCAGGCGGGTTCGCCGATTTCTTTGAGGGCGTCGGCGATGGCGACCCGGAGGCGGCGGGCGACGTCGGGGGAGAGGTGGGTCACGAGCCCGGCCCCGGCCTGGCCGACCTCCTCGACGGTGAGCACGACGCGCGGTTCGGCGTCGTCGTAGTCGTCGCTGATGGCGACCGCCCACGACACCGGCGCGAGGTCGTCCTCCCAGCCCGGTGGGATGTCGTCCGGCGTCGCCGGGTAGTCGTCGATCGATCGGCGCACCTGTTCCTCCTGGTCAGCGGGTTGTCCGGACTTAAACCCGACAAAATTGATCGGAATTATGTTGTATCGAACCGGGCCCGAGCGTAGTGTCGTCGCAAATCCCGACCAACCTAGTCGGGAATGATCCGGACAAACTCCCAGATGCAGACCCTCACCCCCGTCACCCTCCGATCCCGCCCGTCGCTCGACGAACACGAACTCGCGCTCGTCAACGCCCGCCTCGAGACGGCGTCGCCGAGCGAGATCGTCGCCTGGGCACACGACCGCTTCGGCGCCCGCCTCGCGATGACGGCCTCCTTCGCCGACACCACCCTGATCGACATCGCGACGTCGGTCGCCCCCGACGTCGAGGTGATCTTCCTCGACACGGGATTCCACTTCGCCGAGACCCTGAACGCCGTCCGGCGGGCGATGGAACGCTATGCGCTGAACCTGACCGTGCTGCGGCCGCCGGCGGACGCTGCCGACGTCTGGGAACACGGCTCCGACGCCTGCTGCGCAGCGCGCAAGGTCGACCTGCTCGACCAGCACCTGACCGGTCGTGTCGACGCCTGGCTCAGTGGTGTCCGTCGTGCCGACAGCCCCGAGCGCGCCGACGCAGCGATCGTGTCCATCGATCGCCGCGGCCTCGTCAAGGTCAACCCGATGGCCAACATGACCGACGACGAGTACGAGCGCTACATCGCCGAGCGCGACGTCATCGTCAACACGCTCCAGTACGACGGCTACGCGTCGATCGGCTGCTGGCCGTGCACCGAGCCGTCCACCGACGGTCGTGCGGGTCGCTGGGGTGGCACCAAGACCGAATGCGGGCTCCACCTGTGAGCGGCGTCTTCGAGGCGCCGTACCCGGTCGTCCTCGATCTGGTCGGCAAGCGGGCGCTCGTCGTCGGAGCCGGACCCGTCGCGGCGCGCAAGGTCGCCGGCCTGCTGCGTGCCGGGGCGCACGTCACCGTCGTCGCCCCCGACGCCGTCTCGGAGATCGCCGAGGATCCCGACGTTCGCTGGCACGAGCGGCCGTACCGCCGCGGCGAGGTCGCCTCGTACGCGATCGCGATCACGGCGACCAGCGACCCCGCCGTCAACCGGCAGGTCGCCCGCGACGGCAACGCCGCCAACGTGTGGGTGAACTCGGCCGACGACCCGGCCAACTGCGCCTTCATCCTGCCGTCGGTGGTCCAGCGCGGTCAGCTCCAGGTCTCGGTGTCGACGAACGGTCGGAGCCCGGCGATGGCCCAATGGGCGCGCCGCCGGCTCGAGCAGCTCTTCACCGACGCACACGGGGCGGCGCTCGACGTCCTCGCCGAGGTGCGGGCCGAAGTGCAGCAGGCACGGGGCACGTCCGAGGTCGACGGCTGGACCGACGCACTCGACGACCACTTCTTCGATCTCGTCGCCGCCGGCGAACTCGACGCCGCGCGCGACCAGCTCCGCCGGGCGCTCGGCGTCGACGGTGAGCACGACCCAACGCACCAGGAGGTGCCGTCATGACCGTCCATCTCGTGGGCGCCGGACCGGGCGATCCCGATCTGCTCACCCTGCGTGCGGCATCGCTGCTCGCCCGAGCCGAGGTCATCGTCCACGACCGGCTCGTCGACCCGCGCCTGCTGGCGTCGGCGTCGTCGTGGGCCGAACTGGTCGACGTCGGCAAGACCCCGGGTTCGCGCCGCAACAGCCAGGACGAGATCAACGACATCCTCGTCGACCGTGGACGTCGCTACGAGACCGTCGTCCGGCTCAAGGGCGGCGACCCGTTCGTGTTCGGACGAGGCGGCGAAGAAGCCGAAGCATTGCGTGCCGCCGGCATCGACGTCGAAGTCGTCCCCGGGATCTCGTCGTCGGTCGCCGGTCCGGCGGCGGCCGGGATCCCGGTCACCATGCGCGGTGTCGCCAGCGGCGTCAGCATCGTGACCGCCCACCAGGACCCGAACAACGACCGCCAGCTCGACTGGACGGCGCTCGCCAACGCCGGTACGACCCTCGTCATCCTGATGGGCGCCGCTCGTGCCCGGTCGATCGCCGAGCGGCTCGTGGCCGGCGGCATGCGGCCCGACATGCCCGTCGCCGTCGTCACGAACGCCACGTGCCCCGACCAGTGCATCGACCGCCTGACCCTCGACCGGCTCGGCAGCGAGCCCGTCGCCAACCCGTCCGTGATCGTCGTCGGAGAGGTCGCCGCCCGCGACGTGCTCCGCGACGTGCCCGTCCTCGCCTCGCTCGTCGAAGGAGCAACCTCATGACGATTCTCGACCGCCCCGACACCGACCGCCGTGACGAACACGGCATCGACGTCCTCCCCGTCGAGGAGTGGGATGCCGGCCAGGTGGCCGACATCGAGAAGTTTCGCGACCAACTCGCCGGCTACTTGTCGGGTGATGTGCCCGAGGACGTGTTCCGCGTCTTCCGACTGACGAACGGCATCTACGGCCAGCGTCAGGGTGGCACGAACCAGATGGTGCGCGTCAAGGTGCCGTACGGATCGATGACGCCGGAACAGCTCGAGATGATGGCCCACATCGCCGAGCGCTACAGCCGTGGCTGGGGGCACATCACGACGCGCCAGAACCTGCAGTTCCACTTCGTGCAGCTCACTGACATCCCCGACGTGATGGAGCTCATGGCGTCGGTCGGTCTCACGAGCCGAGAGGCCTGCGGTGACACCGTGCGCAACATCCAGGGCTGCCACCTCGCCGGTGCCTGCCCGCAGGAAGTGCTCGACATCACCCAGTGGGCCGAAGCGGCGTACCAGCACTTCGTGCGGAACCCGCTCGGTCAGCGCCTGCCCCGCAAGTTCAAGATCAACTTCTCGGGCTGCGCGACCGACTGCGGCCAGGCGATGTTCAACGACGCCGGGGTGATCGCGGTGACCCGCACCCTCGACGACGGCACCGTGGAACGTGGCTTCCGTGTGTACGTCGCCGGTGGGCTCGGGGCGACCCCGCATCCGGCGCTCGCGCTCGAAGAGTTCACGCCGCGTGATCAGCTGATGCCGACCATCGAGGCGATCCTGCGGGTGTTCAACGAGGCCGGCAACCGCGACAACAAGTTGCGCGCCCGCATGAAGTGGCTCGTCGACACGCTCGGCTTCGAGGAGGTGCAGCGGCGGGTGTTCGCCAGCCGCAAGTTCCTCGTGGCGTCGTCGTCGTGGCCCGGCGGCATCCCCGACGAGGTCGAGCAACACGGCGACGATCCCGCCGGGTCGACGACCGACGGCGAGATCACCAAGATCGGCCAGGGAATCGACACCCGCCCGGTCTCGATCGGCGGCCTGTCGCCGTACGTTCGGTGGCACCATGCCAACGTCGTCCGCGGCGCTGCGAACGGCTCGGTGAGCGCCTACGCGTACGCCCAGCTCGGCGACATCACCGCCGACCAGTTCCGTGCCCTCGCCGCGATCCAGCGCGAGTTCGGCGCCGGCGTCCGGCTCAGCAACCGGCAGAACGTCGTGTTCCGCGACCTCACCGACGAGCAACTCCCGACGCTGTACGAGCGACTCGATGCGATCGATATGGCGCAGCCCGGTGCCGAGCTGGTGCGCGACGTCGTCGCCTGCCCCGGCGCCGACACCTGCAACCTGGCCGTCACCCAGAGCCGTGGCCTCGCCAAGGCGATCGGTGACCGGCTCGAGGAGGAAGGGCTCGCCGAGGTCGGCGGGCTCCGCATCAACATCTCGGGCTGCACGAACTCGTGCGGTCAGCACCACGTCGCCGACATCGGCTTCTTCGGTGCCGAGCGTCGTGCGAACGGGCGGTCGGCACCCGGGTACCAGATGTTGCTCGGTGGCTACGTCGGCGACGAGCAGATCCACTTCGGTGACAAGGCGACTCGCCTGCCGGCCAAGAACGCGGCCGAGGCCGCGGTGCGGGTGATCCGACGCTTCGCCGGTGAGCGCGAAGCGGGGGAGACGTTCCGCACCTGGCTCGACCGGGTCGGCGGGGCGAAGGCGCTCGGTACCGATCTGAAGGAACTCGACGCCTTCCCCGAGTTCGAGGACAACCCGGACTTCTACATCGACTTCGGCGAGACGGGTCCCTACGTCGCCGAAATCGGTGAGAGCGAGTGCGCCACCTGAGGAAACACCGGGTCGGGTGTCGAAGGGAACGGCGAGGAACGAGCTTCGGGTCAGGTGTCAGAGGTGACGGCGAGGAACGAGCCGTTACCGTCGATCACCTGACCCGGGACCGGTGCGAAACCGGAGCACTCGAGCTTCTTGGCCAGACCACAGGACCCCGGAGTCAGGTGACCGCCGGTAACGGGTTCGGCTGTGCCTCACCCGTCACCTCTGGCACCTGACCCGGTGACCCGGCCCGGCGGAGTTGGCTGCGGCGAGTGCGTAGGCTCGCGGGCATGGATGCTGCTCGTGCTCGTCTCGCCATCGGCCTCGTCGATCTGACCAACCTCGACGACCGGTGCACCGCCGCGGACGTCGACGCGTTGTGCGCCCGCGCCGCCGAGCACGGCACCGCCGCGGTGTGCGTGTGGCCCGACTTCGTGGAGCGAGCGGTTGCCGCCTTGTCCGACACGACCGTCGACGTCGCGACGGTCGTCAACTTCCCGACCGGCGACGAGCGGCCCTTCGCGGTTCGGACCCTGACCGAGCGTGTCGTCGCCGCCGGGGCCGACGACGTCGACCTCGTCCTGCCGTATCGCGCCTTCGCTGCCGGCGACCTCGAGTGGTGTGCGGCCGTGCTCGACGAGACGAAGGCGGCGACGGGCGACCACGCACACCTCAAGGTGATCCTCGAGACCGGTGAACTCGTCGACGTCGACGTGATCGAACGTGCGGCGCGGTTCGCCATCGAACACGGCGCCGACTTCGTGAAGACGTCCACCGGCAAGTCGCCGACATCGGCCTCGCCCGAGGCGGTCGCCGCGATGCTCGTCGCGATCGCCGACGCCGGTCGCACCGTCGGTCTCAAGCCGTCGGGCGGCATCTCCACGGCTGAGGCGGCCGACGCCTACCTCGTGCAGGCCGAGTCGGTGATGGGCGCCGACTATCTCGCCCCCGCCACGTTCCGCTTCGGCGCGAGCAGCCTCCTCGGCGCACTCCTCCCGCTCGTCTGACTCCGGTTCGTCAGCCGACGACGACGGTCGCTGGTGCTGCGGTCGTCGTGCGTTCGACCAAGGTGATCGGCGCGATGAAGCGTTCGACCGAGTGGTCGTCGTCGCGCAACAGATCGACGAGCCAGCGAGCGACACGGGCCCCGTGCTCGGCGACGTCCTGGTGCACCGTGGTCAGGCCCAACACTTCGGCAACGGGCTGATCGTCGACGCCGACGATCGAGAGGTCGCCGGGGATGTCGATGCCGAGCTCACGTGCCCGCTGCATCGCGCCGAGGGCCATGATGTCGCCGATCGCGAAGATCGCCGTCGGCGGATCGTCGAGCGCCATCAACTGGTCGAAGGCCTCGGCGCCGCCCTGCACCGTGAAGCTACCGTCGACGATCAGTTCGTCGTCGAGTTCGACGCCGGCCGCGTTCAGCGCCGCCTCGTAGCCCTGCTGGCGCATCGTCGGCACCATGAAACCGAACACGGTGTCGGTGGTGTCGCCGATCAATGCGATGCGGTGGTGTCCGAGGCCGAGCAGATGCTCGGTCGCCATGCGGCCCACGGCGACGTCGTCGATGCCCGTCGAGGCACAGCCGGGCAGTGGGGGCCCGATCGACACGACGGAGAGTCCGCGGCTGATCATCTCGTCGAGTTCGGCGGGTTCGAGCGCGACGTCGACGACGACGATCCCGTCCACCCGTCGGTGCAGCGCCTCGGTGCCGTCGATCGGGCGTCGGTCACCGTTCTCGGCGCGGAGCGCGATGACGACCATGTCGTAGCCGGCCTCGGCACAGACGGCCTCGACACCTGCCATCACCTCGGCGCAGTACCAGGTGTTGACGAACGGTACGAGCACCGCGATCGCATGTGAGCGACCGGTGGCCAGCCGACGAGCGGCCGGGTCGGCCTGGTAGTTCAACTGGCCGGCCACCTCGACGACGCGGCTGCGGGTCGACGCTGCGACGTTCGGCAGGCCGCGCAGGGCGCGCGACACCGTGGCGACCGAGACGTTCGCCGCAGCGGCGACGTCTTCGATCGTTGCCCGCGAGGCGGGCGGACTGCTGCGTTGCTGGGTCATTGGCAGGGGCGCGACTGAAAGCGTTTACACCATTGTTGCCGACATCGGTGTCCCAGGGAAAGCCCGTGTCACCCGAACGGGTCAGCCGTCGATCAATCCGCCACCGGTGAAGTGCCCGTCGGCCTGCAGGCCGGCCATGAACGACTCGGTGTAGACCTCGGTCGGCTGGGCGCGCAGCGCGGTGTCGAGCGCTGCGGCGTCGTCACCGATCAGGACGCGCCACGTGTTTGCTTTCACCGCGTCGAGCATCACGGTGGCGGCCTCGCCGGCGGTCGTCGGTGCCGCGTTCTCGAACAGTTCGGCCCGCATCTGCATCAGGTTGCGGATGTCCTCGTCGGAGGCTCCGGCAAGATCGATGCCCGAGTCCTCGATCTGCTGGCGGAGTTGTGCGACGGCGTCGTCGGACATGTTCTTCGGGTCGTAGCCGGCGGCGATCATCGAGTTGCGTGCGATCTGCGTGCCGATGTGGCCGGGCATGACGACCGACACGGTGAGGTGCGGTGCGTTCATCCGGAAGTCGACGAGCATCGACTCGGTGAGGCCGCGAACGGCGAACTTGGCGGCGCTGTACGCGCTGTGCGAGCCCGTCGGGCCGAGGCAGGCCCACAGGCCGTTGACGCTGCTCGTGTTGATCACGTGACCTCGATCGGCCTGCATCAGCATCGGCAGGAACGAGCGCATCCCGTTGAGCACCCCGCCGAACGTGACGGCGAAGACGCGATCCCAGTCGGCGTGATCGGCGGTGACGATGCTCGATGCGCCGGAGATACCGGCGTTGTTGAACAGCAGGTTGATCGACTCGGTCTCGAACTCGCTCGCGACATGGGCGGCGAACTCGTTCATCGCCTCGGCGTCCGACACGTCGGCGACGCAGGCGGTCAGGCGCACACCGGCGCGACCGGCCGACTCCGCATCCGCCGAGGCGAGCTCGATCGTTTCGCTCATTGCCTCGTCGGAGACGTCGCAGATCGCGACGTCGCAGCCGGCCGCGGCCAGTTGACGCGTCAGTTCGCGACCCATGCCGGTGCCGCCACCGGTGATGACGGCGACGAGGCCGGCGAAGTCGGTGATCGGTGCCGGCGGGTAGGGCGCGGGCGTGGCGGCGTCGGTCAGGGTCATGTCGGGTCTCCCGGTCGTGTTCGTGCCGCCGTTCCCGCCGACGGTCGCGGTGCGCCGGTCAGCGCTGGAAGTACTTGGGGTTCGGGTGCACCTCGTCGACGGCGCCGCCGGCGGCCGCCCACCCGTTGAAGCCGACCTCGAGGTGGGCGACGTTGGTGTAGCCGAGGTCTTGGAGCACCTTGGCGGCCAGTGCGGAGCGTTGGCCGCCTGCGCAGTGGAGGACGTACCGGTCGTCGAAGCCGACGTCGCCGCGGTAGTAGGGCGATTCGGGATCGAACCAGAACTCGAGCATGCCGCGCGGCATCGACTTGGCGCCGGGGATCGCCCCCTTGTCCCACAACTCGCGAACGTCGCGAATGTCGATCACCGTGCACGTGCCGGCGTCGATCTCGGCCTGCAGCTGGTCGACGGACAGCTCTTCGATCGCCGCCTTGGCTTCGGCGATCATCTCCGACAGCGGCGTGCGCGCCACGGGGCTCGTCCGGTCAGGCCGCGAGGCCGGACTTCTCGAGGATGTGGACGCCGCACGCCGAACCGAGGCCGATGACGTGGGCGAGGCCGACCTTGGCGCCCTCGATCTGGCGGGGGCCACCTTCGCCACGAACGTGCTGGCAGATCTCCCAGATGTTGGCGATGCCGGTCGCCGAGATCGGGTGCCCCTTCGACTGCAGGCCACCCGACACGTTGACCGGCAGTTTGCCGTCACGCCACGGAGCGCCCGACTCGAAGAAGTCGACGGCGCCACCCTCTTCGCACAGCTTCAGGTTGTCGTAGTGGACGAGTTCGGCGGTGGCGAAGCAGTCGTGCAACTCGACGAGGTCGAGGTCGTCGGGGCCGACGCCGGCCTGCTCGTACGCCTGCGTTGCGGCCATCCGGGTGAGCGTGTTCACGTCGGGGAGTACCTGACAGGCCTCCTGGTACGGGTCGCTCGTGAGGATCGACGCCGACACCTTGATGGCACGGCGCTGCTGCTCGAGCGACATCGTTCGGAGCTTGGCGCCGCTGACGACCACGGCGGCTGCGGCGCCGTCGCAGTTCGCCGAGCACATCGGCCGAGTGTTCGGGTAGGCGATCATGATGTCGTTCATGATCTGCTCGAGCGGCATCTCCTTGGAGTAGGCCGCGAGCGGGTTGAGCGTGGAGTGACTGTGGTTCTTCTCGCTGATCTTGGCGAACAGTTCGAAGGCGGTGCCACCGTACTGGTGCTCGTGCAGGTACTCCATGCCGACCTGGGCGAAGACACCGGGCATCGCCTCGGTCCCGATGCGCCCGTCGACCGGGGCAACGGCGCCGTAGCGGCCGCTGCGCTCCCATTCGTTGCCGTCGGACTTCGACTGGCCCCCTGCGCCGAGCAGGCCGACGCCGGCGAGCTTCTCGACGCCGCAGGCCAGGCCCATGTCGGTCTCGCCGGCCTTCACGGCCATGATCGCCGTGCGGAGCGCCGTGGCGCCGGTGGCGCAGGCGTTCGACACGTTGTAGGCGGGGATGCCGGTCTGGCCGATCTGCTTCTGGAGCTGCTGGGCGATGCCGCCGCGTCCCATGAGGTTGCCGGCGGCGAAGACGCCGATGTCTCTCATGGTGACGCCGGCGTCGGCCAGTGCCGCCATGATCGCCTCGGAGCCGAGGTCGACGACGTCCTTGTCGGGGTGCTTGCCGAACTTGGTCATCGAGATGCCGAGGATGAAGATGTCGTCGGATGCGCTCATGGTGCTGCTCCTGTGTGTCGTGCTCGTCGAACGGGTGTCTGCTGGTCGTGCTCGGTCAGGCGGGCTCGAAGCCGTAGTTGAGGGCTTCGACGCCGTTGTCGTCGGTGCCCATCGAGTACGTCGCGAGGCGAACCTTCATGCCGAGCTTGACGTGCTCGGGGTCGGGCGGGCAGTTGATGATGTTGCCCTTGGCGGTCGTGCCGTCGAGATCGACCACGCTCGCCACGAAGGGCACGTCGACGCCGGGGGCCGCGAACGTGACGATCGAGAACGACCGCACGATGCCTTCGGTGGCGATGTCGACCGGGGCGAACTCCGTGCCGAAACACGCCGCGCACGCGTTGCGGCGATCGAAGTAGCGGGCACCACAGCTGGTGCATTCGTGGGCACGGAGGTGGGGGGCGCCGTCGTCGAGTACGAGGTAGTCGACGAACGGGATCTGCGAAACCGTCTCGCTCATGTGGGACAGCTTCCCCGCTGACGCCCACCCGGAACGAATCGGAGCGACGCGACGTCGCCGCCGGTCAGGCGAGGCGTTCGAGGACGACGTCGGGGGTGAGCGGGAAGGTGTCGAACCAAACGCCCGTCGCGTCGTGGAGGGCCGAGAGCACGGCGGGGGCGTACGCCATCATCGGCATCTCGGCCATCCCGCGTGCACCCCACGGGCCGCGCGGGTCGGCGAGTTCGAGCACGACCGCGTCGATCCGGGTCGGCATGTCGCCGATGCCGGGGATCAGGTAGGTCGACAAGCGCGGGTTGAGCACCCGTCCGTCGGCGACCCGGAGCCGTTCGCTCATCGTGTAGCCGTGGGCCTGGGCGAGGCCACCGTCGATCTGGCCGATGACGAGTTCGGGGTTGATCGCCTTGCCGACGTCGTGGGTGCTGACGACCCGGTCGACCACGATGTGCCCGGTGCGTCGGTCGACGGTGAGCTCGACCGCCTGGGCGACGTACCCGTAGCTGAAGTTCGGCTGGCAGATGCCCGTCTCGGGGTCGAGCGCCTCGGTGGGCGGCGGCACGTACCGGAAGAAACCGACCGCCGGCCGATCGCCGTTGCGCCAGGCCTTCTCGGCCTCCTCGGCCGCGCCCAGGATCGAGTTGCCGGCCATGAAGGTGAGACGCGACGCCGACGCCGAACCGGAGTCGCCGGTGGTCGAGGTGTCGGAGAACGTCGCCTTCACCGACTCGATCGGGAGCCCCGTTGCCTCGGCGGCCATCTGGACGAAGGCGGTGTGGGCGCCCTGGCCGACGTCGGCGCCGGCGTGGAAGAACTCGGCCCACTCGGGCGTGTCGCCGTCGCCGTGCAGGATGATCTCGGCCTCGCACCGTTCCGGGAACCCGAACGAGAATCCGACGTTCTTGTAGGCGCACGCGAACCCTCGCCCGCGGAGCAGGTCGTCGGTGGCGGGTGCGAGTGACGCGAACGGTGAGAACGGTTCGGCGTCGGGCAACGGCTGATCGAACTGCGCCGCCTCTGCGCAGGCCTCGAGCACCTCGGGCAGGGTGACGCCCGGCGGCAGCGGCGCCTGGGTGATGCCGATCGACCCGTCGCGCAGCGTGTTGCGGCGGCGGAT
The DNA here is from genome assembly GCF_004364865.1 of Ilumatobacter fluminis. NCBI lineage: Bacteria > Bacillati > Actinomycetota > Acidimicrobiia > Acidimicrobiales > Ilumatobacteraceae > Ilumatobacter > Ilumatobacter fluminis. The sequence goes on from NZ_SOAU01000001.1 coordinate 1,102,628, forward strand.
CTCGACCGGGTCGATGCCGAGCGCCTCGGCGAGCCGATTCATCTGCATCTCGGACACGAAGCTGCCCTGCGGGCCGCCGAACCCACGGAACGCGCCACCCGGCACGGCGTTGGTGTAGACGGCGTGGCTGTCGATGTGGGCGTTCGGCACCTCGTACGGTCCGGCTTGGCTCAAGTGGCAGTTCCCGAGCACCTTGTTCGAGGTGTAGTTGTACGCGCCCGCGTCGAGCCAGGCCTCGCTCTCGATGGCGACGATCTTGCCGTCGGCGTCGGCGCCCCACTTGGCGTGGATACGCCCGCGGTGTCGCTTGTGGTGGCCGACGATCGACTCTTCGCGTGACCACTGCACCGTCACCGGACGGTTCTCGCCGCGGGCGTGCAGTTGTTGGGCGGCGACGGCGAGCACGATCTGGATCGACGTGTCTTCGCGGCCGCCGAACGCGCCGCCGATCGCCGGGTAGATCACGCGCACCCGATCGTCGGGGAGATCGAGCGCGTGGGCGATCTGTTCGCGATCCTCGTGCGTCCACTGGCCGGCCACCTCGACGGTGACGCGGCCGTCGTCGTCGACGTACGCCAGCCCGGCCTCGGGCTGCAGGTAGGCGTGCTCCTGGTACGGAACTTCGTACGTGGCCTCGACGACCGCGGCGGCCCTCGCCCAGCCGGCGTCCATGTCACCCTTGCGGATCTTGTAGTTGGTGTAGCTGTTGGTCGACTCACCGTTCTCGGGGTGGAGCAACACCGCATCGTCGGCGAGCGCGTCGTCGATGTCGCCGACGATCGGGAGCTGTTCCCACTCGACGTCGATCGCCCGGGCTGCCGCGTCGGCGGCTTCCTTGGTTTCGGCGACGACGAACGCCAGGTGATCGGCTTCCCAACGGCTGACGTCGCACGGCACCGTGCTGCGGCCCGTGTGCTCGACTGCGATGAACACCGGCTGGTCGAACATCGTCAGGCCGTACTCGTTGACCGGCACGTCTCGGCCCGTGAACACGGCGACGACGCCCGGCACCGCCTCGGCGGCGCGGACGTCGAGGCGTGTCAGGCGAGCGTGTGGCTGGTCGGTGAAGACGACCTTGCCGACGAGCGCGTCGTCGGGGAACCGGTCGGCGGGATAGGTGGCGGCGCCCGTGACCTTGTCGTGGGCGTCGAGCCGCAGCGGTGTCGCGCCGACGCTGGTCGTGCTCACGGGCGGGGGAGTGGTCGCGTCGGCGCTCATGACGCGCTCCTCACGTCGACGCTGGTCGTTCGCTCGCCACCGGTTCGGGCGGCCGCGGTGGCGACCGCAGCTTCGATCGCCCGGTACCCGGTGCAGCGGCACAGGTTGCCGGCCAGACCGGACTTGATCTGATCGGGCGTCGGCGTGCCGGTCTCGGCGATCAGCGCCGTACACGACACGAGAAAGCCCGGGGTGCAGAACCCGCACTGCACGGCGTGGTGCTCGACGAACGCCTGTTGGATCGGTGCGAGTTCACCGTCGGTGGCGAGGCCCTCGACGGTGGTGACCTCGGTGCCGGCGGCGCGGGCGGCGGGGACGAGACACCCCATCACGGCGGTGCCGTCGATCAACACCGTGCAAGCGCCGCACTCGCCTTCGGCGCAGCCTTCCTTCACGCCGGTGCAATGGGCCTCGTCGCGGAGCCAGTCGAGCAGGGTGACCCCGGTGGCGGCGGCCGCGCTGACGGGTGATCCGTTGACGGTCACCTCGATCGGGGTGTCGTGATCGATGACGGTCGACGGCGCCTCGTCGGCCGGTTCGTCCGGCCGTGCGGAGGAGCGCAGCAGGGTGGGCCGCTCCGGCCAGCGCGCCGCCTGCTCGCCCCGTCCGATCGCGAGCAGCCCCCGCTCGACCATGGTGGCGATCTGGGAGGTGCGGTATCCGGCGGTGGCGCGGAGGTCGTCGATCGGGGTCGCTGCCGCCGCGGCCGCGAGTCCGGCGGCGCGGCATGTGTCGGCGTCGAGCGTCGTGCCGCTGATCAGCTCGGTGACGGCAGGAGCGGTGATGATGGTCGCTGCGACGCTGCCGAGAGCGATCGTCGCGTCGGTCACCGTGTCGCCGTCGAAGGCGACCGACATCGCCACGTGGACGACGGAGATGGCCTGCGCCCGACGGAGGCCGGACTTGACGAACAGTGAGCGAACGTCCCCGCTGATGCGGGGAATCGAGATGCCGGTCACGAGTTCGTCGTCGGCGAGCGTCGTCGTGCGGAATCCGGTGATGAAGTCGTGGAGCGGTTCGACACGCACGGCATCGGCCGAGGCCACGTGCACCGTGGCACCGAGCGCAGTGAGCGCCGAGATGGTGTCGTTGGCCGGGCTGGCGGTGACGATGTTGCCGACCACGGTCGCCCGGTTACGGAGCTGCGGCGAGCCGACCTCGAGGCATGCCTGCGCGAGCGCGAGCGCTTCGGTGCGGCACGTTTCGTTCGCGACCACGTCGTGGTGGGTGCTCGTGGCGCCCAGCCGGATCTCGTCGTCGGTGACGACGATGTCACTCGTCCCGGCAATGCGGCTCGTGTCGATCAGGAGCTCGACACCGGTGTGCGCGCCTCGGTCGAGTTCGACCGTGAGGTCGGTGCCGCCGGCGACGGCGCGTGCCGTTGGCCCGTGCTCGGCCTTCAGCGCGAGCGCCTCACCGAGGGTGCGGGGTGCGACGTACGACGGCACGCGAGTGGGCGGCCGCTGGACGGGATGCAGATCGCTCATGTGGCGACCCACGCTAGACGTTTCGTAAAGCAGTCGGCCCGCATCGTGCCCCTGTTCACGGTGACGTAACGCACCGCCCGGGGTGGGGATTCGACCGCGACACGCCGCCGTGTCGTGGCACCGTTCGTGCCGTCTCGAGTCGAGGTGCGCCGGGTGCTGCTCGTCCCGCCACACTCACGACCCCTCAACTCCTCGCAGCCGACTTCGGTTCCACTGATCGTCCAGAAACCGTGTGACACCCTCGCCGTAGGGTGCGATCGATGCCATTCGAACACGTCTCCGTCAGCGAATCGACCCTCGACCGGGTTGTCGCCGCGATCGTCGCGAGCTGGAGCAACGAGTCCAGCGCATCACCCGACGACTGGTCGCTCGGCAACCCGGCCAAAGGGCAGTGCGAGGTGTCGTCCTTCGTGGCGTGGGAGCTGCTCGGCGGCGAGCTCGTACTCGGCCACGTCTACGCAGGTACCGACTTTCAGGAGTACCACTATTGGAACCGGATCGACGGCGCCGATCTCGATCTCACCCGTCGTCAGTTCGTCAATGGGGAGACCATCACCGAGGTCGACACGCTGACCTCGGCGTTCATCGAGGCGAATCGAGCCGACATGCGACCCGAACTGGCCCAGCGCATCGATGTGCTCAGGGTCTCGGTGGCCGAACGATTGGGTGCGTCCTGAACGGACGCACTTGACCTGTACCGAGGTACATGCGCTGCGTGGTCTGGTCAGCGGCGGGGGAGTGGTCGCATGATGACGCTGCGCAGCGGGAGCGGATCCGATGCGGCGGGAGGACCTGGGCGGGTACCTCCCGCCGTGTCAGAGCCCCCTCCGGCACGGCATCACGCCCGCATTGACCGCTCGACCGCTGTTGCGATCTCGTCCGGTGTGGCCCCGAGCGACCGGGCAACCTCGACCACGTCGTCGTGTTCGGCCTTCCAGCCGAGCGTTCGGCCACGCCACGAGCGGACCTTCACCCGCACGGCGTGACCCTCGATCTCGACGGTCGTCTCCGATCGGTCCGCCTCGTAGCGGTCGATCGGTTGGCGACGCACCCCGAGCGTGGTCGTCCACGCGAACAGCACGTCGACCACCGCCCGCTCGGCGTCGACCGGGCACACCACGGTGACGTCGGTGCCGAGCCGCCGCTTCTTCATCGCGACGGCGGCGCTCCACGCCTCATGGGCGCCCGCCTCGACGCACGCATCGAGTGCAGCGGCGACCCGTTCCGGCGATTGATCGTCGATCGTCGCCGAGAGCAGGACGACCGGTCGTGTTGCCGGTGTCGCTGTGGTGGGCGCCGTTCCCAGCACGGCCCGAAGGCAGTTCGCCCGGGGCAGCTTGGTCGACGTGCCGAAGCCGTAGCCGATTGCGCTCACGGTCATCTCGGCGCCGACGGACGGTGTCGTCAGCTCGGCGACGAGTGCCGCGCCGGTCGGTGTGACGAGTTCCATCGGGTCGTCGGTGAACCGCCACGTGTGGCCGGTGCCCTCGACCAGACGCAGTGTCGCCGGCGCGGGAACCGGCAGTTCGCCGTGCGCGGTCATCACAGTGCCCGACCCGGTCGGCAGGGCAGCGCACGTCGCCGTCTCGATTCCGAGGTGATGCCAGGCGGAGCACACGCCGACCACGTCGACGATCGTGTCGAGCGCACCGACCTCGTGGAAGTGCACCTGTTCGATGTCGACGCCGTGGATCGCCGCCTCGGCGACGGCGATCCGGTCGATCACGGCGATCGACCGATCGGTGATCGGCGCCGGCAGGTCAGCAGCAGTGATGATCCGGCGGAGCTCGCTCGCCGACCGGTGCGTCGCCGTGTCGGTCGTCGCGACCTTGGCGAGCGATCCGCTGATGCCGTGGCGGACGACCGGCTCGACGTCGAGCGTCCAGCCCGGGACCTCGAGCCGCTCCAGGTCGGCGCGGACCGCATCGATCGGTGCGCCGGCGTCGAACAGCGCACCGAGCAGCATGTCGCCGCTGACGCCGGTGGTCGGGTCGAGGTGGAGGTGGGTGGTCATCCGCGCACCGTGGTCCGGGTCGGGTGATCTCCGGAAACGCCGACTCCGTCGTCGTTCCCTCCGACACCCGACCCGTTCGATCCGTCGTCGTTCCCTCCGACACCCGACCCGTTCGATCCGTCGTCGGTCCCTGCGACACCCGACCCGTCGGATTCGTCGTCGTTCCCTCCGACACTGGACTCGTCGGTGATGACGCGGTTGAGCTTGCCCGAGGCGAAGCCCTCGAGATCGAGGGCGACGAAGTCGAAGCCGGCGCCACGCACCGCGTCGCTGATCCGATCGTGCAGATCGGCGGCCTCGGCGATCCGCTCGGCCGGCACCTCGACCAGGCCGAGCCGGTCGTGGTGACGTACGCGGACCTCGTCGAACCCCAGCCGGCGTAGCGCCCGCTCGGCGAGTTCGACCTGCGACAGCCGACCCAACGTGACCGGCGTGCCGTACGGCAGCCGCGACGACAGACACGGCGACGCCGGCTGTTCCGCCGTGCTCAACCCGAGCGCTCGTGAGACGTCGCGCACGTCGTCCTTCGTCATGTCGGCCTCGACGAAGGGAAACCGGGCGCCGCGCTCGCGGGCGGCCCGCTGGCCGGGGCGATGGTCGCCGAGATCGTCCACGTTCACGCCCAGCACGACGGTGCCGACGGCGACCGGTTCGAGCGCCTCCATGAGGTGCGTCTTGCACCAGTAGCAGCGGTCGGTGTCGTTCACCTGATACCGCTCGTCGGCCATCTCGTCGGTGTCGACGGTGCGCCAGTTCAGCTCGTGGTCGCGCGCCAGCTCGGCGCATCGATCGAAGTCGTCCGACGCCAGCGACGGTGACACCGCCGTGATCGCCGGTGCCTGCTCGGCGCCGACCACGGCCGTGGCGGCAATGGCGAGCAACGTCGAGTCGACCCCGCCCGAGTAGGCGACCGTCATCGGCCCGATGTCGGTCAACACGTCGATCAACCGTTGGGGGAGCGCGTCACGAACCGACATGACGCTCCCGCATCCATCGCGCGACGACGCAGGCCGCCCCGAAGCCGTTGTCGATCCCGACGACCGACACCCCGGGTGCACAACTCGCCGTCATCGCCGCCAGCGCCGTCATCCCGTCGAACGACGACCCGTAGCCGGTGCTGGTCGGCACGGCGACGAGTGGCGTGTCGACGAGGCCGGCGACCGCCGTCGGCAGTGCTCCCTCCATCCCGGCGACGACGATCAGGACGTCGAGCGCGGCGAGATCGTCCGCCCGGTCGAGCAGCCGGTGCACACCGGCGACGCCGACGTCGTCGATCCGGGTCACGTCGTGCCCGAGCGCGTCGAGGGTGATCGCAGCTTCGTCGGCGACGACGTGATCGGCCGTACCTGCGGTCACCACGCCGGCGCGCCGTCCGGTCGGCCCGGTCGGGTTCCACACCGACGTACGACCGAGCACGTGCGCGCCGTCGATCTCGGCCAAGGCGGCCTGATGGTCGTCGTCGCACCGGGTGGCGATCACCGGTTCGACGCCGCGCTCGATCAGTTCGAGCACGATCTCTCGCACGTGGGTTGGTGTCTTGCCGGGCGAGTAGACGGCCTCGGGCACACCGGTCCGGCGTCGACGATCGACGTCCAGGACCCAGGGGCGTGCGTCCGGGGTGGGAGCGGACGATGGGGAGGTCACAGGCGGCTGAGGGTAGCGCCGACGAGGCGTCGCCCGCCCCGGCTACCCGTCGACGCCGACCGGTGTGTCCGGGCCGTCGATGAGTACGTGTTGCGTGCGGGCGGACCGGATCGAACTCACGGCCGCCGACAGCGCCGCCGTGATCGGTACGGCGACGATGGCGCCGACGATCCCGGCGATCGCAGCGCCGGCGGCAAGTGCGACCAGGACGACCACGGGGTGGAGCGAGACCTGGCGCTGCATCACGAGCGGCATCAGGATGTCGCCCTCGATCTGCTGGACGGCGAGCACGACGATCGCCACGATGATGGCGGTACCGGGGCCGTCGGACACCAATGCGATCAGCGTCGCCAGGCCTCCGGCGACGGTTGCGCCGACCACGGGCAGGAAGGCGGCGAAGAACGTGATCACGGCGAGCGGGATCGCCGCCGGCACGTCGAGGATCACGAGCGCCGCGCCGATCAGGATCGCATCGGCAACACCGGTGATCGCGACACCTCGGATCCAGCCCTGCATCGCCGAGAACGCAGCGCATCCCGCATCGTCGAGGAGCAGGCGTCGCGAGGTGGCGACACGGTCGACCAGCCACCGCCACATCGTCGGGCCGTCCTTGAGGAAGAAAAAGGTGAGGACGATGGCGAGGAAGAAGCCCCCGACGACCTCGGTCAGGGTCCGCGCCGCGCTGGCGGGCTCGGCCAACAGGCCGGAGCCGAGTCGCTCGGCGGCATCGCGTGCGCTCTCCGACAGTCGATCGACGCGCTCGGCGGACAGACCGAACGGCCCGTCGATCAGCCACTGCTCGACGTCGGCGATCGCGTCGTCCCACTGGCTGCTCAGGTCGTCGAACGAACTCCGGAGCGGTCCCCAGAGCAGGTACCCGAGTCCGGCAACGGCCGCTGCGCACGTGAGCAGGGTCGACCACACCGCCAGCAGCCGCGGCAGCTTCGTCGCCAATCGCTCGACCACCGGACTCAACAGTGCGCTCGCGACGAGGGCGACGAACACGGGGATCAGCACGACGCTGAGGCGGGCGAGGCTCCACGCGACGACGGCGAGCGCACCGGCGACCACGACGATCCGCCACGACCACGCAGCACCTCGTTCCAGCACGTGCGGGACGGCCCACGGCCCGGCGTCGCGGGCCGGACGCGTCTCCACCGCTCGATCCGACATGTCGACACCCGTACCCCGAGTGGGTGACGGGGAAACGGATCCGCTGATCAGCCGGCGCGACTGTCGAGTCGTCGGACCGGTGTGCCGTCGGCCGACGGCCAACGGACGACCGACGGGTCGAGCACGCCCAGGAGGTCGGCGACCAGATGGACCGAGGCGTGCTCCGAGTTGACAAAGCAGACCTGACCGTCGGGCCCGATCGGCGCCAACGCAACGTTCGGGTCGGCCGAACCCGGCGCGAAGTTCACGTGCGACGCATCGGCCGCACGTTCGGTCGCGCTCCCGACGAGGAGGCCGTGACCGGCGGCCGTGGCCCGGACGGGTGTCAGGTTCACCACGGCGACGTCGCCGGCATCGCCGGCCGGGAAGCAGCGTCGTGCCGACGGTGCGACCGCCGCGCCGAGGTCGCGAGTGTCGACCAGTCGGAGCGGGACACCGTCGGCGTTCGCCGGTTCGAACGCGTCGCCGTCGACCGACCCGAGGTGGTCGGCGACCAGGTCGACGGAGGTGTGCGTCGACGCATGGAAACACACCGTGCCGTCCGGGCCGATCGGGGCGAGGGCCACGTTCGGATCGACCGCGCCCGGTCGGTAGTTGGCGTTGGAGGCATCAGTCGGAGGTTCGGCGTCGCCGCTCGTCAAGACGCCGTGCCCCGAACCGTTCGGCCCGATCGGGGTCAGGTTCACGATCGCCGCGTCGCCCGGTTCGCCGGCAACGGCGAAACACACCGATCCACCCGCCGCGACCCGCTGGCCGGTGCGACGAGTGTCGAGTCGTCGCTTCGGGAGCCCGTCACTGCCCGCCGGCGTGTACGCCCCGCCGTCGATCGCCGCCAGTTGATCGGCGACCACGTGCACCGGCGCGTGCTCGCCGTTCCGGTAGCAGACCCGACCGTCACCACCGATCGGCGAGACCGCCACGTTCGGGTCGGCGGTGGCCGGCCGGTAGTTCACGTTCGACGCCGTGGCGGTCGCCTCGCCCGAACTCGACGTGAGCACGCCGTGGCCGTCGCCGCCGGCCGCCACCGGTGTCAGGTTCACCAACGCTGCCGACCCGGCGCCGCCCGACACGGCGAAGCAGGCGTCGGCACCCGGGTCGATGCGGGGCGGGCCGAGCGGCGGCAGGCCTGCCAACACGACTCCGATCAGGTCGGCCATCGCCCGCGCTCCCGAGCCGGTGAGGTGCAGCCCGTCTGCGGCGACCCAGCTACTCCGTCCTGCGCTGTACGACGCCCAGTCGGCGATCGTCAGCTCCGGGTACTGCGCCGCCTTCTGCCACAACACCGAGTTGTGCGAACGGTAGATCCCGGCGTTCCCGCCCGCCACCCGATACGTGAGCCACACCACATTCGGTACACCTTGTCGCCGAGCCTCCGCGACGACGGCGTCGACCGCGCCCGAGATCGCGCCGTCGTTGTAGCCGGCTGCCACCACGATCGACCGGTTGGTCACGCCGCTCCACCCTCGGATCACGTCGAGCGCCGGCACCGGTCGGGTTCCCCGGTAGCTGCAACTGGTCGAGACGAGACGCCGGCAGACCTTGGCGTCGAACACGTGATTCGGGAGCGAGGCGCGACTGGCCGAACTCATCCCGGCCATCACCGAGTCGCCGACGAGCAGGTCGGTCGAGGCGATCGCGCCGACATCGCCGGTGCGCGCTGGCAGCGCAGTGGCGAGGCCGACGACCGACACCACGACGATCAGCACTCGAGCAAACCGGTTCGGCATGTCGGCGAACCGTAGCCACTGCGAGTCTGGTCAGCCCGGCTTGACGGCGAAGCCCTCGGTGAACCACGTCCACGGCTTCGGGCCGCCGCCGTAGCGAGCCTCGACCCGTTCCACCACGAAGCCGGCCGCTTCGACGAGCGCATCCGGTCGTCGGGTGAGATGGCAACCGTCGGCGAGTCGCTTCTGGAACGGCTCGATCCGTCGTTGCCAGTCGGCGACACCGTCGTCCGGGGCGAGCCCGTGTTCGAGGAAGTGGAAGCGCCCGCCAGGCTTCAACACCCGCATCAGCTCCGTGAGCGCCATCTCGACGTCGGGGATCGTGCACAGCGTGAACGTCGACAGCGCCCCGTCGCAGCACTCGTCGTCGAGGGGGATCGACTCGCCGCGAAGCGCCACGTGCTCGACCCGGATCGTCGACTGCTCGACCCGTTCCTCCGCCAGTCGTCGCGCCGTGCCCGACGGCTCGACGGCGTAGACCGTCGTCACCTCGGGCGGATAGGCGGGCATGTTGAGTCCGGAGCCGAAGCCGATCTCGGCGACATCGCCCGACAACCCGGTCGCCACCCGTCGGCGCCACCGCTGGAGCTTAGGTGTGCCGCAGGCTCGATCGACGAGCCTCGGCAGCACGTGGTCGCGGTAGATCCCCATCGCGCCTGACGGTAGTGGCGATGGAATACGAGGCGCCGTGTCGACGCTGCAGCAGGTATGACCACCGCCTCGTTCCCTGTCGACACACCCCGGATCGTGCGTGGGGGACGGCGGTGAGCCGTTCGGTTCTCATCGCCGGGGCCTCGGGGGGACTGGGGTCGGCGATCGCGTCGATCCTGGCCGAGCGAGGCGATCGAATCACGTTGGTCGGCCGCGATCAGAACCGCCTCGACGCCGTTGCGGTCGAGGGGCGTCGGTTGGCGCTCGACCTCCGACTCCCGGCGGCGTGCGACGAAGCGGTCGATTCGGCGGCGGCCGACGACGGGATCGACGTCGTCGTGAACGCGGTCGGTGTCGTGGCGTTCGGCTCGGTCGACGAGCTCTCGATCGACACGATGGAGGAGCTGTTCCTCACGAACACGTTCGTGCCGATCATGCTCGCCCGCGCAGCTCTTCCTCGCATGAACGACGGGGGCGTCATCGTCAACCTGTCCGGGGTGATCGCCGAACAGAACCTGCCGGGCATGGCGGCCTACGGCGCCTCCAAGGCAGCGGTGCGGTCGTTCGACGAGGCGCTCGCCCGTGAGGCGCGGCGACGAAAGGTCCGTGTGCTCGACGCTCGGCCACCGCACACCGAGACGGGCCTCGCCACCCGCCCGATCGCCGGCCAGGCGCCGTCGATGCCGACGGGGCTCGACCCGTCCAGCGTCGCCCGAACGATCTGCGACGCGATCGACGACGGGACGACCGACCTGCCCGCATCGGCGTTCGGCGGCTGAACACCGTTCGAGGGGAGCGCCCGGGCGCACTAGCGTTCGGGCATGGCGTCCTACGCCACTCGGCTGATCGAACGATGGGCGGAGGCGGCCGACATCCGGGTCGGCGGCGATCGTCCGTGGGATGTGCAGGTGCACGACGACCGCACCTTCGCCCGCGTGCTGGCGACCGGCACGCTCGGCCTCGGTGAGGCGTACATGGACGGGTGGTGGGATTGTGATGCGATCGACCAGATGGTCGAACGTGCCCAGGGGACCGGCCTGGCAGGAAGCCTCTCGACGCGGCTGGCACCGGCGCAGGCCGTCGCCTCGACCGTCGGCAACCGCCAGTCGAAACGACGCTCGCGCGAGGTCGGCCGCCGGCACTACGACATCGGGAACGACCTGTACCGGCGCATGCTCGACGACCGGATGCTCTACAGCTGCGGCTACTGGCGGACAGCGACCACGCTCGCCGAGTCGCAGGAACACAAGCTCGATCTGATCGCCGCCAAGCTCGGCCTGGAAGCCGGCATGCGGGTGCTCGACATCGGCTGCGGATGGGGCGGTGCCGCCGCCTACTTCGCGGAGACCCGAGGCTGCGAGATCGTCGGCGTGACCATCTCCGAGCAGCAGGCCACGCTGGCTCGCGAGCGATGCGCCGGTCTGCCCGTCGACATCCACCTCCAGGACTATCGCGATGTCGACGAGCCGTTCGATCGCATCTACTCGATCGGCATGTTCGAGCACGTCGGGGTGCGGAACTACGGCGCGTACATGCAGACCTGCCGACGCCTCCTCCGCAAACCCGACGGTCTCGCGCTGCTCCACACCATCGGCGGCAGTCGCTCGCGACGAGCGACCGACCCGTGGGTCGCCAAGTACATCTTTCCCAACTCGATGCTGCCCTCGGCGAAGCAGATCGCCGCGGCCGCCGAGGGAGTGTTGCAACTCCAGGACTGGCACAACTTCGGACCCGACTACGACCGCACGCTGATGGCCTGGCACGACAACGTCGAGGCGGCCTGGCCCGACCTCCCCGACTACGACGAGCGGTTCCGTCGGATGTGGCGCTTCTATCTGTTGTCGTCGGCCGGGAGTTTCCGCTCGGGCGGTCTGCAGCTCTGGCAGATCGTCTTCTCGCGCGACGGCCTGCGGTCGTCGTTCCGCCCCGACGGCATCCGCTGACGCGCCGCCCGCCGGGTCCCGAACCCTCGCTCGAAGCGATTCTTCGGGAAATCCACTCAAGTGACGCCTCGGTGCGTGCCGATCCATCTACGGTGGATGATGTGAACGCGGCGGTTCAGGTGAAACGATGGTGGTCGACGCGCGCCTGGATGGCGCTCGTCGTGGTGATGGGAATGTGCGCGACGGTGACGGTTGCTCCGACGGCAGCGCACGCCGCGCCCGACGAACCGCCGCCCACGACCGACGCGCCGGTCGAGGTTCCGGTCGGTGACGACGGCGACCTCGATCTCGATCTCGACGAGTTCGAGGCGCTCCTCGCCGCAGACCAACCAATGGCGACCGAACCGGTCGGCTTGCTCGCATCCTCGACGGGCGTTCGCGACGGTGCCACCACGGTGCTGTCGGGCGGTTTCCTCGCCGGCGGTCGGGCTCCCGCACCCCTCACCATCTCGATCACCGACCTGCCGGCGGGCACGACGGTGGTCGGTGCCGAGCCGTCGCCCGATCGGTCATCCGACGGGCGTGGGTGGAGCTGCGACGACGCGACGTGTCGGTACGTGACCGCCGGCGGCGATGTCGCCCCCGTGGGTGGTGCCGACATCGTTCCCGTCCTCGTGGTGTTGTCGGAACCCGAGACCGCTGAACCCGGTTCGAGCGTCACGGCCGCATTCGACGACCTCGAGCCGATCTCGGTGCCGCTCGATCGGCCGGACGACGCATCACCGCTCGAATCGCCCGCCCTCGGTCTGACCGTGACCGGCGTCGAACTCGTCGCCGAAGGAACGCCGATCGAGACGATCGTGACCGTGACGAGCCTCGGCGACGAACCGATGGACGGCGCCGAGGTCGTCCTGTCCGGCCTCGACCTCACGGAACCCACGACCGCATCGGGCGACGGCTGGTCGTGCGCCGACGGACTCTGTCGCCGGACCGGAACGATCGCCCCGTACGAGTTCCTCCCGCCGATCACGATCAGCCACGTCGCACCCGACCTCGACGACCACCTCGACGTCGATGCCGAGATCGCGATCGACATCGACGCGACATCGACGTCGGACGGTGGCGACGTTGACACGTCGCATCGGCACGAGATCGACGTCGTCGACGACGTCACCGACACGGTGGCGGTCACCGCACGCTTCCGATCGTCCACACTGCTCGCTCCGGCATCGCAGTCGGTCACGGTCGCCATCACACCGACCGGAACCGGCGATCTCGACGGTGAGCTCGCCGTCACCGCGACCGCACCCGACGGCGTCGAACTCGACTGGCCGGCGGCGACCGGTGATCTGTCGTGGAACTGCGACGACACGAGCTGCCGCCTCGATCACGACGGGCCGCTCCCCGCCGGTGAGGAAATCGACCTCGTCGTGCCGATCGACGTCACGACCGACGCAGCAGAGGGCGTCGCGGACGTCGTGTTCGCGGCCTCGGTCGACGGCGCCACCGACGCCGACGCCGGCGTGATGTCGGCGTCGTTCGTCATCGCCACCCCGACGGCGACGGAACTCGTCCCGTCGGTCGCTCGCGCCGACGGCGCACCGAGCGATCGCAGCGGACAGATCGAGTTCAGCGCGTTCGAGCCCCGAGACCTCGTCATCACGATCGACAACGCCGGGAGCCGCTACGCCCCGGCCGCCAGCGTCGTCGTCGCCGAGATCGTGTTCCGCGACGGCGACGACGTCGCGGCCACAGGCCCCTCGTGGGACTGCGACACCGGATCGGTTCCTCCCGGTGGCACGATTCGTTGCCTCCACGTGCTGGACGACGACCTCCAACCCGGTGAGTCCCTCGGGCTCCCGCTCGCACTCGCCCCGGCCGGGCCGGGCGCCTCGACGATCTCGATCAGTGCCACCACCGGAGACGACGACATCAGCGACGACCACACCGTCGACGCGCACCTCGTGACCGTGGCCGACGGCCCGGTGCTCACGGTCGCCTTCGACGCCGCAGAACGACCGCGTCCGGGCCTGACCACCGAGATCTCGATGGCGATCGCCAACGAGGGCGGCGCCGCCGCATCGGAACAGTTCGTCGTGGTCGAGACCCCACCCGGCGCCGACCTCGTCGGTGCCTCCGGCGACGGCTGGACCTGCACGATGACCGATCTCGGTGTCGCCTACGGAACCACCGTGTGCGCTCGGACTGAGACGCTCGACCCGGGGAGTTCGTCGACGATCACCCTGGCGTTGGAGCTGATCGGCGACCCGGCACCGGGCGCCGAACTGTGGGCGTGGACCGACGCACCCGGACAGCGCCACACGAGCGGCGTGCGCGACGGCTTCCGCTACCCGCTGGATCCCGGTGCGGAGGCGACCGTGTCGGCCGGGCCCGACGTCTCCGTCATTTCGCCCGTTCGGCGATCCGACGGCACCGTCGGTCCCGCCGTCGTCACCCTCCACGGTGAGGTCGACCTCACGAGCCGGGCGGACGTGACGTGGCGCCAACGGTGCGTCGCAGGTCTGTCCGACACCATCGGCGACGAGTGCGATGTCGAGACCGATCCGGTCGAGTGGCTCGACGACCCCGTCCGATCGGTCGACGATCCCACCGTCCGGTTCCGACTGCCGGAGCTTCCCGTCGACCTCGACGCCCCCGTGCCGTTCGTGTTCGAACTGAGCGCCGGCCCGGCGGCCGACACCGTGACGGTCTTCGTGTCGTCGCCGGCGACCGACGACGACGATCGAACCTCCGACGACTCCGGCGACTCGGACGACTCGTCCGACGACCGCAGCGACGACAGCGACGATGGCGGAGCCGATGGAGACGACACCCGTCCCGACGACACGACGCCCGACACAACACCCGAAACGCAGGACTGGGCCGATGTCATCGCCCCGCCCCAGCTGTACATCAGCAACCCCGACGGCGACGTCGCCTCTCGCGACCGTGTCACGATCTGGGCCGGCGGCAGCAGCACCCAGCCGCTCACGTACGAGTGGGAGCAACTCGCCGGGCCGACGATCGAGCTGGACGGCGAGCCCGACTCGGCCACCCGGACCTTCACCGTGCCCGACCTCGCCCCCGGACAAGACGCCGACGTCCTCGAACTCCGGCTGACTGCGACGGACGACCATGGCCAAACGGCCACGGCCGATGTCTCGTACCGCATCGTGTGGCCCGACGACGGTCTCTCGGTCGACGTCGCCGACGGCGCACCCGTGCTCCTGGCCCAGGTCGCCCATCCCGTCTCCATCGGCGCGGTCGCCGAGTCGGCCGGCGCCCCGTATCAATGGGCATGGTCCGACGACGGTTCCGGATTGCTGGCCGGGACGGACGTCGATCAAGGGTCCGTGACGTTCGATGCGCCGCCGCAGCCCGGTGAAGCGACCGTGTCGGTCACGGTGACCGACGACTTCGGTCGCACGGTGTCGTCGTCCGTCGTCGTCCGGTTCACGGCGTACGACCCGTCGCAGCTCCCCGACGACCTGTGTGACGCGATCGACGCACTCGCCGCAGGTGGCCAAGCCACCCTGACCAACCCCGACGCCACCTTCGTGCTGACGCTCGCGAACGTTTCGGGAGTCGGCCCGTGCGACGAGACCATCGACATCACCTTCTCCGACGCGACTGCGCGCTTGCCCGGCGGGCCGTCGCTGACGGGCGCCTCGGGCCGCATCACCGCCGTCGGTCTCACCCTCGACGCCGGACAGGTCGAGTTCCCCGGCCCCTGGGGTGTCGCCCCGACGCCGCTCGACTCCCCGTTGGGCGTGTCGTTCGCAGCCGACGCAGCACTCGGGGCCGTCACCGGCAGCATCGCCGTCGGTGGTCTTCCCTACGCCGGGCTCGGGGGGTGGCCCGGATCCGCGACCGTGCTGTACGGCGCGCTGGAGCCCGCCGAGCCGGTCGGTCTCCGTGTGGCGCCGCCGACGGACACGACCGACACGGCCATCCCGCCCGACACGACGGTGCCGCCGGACACGACGGTGCCGGAATCGGGCGACGACGTCGAGCCGCTGGAGCCGCTCGACCCCGAACCCGAACCGGTCAACCCGCCGCACCCGCAACAGTCGGTCGTCCTGCACGGGGCGGCCGACGCTCCCGATGGCCGAACGGGCCGGATCGAACTGCACGGTCGGATCGCACCGGACGGATCGGCCGACCTCGTCGTGGCCGCGGACGGGGTCGCCCGCATCGCCGATGTCGACGTCCCGCTCGTCGGCACCGTTCGCTCGGCGTCCGACTCGGTCGGGCAATGGCAGGTCGCCGGCGCACTCGGAGCGAGCCGATCACTGGCGCCCGGCCTCCGCCTCGACCGACTCGACGTCACGTGGGACGGCGCCGGCGTCACGGGCAGCGGCACCGCCACCGTCATCGCCGAGACCCTGACGCCGGCCCGCATCGACGATCCGGCCCCCGGTGAGCCGGTCGATGGTCCGAGCCTCGCGCTCGACATCGTGTTCCCGCCGACCACGGCGCCCTCGGCCGTCGTCTCGTCGGACCGACCGTGGACGTTCACCGATGGTGCCCCGGCCGTCTCGTTCGAGGGAACTGCCTCCGGGGTTGGCGACGCATTCGCCCTCACCGCCACGGGCGCGCTCGACAGTTGGCAGCTCGCTCGCGACCTCGTCGTCGACGACCTGAACGTCGACGTCACGGTCGGGTGCTCCGGCGGATGCGGCTCGTCGATCGACCTCACCGCACGTGCGACCGTGCTCGACGCAGCCGACGTCGCCCTCGCCGGACGCTTCGACCTGACCTCCGGGCTCTGGCGACTCGACGGTGGCGCCCCGTCGCTCTCGCTCACCCCGGCCGTCACCCTCGACGACGTCGACCTCTCGATCGCGATCGACACCGACCGGGTCGTGTCGGCAACCGGAGCCGCATCTGCCGACCTGCTCGGTGAACGACACGAGGTCGACCTCGACTTCGGCCCCGCGGCGACCGTCGCGACCACACCCCTCGGTGACCGCGAGCCGAGCCCCGGGTGGGTGTTCGAGGACACGGTTCTGGCCATCGCGACCGCCGACACCGAGTACGACCCGCTCGCGTTCGACGGCGACGTCACCGTGCCGCTCACCGCCGACGTGGTCACCGGCATCGCCGAGTTCTCGCTGCCGGAGCGGTACCGACGCTCCGGACGCCTCCCCGACGAGGTCACTCGCGGCCTCGCCACGTTCGACGTCGCCGCCGACGGTTCGCTCGACGACACGGTGTACACCCTCGACGTCGCAGCGCCCGACGGCTGGTTCGTCCACGGAGACGACGACGCCGCGGTGAGCGTCGAGATCGTCGACGTCGGGTACGACCTGACCCTCGATGGATCGGTGGTCACGGCGCACGTGCGTGGCACGGCGGTCCTGTCGACGGCGTCGGTCGGAAGCGGCCCCGCCGGCTCGGTCGAACTCGACCTGTCCGGCTCGCTCGGCGCAGCGACGATCGACGACGACGCGGTCATCCTCTCCGCCGAACTGACGCCGACCGATGACGCAGGCGCACTCGTCGACGTGTTCGGTCTGGCGGGTGTCGACGCCGATGACCTCGCCGTCGAACTCACGGTCGCCACCGACCACGACGAGTTACGACTCGTGGCGACCGCGACGCTCCCACAGCACCTCGCCGACGGACTCGGGCTGGCGGGCACGACCTACCCGTTGGCCATGCGCCTGCGCGACGCCGTCCCCTGTGCGACGATCGACCTCGACGCCGACGACCCCGACCGACCGGCCGTCGACATCGGCGGACGCGGCCTCGTCATGTTCGAGCACGCCGCCATCGTGATCGCCCCCGACGACTGCACGACGCCGGACGGGGACCGCCCCCGCGGCGCGTGGTTCGTCGCTGCCGACGCCGATCACGATCCGCTCGTGACCGCGATGGGCGTCGATCCGCTCGAGATCGTCGGTTCGACATCGGCCGACGCCGCCTGGTTCGGCGACGTGAGGCTCGACGACGTGACGTTCGAGTTCGACGTGACCGTCGACGACTGGTCGACCGCGATCACCGGAACGACCACCATCGCCGATCAGCCCGTCGAGGTCGCTGCGCACGTCGGCGCCGACTCGGGCGACTCGATCGAGTTCACCGGCGACGTCGCGTCGCTCCCGCTCGGCGATCGAACCGTCGACGATGCGACGGTCACGATCACGGTGACCGCCGGTGACGACACGGACACCACGTTCACCGTGAGGGGGCGACTCGACATCCTCGGAACGCCGACCGACGTCGAACTCACCGGCTGGTACACGAACGGCGAGGTCACCCAGCTCTGGGGAGACCTCGACGAGCGCTCGTTCCCCCTCCACGGCGACGACCGCCTCGACGACACCCTGGTGTTCGTCCGGTACGACGGGACGAGCGAGGAGCCGTTCTCGATCCGATTCGCCGGGGGCACGCTGCACGTGACCTGGGACGACGAGCCACTCGACGCCGCGATGACCGGCGCGGTCGCCGAGGAGTCGGCACTGGTCGCGACGATCGCGATCTCGACACCGTTCGACGGCGAGCCCAGCGCAGCGCTGTCGGGCGAGTACCACCTCGGCGGTGGCGAACACGTCGCCGGCGATCTCGAGTTCGCGACCGGCGACGGCTCGACGGCAACGCTCCAGCCGACGCTCGCCGGGCTCCCGGTCACGGCGTCGCTCGGGATCGAACGCATCGGCGGCGTCCCCGAAGGCACCGTCGACGGCAACGTCACGCTCGGCATCGGCGACTCCAGCGCCGCGGTGAAGCTCACCGGCGAGTTCGATCCGGCAGCGAGGGAGTCCGAACTCGGGGCAACCGTCGAGGCGTTCGCGATGCGCGGACTGCGCGGGTCGCTCTCGGTCAGGTTCGAACCCCTGACCGGCGAGTCGGGCGAAACCGGCGAGAGCAGCGACCCGGTCCACAGCTCGGGTGAGGGCGACACGAGCAGCACCGACCTCGTCGAGCTGAATCGACTGTTCGGTGCCGAGGTCGAGTTCGCCACGACCGCCGTGACGTGCGCACTGTTCTGGCAGCAACCGCCGACGCTCCACGGCGAGATCTACCGAACCGGCGACGACAACACGTGGTACGAGCTCGAGGGCAAGGTCGTGCCGATGCTGCCCGACGGCATCGAGGCCGCCGTCGATGCGATCTCGGGCAACGACAACACTCGACAGATCGAACTCACGAACATCGTGACCGAGCACGGAGAGCCCGAGGACGAGTTCGAGGAGCACCTCGGGCACGGCCTCGAGCTCGAGCTCGGCATCGACTTCCAGTTCCTCGCCGCATCGATCGGATTCGCCTACTACCCGGCTGGTTGCGGATTCTCGGCGCACGGCTTCGTGATGGTGAGCAGCGAGGGCGGTGGCGACGCCGGCTTCGGAGCCCTTCAAGGAGGCGGCGCCACACTCGATCTCACGTCGTTCCTCGGCAGCGAGTTGTCGTCGGGGGAGCGGTTGGCCGTCGCTCATGCCCTCGAGACCCACAGTCGCGAACACCGCTACGAACACGCGTCGCACGAAGCGGAGCAGCGTCGCGACGCCGCCCAGCAGCGAGCCGACGACGCGACCCGCCGTCGACAGGACGCCGAGGACCGCGCACGCGAGAGCTTCGACGACTTCGACCGAGCGCTCGCCGAACGGGATGCGGCCGAGGCCTTCCACGACCAGTTCCAAGCCCAACTCGACGTCCAGCGTGCGATCGTCGAGCACGACGAAGCGACGCGATCCATCGACCGCGCCACCTCGGAGGCCCAGGTCGCCGACGCCGAGGCAACGCAGGCGGCTCGTGAGACCGAGGAGAACGAAGCGGCCGCCGAGGAGGTCAAGAAGGCCAAGCAGGTCTACTTCCGACTCGGATTCACCTACTGCGGGACGTGTGACTCCCAGGCGAGGATCGAGATCGGTGGGTCCGTGACCGTGCCGATCGCCGGACCGTTGTCGGCCACGCTCGGCGTGTCGGCCTCGATCGACGTGCGAGTGGAACCCACGGCGGAAGTCACCGACTTCGAACTCGGGCTCCGTGGTGCGGTCGGCGTCGGCTTCCACAAGGGTCTCAGCGCCGGCGGGTTCGGTGTGGCGATCTCCGCCGACTTCGAGGTGTTCGTTGCGCTCGACCTCGGCTTCCACGGTCCGGAACGGCCGAACACGATCGCCATCACGATCGGCTTCGAGGCCAAGGTGGCCGTTTCGGCGAGCGCGGTGGTGGTGCACCTCCATGCGACGCTCGCGTCGGTCGAGGGGACGGCCAAGCTGCAGTTCGAGCAGATCGGCACCAGCGACCTGTACGAGGGGCACGTCTACCTCGAGTTCAGGTTCACCGCCTTCGGCTTCCTCCACCTCGGTCCGTTCCATGCCAAGTGGTAGCGACGATGATCGAACGACCAGCGAACTCACCCCGGAGTCTTCATTCATGAGCAACGACAACCACGACGATCAGCCCGACGGAGACGCCGTCGTGGACGCTCAGTCGCCCAGGCGCCGGGTCGGCTACGGGATCGGCGCGGGTGTCGCGGCGGTGGCGCTCGTCGGCGGTGTGGTCGCCTGGTCCGGCGGGGGAGACGAGGCCGACGACGCCGACGCCTCGGTGGTCACGACGGTCCCGGCGGAGTACGACGCCGCAGCGTTCTGCGATGCCGTCACCGACCTGCCCCGGGTCTCCGATGCGCTCGACGACATGGGCACCCCTGCAACCGGGTTCCGTGCCTACGCGGACGGCCTCGACGACGTGGCTGCCGTCGCCGACGCCGACACCGCCCGCGCAGCCACCCTGCTCGCCGACCGGTATCGCTCCATGGCGGCTGCCGTCGAGGCCGATGCCGAGACGGCCCCGGGCGATGCGCTCGCCGCAGCAGCCGAGATCGACGCCGACGCCGACGGGGCCGCGGCGATCGAGACGCTGCGCTCAGCAGTCGACACCGACTGCTGATCTCGTCGTCCGCTCCTGCGATACCGTCGCAGTGTGACGAACCGGCGGTGGGTTCTGGCGGTGGGGTCAGCGCTCGCATGCGCAGCCGTGTCGGCGTCGTGTGCGCGCACCGACATGCCGTCCGTTGTCGTCACTGCCGACCCGCGGCCGCCGGAGGCGACGGCGGTGTCGCCGACGAGCGTGCTGACCGCCGACCCGTTGATCGGCGGGGGAGTGCCGATCGACGTCGAGATGTTCTTCGACTACCCGAGGTATCTCTGGCACGTCCGGCGCCTGAGCGTCGCGACGACGAACCTCGGTGACGAGCCGATCACGATCTCGTCGATCGCCGTACGAGCTGACCACTTCGAACCGCTGGCTGCCGAGTCGAAGCGCACGGTGATCGCGCCCGGCCAGCGGGTCGACGTGCAGGTCGACTTCGGCGCGCTGGTTGCATGCTCCTCGAGCGACGACCTGGCCGCTGCCGTCGCCGTGACATTCACCAAAGGTGACGGACCACCTGTCGAGCACCTGGTTCGCCTCGACCCGGCGCCGCTCGACGAGATCCGAGATCGGGAATGCGCAGAGCAGCGCGTCGAGGACGCGGCTTCGATCGCCGTGTCGGCGCAGCGTTCGATCGACGGGCCGACGATGGAGACGTCGATCGAGATCGTCCGTCGACGGGGGGTTCCGGTCATCGAGGTCTCGTCGCTCAGCGGCAGCGTCATCCTGGCGCTCGTCCCGGTGGCCGACAGCGAGCCGCTTCTCCGGATCGATCCTGACCGGACCCGCGCTGATCTGCCGATCCGCATCGAGGTCACCCGATGCGACCCTCATGTCGTCAGTCAGAGCTCACGCACGTTCGATCTCGCCGTTTTCGTGAGCGTCGACGATGCCGAGGCGCACCGATACCAGCTCGAGATCGACCCGCGCTTGCAGTCTGATCTCCAGTCGTTGATCGACGCCTGCCAAGCCCTCGTCGCCGACTGAGTGACCCCGATCGCCCCGTGGGGTTGACCGCAAGCGCACGCCATGATTATTTTGTCAGTGAATAAAGTAGCGAGCGCATCTGAGGGGGTGACGGCATGGTCGGAATGACCGGGTGGAAGAAGTTCGGGGTCGTGTCGATGTTCCTCGCGCCGAGCCTGATCGCTCTGCTCGCCTTCTCGATCGGGCCGATGTTCGGCACCCTCTGGGTCAGCGTCCAAGACTGGAATCTCATCCGACCGGCAGAGTTCATCGGCGCCGACAACTACCGCGAACTGTGGTCGGACGACGATTTCCGCCGGGCGCTGCTGAACACGCTCTACTACCTCGTCGGCTACCTGCCGCTCGTGATCGTCGGCGGGCTCGCCCTCGCGGTGCTCGTCAACCGCAAGCTGAAGGGCATCGCCGTGTTCCGAGCGATCTACTTCCTGCCGGTCGTGACCAGTTGGGTCGTCGTCGCCCTGCTCTGGAAGTGGCTCCTCAACCCGAGCGACGGGCTCGTCAACTGGGGGCTCGGGCTGGTCGGCATCGAGGGGCCGGGCTGGTGGACCTCGCGAACGTGGGCGATGCCGTCGGTGATCATCGCCTCGGCGTGGAAAGACCTCGGCTTCGTGATGATCATCCTGCTCGCAGGTCTCCAGGCCATCGACGAGACCCTGTACGAGGCGGCTCGGATCGACGGCGCCAGCGGCTGGCGTCAGCTCCGCTCGATCACCTTGCCGCTCCTCACCCCGTCGCTGTTCTTCGTCGTCGTGATCTCCCTGATCAACGGCTTCCAGGTGTTCGACCAGGTGTGGGTCATGACCGAGGGCGGACCCGCCGGCTCGTCGACGGTGGTGGTCGAACAGATCGTGAAGAACACGTTCTCGTACGGTCGCGCCGGCTACGCCGCAGCCCAGAGCGTGGTGCTGTTCGTCATCATCTTGCTGGTCACGGCGATCCAGATGCGGCTCCAGAAGCGGTGGGTCTTCTATGGCTGAGACCGTGCACCTGGGCGGCGACACAGCGACCGCCACCGACGCCTCGACCGTCGACACGCCTCCGGCACGCCAGCGCCCGAACCGCCGGCGAGCCCGATCATTCGCCCGCTACGCCGTGCTCGTCGCCTGCGCCGTCGTGATGGTCGGCCCATTCGTGTGGATGGTGCTGGCCTCGTTGAAGACCGACGCCGACATCCGCGCGGTCCCGCCGACGTTGATCCCCGACCCGGTCACCGGCGACAACTACGCCAGCGTGCTCGAGGCGTTCGACTTTTGGCGCTTCACGCTCAACAGCATCGGGATCGCGATCGCGTCGACCCTGCTGCAACTGTTCACGGCGTCGACGGCGGCGTACGCCTTCGCCCGGATCGAGTTCCGAGGGCGCGGTCTCCTCTTCGGCCTCTATCTCGCCACCATGATGATCCCGCTCCAGGTCGTGGTCGTGCCGCTCTTCATCGAGATGCGCAACCTGGGGCTCGTCGACACCTATGCCGGTCTGCTCCTCCCGACCGTCGTGTCGAGCTTCGGTGTGTTCCTGATGCGGCAGGCGTTCCTCGCGCTGCCGAAAGAACTCGACGAGGCAGCCGTCATCGACGGTGCCAATCACCTGCAGATCTTCTGGCGAATCCTGTTGCCGCTCGTCAAGCCGGCGCTCGCGACGTTCGCAGTCTTCGCATTCATGTCGACGTGGAACTCGTTCCTCTGGCCGCTCGTCATCACCCAGGCCTCCGACCAACACGTCACCCTGCCCGTCGGGCTCTCGCGGCTCAACGGGCGGTTCTCGACCGACTGGAACGTCGTCATGGCCGGATCGGTCATGAGCGTCGCGCCGATCGTCGTCTTCTATCTCTTCACCCAGCGATGGGTGATCCGCAGCGTCGCCTACACGGGCATGAAGTGATGCGACGCGTCCCGATCTCAGTTCCGGCGGGTTCGCCCGCCACGACACAGGGGGAGACCCGACCATGACAACACGTAGGACCCGATCGGTGGTGGCGACGCTCGCCGCTGCGACGCTCGTGCTCGCCGCTTGCGGTAGCGACGACGAGTCGAGCGACGAACCGGCCGAGAGCGACGACGCCGCCGAGGAACCATCGGACGAGACGTCGGACGAACCAGCCGACGACGGCGACGAGCCGGCAGGCGACGAGTCGTCCGGCGACGAACCTGCCGACGCGATGGAACCCGCCACCATCGACTACTTCACCTTCTCGGCGGCGCCCGACCACCTCGAGGATCTCGACGCGATCATCGCTGCGTTCAACGAGGAGTACCCCGACATCACGATCGAGGTGCAGACCGCCTCGTACGACGACTACTTCACCAGCTTGCAGACCCAGGTCGCCGGCGGTGCCGCACCCGACACCTTCGAGCTCAACTACGAGAACTTCGTGACCTATGCCCGCTCGGGCGCCCTGCTCGATCTCGGTCCGTACCTCGGCGACGGCGGGATCGACGCCGCCCGCTACTACCCGCTCGCGCTGGAGGGCTTCACCGACGGCGGCACCCAGTACGGCCTGCCCGCCACCTTCTCCGACGTCGTCCTGATCTACAACAAGACGATGTTCGACGAGGCGGGCCTCGACTACCCGACCGCCGACTGGACCTGGGACGACGAGATGGCCGCCGCGCAGGCGCTCACCGACGCCGACGCCGGCGTGTACGGCTCGTACCAGCCGGTCAGCTTCTTCGAGTTCTACAAGGCGCTCGGACAAGCCGGTGGGAGCTTCTTCGATGCCGACGGCAACGCGACGTTCAACAGCCCCGAAGGCGTCGCCGCGGCGGAGTGGCTGACGGGCAAGCCCGGGACGGTCATGCCGACGCTCGCCGACATCGGCGGCACACCCGACTTCGACACCAACCTGTTCCAGTCCGGGAAGCTCGCCATGTGGCACAACGGCATCTGGCAGTTCAACGGCCTCAACGAGTCCGGCGTCGACTACGACATCGTCGTCGAACCCGGACAGGCCCAGAAGGCCAACGCGGTGTTCATGAACGGAGCCGTCGCCTCGGCGGGCACCGATCACCCCGAAGCCGCCGCCGCATGGATCGCGTTCCTCACCGGCTCGCCGACGACCGTCGACGTCCGTCTGGCGTCGAGCTGGGAGCTGCCGGCCGTCGACGACGAAGCAGCCTTCGCGACCTACCTCGAGATCACCCCGCCGGAAAACCGCCAGGCGGTCTTCGACGCGCTCGACGACATCGCCCTGCCGCCGGTCATCGAACGTCAGGCCGAGATGCAGGACATCGTCGGTCAGGCCCTCGAGCGGATCGTGCTCGACGGGGCCGACCCGCAGGAGGTCCTCGACGAGGCGGCGGCCGAGGTCGACGCCATCGCCGGCTGAACGGAGACCTCATGACCAACGATGACCAGCTGCGTCACCTCGTGACGCGAAGCGTCCAGGTCATCGCCGAACACCAGGACGTCGGCGGCGCGTACCTCGCGTCGCCGACGTTCCCGGTGTACCGCTTCTCGTGGTTGCGAGACGGTGCGTTCATCGCCGACGCGATGAGTCGCGTCGGCGAAACCGGGTCGGCAGAACGCTTCTTCGACTGGTGCGCCCGCACCCTGCTCGACCGACAGGACCACATCCGTTCCCTCGTGCGCCGAGCCGATCGCGGCGAGCCGGTGCCGCAGGGCGACCATCCGCCGACCCGATTCACGGTCGACGGTGCCGATTCGGGCGAGGAGTGGTGGGACTTCCAGCTCGACGGGTACGGCACCTGGATGTGGGCGCTCGGTGAGCACCGGCGCCGCCACGGCCGGGGCCGCCTCGACGGCGATCTCCTCGCAGCCGTCGAACTGTGCGTCGAGTACCTCGCAGCGTTCTGGGCCCAGCCGTGTTTCGACTGGTGGGAGGAACACGCCGACCGAGTGCACACGTCGACGCTCGCGTCGATCGGCGCCGGTGTGCGCGCCGCGACCGAACTCGGCGTCGGATCCGACACCGAGTCGACGGCAGCCACCATGCTCGCCGATCTCGACGAGACGATCCTCGAACGCTGTGTCGGCGACGGCAGGCTGGCGAAGATGATCGGCGACGCTCGCGTCGACGCGAGCCTGATCGCCGCGTGTGGCCCGTTCCGAACGCTCGACGGGCAGGACGACATCGCCGAGGCGACCTATGACCGGATCGTCGCCGACCTCGCGCCCGACGGCGTGCACCGCTATCTGGGCGACACGTACTTCGGCGGTGGACGCTGGGTCGTCCTCGCCGGCTTCGTCGGTTGGTACGAGGCGACGACCGGCCGCGACGATCGCGCTCGCGACCGCCTGGAGTGGATGTGCGCGCAGGCGACCGCCGACGGCTTGCTCCCCGAGCAGACCACCGATCACGTCCTCGACCCGAACTTCATTTCGGTCTGGGTCGACAAGTGGGGGCCGGTCGCCACCCCGCTGCTCTGGTCACACGCCATGTACATCACGCTCGCCGACGCACTCGGCCTCGCCGACCACCACCACCCACTCGACTCGGAAGTCCCGTCATGACCCTCACCCACCGACCGCTCGGATCCGGTCACCCCTATCGAATCGATCCCGACCAGCGGCACCCCGTCCAACCAGTGGCGGGGGAGCCGCTCGAGATCCGTGTCACGACCGACCCCTCGGCGTCGTCGGCACGGCTCCACCTCGTCGACCTCGCCGGCGCGGAACTCGGTTCTCACGACCTCGTCGATGTCGATCCGGACGAGTTGTACGGCGACGGCGAGACCGGCGACGGGCACCTCGCCGCCGCCAGTGGCGCTCGTCCCGACATCGGCGACCGGGTCGTTCGACGGGCGGTTCTGACGACGCCCGACGTGCCGTTCCTCTACCGGTTCACCGTCGACGGGATCTCGTTCGACGGCGACAGGACCGCGCCCGGGCAGTGGGTCGCTGCCGCAGCCGACGAGGTGCTTGCAGTGACGGGAACCGACCGCGTCGTGGCCGACTCGGTCTCGGTCCTCACCACGGCCGACGGACCTCGCCGTGTCCGATTCGCACTGCCGCTCGACGCCGCCGAGCGGGTCGTCGGTTTCGGTGAACGGTTCGACGCTCTCGACCAGCGCGGGAACACCCTCGACACCACCGTCTTCGAGCAGTACAAGCAGCAGGGCAACCGCACCTACCTCCCGTCGCCGTTCGCAATGGTGATCGGTGGCGCCGGGTGGGGTTTCCACGTGGCGACCACCCGCCGCGTCTGGTTCGACGTCGGCGACACCGACAACGGCCGCCTCTGGATCGAGACGACGATCGACGACGACCGACCCGTCGTTGCGCTCCACATCCCCGACGGAACGCCCGCCGAACTCCTCGACCGGCACCTCGACCGCATCGGACGGCCGGTTCGTCCGCCGGACTGGGTGTTCCGCCCGTGGATGAGCGGCAACGAGTGGAACACACAGGAGCGCGTGCTCGCCGAGGTCGAACGCAGCGTCGAACTCGACATTCCGGTCGGAGCGGTCGTGATCGAAGCCTGGAGTGACGAGTCGACGTTCGTCGCGTTCAACGACGCCGAGTACGACGTGCACCCAGACGGAGCACCCCACCGCCTCGACGACTTCACCTTCCCGGCGGATGGTCGCTGGCCCGACCCGGTCGCGATGGTCGACCGACTCCACGAACTCGACGTGAAGGTGCTCTTGTGGCAGATCCCGCTGGTCCCGACCGATCGCGGCGACACCGGTCAAGTCGCAGCGGACGCCGAGACCATGGTCGCCAACGGCTGGTGCGTCCAGGAAGCCGACGGTTCGCCGTACCGGAACCGAGGCTGGTGGTTCACCGACGCGTTGTTGCCCGACTGGACGAACCCGGACGCGGTCGAATGGTGGCTCGCGAAACGGCGCTACCTGCTCGACGAGGTCGGCATCGACGGCTTCAAGACCGACGGCGGCGAGCACGCATGGGGCGACGAGCTTCGCTACCACGACGGCAGCCGCGGCGTCGACGCCAACAACCTGTTCGCGAATCGGTACGCCGCTGCCTACCACCGTTTGCTCACCGATCGTGGCGTGGACGGCACCACGTTCAGCCGGGCCGGCTTCACCGGTGCCGGGTCGGTGCCGTGCCACTGGGCCGGCGACGAGGACTCGACGTGGGAGGCGTTCCGCGCCTCGATCCTCGCCGGGCTCAACGCCGGGCTGAGCGGCGTCCCGTTCTGGGGGTGGGATCTCGCCGGCTTCTCCGGCGAGATCCCATCGGTCGAACTGTTCGCCCGCTCGACTGCCATGGCGGCGTTCTGCCCGATCATGCAGTACCACGCAGAGTTCAACCACGGGCGGCTGCCGAATCGCGACCGCACGCCATGGAACCTCGCCGAGCGGCACGACGACCCGGCGCCGATCGAGATCTACCGTCACTACGCACACCTCCGCGAACGGCTGCTGCCGTATCTCGCCGCAGAAGCCGACCACGCCGTCGAACGCGGCGTGCCCATGATGCGGCCGGTGTGGTTCGACGATCCGGCCGACGAGCAGGCGTGGTCAGAACCGCTGCACTACCTCTTCGGGCGCGGCCTGTTCGTCGCTCCCGTGTGCGAACCGGGGACCGAGCAGATGACGGTTCGACTGCCGGCCGGCTCGTGGATCGACCCGTCGTCCGGTGAGCGACACGAGGCTCACGCGGTCGTCGAGGTCGCCACGCCGCTCCACCGCATCCCCGTCTTCGTCCGCTCCGATCACGAGGCTCTGGCCAGGGTGATCCGTGGCTGACTCGCAACGCACGACGTCGAACACCGGCTGGGATAGCGTCCCCGCCGGGGCGATGGGGTGGTGAGAACGTGCAGGACGTGAGGGCGGGCAGCAAGCAGCTGATCCGCGAGATCAACCAGGCACTCGTCATCGACGCGGTGCGCCGCGAACGGTCCGTGTCACGCACCGAGATCGCCTCGATGACCGGACTCAGCGCGCCCACGATCTCGGGCATCACGAACGAACTGATCGAACGCGGCCTGCTGTACGAGGCGGCGACCGGAGAGTCGGCCGGCGGTCGCAAACCGATCCTGCTCCGACTCAACGCAGGCGCCGGGTTCGTGCTCGGCGTCAAGGTGACCGAGCGCGAGGCGATCGGCGTCCTCACCGACCTCGACGCCGACATCGTCGGACGTGCCCGTACCAAGCTCGCCGGCGGCTCCGAGCACGACGTCGTCGACGCGATCGCCCGGCTCGCAGCTCGACTGTCGAAACGGGTGGACGGTCGCCCTGTCTACGGCATCGGCGTCGGGCTCGCAGGCGTCGTCGACCGACGTTCCGGAACGGTGCGCCATGCCACGTACTTCGACTGGCGCAACGTCGACGTCGCAGGCCTCGTCGCCGAACGGACCGGGCTCCCGGCGGTGATCGACAACGACATCAACGCCCTGGTCGCCAACGAGCACCTGTTCCGCCACGGCCGTGACGTCGACGACCTGCTCGTCATCTCGCTCGGGCGAGGGATCGGCCTCGGCATGGTGCTCGACGGACGCATCCATCGGGGGGCGCTGGGCGGTGCCGGTGAGTTCGGCCATGTCACGATCGACCCGGCGGGACCGGACTGTGCGTGTGGCAAGCGCGGGTGTCTGGAGGCGATCGTTGCCGACCCGGCACTCGAACGGCGATTGATCGAGGTCGGCTCCGACCTCGATCTGCGCACGGCGCTTCGATCGTCGCCCGACGCAGCCGAGGCCGAGTTCGAGATCTTCCGTGACGCGGCAGCCGTGCTCGGGCGTGCGATCTCCGACCTGGTCAACGTCCTCAACCCCGGCAGGATCGTGCTGACGGGTGAAGGCGTCGAACTGGTGACCGCCACCGGCGACATCCTGGCCGACAGCCTTCGGGCGGCGGTCTTCGACGGCCTCGCGGACGACCTCGAGACGGTCGTGCAGCCGTGGAAGGACGAGGACTGGGCCAGAGGAGCAGCAGCGGTCCTGCTGGGGGATCTCTTCCAGCCATCGTTCCGTCGCAACGACGCACTGCGTCCGACCCTCGCACTCGCGCCCCCGGGCTAACCTCCAGTCGACGTCTCGTCGATGGAGGTTCTTCGATGGCCGCTGGAAGATCAGACCGCTCGACGAGTGAGTCGGGCGAGACGCCGGTCGTCACCCACGACCCGGACCGCCACCGGTACGTGATCTCGGTCGACGGCGTTCCGCTCGGCACCTCCGTGTACTCCCAGACCGGCGACCTCAGGATCTTCGTCCACACCGAGATCGCTCCGGCCGGCGAAGGACGAGGTCTCGGCTCGGTGCTCGTCCGCGAGGCGCTCGACGACATCGCCGAGCGCAACGGACGTATCGTGCCGCTGTGTCCGTTCGTCTCCGGCTGGATCGAGCGGCATCCCGAGTACGAGCGACTCGTCGACGAACAGATGACCGCCGCCTACCGCCGCTCCTGACGGGTCAGCAGAGCAACAGGTCGCTGTCGGCCTGCCACCGGCGCTTGCCCGAGCGCTTGGCACCGAACAGCTCGCGATCGGCTCGCGCCATGAGCGTGCCGAGGTGCGGACGCTCGGCGTCGTGGGCGACCCCGATGCTGATCCCGACGTCGATGTGCGTGCCGCCGACGTGGGCCGGCTGCGATGCTTCCTCGACCATTCGCTCAGCGAGGTGCGCCATGTGGCCGGCGTCGACGGGCCTGCCGGCCTCACCGCTCACGATCAGGAACTCGTCGCCGCCGATCCGGAAGAGCTGATCGTGCGGTCCGAGCAGGTGGTCGAGTCGCGTCGCGATCGTGCGCAGTACCTGATCGCCGACGGCGTGTCCGTGCCGATCGTTGATCGCCTTGAAGTCGTCGATGTCGATGTACAGGACTCCCGACGGTGCCAGTCCGTCGTCGATCGCCTGAGCGAGTCGGGCACGATTCCCGACGCCGGTCAGGTGGTCGCGTTGCGCCGCTTCGGCCAGATGCGTTCGGTGATCGTGTTGGGAGTAGGCCAGCGCTGCGACGGCGAGCGCTTCGTCGATGTGCCGACGCTGGTTCGGGGTCGGCGGCGGACACATCCGTCGCCACATCACCAGCACGCCGCGCCGCCGCCCGTCGACGTCGATCCCTGCGGTCCACACAGCGTTGACACCGGCGCGTCGTGCCGCCTCGCGCCACTGCGGCGGGAGCTCACCGATGCCGATCTCGCCACCGTCACCGTGTGTGGCGATCGCCGCCCACGGTGTGCCGTCCATCCGGTCGGCCGGTGCGAGGTCGAGCGGCCAGGTGCCGGCCACGCCGAGGACGTTCGTGTCGTCCATCGCCAGGATCGCAGAGGTCGCGACGACCGGGAACTTCTCGAGCGATTGCGCGATCTCGCCGAGCGAGGTGCACAACTCGACACCGGAGGCAATGCCTCGCATGGCGGTGTTGAGGCCGTCGCTGACCGACTCGCCGGTCAGGGTGACGACGTGACCGGCGAAGCCGACCGATGGTGGGGCCTCGTACGCCCAGCACTCCGACCAATGGGTCGAGCCGTCGCGAGCGATGTACCGCAAGCGGAACGGTCCGAGCACGACACCGGAGAAGTCGACGTTGCGGTCCATGCCGGCCATCACGAACGCCAGATCGTCGTCGACGATGAAGTCGAACACCGTGCGCCCGGCGACCTCGTCGATCGAACTCCAACCGGTCATCAGGAGCGCCCGCTCGTTCGCCATGCGGACATCGCCGAGGTCGTCGATGACCAACACGCCGAGTGGCAGGTGGTCCCACAGGTCTCGGGCGACCTCGAGTTCGGTGATTCGTCGCATGCTCGGCCTCGAAATTCCATCGACGTGACGGACCGAGCGATCGAGTCCGGACGTTCGAATCAGACGAGAACTTGACGATCCGGTCACCGTCCGTGGTGGGATAACGGACGTCCAGACGCGGAACGGGCCGCCCCGTCGGCGGCCGTTCGTGGCGCCCTCGGCAGGATTCGAACCTGCGACACCTTGCTCCGGAGGCAAGTGCTCTATCCCCTGAGCTACGAGGGCGGGGTCTGCTCCCGGCGAACAGGCGCAGCACGGCGAATCTAGCGGGTCCGCGCGAGAATCGCCCGGTGATCGACCGCGCAACCGCCCGCGCCGCTGTCCTGGCCGGGTTCCCGCTGGTGAACGATCACCCCGACGTCGCCGGTGTGCTCCGGCGCCCCGATCTGCTCGCCGAACTCGGCCCGGCCCTCGCCGCGCCCTACGCCGACGCGGATGTGTCGGTCGTGTGTGCCCCCGAAGCCCGCGGCCCGATCCTCGGGGCGCTCGTCGCCGTCGAGCTCGGCGCCGGGCTCGTGCTGGTCCGCAAGGACGACCGCAATCACCCCGGCGCCGACCGGCGGGTCGTGTCGTCGCCGACGTGGCGGGGCGCCAGCGAGTCGTTCCAGACCCGTTCGTGGGACATCGAGCCGGCGGACCGGGTGCTCGTCGTCGACGACTGGGTCACCACCGGCAGTTCTCTCCGTGCCGTCCGATCGCTCGTGCTCGACGCCGGAGCCAGGTACGTCGGAGCGTCCGTGCTGGTCCGCAAGGCCGACGACGAGACGATCGACGACCTCGCCGTCGAGTGGCTCGTCCACTTCGACGAGATCGTCGGCCGATAGCCACCTCGCCGAGGTTGGTGTAGAAAGGTCGCATGGGGTTCCGGCAGTTCTGGCGTTCGTTTCGAGCCACGAAGGGACAGTCCCGCCCTGCGTCGCCCGAAGACCACATCGCCGACGACGTGCGCGAGACGATGGGGCCGTTGGCCGGAAGTGGCGGCGGTGGGCACATGACGGGTGAGTCGGTGTACCACTACATCGAGGATCACGAGCAGCAGCCACACCGCCCCGACGACGACTGACGATGAGCATCCGGGGATTCTTCCGCCAACTGTTCCGGGATGGGCCGAGTCGTCGAGAGCAACCGGCGCAGAACGCCGACCGCCTCGCCCGCGAGATTCGCGACACCTCCGGGCACTGGACCGGCGCTACGACCTATCGCCACCTCGAAGATCGAGACCGCTCGAACGACTCGAATCCCAAGCCCTGATCGAGCCTCGGTGACCGCGCCGGCGGAAGACATGCGGTGACGAGCGGCAATCTTCGGCAGACTGTGGGACGTGGCCGACCCGCTTTCGCTCGTCAACGACCTGCTCGCACCCGTGTTCGCCGACATCGCCGGCGCGCCCGCCGATCCGGTGGTGCGACCGAGCGACCGTGCCGACGCCCAGGTGAACGGCGCACTGCCGCTCGCCAAGCAGCTCGGCACGAACCCGCGTGAGATCGCCCAGCGGGTCGTCGACTCCGGGGCGCTGCAGACGGTGTGCACCGACGTCGAGATCGCCGGTCCCGGCTTCATCAACCTGACGTTCGACGACGCATTCCTCGCCGCCGAACTGGGCGCCATCGCCGTCGGCGACCGCCTCGGCATCGTCGCCGACCCACACCCGCGCACCGTCGTCATCGACTACTCGGCGCCCAACGTCGCCAAGGAGATGCACGCCGGCCACCTCCGCACCACCGTCATCGGCGATGCCCTCGTCCGGATGCTCGAGTTCGCCGGTCACACCGTCATCCGCGAGAACCACATCGGCGACTGGGGTCGCCCGTTCGGCATGCTCATCGAGCACCTCCTCGACATCGGCGAAGACGTCGCTGCCGAAGGGATGCAGCAGGGTGATCTCGACGGCTTCTACAAGGCCGCCAACGCCAAGTTCGCCGACGACGAGGAGTTCCAGGCCCGGTCACGCGACCGGGTGGTCAAGCTGCAGAGCTACGACCCCGAGACGATTGCGCTCTGGGAACGGCTCGTCGAGATGTCGACGGCCTACTTCAACCAGGTCTACGACAAACTCGACGTGCTGCTGACCGACGACGACCTGATGGGGGAGAGCGTCTACCAGCCGAAGATGCAGGAGACGATCGACCGGCTCCGCAGCGCAGAACTGCTCGAGGAGAGCGACGGCGCGACCGTCGTGTTCCCGCCCGGGTTCACCAACCGTGACAACGAGCCGCTCCCGCTGATCGTCCAGGCTCGCACCGGCGGCTTCAACTACGCCACGAGCGACCTCACGTGCGTGATCGATCGCGTCGAACGGCTCGGAGCCGATCTGCTGCTGTACGTGGTCGGCGCGCCGCAGGCCCAGCATCTCCAGATGGTCTTCGAGGTCGCCAAGATGGCCGGCTGGCTCGAACCCCCGGCCGAGGCGGTCCACGTGTCGTTCGGATCCGTGCTCGGCGAGGATCGCAAGATGCTGCGGAGTCGCTCGGGCGACGCCGTCAAGCTCGTCGAGTTGCTGGACGAGGCGGTCGAGCGCGCCGCCGCTGCCGTGGCGGAGAAGAACCCCGACCTCGACGACGCCGAGCGCGACGAGGTCGCTCGCACGATCGGCATCGGTGCGGTGAAGTACGCCGACCTGTCGACCGACCGCATCAAGGACTACGTGTTCGATTGGGATCGGATGCTCGCGTTCGAGGGCAACACGGCGCCGTACCTGCAGTACGCGCACGCCCGCATCTGCTCGATCTTCCGGCGGGCCGAGGTCGATCGCACCAGCGTCCGGTCGACCGAGATCGCACTCGGCGAGCCGCCCGAGCGCGAGCTCGCGAAGCGTCTTCTGGCCTACCCGTCGGCGCTCGACGACACGCTGGCGACCTACTCGCCCCACAAGCTCTGCACGTACCTGTTCGACCTTGCGCAGGACTTCATGAGCTTCTACGAACACTGCCCCGTCATGAAGGCCGACGAGCCGGTTCGGAGCAGTCGCTTGGCGTTGAGCGACCTGACGGCGCGCACCCTCGAGCACGGCCTGGGCTTGCTCGGCATCACGGCGCCTGAGGCGATGTAGCCCGATCTGAACGTTGCGTGGTGTTGCTGCCACGCGGTGTGGTCGATACTCCTGATGCTTGCGCGAATCTGAAGCCCGCTCTGTCAGAAATCTCTGTACGATCACATCGTTGTGTCAACTCGACGCAAAGTTCAGTGAACAGAGATGCAGCAGCTTCCACTCGATCCACCACAACAGCTCGGCACGGGCCATGACGTCGGCGCGACCTTCATCGAGGTGCTCGTCTCGATCGTCCTGCTCGGAACCGCGGGAATCGCTGTGCTGTCGGCGCTGGCGGCATCGGCGACCGGCGCCGCCGTGCAGCGAGAGGTCTCGACTGCGCAAGCGGCCCTCGCCAGCGCCGCCGATGCGGTCATCGACGTCGACGCTGCCGACGACAACTACGCGCTGTGCGCATCACCGCACTCCTACGATCCGCTCGTCGCCGGTTCCTCGCCCGACGCAACAGTGTCCGTGACTCGGGTGGAGTTCTGGAACTCGACGACGCAGACGTATCAGCCCTCGTGCGTGTCGGGCGAAGCCGACCGGCTCCAACGGATCACGCTGACCGCCACCGACGGCGACCACACCGCCAGCCTGGCGGTCGTCAAGCGTCGCGCTGGATCTCCCACCCTCAATACCGTCCCCGCCGCCCCGAACGCCGGTGATGGCGGCATGGTGACGCCGACCCCTCACTCGGGACTCTGAGATCATGAATCGAACTTCTTCTGCCTCGCGTCGTGACGTCGGTATGACGTTGCCCGAAGTCGTGATCGTCATTGCCCTGCTCGGCATCATCACGGCGGTCGTCGTCGGCGCCGTCACCGTGGTGTTTCGCAGCGAGGACGGCATTGCCAATACCGTCGCCGAGACCCACGACGTGCAACAGGCAGTGAACTACTTCCCGCTCGACGTGCAGTCCGGCCCGATCGAGGTCGCTGCCTACGAGACGGCACCGAACGCCATCGAAGCCGGTTGTGGAGATGCATCGGCGACGAATGTGGTGTCGTTCGAGAGTGGCGACCGGCGGATTGCCTATCTCTCGACGACGGAGGGCACGGTCGCATCACTCGATCGGTTCGAGTGCGAGCCGTCGGGCTCCGGGTGGACCGTCGCCTCGTCCGCGAACATCGCTGACTCGCTGGACGCATCGAACGGCTCGCCGGTCGAGGTCACGATCGTCCCAGAGTCGTCTGACGCCTCGATCGTCGACGAGGTCGTGATGCGCTTCACGCAGGACGTCGATACCCCCGCTGTGATCGCGAGTCCGAACGCGGACGTCCTGCTCGACCCGGAGGTGCTCAGCGGGACGTGCGCGACCGACAATCCGGTCGCCGCGGCATACGACTTCGGGGCGTTCGTCGAGACCGACGTCCACATCGCAGGCGGCATGATCGAGGGACCGCTGGCCACCGGTGGCACCCTCACCTGGACGCCGAATACGACCGTGGCCCAGGCGAAGGCCAATGCGAAGTACCACGGCGTCGGGCTGTATGTCGGTTCGATCGGCTGGGGCACCTCGGCGACGAAGCTCGCAGTGTTCAAGGGGGACATCGTGATCGGCGGCCCGGCCTACGAGTCGAGCAAGAAGGTCTACCGAGACGCTTCGACTGCAGGCCAATACGTCGAGATGAACGGCGGCGCCAAGTTCGTGCCGCTTTCCTCATATGCCAACCCGCTCGACTTCACGGCGGCGTTCGACGAGCTTCGCGCATGCTCGGGCGCGATCGCGTCGCTGCCTGCGTCGTGCACGAACTGCGCCCACGAAGTGACGATTCTCGACCCTGACCGGCCATCCCCGAACAACCAGTACGTGCCCGGCTCAAGCTCCAAGATGAAGCTCGACATCTCGGGGCCAGGGGGCAACATCCTCAACCTGCCCGAGAGCTACATCTCGTCCAGCACCGTCCAGGAGTTCAGCCACCAAGGTGGACTCTCCCAGTCCAAGCCGCTCATCGTGAACGTGATCGATGACGGTGACGGCGTGGTCAACTTTTCGGTTCCGAGTTCGTCGTGGCAGAACCTGGGGAGTCAGAAGAACGTGCTCGTCAACTTCCCGAACGCAACAACGGTGAACTTCACCAACCGGTTCAACGGCGCCGTCCTGGCCCCGTTCGCCGATGTCACCACCGGCCAGGAATTCTCCGGTTCCGTCATCGCCAGCTCGTGGACGCACACCGGCGGCACCGTCCACAACGACAAGGACCCGTTCGATGGAAACATCGACTTCGACAGCTGAACCCACCGCCGGCCGCGACGGTGGCATGGTCCTCGTCCTGACGTTGCTGCTCACGATCGTGCTCGCCGTGATCGTGTTGGCACTCGCCACCTACGCCGCAACGGCGTTGCGGACGTCGAGGGTCACTGATGGTCGCAACGAGAGCAATGTGAACGCCTCAGCGGGTCTCGACTGGACCATCGAACGGCTCGCCGAGAAGCAGCTCGCACCCGCCGACTGCGACGGTTCTGACGTCGGTGTTCCCGTTGCGGTCTTGCCGCAGGCCGGAACCATCGCGGTGGCGTGCACCAACGTGGCCGAGGTCAATGGCAACCCGACCGTTCACCTCGTGGCGACCGCGACGCTTCCCGATGGCACGTTCCGACGGATCGACGCCCTCGTCCAGGTCCCCGCAGCGAGCCACGTCGCCAACGTCACCCAGTGGAGCACCGACGCTCCCTTGAGCCCGGCGGCAGCCTCGGCCACGACGACCGCGGCTCCAGCCGGCACGACCACGACGACCGCGGCTCTAGCCGGCACGACCACGACGACCGCGGCTCCAGCCGGTACGACGACTACGACGGCTCCGGTCGCGACGACCACGACGACCACAGCTCCGACGACGACCACCACCACGGTCACGCCGAGCGGCACAGTCACGTGCCAGCTGCGCATCACGAGCCAGAGCGGGGCGAACTACTGGGCCAAGCTCGACATCGTAAACGGTCGTTCGACGGCGATCTCAGCGTGGGATGTTCGCATCGAACTGGGGCCTGGCACCTCCGTCGACAGTGCTTACAACTGGGACGGCGGGACGCCCACGCCCGACAAGGACGGCGTGATCACCAACAGCGACCTGGGTTGGAACGGCACGGTTGCGGCATCGACCACTCGCGCCGATGTCTCTGGGGGCCAGTTCAAGTGGAAGGGCAACGACCGGACCGTGCCGACCTGCACGGTCACATCGTTCTCGTAGCCAGTTCGGGCCCTTGTCGCCCAGCCGGTACCGTGGCTCGGCGTGAGCGTGTTGCCCCGCCATCTGTTGCCCGATAACGCTGCGGTCGCCGACGACGGCTGGCTCACGATCGGCGGCTGCTCGGTCCGTGACCTCGCCGCCGAGTTCGGCACCCCGCTGTTCGTCTACGACGAGGAGCATCTGAGAGCCCGCTGCCGTGAAGCGGTCGAGGCGTTCGGCCACGGCAACGCCTACTACGCCTCGAAGGCGTTTCTCTGCAAGGCCATGGCCCGGCTCGCGTACGACGAGGGGATGAAGCTCGATGTCGCCACCGGCGGTGAGCTGCACATCGCGATCTCGGCCGGTGTGCCCGCCCCGGCCTGCGCCTTGCACGGCAACAACAAGAGCGTGGCCGAACTCCGCATGGCGATCGAACACCGCGTCGGCCACATCGTCGTCGACAGCTTCGACGAACTCGACCGCATCGATGCCCTGATGGCGGAGGAGGTCGGACCGACGCCGAAGGTCCTCCTCCGCATCACGCCCGGTGTCGAGGCGCACACCCACGAGTTCATCTCGACCGGGCAGGACGACTCGAAGTTCGGGTTCAACCTCGCCAACGGCGACGCATTGCGGGCCGTCGAGCGTGCCCGCCGCTCGTCGAGTGTCGAGCTCGTCGGCCTGCACTGCCACATCGGCTCCAACGTGTTCGTGGCGTCGAGCTTCGGCAAGGCCGCCGAGGTGATGGCCAACTTCGCCGCACCGTTCGACCTGCCCGAACTCGTCCTCGGCGGCGGTCTCGGCGTTCCCTACGTCGAGGGTGAGGAAGCGCCGACGTTGACACAGTGGGGCAACGTGCTGCGCGACGCGTGCGATGCGCTCGGGGTGCGGTCTCGAGTCGGTGTCGAACCGGGCCGGTCGATCGTCGCAGTGGCGGCGATCACGGTGTACACGCTCGGGACGATCAAGCCGATCCCCGGTGTTCGCACCTACTACTCCGTCGACGGAGGCATGAGCGACAACCCCCGCCCCGTCCTGTACGGATCGGGCTACGAGTCGTTCCTGCCCCGAGCGCCGTTCGCCGACCGAACCGCCGAAGGCCGGCTGGTCGGCAAGCACTGCGAGTCGGGCGACGTACTGCTCCGCGAGGCGCGGCTGCCCGCCGATGCAGCCGTCGGCGATCTGGTCGCCACCCCGGTCACCGGCGCCTACGGCCGATCGATGGGGTCCAACTACAACCAGATCACCCGCCCGCCTGTCGTGTTCGTGCGCGACGGCGATGCCCGGCTGGTCATCCGCCGCGAGACCTTCGACGACCTCCTCGCCACTGACGTCGGTCACTGACCTGGTTCCGGTCACCGATCGCGGTCGGTGGTGACGGTTTCCTCAAGTCTTCGTCTTTCCGGTAACGAACTTGCTCGGCGCGCTCGCCTTCCGCCAGCCGGCTGCCGATAGGTGCAATAACGGTGTGCGGTTCCCTCGATCTTCGAATCACTGGAAGCGCTTCCGAACGAGGAAACAATCAGGTACATCACTGCAGGTCGCCGTACGAGTCGGCGACGCCAGACATCACCGGAGGCGGGAATGAGCAGGATCAGCAGGGGACGGGAGCGGCCCGCGCGCGGACGACGACGAGATCGTGGAGCCTCGCTGATCGAGGTCCTGGTGGCGGTCGTGCTGCTCGGCACGGCCGGTGTAGCGGTCCTGCTGGCAATGGCGACCACTACGATCGGTGCCCGGACCCACGACGAGATCGCAACCGTCCAGATGTGGTTGGCGTCGACCGGCGATCGTCTCATGGCATCGGCGAACGACGAGAGCGTCTACGCAGCGACCAACTCCGAAGTGCCGGGGTACGTTCCCTGCTCCGAGGCGTCGAACCAGGAGATCATCGCGGAGTATCAGACGCAGGTCGATGCGCTGCTCTCCGGTAGCGAGGGAGCGCCGAACGTGCACGTCGACGCCGTGCAGTACTGGAACGGCACCGGCTTCGGTACCGAATGCCGCTGGAATCAGAACCATCGACTCCAGCAGATCGTGCTCTCGGCAGCGGTGGCCGGCGACGACCGCGAGACGTTCGTGGTCCTCCGTCGCCCGTTCACCGAGGACGAGGTGCCGACCGCCGCTCACGAACCCGACAGCGACGGCGACGGTCATCCTGATGCCGTCGCCGTCGACGAGAACCCATGGATTCACGGACCCACCACGTCGACGTCAACGACGACAACGACGTCGTCGACGACCACGACGACGGTTGCCGGCCCGGCCGCCACGAGCACGACGACCACCGTGGTGGGCCCGGGGCCGACGTCGACCACGTCCAGCTCCACGAGCACGACCAGCTCCACGTCCACGACCAGCTCCACGACCGTTCCTGCCACGACGACGACGGTCGTGCCGACGACGACGGTCGCGAGCGGGTTGCGCTGCACTGCGACGGTCGCCGGCAACTGGAACAGCGGTTATCAGATCAACGGAACAGTGACCCACTTCGGCGGCGGCTCGACCAATGGCTGGACCGTCAAGATCACCTATCCGAACAAGGCGAAGGTCAACCATTCGTGGAACGTTTCGGTGTCGACGAGCGGCAACAGCGCCTTCGGCTCGTCGATGAGCTACAACGGCAACCTGTCGAACGGCGCCAGTGTGACGTTCGGTATCCAGGGGCCGAAGAACGAGGACCTCCCCGCCGAGGGGAACCCGGTCCCCTGTGAGGTGGTCTCATGAGCATTCGACCCGTTCGTGACCGCGGATCGAACCTGATCGAGATCGTCGTCACGATCGGCCTGATCGGCATTCTCTCGGTGAGCCTGCTCGCGGCCATCGGCGTGATCTTCCGCACGGAGGACGGTGTGGCGACGATGGTGACCGAGTCGCACGACGTGCAACAGGCGGTCAACTACGTCGCCCGCGACATCCAGTCCGGCCCCGCCTCGCCGCTCGCGTATCGCACCGCCGCCCACCTCGACGTCGGGAGCG
This sequence comes from Ilumatobacter fluminis, assembly GCF_004364865.1. NCBI lineage: Bacteria > Bacillati > Actinomycetota > Acidimicrobiia > Acidimicrobiales > Ilumatobacteraceae > Ilumatobacter > Ilumatobacter fluminis. Next base: position 1,143,133 of record NZ_SOAU01000001.1, read on the forward strand.
GCTGCTCCGCGAGCGGCACCGACAACATCTTGCGCATCGACTACGGAACCACGTTCGTGGCGTATCGCGTCGAGAACACGACCGACACGAACGCCCGACTCGACCGATACGAATGCAACAGTGACGGATCGGTCCGCGAGGTCATCAACATCGCCGATCACCTCGTGGACGACGGAACGGTGTCGCCGGCCTCGGCGAACCTGCTGGTGAAGGGGGTTCCGGCCGGAGCGCCCGAGGTCGACCGTGTCGTCATCGAGCTGCAGCAGTCGGGCGGCCCCCAGCGGCTGTCTGGTTCCCCTCGGGCCGAGAACCAGCTCGCCGATGCCGTCGTGGCGGGTGACTGCACCGCCGACCCGCTCGAGGAGACGCTCGGCTTCTCGACCTTCATCAAGGGCGACGTGCGCTTCACGAACGGCCCCCAGATCAAGTGGACGTCGGGGATCGGCGGCAGCCTCTCGTTCACCGGCGGCGTGAACGTCGGCCAGAACATCAACAGCGACGACGAGCTGCCGTCGATCGAGCCGTTCGGCACCGCCCTGTACGTGCATCGCGTCGACTGGGCCTCGACGACCGGCACGCTCACCATGCACTCGAATAAGGACATGGTGATCGACGATCGTTCGAACACCTACATCCCGGGCAGCGCCAAGTCGGCCTACCAGCTCAACGGGTCTCCCTCGAACGGAGAGATCCGTGCCAATGGCCAGAGCAGGATCTTCCCGATCGACGACGAGATCGACTTCGACAATGCTTTCGAGGTGCTGCGGTCGTGCTCGATCGCCCTGGCCCACCTCCCCGACACGTCCTGCTCGAACTGCGCGGTACACCTCGAGATCCTCGACCAGAACGGCTCCGGCCCCTACCCGGGCGTGTCGGCCGGAACGAACATGAAGCTCCGGATGGTCCCCGGCAAGGTCAACGTCTTGAACGTGGCGGCCGCCGACTTCGTACGAATGAAGAACATGAGCTTCATCGGGACGTCGCCCGGTCCGAACGAGCCACTCATCGTGAACATCACCGACTCGGGTGTCGTCACCCTCGACGACTATCCGGGCCAGGGCGGAATCGGCTCGTGGGTCACCTCGACGCTCTGGAACTTCCCGAATGCGAGTGAGGTCCACCTGCTCTCGAACAACGACGACGTCTGGGGGACGATCTTCGCACCCCTCGCCCACGTCCACTCCGAGGTGAAGATCGAAGGCGGCGTCGTCGCCCGGTCGTGGACGCACGACAGCCGCGAAGTCAACGGACCTCGCGTCTTCTCCGGAACCATCGATTGGGACTCATGATGGAACAACCCACATCTCGCTCCTCCGACCGCGGCTCGATCCTGATCCTGACGCTGGTGCTGACGATGGTGCTGTCGCTCATCGTGGTCGGCCTCGCCCGCTACACGATGGCCGGGCTCGCCACGTCCGACGTGAGCACCGAACGGACCGAACGAACGGCGGCCGCGACCGCCGGGATCTACTTCGTCGTCGAGCAACTGTCGGTGAGTGCTCCGGCCGGCTGCCCGGCGCAGCAGGTGCTGGCGAGTTCGGTCGTCCCCGGCGATGTCGCAGTGTCGGTCGCGTGCAGCAAGGTCACCACGACGGAGTCGCCGGCGATCTACGAACTCGTGGCGCGCACCACGGACGGCCACATCGCCGGACAGATCTCGGTCTCGGTGCAGGTCCGCACCGAGATGTCGTCACCGCGGAGCGTCCGGGTCGTCGAGTGGGACGGCAACGACGTCTGAGCGGGTCGATTCAGTGTCGAGCGCTCAGGATCCGCCGCGACGGCGGAGATAGCTCCGGCTGAACTCGACCGACTCCGGGTCGGCCATGGCCGAGATGAGGACGTCTGCCTCGGAGGTGCTGCGCCCCAGACCGGCGATCTCGTCCATGACGGCGTTGACGTGCTGTTTGGTCTGCCTGATCGAGAACCACGGCTTCTCGGCCAACTCGGCCGCCATCCGGTCGGCTGTCGCCACCAGTTCGTCGGTCGGCACCACCCGGTTCACGAACCGGATGTCGCGGGCCTCGACGGCGTCGAACGGCCGACACGTGAGCACCAGTTCCTTCGTCAGCGCCGGGCCGATCTCGCGGACGAGACGAGGGATGCCGCCCCACGCCAGCGGGATGCCGAGATCGACCTCGGGGATCAGGAAACGGGCGTCGTCGCCGGCGAGCCGGAGATCGCACGCCGACGTCAGCACGACGCCGCCACCGACGCAGTGGCCGTGGATGGCGGCGATCGTGAGCGGTCGGACGTCGGCGAGCGCATTGGTCGCCCGCCGACCGAGGTCGGCCTGATCGCGCTGTGCGGCCGGGCCGAGTGGCTCACCGAAGGCGCCGAGATCGAAGCCGGCGCAGAACGCCCGGCCCGCTCCGCGCATGACGACGACCCGGACGTCGTCCGCACCGTTCAACCAGTCGCACGCCGCGATGACCTCGTTCAGGAGCTGCGGTGTCAGCGCGTTCAGCTTGTCGGGCCGGTCGAGGAGCAGCGTGGCGACCGGTGCGCCGGGCTCGTGGCGCAGCTCGATCGTCGAGAGCGGGGGCGTGTCCATGACAAGAGCCAAACAGAGCCCGCCCCGAGTCACCGCACCGGACGGCGTGACCGGGTGGGCACGTGGCCACGTACGATGGTCGGCCATGCCCGGCAAGATCGACATCGGCGGCTACTTCAAGAAGCTCACCAAGCGGGGGAGCGGCGGCCGCCGGCACGACACCGCCGACGACACCGAACCGTCGTCGGACGCCGGCGACGACTCGTCGGGCGGCATCTCCGGCGCCCTCAAGGACGCGATCGGGAAGAGCAAGTCCGGCGCGAAGCGGGCCGCCGACAAGGTGTCGAGCACGGCTCGTCGGCGCAAGCAGCCCGAACTGGCGAGCGAGAGCGTCGTCTCGATCGAGTACAGCCCCCGTCGCGACGGCGATCCCGACCCCGGTGAGGTCGTCTGGGGATGGGTGCCGTTCGAGGAAGACCCGAGCCAGGGCAAGGACCGACCCGTCGTCATCATCGGCCGTCGCGGTGCGATGCTGGTCGGTGTGCCGCTCACGACGAAGCGCAACCATCGTGAAGCCCAGCTGAACATGGGCACCGGTGGGTGGGATCCGAAGCGGCGCACCAGCTACGCACGAATCTGGCGGATGTGCGACATCGACCCCGATCGCTGCCGTCGTGAAGGTGCCGTCCTCGACGTGCAGCGGTTCGAGTCGCTGGTTCGAGCGGTCGACGAGTACTACGACGTCCGGCTGCCCGACACCGGCAGCGTCGACGACTACTGACGTTCGACGCTCGGTTCCCGACCCCGAACTCGGAACGGATCTGCGCGCCCGGCGCCTCGGCCTCTAACCTTCCCGCCGTGGCGAACGACACGAACACCGTCCGGATCGGCCTGCTCGGCTGCGGAAACGTCGGCGGGGCGCTGATCCCGCTCATCGAACAGCAGTCAGATGTCATCGAGGCCCGCACCGGCATCCGGCTCGAGGTGACCCGGGTCGCCGTCCGCAACGTAGCCCGCGACCGGGGCGTGACACTCGCCGACGGTGTGCTCACCCGTGACGCCATGGCCGTCGTCACCGACCCCGACATCGATCTGGTGATCGAGGTGATCGGCGGCATCGAGCCCGCCCGCGAGCTGATCACCGCCGCCCTCCGGGCCGGCAAGCCGGTCGTCACCGGCAACAAGGAGCTGCTCGCCAACGTCGGTCACGAACTGTTCGCGATCGCCGACGAGGCGGGCGTCGACCTCCTCTTCGAGGCCGCCGTCGCCGGCGGCATCCCGCTCATCCGTCCGCTCCGCGAGAGCCTGCGTGGCGAACCCGTCACGCGCGTCATGGGCATCCTCAACGGCACCACGAACTTCATCCTCACGAAGATGACCGAAGAAGGCGCCGAGTACGCCACGGCGCTCGCCGAGGCACAGGAACTGGGGTACGCCGAGCGTGACCCGACGGCCGACGTCGAGGGATACGACGCCGGCGCGAAGGCCGCGATCATCGCCTCGATCGCCTACGGATCGCGTGTCGTCGCCGGCGACGTGTACCACGAAGGCATCAGTGCGATCACCGCCGCCGACATCGGTGTCGCGTCCCGACTCGGCTACGTCGTCAAGCTGCTCGGCATCGTCGAACAAGATCCCGAGACGGGCGCAGTCGCGGTGCGCGTCCACCCGGCCATGGTCCCGAAGCACCATCCGCTCGCCAGCGTGCGGGAGAGCTTCAACGCTGTCTTCGTCGAGGGCGACGCCGTCGGCCAGCTCATGTTCTACGGGCGCGGCGCCGGCGGTGCCCCCACGGCGTCGGCCGTGCTGGGCGACGTCATCGACGCGGCGGTCAACCTCAGCAAGGGCACCCACGCCACGCTCGGGTCGTTCGGTCGGGCGACGATCATGGGGATCGACGAGACGAGCGCCGAGTACCTGATCAGCCTCGACGTCTCCGACGAACCCGGCGTGCTACACGCCGTCACCGGCGCGTTCGCCGACAACGGCGTCAGCATCCGGGCCGCCGAGCAGGAGGGCATCGGCCCCGATGCCCGCCTCGTGTTCATCACCCACACCGCCCGCGAGGCCGACGTGCAGGCGACGGTCCGGAGCCTGCGCGATCTCGACGCCGTCCTCAAGGTCGGCGGCTTCATCCGGGTGATCGGCAGCTGACGGTGCGGTTCGTCTCGACCCGCGGCGACGCCCCGGAGCTCGGCTTCACCGACGTGCTCCTCGCCGGACTGGCCGCCGACGGAGGGCTGTACGTGCCCGAGCGTTGGCCCGAACTCCCCGATCTGTCGTCGGCGACGTCGTACGTCGACACTGCCGTGGCCGTGATCGAGACCTTCGTCGGTGACGACATCGCCCCCGACGACCTCCGCACCCTGTGCAGCGACGCCTACGGCACGTTCCGGCATGCCGCCACCTGCCCGCTCGTCCAGATCGACGACCGGCAGTGGCTGCTCGAGCTGTTCCACGGGCCGACGCTGGCGTTCAAAGACGTTGCACTCCAACTGGTCGGCCGGATGTTCGACCACGCGCTGGCGCAACGCGGCGAGCGGCTCACGATCGTCGGTGCGACGAGTGGCGACACCGGTTCGGCGGCGATCGACGGCGTCAAGGGGTGCGACAACGTCGACATCGTGATCCTGTACCCGGCCGGTCGCACCAGCGACGTCCAGCGTCGTCAGATGACGACGGTCGACAGCCCGAACGCTCACGCGATCGCCATCGACGGCAACTTCGACGACTGCCAGGACCTCGTCAAGGCGATGTTCAACGACGCCGCGTTCCGCGACGAGATGCGGCTGTCGGCGGTCAACTCGATCAACTGGGCTCGGGTAATGGCCCAGGTCGTCTACTACGTGACCGCGTCGCGGGCGCTCGACGGCACCTCGACCTTCTGTGTGCCGACCGGCAACTTCGGCAACGTGCTCGCCGGCTGGATCGCGCAACGGATGGGCGCCCCGATCGCCGACTTCATCGTCGCCTCGAACTCGAACGACATCCTCACCCGCTTCATCAACGATGCCGACATGACGGCCCGTGAGGTCGTTCCCACGCTCAGCCCGAGCATGGACATCCAGGTGTCGTCGAACTTCGAGCGGCTCCTCTTCGAGATGAACGGTCGCGACGGCGGCATCACCGCCGAGCAGCTCGGCCGGTTCCGCAGCAGCGGTCGTCTCGACGTCGAGGCCGACCAGCGGACCGACTTCATCGACGGCACGTTCCGTGCGGCCCGCTACGACGACGAGGCGACACTCGCCGAGATCGGTCGCATCCACGCCGAGACCGGCATGCTCGTCGATCCGCACACGGCGACGGGCACCGCTGCCGCCCGTGATCTGGCCGGCGACCGACCCGTCGTGAGTCTCGCGACGGCCCATCCGGCCAAGTTCCCCGACGCCGTGGAGCGGGCGACCGGTGTCCGGCCGACGCTGCCGCCGCACCTGGCCGACCTGTTCGATCGCCCCGAGCGCACCCAGACGCTGCCGAACGATCTCGCGACGGTGCAACAGTTCGTGCGGTCCGTGTCGCGCGCCGGCTGAACGACACCCGCGACGTCGGCGTCCGTCCCAGTATCCGGACACGTGTTCGCCGGAATGATTGCGTCCGGAGACGTCGGCCGGTTAGAGTGATGCCTGCCCAGGGCTTCCCCCGGGCGGCACCCGGTCCGGTTGGGATCGGCCGGGGCTCCCTCACCAGGTGTGCTGCAACGACGTGCGTCGCTGTGAACACCGAGCGATGCTCCTCGATCACAACACCGTGTGTTCTCAACACGTCCGACGGCTTCCGCGCCGTCGGGCGGGCCGCCGTCCCACCAACGTCGGTCGCTCCCTGCTCCCAGCCCCTCCAGGGACCGCCTCGAGAGAAAGTCGTCACCGTGACCGCACAGGCGCTCGAACAATCCGTCCTCAAGTCGAAGGACAAGGCCCAGCTGATCGCCATCGCCGAAGCACTCGGCGTCAAGGCCAACAGCCGAACGAAGAAGGCCGACCTCATCGACGAGATCCTCACCAAGACCGGCGGCAACACGTCGGCCGACGCCGCCGCTCCCGCTGCCGCGCCGAAGAACGACGCACCCGCATCGGGTGACGACGCCACCGGGTCGGCACCGAAAGCGCCGGCACCGAAGGCGTCGACACCGCCGGCCGAGCCGGCAGACGAGCCGAAAGCCGAATGGGAACTGGCGCTCGACCTCGACGGCGGCGGCGACGAGCCCGCCGAGTCGAAGCAGAGCGACCGCTCGGGCGATGCGTCGTCCGCATCGACCGACCAGCAGCCCAAGAGCGACGATCAGCGCAAGAGCGACGACCGTGGCGGCCGGAACAAGAACGACGGCCAGCAGAACGATCAGCAGTCGAAGAACGACGGCGGCCAGAAGAACGACCGTCCGAAGGACGACGGCCAGAAGAACGACGGCCAGTCCAGGGGCGACGGTCAGGGCGGCCAGAACAAGAACGACGGCAACAAGAACCGTCAGAACAACCAGAACAACCAGCAAGGCAACAACGACGGTGACGGCAGCGGTCGCAGCAAGCGTCGCCGGCGTCGTCGCAAGGGCCGCGGCGGCCAAGACGGCCCGCAGGGCGAAGACCGCGACCTGCTCGACGGTGACGACGACAACACGCCGACCAGCAACGAGCCCGTCAAGGTCGAGGGCTACCTCGACATGCGTGACGAGGGCTACGGCTTCCTCCGGGTCAACAACTACCTCGCCAGCAAGAGCGACTCGTACATCCCGGTCAAGCTCAGCCGCCAGTTCGGCCTCCGCAAGGGCGACCACGTCGTCGGCATGTCGCGACCGGCCGGTCGCAACGAGAAGAACCCGGCGATGCTCGAGATCCAGTCGGTCAACGGCCGCCCGCCCGAGCAGGCGAAGAAGCGAGCTCGCTTCGAGGACCTGACGGCGCTGTTCCCCGATTCGAAGCTCCGCCTCGAAGATCCGTCCGACCCGACGAACATGACGGCGCGCATCATCGACCTGGTGTCGCCGATCGGCAAGGGCCAGCGTGGCCTCATCGTGTCGCCGCCGAAGGCCGGCAAGACGACCGTGATGAAGACGATCGTGGCGTCGATCGAGAAGAACAATCCGGAGTGCAAGACGATCGTGCTCCTGATCGACGAGCGGCCCGAGGAGGTCACCGAGTTCAAGCGCAGCGTGCGTGGCGAGGTGATCGCGTCGACGTTCGACAAGCCGAGCGATCAGCACACCCAGATCGCCGAGATGGCGATCGAGAAGGCTAAGCGCATGGTCGAGTACGGCGACGACGTCGTCATCATCCTCGACGGCATCACCCGCCTGTCGCGTGCGTACAACCTCGCCGCTCCGGCGAGTGGCCGCATTCTCTCCGGTGGTATCGACGCCGGTGCGCTCTACCCACCGAAGCGCTTCTTCGGTGCGGCTCGCAACGTCGAGGAGGGTGGCTCGCTCACCATCCTCGCCACGGCGCTGGTCGAGACGAACAGCCGCATGGACGAGGCCGTGTTCGAGGAATTCAAGGGCACCGGCAACATGGAGCTTCGCCTCGACCGCAAGCTCGCCGAGCGGCGGATCTACCCGGCGATCGACGTCGACGCCTCGTCGACCCGACACGAGGAGCTGCTGTTCGACCGCAAGCAGCTGCAGATGGTGTGGAAGCTGCGTCGTGTGCTCAGCGGTCTCGCCGCCGACGGCAACGCTGCGCCCGGCCTCGAGCTCTTGGTCGACCGTCTCAAGACGTTCCGAACCAACGACGAGTTCCTCACCGAGATCGCCAAACAACCCGGCATGTGATCAGGGGGTCGGATACGTTTCGTCGCCAGGTCTGGGTGCTCGACGTCCAGGGTCGACGAAACGTATCCGACCCCATTCGCTCCTCAGGTGGTGAGTGCCTGCCAAAGGGCCTGAACCGCGGAGCGGTCGGTGTTGACGGCTCCGATGCTGACGCGGAGCGCGCTGCGACCGTCGAGGACGGTGCGGGTGACGTGGAACTCACCGGCGGTGTTGATCCGGCCGATCAGCTCGTCGGTCGGTGCATCGTCGTCGCCGACGATCCGCAGGCAGACGAGGTTCAGCGGGTGCGGCGCGACCAACTCGAACCGGTCGTCGGCGGCTACCCAGGCCGCGAACTCCTGGGCCAGTTCGACGTCGCGGCGGATGCGCCCCTGCGCCGTGCCGACCCCGTCGAGTCGGAGGTTGAACCACAGCTTGAGCGCCCGGAAGCGCCGACCGAGTGGGATCTGCCAGTCTCGGTAGTCGATCGCCGCACCGGTCTCGGCCGCTGCCGACCGGAGATACTCGGGCAGGATGCTGAGCGCGCCGAGCAGTGCAGTGCGATCGGCGGTCCAGAACAGTGAGCAGTCGAAGTTGACGCCCATCCACTTGTGCGCGTTGGTGCAGTAGCTGTCGGCCCGTTCGAGCCCCTGATTGACCCACCGCAGCTCGGGTTCGAGCGCGGCGATGCCGGCCATCGCACCGTCGACGTGCAGCCAGACGCCCGACCCGGCGCAGACCGCGGCGATCTCGGGGGTCGGGTCGAATGCGAGTGACGACGTCGACCCGTGCGTCGAACACACGAAGAACGGGATCAGGCCGCCTTGCGTGTCGGCCTCGATCGCGGCGGCGAGCGCGTCAGGTCGCATCGCGAACTGCTCGTCGTGGTCGATGATTCGCATCCGATCCGAGCCGATCCCGGCGATGCGGAGCCCCTTCTCGATCGACGAATGCGCCTGCGACGTGGTGTAGGCCACCAGCCGGGTCGTGTCGCCGATCTCGTTCACCGCGCCGGCGGTCGCCTTCCAGCGAGCGGCCAGGATCGCGACCAGGACGGCCTCGCTGGCGGAGCCCTGGATGACACCGCCACCCCGTTCGCTCGTGGAGCGATACCGGGCGGGGAGACCGAGCAGCTCGTGCATCCAATCGAGCATCAGTGTCTCGATCTCGGTGCAGGCCGGCGAGGTGACCCAGCTCATGCCCTGCACGCCCAGCCCGGCCGACAGCAGCTCGCCGAGCACGGAGGAGTAGGTGACGTTGGCGGGGAAGTAGGCGAACCAGTTCGGGTGCTGCCAATGCGTGATCGTCGGCAGGACGACCCGATCGATGTCGCTGCGCACCGCCTCCCATGGTTCTGGCTCCGCCGGCGGATGCTCGGGCAGCATCGCCCGGACATCGCCGGGTGCGACCCGGTCGAGGACCGAGTGCGCCTCGACGCCGTGGTCGAGATAGTCGGCGATCAGGTCGATCAACTCGTGGCCGGCACGTCGGAACTCGTCGGGGGTCACGAGCCGACGGTACCGCTCGGCGCACCGCAGTATCGGCCTCCGGCCTCCGGGGCGCGGACCTTCGACCCTGTGGCGCCCGCCACGTGCGGCGCACCCTGGACACATGAGCGGTTTCACCTACTCCGTCGTGGCGTCGGCGCTCCACGACCCGGCGTCGATCGGTCGCCTCCTCGCACCGGTGGTGATGTCGCTGGAGGAGATCGGCGGTCGACGGGCCACGAGCGTCGACCTCGAGCTGCACACGCCCCACGTCATCGTGGTCGGCACGGGCGGCACCGAACGCGAGACGCTCCACCTGATCGAACGTCGGCACGCCCACGCCCCGTGGGAACCCGTGGTCCTCGTGGCCCACGGCCGCCACAACAGCCTCGCCGCAGCGTTGGAGACGCTCGCCTTCGTCCGTCGAGCGGGCATTCCGGGGCGGGTCGTCCAGGTTGACGGTCGCGGTGAACCGGCGGCGACGATCACCGATCTGCAGGCCATCCACCACTTCCAGCACGCCCGGATCGGCCTCGTGGGCGAACCCTCCGACTGGCTCGTCGCGAGCGTGCCCGACCGGGAGACGTTCCACGCCCGCTGGGGACTCGAGCTGGTCGACGTGCCGGTCGCCGAGGCGATCGTGCACCACGGCGACGCCCCCGACGTCGACGTCCAACCCGTAGCCGTTCGCTTCTCGGGCGGCACCACACCGACCGCCGAGACGGTGGCCGCGGCGGCCATGCATCCGACGCTCACCCGCCTGATCGACGCCCACCGGCTCGATGCCGTCGCGGTGCGCTGCTTCGACTTCATCACGGAGCTGCGGACGTCCGGGTGTATCGCCCTCGCCCAGCTGAACGACGACGGCATCGTCGCCGGCTGTGAAGGCGACGTCGCCTCCACGGTCGCCATGATGATGGTGCGAGAGGTGCTCGGGATGCCGTCGTGGATCGCCAATCCGGCTCGGATCGACACCGAGCGCGACGAGCTTGTGTTGGCCCACTGCACGGTTGCTCCGTCGATGGTCGACGACCTCGAGCTCCACACCCACTTCGAGTCGGGTCTCGGCATCGGCCTCCGCGGGACGTTCCCGCCGGGACCGGTGACGTTGCTCAGACTCGGCGGCGACTCACTCGACCAGGTGTGGCTGTCGGAGGCCGAGGTCGACCACGGCGAGGCGGAGCGCGACCTGTGCCGCACGCAGGTGGTCCTGCGGAACGTGGAGCGGATCGACGACCTGATCGAGGACCCGCTCGGGAATCACATCGTCATGGTGCGGGGTCACCACCGGGAGCGTCTGGAACGCTGGTGGCGTCTGGCGTTCGGGGAGCGCCCGACCGCCGTGCCGACCTGACGATCCGCCACCCGATGAAGCCGAGCCCGGCCACGATGGCGAGGGCGATCGAGTACTGGGCCCACCCGCCTCGCGCCTCGCTGCCGCAGTTCGGCCGTGGCAGCGAGGAGAGGCAGTCGCTCAACGCCTGCTCTTCCGGGTAGAAGACGTTGAAGGTGCTCGGCGGCGGCGTTTCGGGCGGCGTCGGCTCGCCCTGCGCGGCGACCGTGGCGCCTCCGATCAACACCGCCAGCGACACCAGCAGGATCGAGAACGCGCGCTCCAGCACGAGGACTGTCTACCATCGAAGTCTTGAACACCGACGCCGCGCCCGACACCCCCGCCGCAACGCACGACACGGCCCTCGTGGTCGACTTCGGTGCCCAGTACGCCCAGCTGATCGCCCGCCGGGTGCGAGAGCTGAGCGTGTACTCCGAGATCGTGCCGCATCGCATCTCCGCCGCCGAGGTCGCCGACAAGGCACCGTCGGCCATCATCCTCTCCGGTGGCCCGGCGAGCGTGAACATCGACGGCACGCCGCGCCTCGATCCGGCCATCTACGAGCTCGGGATCCCGATCCTCGGCATCTGCTACGGCGCACAGCTCATCGCCACCCAGCTCGGCGGAACCGTCGGGCGGGGCCTGGCGGGGGAGTACGGGCGCGCCCGGGTCACCCGGATGGCGGAGTCGTCGCTCGTCCCCGACGAGGTGCCCGACGAGTACGACGTCTGGATGAGCCACTTCGACGCGATCACCGTGGCGCCGCCCGGGTTCACCCCGACGGCCAGCACGAAGGACGCGCCGGTCGCCGTGCTCGAGAACGACACCCGCCGCATCTGGGGAGTGCAGTACCACCCCGAGGTCGTGCACTCGCCGTACGGCATGCGGGTGATGGAGCGGTTCCTGCACGACCTGGCGGGCTGCAACACCAGCTGGAGCATGGCGTCGGTGATCGACGAGCAGGTGGCGGCGATCCGGCATCGCGTCGGCGACGCCCGGGTGATCTGCGGACTGTCGGGTGGTGTCGATTCCTCCGTCGCCGCCGCTCTCGTCCACAAGGCGATCGGCGCGCAGCTCACCTGCATCTACGTCGACACCGGCCTCATGCGCAAGGGTGAGAGCGAGCAGGTCGTCGAGACGTTCCGCCGCAACCTCGGTATCGAACTGATCCATGCCGACGAAGGGCAGCGATTCTTCGACGCACTCGCCGGGGTGACCGAGCCCGAGGCGAAACGCAAGGCGATCGGCGAACAGTTCATCCGGGTGTTCGAGCGCCACACCGGTGGCGTGTCCGACGCCGAGTTCCTGGTGCAGGGCACGCTCTATCCCGACCTGATCGAGAGTGGCGGCACCGACGGCACCGCATCGGTGATCAAGAGCCACCACAACGTCGGCGGGCTCCCCGACGACATGGAACTCGAACTGATCGAGCCGCTGCGCGACTTGTTCAAGGACGAGGTCCGCGCGCTCGGCACCGAGCTGGGGCTGCCCGACGAGATGGTGTGGCGGCAGCCGTTCCCCGGACCGGGGCTCGGCGTGCGCATCATCGGCGAGGTCACGCCGGAACGCGTGGCGCTGCTGCAGGAGGCCGACGCCATCGTGCGCGAAGAACTCGCTCGGGCCGGCCTCGAGCGCGAGATCTGGCAGTCGTACGCCGCGCTGCTGTCCGACGTTCGTTCGGTCGGCGTGATGGGCGACGAGCGCACGTACGGCCACCCCATCGTCGTCCGTGCCGTGACCAGCGACGATGCGATGACCGCCGACTGGGCGCGGATTCCGTACGAGGTGCTCGAGACGATGTCCCAGCGCATCATCAACGAGGTCACCGGCGTCAACCGGGTCGTCTACGACATCACGTCGAAGCCGCCCGGCACCATCGAATGGGAGTGACCGCGCCGTCTCCGTCCCGTCGGCCGGCGTGACACACGTCGCCCCTGCCGATCCCGCCCGCTGACGTCCGGATCACGGCGTCTCGCAATACACTCGCCGTATTCGCAACGCGTTCGTAATACTCGTTACACTCTCTCGCTGACCCGTATGAAGCTCCGTCGTCACCTCTCCCGCACCGCCGTCGCCGCCGCCACGATCCTGCTCGCCGCCCCCGCTGTCTTCCCCGAAGTCGCCTCCGCCGCTGTCGGCGAGGCCGAAGCCGAGGTGCAGCGCATCGTCGACGAACTCGAGCGCCTTCAGACCCAGGCCGACATCCTCGCCGAGGACTACGCCGAGGCCGTCGACCAGAAGGGCCAGCTCGACGTCGAGGTGGTCGAGGCCGAGCAGCGAGTCGCCGCCAAGCAGGCCGAACTCAACGAGCTGCGAGGCGACCTCTCCGAGGTGGCCATCCGCTCGTTCACCGGCTCGGGCGCCGACGTGCTCGGCCCGCTGTTCTCGAGCCCGACCCAGTACGGCGAAGGCTTGCAGCGCGATCAGTACAGCCGGGTCGCCCTGTCGGTCGGCACCACCACCACCGACGACCTCGACGAACTGATCGCCGACCTCGATCAGGAGAAGGCCGACCTCGAGTCGAAGCGTGCCCAGGTCGAAGCGCTCACCCAGACGATCTCCGAGAAGCAGGAACAGACCGAGCAGCTCACGGCGCAGTACGTCGAGGCTCGCGTCGATGCCGAGGCTCGCCTCGGTGAGGAGATCCGCAAGGAGGAAGAGCGACGCGCCGCCGAGGCGTACGCAGCCCTCCAGGCCGAACTCGCCGCCCAGCAACAGGCTGCGGCCAACACCAGCTCCAACGGCGGTGGCGGCGGCGGTGGTGGCGACACCAGCAACTCCGGCGGCACGTCGAACTCGAACAGCGGTGGCTCGAACGACTCGGGCACCAGCAACTCGGGAAACAGCTCCGGCAACTCCGGCAGCAGCAACTCGGGGAGCTCCGGCAGCTCGGGGAGCTCCGGCGGCGGTTCGAGCGCCCCGGCCGTGTCCGGTCTCGCCGGCATCGCCGTTCAGGCCGCCTACGGCCAGCTCGGCGTCCCGTACCGCTACGCGACGAGCCTGCCGGGCGTGTCGTTCGACTGCTCCGGTCTGACGCACTACGCCTGGGGTCAGGCCGGTGTGTACCTGCCCCGCAACTCGCGTGCCCAGGCTGCCGCCACGCCCCGCGTGTCGCCGGCCGCCGCACAGCCCGGCGACCTGATCTTCTACTACTCGCCGATCAGCCACGTCGGCATCTACGTCGGTGGCGGTCAGCTCGTCCACGCCCCCAACTCGGGCACCGTGGTCAAGGTGGCGAGCGTGAGCTGGAACAAGGTCACCGCCGTCGGCCGCCCCGGCTGATCACACCGCAGCCGCCACGATCTCTCCTCCGGGCGCCGGGTTCGCTACCGTCGCCGCCGTGCAGGGCATCAACCACGACCGCGTCTCCGCCTGGCTCGCCGATCACATCGACGGCGCCCAGCCTCCCTTCGAGTTCTCGCTGATCACCGGTGGTCGGTCGAACCTGACCTTCGCCGTGGTCGACGGCAACGGCCGCAAGCTCGTGCTGCGCCGACCGCCGACCGGCCACGTGCTCGCCACCGCCCACGACATGGCACGCGAGCATCGCATCATCTCCGCCGTCGGCAAGTCCGGCGTGCCGGTGCCCACGACGCTCGGGCTGTGCACCGACGAGTCCGTGAACGACGCTCCGTTCTACGTGATGGACTATGTCGACGGTCAGGTGCTCGACTCGCCCGAAAAGGCCGATCTGCTGCCCGTCGAGCTGCGGGAACCGGCCAGCCACCATCTCATCGACGTGCTCGCCGACCTGCACGCCGTCGACATCGACGAGATCGGCCTGGGCGATCTGGCCCGCCGCGAGGGGTACATCGAGCGCCAGCTCAAGCGGTGGTCGACGCAGTGGGCGAACTCGAAGACCCGGGACCTCCCGGTGGTCGACGAGGTGGCGACCCGGCTCGCCGCCGACGTGCCCGAACAGCAGGGCGTGTCGATCGCCCACGGCGACTACCGGTTCGGCAACTGCCTGGTCGACACCGCCGCCGGTCGCGTCGCCGCCGTGCTCGACTGGGAGCTGTGCACCCTCGGTGACCCGCTCGCCGACGTCGGCTACCTCGGCGTCTACTGGGTGAAGGGCGACGGTGAGGGTCGTCACAACGACCCGTCGAGTGCTCCCGGCTTCCCCGCCTACGAAGACCTCGTCGCCCGCTACGCCGAGCGGACGGGTCGCGACGTCTCCCGAATCGACTACTACGTCGCCTTCTCGCACTGGCGGCTCGCCGTGATCAGCGAGGGGGTCTACGCCCGGTACCTGCACGGTGCGATGGGCGACCAGGCCGACGAGACCGCCCTCGAGCTCTTCAAGGTGGCCACCGAGGACTTGGCGACGAAGGCACGCGACGCCCTCGACCGTCTCGACGCCTGACACATCCCGCCCGGTGGGCGGGGGGTTGCGCGAGATGGGGTACCCCCGTAGGGTACCCGTATGGCCAATCCCGGATACCACGACGACAAGGCGAAGATCCTCGCCCGACTGAAGCGTGTCGAAGGACAAGTCCGCGGACTCCAGCGGATGGTCGAGAACGACACGTATTGCATCGACGTCCTCACCCAGGTGTCCGCGGCCACACGCGCCCTGCAGTCGGTCGCCGTCGAACTCGTCGACGACCACCTCCGCCACTGCGTGAGCAATGCCGTGCAGTCCGACGATCCCGGTGAAGCCGACCGCATCATCACCGAAGCAACCAACGCCATCGAAAGGCTGGTCAAGTCATGAGCGCCACCCTCACCTTCAACGTCCCCGGCATGACCTGCGGCCACTGCGAAACGGCCGTCAAGAACGAGGTCGGACACGTTCCGGGCGTCACGGCGGTCGCCGTCGACCTCGATACCAAGGACGTCACCGTGACTGGCACCGATCTCGACCGCGACGCGATCGTCGCCGCCATCGATGAAGCCGGCTACGACGTCGCCTGATCGGCCCGCCGCCGAGACGTCCGCCGATACCGGCGCCGTCGACCTCGACGTGACCGGCATGACGTGCGCCGCCTGTGCGGCGCGCATCGAGCGCAAGCTCAACAAGCTCGACGGTGTCAGCGCCTCGGTCAACTACGCGACCGAGCGTGCACACATCACCCTCGCCGATCGCTCGGTCGACGTGGCCGAACTGATCGCCACCATCGAGGCGACCGGATACGGTGCCCACGAACCCGACCCGGCGGCCGACGAACCCGACCGCGCGGCCGAACTCCGCCGTCGGCTGGTCGTCGCGGTCGTGCTCGGACTGCCGGTGCTGCTGCTCTCGATGATCCCGGCGCTGCAGTTCGACGGCTGGCAGTGGGTCGCCCTCGTGCTCGCGACGCCGGTCGCCACGTGGTCGGCGTGGCCGTTCCACCGGGCGATGGCGCTCAATCTCCGCCATCGCAGCGCCACGATGGACACGCTGGTGTCGATCGGCGTGATCGCCGCGTACCTCTGGTCGCTCTGGGCGCTCCTCTTCACCTCAGCCGGCGAGATCGGCATGGAGATGTCGATGTCGATGGACGTCGGTGCCACCGGTGAACCCCACATCTATCTCGAGGTCGCCTCCACGGTCGTCGCATTCATCCTGGCGGGTCGCTACTTCGAGGCGAGGGCGAAGCGCCGCTCAGGCGACGCGCTCCGTGCCCTGCTCGACCTCGGCGCCAAGGATGTCGCGGTCCTCGACGACGGTGTGGAGCGTCGCATCCCGGTCGAGCAGCTGGCCGTCGGCGACCGGTTCGTCGTGCGCCCCGGCGAGAAGGTGGCGACCGACGGTGTGATCGTCGAGGGCGCATCAGCGATCGACCGATCGCTCGTCACCGGCGAGAGCCTGCCCGTCGACGTGGTCGTCGGCGACGCCGTCACCGGGGCGACCGTCAACACCGACGGACGACTCGTCGTCGAGGCCACCCGTGTCGGCAGTGACACCCAACTCGCCCAGATGGCGAAGCTGGTCGAAGACGCTCAATCGGGCAAGGCGCCCGTCCAACGGCTGGCCGACCGCGTCTCGGCCGTGTTCGTGCCGATCGTGGTCGTGCTCGCGATCGCGACGCTCGTCGTCTGGCTGATCGCCACCGGCGACGCCGAGCGGTCGTTCGCCGCCGCCGTGTCGGTGCTCATCATCGCCTGTCCGTGTGCGCTCGGGTTGGCGACGCCGACGGCGTTGCTGGTGGGTACCGGCCGCGGCGCCCAGCTCGGGATCCTGATCAAGGGACCGGAGATCCTCGAGCAGACGCGACAGGTCGACACGATCGTGCTCGACAAGACCGGCACCGTCACGACCGGGGAGATGACCCTCGTCGACGTTCGCCCGGCGACCGACGTGTCGCCCCAGGCGCTGCTCGAGGTGGCGGCGGCCCTCGAGTCGGCCAGCGAGCACCCGATCGCCCGGGCCATCGTCGCCGGGGCCGCCCAGCGCGACACGACCGTCGCGTCGGTCGACGACTTCGTGAACCTGCCCGGTTCCGGCGTGACCGGCTCGGTCGACGGTGTCCGGTACGAGATCGGCCGTCCGTCGGTCGACGTCGAGATCGGTGCCGGACAGACCGTCGTCGAGCTCCGGCGTGGCGCCGAGGTACTCGGCCACCTCGCCGTGGCCGATGCTCCCAAGGCGACGTCGGCGGCCGCTGTGGCCCGGTTCCGCGACCTCGGGCTCGAACCGGTGCTGCTCACGGGCGACAACGCGGCGACGGCCCGGTCGGTCGCCGACGAGGTCGGCATCGACGAGGTGCGGGCCGAGGTCCTCCCCGCCGACAAGGTCGCAGTCGTGTCCGAATTGCAGGGCGCAGGCCGAACCGTCGCCATGGTCGGTGACGGTGTCAACGACGCGGCGGCCCTTGCCCAGGCCGATCTCGGCATCTCGATGGGCAGTGGCACCGACGTCGCCATCGAGGCGAGCGACCTCACCCTGGTCCGCGACGATCTGACCGCCGCAGCCGACGCCATCCGCCTCTCACGCCGCACCCTCGCCACCATCAAGGGCAACCTGTTCTGGGCATTCGCCTACAACGTCATCGCGATCCCGGTCGCCATGTCGGGCCGCCTGTCGCCCGCCATCGCCGGTGCCGCCATGGCCTTCTCCAGCGTGTTCGTCGTCACCAACAGCCTCCGCCTCCGCCGCTTCGAGCCAGCCTGACGCACACCATCTGTTCAGCGAGGGCGGTGGGTGGTGCCGTCGCCCCAGGTGATGATGACGAGGCGGGCCGGGCCCATGGCGTCGGCGGTGTGCCACACGCCGGTCGGGACGATCACGTACTCCGGCGCCTCGACCACCAGTTCTGCGACGGTGGCGTCGTCGTCGAGGCGGAAGCGGACTTTGCCCTCGGTGACCAGGATCAACTCGTCGCCCTTCGGGTGCATCTCCCACACGTCCCAGTCGGCGTTCATCTCGAACGAGGTGACGAGTCGGCCGGTGTGCAGCTCGGGTCGGTCGTCGATCGTGGCCCAGAAGTCGGGCCCGACGTCGATGAGCGTCAGGTCCGGTCCCGCCGCCAGGTGTGGGTACGTCCGGTCCGGATGATGTGAGCGAGCCTCCATACCGGACCCATCGTCGCGCGAGCAGGAACTCCCTCGCGCCGTCGGGTCGACGGTGGGTGGTGGTCGTTGTCGGGTAGACAGGGGGTGTGGCCGTGCGTGACCGGGCTGAGCAGAAGGCGAACGAGTGGGTGAACCGGCTCGTCAACAAGCTCGGGCCCGCCGAGTCGCTGCGGATCGCCACCAACATGTTGTCGACCATCGACGATGTGTCGGCCAACCGCTGGGAAGCCGCCAAGGAGCGCGCCGAATCGATGGACGGCCTGCTCCGGCCCGAGAAGATCGACCTGCTCACCCGCAGCATGGCTCGCGAGCTCGCGGCCACCGGTGCCGCTGCCGGTGCCGCCGCGGCGGCGCCAACCGTCGGTACCTCCGCCACCCTCGTCGCCACCCTGAGCGAGCTCGTGTGGTTCACCGGCCGAGTCGGCGACCTGGTCTTGACGATCGCGGCCATCCACGGTCGCGAAGAACCGAGCGTCGACGAGCGTCGCGCCTGGGTGCTCGCCGTCCTCATCTACGGCAGCTCCGCCCGTGACGGCTTCTCGCGAGCCGTGAACGAGGCGACGATCGGCAAGTCGGTCGCCGCCGATGGCCGAGTGCCGATCACCACGATCCAGATGGCCAACCGGTTCATGTCGAAGGCGCTGCTCCGCACCTACGGCTCACGCCGGGGTCTGGCAGCGATCGGCCGGCTCCTCCCGGCCGGCATCGGGGCGGCGGTCGGGGGAACGACGAACTATCTCGCCGTGCGGGCCCTCGCCCGGAACGCCGACCAGTTCTTCGCTCGCCTGCCGTACTCGGCGATCGACGCCGAGTCGACCGACATCACCGGCCGTCAGCTCAGCGCCGGCTGACGACGCATCGCCGCTCGGGTGAACACCTTGCGGATCTCGCCGGCGGCAAGGACCACGGCGGCAAGGGCGCAGCAGACGGCCCAACGCTCGGCGTCGAGCGGCACCGTGTCGAACGCATCGTTCAGGAACGGCAGGTGCACCACCGCGACCTGCAAGAGCACCGTGACGGCCACGGCGAGCCAGAGCAGGCGGTTCTCGAACGGCCGAACGAAGGCGCTGACCACGTCGCTGCGCGAGTTGAAGGCGTTGCCGACCTGTGCGATCACGAGCGTCGTGAACACCATCGTGCGTGCCGTGGTGATGTCGCCATCGCCCTCGATGAACCCGCCCGGCATCTCGAGGTCGAACGCGAGCAGCGCCACGAAGGACGACACGAGTCCGATCAGCCCGATCGTGACCATCATCGGCTTGTCGATCACCCGGTCCTCCATGCCCCGGGGTGGGCGAGACATCACCTCGTCGACAGCGGGGTCGACGCCGAGTGCCATCGCGAGGGCGCTGTCGGTCAGGAGGTTGATCCACAAGATCTGCGTGGCGAGGAGCGGCACCGCCAGCTCGCCCTCGACGGCGTCGAGCCCGATCAGGCCGGCGCCCAGCACGCCGAACAGCATCACGAGCACCTCGCCGGTGTTTGACGCCAGCAGGTAGCGGATGACCTTCTGCAGGTCGGCGAAGATCTCCCGGCCCTCGCGGACCGCCCGCAGGATGGTCGAGAAGTTGTCGTCGGTCAGGATCACGTCGGCGGCCTCCTTCGAGACCTCGGTGCCGGTGATCCCCATCGCCACGCCGATGTCGGCGGTTCGCAACGCCGGAGCGTCGTTGACGCCGTCGCCCGTCATCGAGACGACGTTGCCGTCGGCCTGCAGCTCCGCGACGATGCGCAGCTTGTC
Organism: Ilumatobacter fluminis; assembly: GCF_004364865.1. Lineage (NCBI taxonomy): Bacteria > Bacillati > Actinomycetota > Acidimicrobiia > Acidimicrobiales > Ilumatobacteraceae > Ilumatobacter > Ilumatobacter fluminis. Next base: position 1,163,419 of record NZ_SOAU01000001.1, read on the forward strand.
GTCGGGTTCGACGCGGGCGTGAACGGCGTCGACGTCGAGCTGATCGGCGATCCGTTGCGCCGTGCGCGGATGATCGCCGGTGATCATGACGACCTGGATGCCGGCTTCGTGTGCCTCACGGATCGAGTCGGCGACCTCGTCGCGCGGCGGGTCGACGATGCCGACCACGCCCAGCCAGACCATGTCCTCCTCGTGGTCGGGGCCGATCGTGGTCGCCCCCCGCTCGACCTCTCGGTAGGCGACCGCCAAGGTCCGCAGCGCCCGGTCGGCCAGGCCGTCGACCGTGGCGAGGAGCGCCGCTCGGCGCTCGTCGTCGAGGGGGAGGTCGTCGCCGTCTCGTCGTTCGCGGGTGCACCGGTCGAGGAGGACGTCGGGCGCTCCCTTCGAGATCATCAGCATGCGCTCGTCGTCGCCATCGCGCTGCAACGTGGTCATCATCTTCCGCTCGGACGTGAACGGCACGACGTCGAGCCGGTCGAAGCGGGCCTCACGGGCGGCGACGTCTGCGACCTTGTGCTCGGCGACGAGGAAGGCGATCTCGGTCGGGTCGCCACGCACGTCCCACTGATCGTCGCCGTCGGACTCGATCGCGGCGTCGCTCGCCAGCGCTCCGGCCGCGAGCAGATACCGCAGCTCGGCGGCGATGGGCCCGCTCTGGAGCCGTTCGCCGTTCAGCACCGCATCGCCGATCGGTCGGTAGCCGACACCCGTGATCTCGATTTCGACGTCGCCGACGACGGCGGCCACGACCGTCATCTCGTTGCGGGTGAGGGTGCCCGTCTTGTCGGTGCAGATCACCGAGGCCGAACCGAGCGTCTCGACCGACGAGAGCCGTTTGACGATCGCGCCGTGCTCCGCCATCCGCTGCACCCCGAGCGCCAGGACGATCGACATGATCGCCAGGAGCCCTTCCGGCACTGCTGCGACCGCCAGCGAGACGCCGACGACGAGGGCGTCGATCACGCCGGTGAACGAGCGGTCGTCCGAGGTCAGCAGGACCGATCCGACCACCACGACCGAGAGGCAGACGACGAGGATGCCGAGCATCTTGCCGAGCCACGAGATCTGACGCTGGAGTGGTGTCTCACCGGAGTCGGCGGCGCCGAGCAGTTCGGCGATCTTGCCGATCTCGGTGCGCATGCCGGTCGCCACGACGACAGCGCGTCCGCGGCCGCGCGTGACTGCGGTGCCGCTGTAGACCATGTTGGTGCGGTCGGCGAGCGCAGTGTCGGTCGCGAGCGGATCGGTGGTCTTGGTGACCGGTTGGCTCTCGCCGGTGAGCGGTGCCTCGGCGACGTCGAGGCCGGCACTGTCGACCATGCGGCAATCGGCGCTCACGGCGTCGCCCTCCTCGAGGGCGAGCACGTCGCCGACGACGAGCTCGGACGAGAGGATCTCGACGACGCGTCCGTTCCGGATCACGAGCGCGTGCGGCGACGTCATGTCCTTCAACGCGGCGACCGCCTGCTCGGTGCGCATCTCCTGCCACAGGCCGAGCGCGGCGTTCAGGATCACGATCGTCGCGATCACGACCGGCTCGATCGGGAAGCCCTCGGCCCCTTCCGCGATCCAGGCGATGAGCGAGATCACGATCGCCGCCAGGAGGAGGGCGACGAGCGGGTCCTTGAACTGGGCGACGACCCGTTCCGAGAACGGCACGGGCGGTGCCTCGACCAACTCGTTCGGGCCGTCGCGTTCGAGCCGGCCGGACGCCTGTGCATCGTCGAGGCCTCGAACGATGTCGCTGTCGAGCGCGGCGACGACCTCGTCACCAGTGATGGTCCACGGGGCGGATGCAGGTGCGTTCATACGGCGGGCTCATGCTCCCACCTTTTCGGCCGGTCGTTCGACCCTTGTGCCGGAAGTCCCGCAGCGTCAGGATCGAAACGTGGTCGTGGTCTGGATCGTCGCGCTGATCGGCGGTGTCGTCCTCGCCGCGGTCGGCAGCCGTCGAGCCGTCACGTCGGCGCTCGTCGTGTCGGACCGATTGGGCGTGAGCGCCGGCCTGGTCGGGGTGACGGTGCTCGCCGTCGGCACCGACCTTCCCGAGATCGCCAACTCGATCAGTGCCTCGGTGACCGGTCACGGCGACCTCAACGTCGGCAACGCGACCGGATCGGCGCTGACCCAGATCACGCTCGTCCTCGCGCTGCTGATCGCGGCGAGCGGGTTCCGGCTCGACCTCCGGGAGCGTCTCGACGTGGTGGTGACGACCGGGGTCGCCACGGTGATCGGCCTGGTCCTCCTGCTGGTGCTGGTGAGCGACGGCACGTTGAGCCGACTCGACGGCCTGCTCCTCGTGACACTCTGGCTCGCCAGCATCCTCCTGCTCCGCCAGTCCGAGCCGACCCCGCTGCGGCCCCGGGGTGGCTCGGGCGTGGGCCTCGAGGTCGGCACGACGCTGCTGTGGTTGGCGATCGTGGCCGGAGCGGCGACCGTGGTGGTGTACTCGTTCGTCGAGCTGGCGGACCGGTTCGGGGTCCCGGAGTTCGTCGCCAGCGCACTCGTGCTCTCGCTCGGCACCTCGCTCCCGGAACTCGTCGTCGACTGGACCGCGGTCCGCCGGGGCGCCGGGATGCTGGCGATCGGCGACCTGTTCGGCTCGTCGCTGGTCGACGCCACGCTCGCGGCCGGCATCGGACCGCTGATCCGTTCGATCTCCGTGTCCGACACGGCGATCGCCGGGACGATCGTCATCGCCGTGGGCTGCGCCGCTGCCACGCTCGTGGTGGCGACGGTGAGGCACCCGCCGGTCGCTGCGACCCTCCTGCTCGGGGTCTACGCCGCTGCCGTGCTCGTGGTCGTGTTGGTGTGACGCTCCGGCGGCGTCGGATTGCTCGCTAGCGCTCGGTGAGGACGAGGGTGCTGTCGCCCTGGATGGTGAGGGTGTCGCCGTCGAGGGTGACCGACGGTGACGACGACAGCAGCACGACGATCCGGTCGTCCTGTGCCATCAGCGCGTCGTCGCACGCCATCATCGTGCTCGTCATGGTGTCGACCTGGAGGTTGCCGTCGTCGACCGAGTAGCCGCCGTTCTGGACGTTGCAGCCGGCGTTGGCCGACAGACCACCCCCGGCGAAGTCGATGGTGATCTCCGAACCTTCGACGATGCCGTCGGGCTCGAACGAGGTGGCGACGAACGTGCGACCGTCGAGGTCGTCGGTCGTCACGCCGCTGTCGTCGTCACCGCCGCAGGCGGCGACGAGTGGGGTCAGGAGTGCGGCCGCGAGGGCCAGGGTCGAGAGGCGTCGAGTGTGCATCGAACGCGAACTGTACGCCGTCGCATGGGCAGCGAGTGCGCGACCCGGTCAGCTCGGCGAGACGGTCACCGGGACCCCGTTGAGGGCGATGTTGCCGCTGATCTCGTCGTAGAACAGCTCGTCGGTCAGCACGTTCGTGTTGACACCTCGGTACTCCTGCGCGACCCGCAGCTGGACGCCGGGCAGGTTCTGGCCGAAGCCGTGCGGGATGCTGACGACACCCGGACGGATGCCGTCGGTGACCTCGACGTCGATCGACACCTCGCCGACACGGGACTGCACCGTGGCGGGAGCACCGTCACGCAAGCCGAGTCGGTCGGCGTCGTCGGGGTGTACCTGCAGGGTGCACCGGTTGCGACCTTTGGTCAGCACGCGCACGTTGTGCATCCACGAGTTGTTCGACCGGACGTGACGCCGTCCGACGAGCACCATGTCGTCTGCCTCGCGGTCGAGCGACGCGGTGAAGCGATCCATGTCGGCTCGCATCGCGTCGGGGAACGCCTCGATCTTCCCCGATGGGGTGCGCAACACGTCGGGCACCCGATCGGCTTCGAGCGCGCCCAGGTCGACCCCGTGCGGGTTGGCTTCGAGGACCGCCAGCGACAGCCCGTCGGGATCGGTGCCGAAGCCGTCGCCGTACGGACCGGTGCGGAGCATGATGTCGAGGAGTCGCTCCGGTCCCCGGCGACCGTCGAGTTGCTCGTTCAGTTCGGCCGGGTCGCGCCCGTGGATCGACGAGTGCTCGTCGCGAACGGCCGACCCGAGTACGGCTGCCGCGATCTGATCGTCGACTGCGTCGATGTCAGTGTTCGCCCCGCCGCCGCCGAGGAGTCCGGCGAGGCGCAGGATGATCTCCCATTCCTCGGGCTGGTCGTCGGGCGCATCGATGACGGCGGGGGAGTAGTTGGCCACGTTGTGGACCGCGAAGTTGAGCAGCGCGATGTCGTAGTGGCTCTTCTCGAGCGCGGACGGCGGCGGCAGGATCACGTCGGCGTGGCGGGTCGTCTCGTTGATGTACGGGTCGATCGACACCATGAACTCGAGCGATCCGAGCGCTGCGTCGAGACGCTCCGAGTTGGGGTTCGACGACACCGGGTTGCCGGCAACGGTGATGAGCGCCCGCACCTGGCCGTCGCCCGGCGTCTCGATCTCCTCCGGGAGTGCGGTCACCGGGAACTCGCCGAGCGACTCCGGCCTCCCTCCGGCACGACTCGTCACGCGACCGATCCGGATGCCGCGACCGGTGCCCGGAGCGCCCTTCGTCGACGGCTGGCCGACGGCGCCCTTGGCGAACATCGCGCCGCCGACCCGGTCGAGGTTGCCGCTCAGCAGGTTGACGATGTCGACGAGCCACGAGGCGAGCGTGCCGAACTCCTGCGTGCACGTGCCGATTCGGCCGTACACCGCGGCAGTGGGTGCGGCCGCCACATCGTGTGCGAGGGTGCGAATCGTGTCGGCGTCGAGTCCGGTCGCCGTTTCGACCCGTTCGGGCGTGAACGGACCGAGCGCGTCGACCACGTCGTCGAGCGCGTTCGTGTGTTCGGCGAGTCGGCCGACATCGGCGAGCCCGTCGGTGACGAGCACGTTGGCGATCGCGGCGAGCAGGTGTGCATCGCCACCGGGTCGGATCGCGAGGTGTCGGTCGGCCCGTTCGGCCGTCTCGCTGCGTCGCGGGTCGACGACGACGATCGTGCCGCCGCGTTCCTGGATCCGATCGAGGCGCCCCGGGAAGTCGGGTGCGGTGCACAGCGAACCGTTGGAGGCGTGGGGGTTGGCGCCGAGCATCAGGAGGAAGTCGGTCCGGTCGAGGTCGGGCACCGGCACGCTCACCGAACCGAACATCAGGCCGGCGGACAATTCCTTCGGTCGTTGGTCGACCGTCGAGGCGGAGAATCGATTGCGGCTCCCGAGCGCCGTGATGAGGCTGCGGTTGTACAGCATCGGGCCGAGGCTGTGTGCGCCGGGGTTGCCGAGGTAGATCGCACACGAGTCCCGGCCGTGCTCCTGGAGCAGCGGCATCAGACCCGCCTCGATCGTGGCGAACGCCTCGTCCCACGACACAGCGACGAACTCGCCGTCACGCCGCACGACCGGCTGCCGCAGGCGGTCGGGATCATCGTGGAGGTGGCCGAGCGTCGAACCCTTCGGGCAGATGTAGCCGCCCGAGAACACGTCGTCCCGGTCGCCGCGGATGCGCTTTACCGCCTCGGTGCCGTCGTCGCCGGTGGTGAGGGTGATCTCGAGGCCGCACCCGGCCTCGCACAGCGGACACGTGCGAACAGCGATGCGCTCACTCATGCGCCGAGGCTAGAACGTCCCCGTCGCGCACCCGCTGTCGGAGTCGAAGGCGCTCAAGTCGGTTGAGGTCAGACCCCAACCGACGGGGTGACTCGGACCACGCCCTGCTGGGCGGTCGGTTGGGGTCTGACCTCAACCGACGGGTCTGGACTCAGGCGATGGGGTCGGCCTTGTCGAGGCGGGTGGCGACGAGTTCGACGCCGATCACGAGGACGGCGCCGGCGACGGCGAGCAGGATCGGCACGAGCACGTCGCCCGAGGGCGAACCGAGCTCGGTCGTCGCGGTGCCGCCGGGCCATGCCCACAGCACGCGCAGCGACCCGAGCATCAACCCGATCATCGCCGACATCACGAGATCGTGATGGTGCTCGAGCGCCCAGTTGAGCCCGGTGGAGAACAGTGCCAAGCCGATCACGCAGCCGATGCCGAAGGCGGCGAGCGAGGTGAAGTCGCGATCGTTCACGGCGCCCAGCACCTCGGTGTACATGCCGAGCATGACGAGGATGAACGAGCCGGAGATGCCGGGCAGGATCATGGCGCAGATCGCGATCGCTCCGGCGCCGAGGAAGATCCACGGCGAACGGGTGACGACTTCGGCGGCGTCGTCGGCGACCTCGGTGTTGTTGCGCAGTCCGAGCACGAGGAACAGCACGAGGCCGACCACGAGCATCACGGAGAACTCGCGAGGCGACTTCTGGCGGACCAGTCGCCACGCCACCGTGATCGAGCCGACGACGAGGCCGAAGAACAGCCCGGCCATGCGAACGGGCTGCTCGTGCAGCAGGGTCTCGATGATCGACGACAGGGCGGCGATCGCCACCAGGATCCCGGCGAGCAGCGACAACAGCCAGACCCACTCGACCTTGCGCAGCGACGGCACCACTTCGGAGAACCGGCCTCGCAGGACCTCCTTCAGCACGTGCGCGCCGGCGTGGACGTTGCGGATCAGGCGCTCGTAGATCCCGAGCACCAGCGCCACCGTGCCACCGGAGACGCCCGGCACGATGTCGGCAGCACCCATCGCGAAACCGCGACCGGCTTGAGCGAGAGGCGTCGGGATCGGCACGATCGGTGAGGCTATCCGACGCTACGACGGGCCGGCCGGGATCGTCACCACGAGCAGCAGGCAGTCGTCGGACGGGTCGAGGAAGCGGTGCGGCAGCCCAGACGGCACGGCGACGCTGCTCCCGGCGGTGAGGAGGACGGCGGGCCGTCCCTCGATCGCGAACCGCAGGCTCCCGTCGAGCACTACGATCAGCGCGAACTGTGTGTCGAACGCGAGGAGTTCGTCGGGAATGTCGCCGGTGCCGGACGGACGCACGAGGCGAACGCCGGCGTAGCCGTTCGTGCCGGTCGCCACGCCGGTATCGCATGCCTCCCAGCCGGGGATCCGCCCGGGCTCCCACCGGGCGTCGGCGTGGACGTGTCGGACGAATCGTTGGCCGTCCCACTGGTGTTCGGCAGGCAGCAGTTCGTCGGGGAGCGGATGCTCCCAATCGGCGATCGTCTCGTGTTCGGCGGGACAGCCGACCTCGACCACCTCGAGCCCGGGTGATGCCTCGAGAACCCGGTGACGGATGCCGGGCGGCTGGGTCACGACGTCGCCGGGGTGCATGACGAATGGTTCACCCTGGCCCTCGTAGACGACCTTCACCCACCCGGTCTTCACGGCGATCATCTGGAACCGCACCCGGTGGTAGTGCACGTAGTCGGGCACCGGCCCGCCGTCCGGGATGGTGATGATCGACCCGATGTAGCGGCCGCCCCAGCGATCGGGGATCAGGTCGTGGTAGCGCATCCCGGCGCGACCGGCCGGTCCGGAATCCTCGTGGTGTCGGATGGTCAACGTCGGATGACATTCCGGCATGTCGATGCCCGAGTCGGGGGTCGTGAACGACACGCGCGTGCCGCCCGGCAACCGGACCGGTCCGCGGGGCGCGTCGACGGTCAGGAGGAGTTCGGTCGGTCGGGACGGGACCCCGGCCTCGAGCCGGAGGGTCGCCTCGTCACGCGATACGACCGCCGTGGTGGGCGCGTCGGCGGGAAAGATCTGCTCGACACGAAACCCGTAGTCGTCGAGCAGCGCCGCCAGATCGTCCTCGAAGCGGTCGGTCGTGACGACCACCTGCGTCCCTCGTTCCCCCATGGGCGCATGGTAGGTGAGCGTCGATGTCGCCGACCGGATCGGATCGGCTCACGACCACCAGAGGCTGTGTCGCATCGCGAGGCCCGATGCGACCACGAGCACGGTGCACTCGACGACCTGTTCGATCGCGCCGAGAACGTCGCCGGCGAGACCACCGATCTTGCGAACCGAGAGCACGACGACCGCAGCCGTTCCGACGACGGCGCCGCCCACCAACGGCAGCACCCACCATCCGGTCGCGAGCGTCGCGATGCCGACGCCGGTGATGCCGCAGACCACGGCTGCGACCGGCGCGAGATCTCGGCCCGCCGACGCCCCGAGGCCGCTCTCGCTGGCCGGCGGTGCTGCCTTCATCGCAACGACGGCTGCTGTGCGGCCGAGTGTGTGTGCAGCGACGAAGGCGGCGAACACCGATGCCGCGGACACGATCGACGCTGCGGCCACGACTCGCACCACGATCGACGACGCGAGTGCTGCGACGCCGTACGTGCCGTGTCGCGAGTCCTTGAGGATCTCGAGCCGGCGTTCGACCGTGACGCCGCCCCCGAAGGCATCAGCGATGTCGGCCAGCCCGTCCTCGTGGAACGCGCCGGTGATCGACAGGCCGGTCACCACCGCGAGTGCGGCAGCGACGGAGACCGGCACGAGTTCGCCGAGGCCGGCGGCGACTCCACCGACGACCACGCCGATGAGGGCGCCCACCACCGGGAACCACGGCAGGACTCGCTCGTGGGGGATGGCCGACGAGGTGCGGACTGGGATCCGGGTGAGGAACTGGACGGCTCCGACAAATCCGCTCATGCGAGCTCGTCCGGCTCGTGGAGTGGCAGCGCACGTCCTGCGACGATCAGCAGCGCTCGCTCCGACGCCGACACCCAGCGCTGGTTCACCCGGCCGAGCGCGTCGCGGTAGGCGCGGCCGAGTTCGGATGGCGGCACGATGCCGAGCCCGACTTCGTTCGTCACCACGATCGTCGCACCGTCGCGGGCGAGCGAGGCCTCGACGGCGTCATCGGCGCAGGCGAGCACGTCGGCCTCGCCGTGACCGTGATGCATGAGGTTGCCCACCCACGTGGTGATGCAATCGATCACGATCACGCCGCGGTCGATCGCTCGGATCGCTCCGGCGAGGTCGATCTCCTCCTCGACGGTCGACCAGGTGGCGGGTCGGTCGGCTCGGTGTCGGGCGATGCGTGCCTCCAGGTCGAGGTCGCCGTCGATGCGCGGACTCGTCGCCAGGTACGTCACCGGTTCGCCGCCGACACCGGCGAGCCGCTCGGCGAACGAGGTCTTGCCGGCGCGCGCCCCGCCGAGCAGGACGGTGATTCGGGCGCCGCTCACCGTGCGCTCAGTAGTCGATGCCGCGCTTGGCCCGGATGCCGGCCTGGTATGCGTGCTTGACCTCGCGCATCTCGGTCACCGTGTCGGCCAACTCGACGATCTCCGCAGGGGCGTCGCGTCCGGTGACGACCACGTTGACGTGATCGGGGCGGTTCCGGATCGTGGCGACGACGTCGTCGAGATCGATCCAGCCCCACGAGCACAGATAGGTGAGTTCGTCGAGGAGCACCAGCTTGTAGTCGCCCGACTCGATCACCGTCTTGGCGGTGTTCCACCCCTCGCGGGCGTGGGCCTTGTCGACCTCGAGGTCGTCGCTGTCCCAGGTGAAGCCGTCGCCGAACGAATGCCAGTCGACACCGAGCTGTCGGCCGATCTTCTCCTCGCCGACCTTCCAGTCGCCGGACTTGATGAATTGGCAGACGGCGACCGGCCAATCGGCGGCGAGCGCCCGCATCATCACCCCGAACGCGGCCGAGCTCTTGCCCTTGCCGTTGCCGGTGTTGACGAGCACCAGCGACGGCGCACTGCGCAGGCCGTCGGGCCGTGGATCGTCGGTGAGCGCGTCGGTCGTCTCGGCGTCTGACATGGCTGCGAGCATACGAAGACGGTTGCCGACGCGCATCACGTCGCCGCTACAGTGCTGGCTGCACGGTTGGTGCGAAGTCCGGTGGGAGTCCGGCGCTGTCCCGCAACGGTGATGTCGACGAGGCCCGAGAGGGCGTCGATCGAACGAGCCCGGTCGAACCCTCCCGTCGCGCGAAACCCAGACCCTCGAGGCAAGGGCGGTTCGCAGGCCGGTCACACCGGTCGCTGACCCACTTGTCCTCCCAACGTGGAGGAACTTCCATGCAACATCGACTGCTGGCCGGCATCGTCGGCCTGTCCCTCGTCGTGGCCGCGTGCGGCGACGACTCGTCGACCGACACCGCCGACACGACCGACACCGTCGCCGACTCGACCGTCGCGACGACCGAGGCACCGGCCGACACGACGGTGCCGACGACACCCGACACCACCACCCCGGACACGACCACACCCGACACGACGCCGGCGACGACGGCTCCGACGCCGGACACGACCGAGCCGTCCGACGACGAACTGCGCCTGCTGTCGCTGTCGCCCGCACTGACCGAGATGGTCTTCGCGATCGGCGCCGACGACCTGCTGGTTGCCGTCGACTCGTTCTCGAACTACCCGCCCGAGGCGATGGAGCTCCCGAACGAGCTGTCGGCGTACGAGCCGAACGTCGAAGCGATCGCCGGCTACGAGCCCGACGTCGTCCTGATCTCGGGCGACTTCACCGGTCTCGGCGACCAGCTCGAGCCGCTCGGGATCGAGGTGTGGGACGGTCCGGCCGCCACCACGCTCGACGACACCTACGCCCAGATCGAGGGGCTCGGTGAGCTCACCGGCAACGAGGACGAGGCCGCTGCGGTCGTCGCCGACATGCAAGCCGACATCGACGAGATCGTCGCGTCGTTGCCGCCGGCACCCGAGCAACCGCTCACGTACTTCCACGAGCTCGGTCCCGAGCTGTACACGGCGACCTCCGACACGTTCATCGGTGCCGTCTACGGCTTGCTCGGTCTCGAGAACGTCGCCGATGCCGCCGCCGACGAGACCTCGTACCCGCAGCTGAACGCCGAGTTCCTGATCGAGGCGAACCCCGATCTGATCTTCCTCGCCGACACGAAGTGCTGTGGCGAGTCGATCGACACCGTGTCCGAGCGCCCGGGCTGGGACGCCATCGCAGCGGTCGAGAACGGTGCCGTCATCGAGATGGACGACGACATCGCCTCGCGCTGGGGCCCGCGCATCGTCGAGTACCTGCAGGCGGCAGCCGACGCCGTCCAGGCGCAGCTCGCAGCGGCCTGATCGAACTCATGGCGACGAAGCGACTCGGACCGGTCGGGTGGTACCTGACCGCGGCCGCGTCGCTCCTCGTCGCGATCATGATCGGCGCGATGGTCGGCCCCGCCGGCCCGCCCGCGTGGCGGGTGCCGCTGGCGTTCATCGACCACCTGCCGTTCATCGACATCGACTCCGGCGTCAGCGACTCGGAGTGGGCGATCATCTGGCAGATCCGGATGCCGCGCGTGATCCTCGGCGGTCTCGTCGGAGGCATGCTCGCTGTAGCCGGGTCGAGCTATCAGGGCGTGTTCCGGAACCCGCTCGTCGACCCGTATCTCCTGGGCGCGGCGTCCGGTGCCGGATTGGGTGCCACGATCGCGCTCACCGTCGGCCGCAGCGCGACCGAGTCGTGGAGTTTCGACCCGGTGGTCGCGGTCGCCTTCATCGTGTCGGTCGTGACGGTCCTGGTCACCTACCTGGTGGGCGGTGCGTTCGGCGGCCGAGCCCAGTCGGGCGCCACCCTCGTGTTGGCCGGCGTCGCCGTGGTCAGCTTCACGACGGCGATCCAGACGTTCCTGCTCCAGCGCAACGTCGATCGGGTCCAGGAGGTCTACTCGTGGATCCTCGGTCGCCTCTCCACCGCCACCTGGGCCGACGTGACGCTCGTGCTCCCGTACGTCGCCATCAGCGTGCTCGTGCTGATGCTGCATCGTCGCCACCTCGACGTCATGCGAGTCGGTGACGACGAGGCGGCGACGCTCGGCATGAACGTCCGACGGACACGGCTGATCATCATCGTCGCCGCCACCCTCGGCACCGCGGCCGTGGTCAGTGTGAGCGGGCTGATCGGCTTCGTCGGTCTGATCATCCCGCACATGATCCGGCTCGCCGCCGGCGTGGGATATCGGCGACTGATCCCGCTCTCGTTGATGATCGGCGGCGCGTTCCTCATCCTGGCCGACGTGCCCGGTCGGGTCCTCACGAGCCCGGCCGAGACACCGATCGGGGTCGTCACGGCCTTCCTCGGCGCGCCGTTCTTCATCGTGCTGCTCCGCACCCGGAGGATCGGGCCGTGAGTTCGCTCGAACTGCGCGACGTCGCCGTCAGCTATGGCGATCACGACGCCCTCGCCCCGTTCTCCGACCGCATCGCGCCCGGGGAGTGGCTCGGGCTGATCGGCCCCAACGGAGCAGGCAAGTCGACCCTGCTGCGGGCGATCGTCGGCTTGGTCAAGCGGCGCGGTGAGGTCGTGATCGACGGGGCGTCGGTCGACCTGCACTCGTCCCGGCGCCGCGCGGCGCTCGTCGCGTACGTGCCGCAGGAGCCGATCCTGCCCGACGACATGACTGCGTTCGAGTACGTGCTCCTCGGCCGCACGCCCTACGTCGGCTACTTCGCCACCGAGTCGAAGCACGATCGGGCCCTCGCACACGACGTGCTCGATCGGCTCGATCTCGGCGACTTCTCGGAGCGCCGGCTGGGCGAGCTGTCCGGCGGGGAGCGCCAGCGGATCGCGATCGCCCGTGCCCTCGCGCAGGAGGCGCCGGTGCTGCTCCTCGACGAGCCGACGAGTGCGCTCGACATCGGTCACCAGCAGCAGGCGCTCGAACTCGTCGAACGGCTCCGGCACGAACACGGCCTCACGGTGGTGTCGGCGATGCACGACCTCACGCTCGCCGGCATGTACTCCGACCGACTGGTGCTGTTGCACGGCGGTCGGGTCGTCGCGTCGGGCTCGGCGATCGACGTGCTGTCGGCGGAAACGTTGCGCGAGTTCTACGGCGTCCGGGTCACCGTCCAGCACGAAGACGACGGCACGGTCGTGGTCATCCCGCGTCGCGACGTGCTCGACACGTGAACGACCACGGCGGCCGGGTCGTCGCTGCGGCGAGAGAGCTCGGTTGCGGCGTCGACGACCTGCTCGACCTGTCGGCGAGCCTCAACCCGTTCGCCCCTGACGTGGCCCCCATCGTGGAGCGGGCTGCTCGCCGGTCGAGGTGGTATCCCGAGGAACGTGCGGCCACCGCAGCGATGGCCGCTGCACTCGGGGAACCCCCTGAACGCGTCGTTCTCACCAACGGAGCGTCCGAGGCGATCGCGGTCCTGGCGGCGTTGCACCCGGTCGGTGAGGTCGTCGATCCGGAGTTCTCGCAGTACCGCCGTCATCTGGGAGCGATCGAAGTCGGGGCGCCGCGGTGGCGGAGCAACCCCTCGGCGCCGTGCGGGCGGCTCGCCGCCACGACGGACGAGGCGTTCGTGTGGGACGAGTCGTTCCACGCGTTGGCGGCCGGCCGCTGGTCGCGCGGCGACTCGTCGTCGTGGCGGCTCGCGTCGCTCACCAAGACCTGGCGGTGCCCCGGCGTCCGGATCGGGTATGTCGTCGCTCCGACCGCCGGCGACGCCGAACGGTTCCGCGAATCGCGTCCCGAGTGGTCGGTCGGCGCCGCCGCGTGCGCCGTCGTCGAACAGCTGGCCGGGACGAGCGACCTCGTCGGCTGGGCGCGCCGTATCGCCGACGCTCGCCGTCATCTGGCCGACGGGCTCGCGGCGCGCGGCCTCGACGTCCGTGAGACCGACGCCAACTGGGTGCTCGTGCGCGACGGTGGACACCTCGTCGAGCCGCTGTTCCGCCGGCACGTCCTGGTGCGTGAACTGGGCAGCTACGGGTTGCCTGGATGGCTACGCGTCGCCGTCGCCGACGACGCCGGAACCGATCGCTTCCTCGCGACCGTCGACGAGGTGCTCCGATGACCACGCCCCTGATCGTGCTCGGGTGCACGTCGTCGGCCGGGAAGTCGTTGCTCACCGCAGCGCTGTGCCGGTGGTCGGCCCGGCGTGGCATCGACGTCGTCCCGTTCAAGGCGCAGAACATGTCGAACAACGCGCGGGTCGTGACGGGCGGGGAGATCGGCGTCGCTCAATGGCTCCAGGCCCGCGCTGCCGGTGTCGAGCCGACCGTGTCGATGAACCCCGTGCTCGTCAAACCGGAGGCGGACACCCGGAGCCAGGTCGTCGTCCGTGGACGTCGCGACCCGGCGATCAGCGCGCTCGCATGGGACGACCGACACGACCTGATGTGGGAGGCGATGCGGGAATCGTTCGACGAACTGAGGCACCGGCACGACCTGATCGTCATCGAGGGGGCAGGGAGCCCGGCGGAGATCAATCTGCGCGATCAGGTGAACAATCGGATGGTCGTCCACGCCGACGCTGCGGCGTTGCTGGTCAGCGACATCGACCGGGGCGGTTCGTTCGCCCACCTGTTCGGAACCTGGTCGCTGGTGCCGGAGGCGACGCGAACGAGGTTGCACGGCTTCGTCCTCAACCGGTTTCGCGGCGACCCGGCGCTGCTCGAGCCGGGACCGACGACACTCACCGACCTCACCGGCATGGCTCACGCCGGCACGGTACCGATGCTCCGCCACGAGCTACCCGACGAGGAAGGGGCGACCCTCCGCTCGCTCGGGCCGGTCGACGGTGACCGGGTGGCGATCGTCCGGTTCCCGTACGGTTCGAACCTCGACGAGTTCCGCCTGCTCCCGCTCGCTGCGCGGACGATCTGGACCGATGATCCGGCCGAACTCGAACGTGCCGACTGGATCGTGCTCCCCGGATCGAAACACGTCGCCGCCGACCTCGACTGGATGCGTCGACGAGGGCTCGACTCGGCGGTCGCAGCGGCCGCCCGCTCCGGACGTCGCGTCGTGGGCGTGTGCGGCGGGGCGATGATGCTCGGTCGTCGCATCCACGATCCCGACGGTGTCGAGTCGGACCGTTCCACGATCGACGGCATCGGTCTGCTGCCCTACGACACCCACATGGCCGGCGACAAGCTCGTGACGCCGACGACGGTGACCGTGGACGGGCTCGACGTCGACGGCTACGAGATCCGCCACGGTCGGCTGGTGGGCGTCGACGGTGCACCGATCGGAACGCTGGTCGAGCAGGGCGGCATCACGGCGACGACCGTGCACGGGGTGTTCGAAGACGAGCGGCTGCTCGAGCGGTGGTTCGCCCGGCGGGTCGTCGACCCGCTGCCGGACACGTTCGACCTGCTCGCCGATGCCGTCGACGAGCACCTCGACACCGACCTGCTCGAGCGTCTCATCGGATGCTGACCCCGCTCGCCGTGCTCGCCGCCGATCGGGTGGTCGGCGAGCCGCCCGCCCGTTGGCATCCCGTCGTGTGGTTCGGCCGGGCCGCGCACGAGGCCGAACGTCGGCTGTATCGAGATGGTGTCGCAGCAGGTGTGCTCCACTCCGCCGTTCTCGTCGGCGGCGCAGCCGGCATCGGGATCGTGATGAACCGCGTGCTCGGTCGTCGCACTGCTGCCGTGGTCGCCGGTGCGATGTCGGTCGCCGGCCGCATGCTCGCCGACGAGGTCACCTCCGTCGGATCAGCGCTCGCCGCGGATGACCTGGCGCTCGCTCGGCAGCGGGTGAGCCGCATCGTCGGTCGCGAGACGGGTTCGCTCGACGCCGGCGGTGTGGCGAGGGCAGCGATCGAGTCGCTCGCGGAGAACTCGGTCGATGCGGTCACTGCGCCGTTGTTCTTCGCTGCGGTCGGTGGTGCCCCGGCCGTCTTGGCGCACCGCGCGGTGAACACCCTCGACGCGATGGTCGGCCACCGCACCGACCGCTACGAACGGTTCGGCAAGTCGGCGGCGCGCATCGACGACGCCATGGCCTGGCTCCCCGCGCGGCTGACCGCAGCGGTCGTGATGACGGTCCGGCCGCGTCGCGCACGCCAGGTCGTCCTGATCGTTCGGCGCGACGCCCGTGCGCACCCGTCCCCGAACGGGGGAGTGGTCGAGGCGGCGTTCGCCGCTGCGCTGGGCGTTCGTCTCGGCGGCGTCAACCGCTACGGAACCGAGGTCGACGACCGCGGCACGCTCGGTGACGGAGGCCCTCCCACGTCGCTCGATGTCGGTCGGGCCGTGCGTCTCGCCCGGCAGACGTGGTGGGCAACCGCCGTGGTGCTGACGCTCGTCCGGCTCGGGGTGCCCCGCCGGATCAACCCCACACGGTGACGAGGACGACGCCGAGGAGGACGAGCCCACTCGCGAGATGGTCGGCCCGGGTGTGACGCTCGCCGAGCGTCACACGGGCGAGGACGAACGCGATGATCAGCTCGACCTGGCCGAGCGTCCGCACCTTCGCGGCGCTCTCGAGCGTGAACGCCCACGCCCACCCGATCGAGCCGAGCAGGCTCAACACGCCCACCGGGATCGCCGGTCGCCACGCGCCGATGGTCCGGGCGATCTGGGAGGGATCGGTGGCCACGAACCACCCGGCATTCAGCAGCGTCTGGACCACGAGCAACGCCGTGAGGGTGAGCACGGCGCGATCGAACGAGGGCGCATCGATCAGCGACCGAGAGGCCGATCCGATGCCGAGCGACGCAGCAGCGAACCCGGCGCCCGCTGCGAGTCCGAGCAGCGCGGCCGGATCGCCGGCCCGTTCCAGCAGGCTGGCCAACGAGCCCTTCGACGCGAGCCACGCGACGCCGATCGTGACCAGCACGGCACCGAACCAGCCGGCCGGACGGAGTGCGGTCTCGAAGCCGATGGCGCCGAGCGCAGCGACGAACAGCACCTCGGACTTCGAGTAGACGGTCCCGACCGCGAAGTCGCGCACCTTGAAGGACTGGAGGAGTGCAACGGTGCCGGCGATCTGTCCGACGGCCCCGACCAGGAGCGCCGGCCAGAACGAGGCAGGGACGCCGGGCAGGTCGCGGTCGAGCGCACCGAAGAGGACGAGGCTCAGCAGCAGAGCCAACGGGGCGCCGTAGGCGTAGCGGACGAAGCCGGCGGCAGCGGTCGAGAGCACCGAGCGGAGCTGGTGCTGACGTGACGTCCTCAGGATCTGGAACGTTGCGGCCGCGAGCGTGATGAGGATCCACATGGCTTGTCTCGAAATATGGGACTGGTTGTCCCGACGTGTAAGAACTGTAGCGGCGTCGGCCAGGCGAGCGCGAACCGCAGGGCATCGACCGGAATGCGGCGGTCGTGACCGGACGGTGACGACGGGATGTCGGGGAGATCAAGCTTCGGTCACGAGTGCGCTCCGGGGCTCGGATTGCCCCGATCGGCTGCCGATGCACTGGTACCCAAGGAGTGCGACAGCCGCCGCACACCGACGAGGAGCCCACGATGCGATCCCGCACGCGCCACATCCTGATGATCGCCGTCGCCGCCGGATTGCTCGCCGTGTTCGCGTCGGGGTACGGCGAACCGGTCCGTTTCATGATCGGACGGATCGGCGACCTGCGGCCGATTCCGGTCGTCGTCGGCGTCGCGGTGTCGATGCTGGCGATGTGGAACCGGGGATGGATGAACCAGGTCGCGCACGAGGCGGTCGGCGTGCGATGCGGGGCGACCGAGATGACTCGGACCGCAGCCGTCGGGTTCACCGCCCAGAAGGTCGTGAAGTCGGCCGGCGCCGCCGGGCTCGCCGTCTTCGTCCGGCACGGACGTCGACGCGGGCATCAGCCCGGCGCCGTCGTCGCCGCCTGCGTTCTCACGGCGGTCGCTGCCTTCCTGGCGCTCGGCGGACTGCTCGCCATCGCCATCGGCGTCCTCGCAGCGACGGATCGTCTGACCGGATGGTGGATCGCTGCCGCCGTCGGCTTCTCGCTCTACGCCGTCGTCGTGATCGTCGGCGCCGTCGTCGTGATCCGCAGCCGGTCGACGGTGTCGTGGGCGTGGGATCGGGTGCAGCGGCTGCGACGCCGTCCGCCGACGCCGATGCCGACGGGCTGGTTCGATGCCCTCGACGTCGGACGCCGACGCCCGACCGGGCTCGTGCGTCTCGTCGGACACGCCGTGCTCGGCAAGCTGCTCGGAGCCACCGTGCTCACCGCTGCGCTGGCCGCCACCGGGCTCGACGTCGGGCTCTCCGATGCCCTGATCATCTACGCCACGGCCCTCGCTGCCTCGATGGTGGCGATCGTGCCGGGTGGCGTCGGCGTGGTCGAGGGGTCGCTCGTCGCCCTGCTCGTCGCCGGCGGAGCCGAGGCAGGGCCGGCCGCCCTGGCCGTCGCCCTGTTCCGCGTGCTCGACCTGTGGTTGCCGGTATTGGCGGGGTTCATCGCCGCTCGAGGCGAGCTGTCGAACCGTGAACCTGAGGTCGAGGTCACCCCGGTCGTGTCGATGGACCCGGCCGGCGCCCCTCACGGCGCCGTGCTTGACGTCGTGCCCGGCCCGGCGCCCGATGCGTCGCCGGGCATCGCCGGCGCCGGTCGGCCGGTTCCCGCTCTCGTGTGAACGTCGCGGGGTGCTGCCCGTTGTTCGTCATCGTTCTGTAACGTTGTTGCTCGTGCCTGGAACAGCGACAACCCGGACGTGGGCCGCGATCGTCGGCTTGCTGGTGGCGTTCGCGCCCCACCACGTCGTCGTCGCGGGCGCCGACGACCCCGCTGCCGTGCAGGCAGCACGCGAGATCCAGGCAGCTCGCGACCGTGCCAACGCTGCAGCGCAGGCGCTGTTCGACGCCGAGTCGCAGATCGACGTGCTCTCGGGTGAGATCGAACTCGCCGAGGCACGTCTCGACGATCTCGAGGCCGAGGTCGGCGATATGCGCGACAGCCTCGCCGATGTCGCCGTCAGACGATTCGTCTCGGGTGGCGTCACCTCGAACCCGCTGCTGACCCCGCTCGACGAGGTCCAGGCGTCGTCTCGTGCGGCCGTGCTCAGCAGTACGGCGACGGGCGACGTGCTCGTGAGCGTCGACGATTTCGACGCGGCGATCGACGAGGTCAACGACGCGCGCTCCGACCTCGAACGCCAGCGGGCGCAGCAGCTGTCGGCCGTCGAGGAGTACGAGCAGCTGCGTCTGAACGCCGAAGCCGAGGTCGTCCGGTTGCAGGAGATCGAGGAGCAGCGGCTCCAGGACGTCGCCGTCCAACGCGAACTCGAACGCCAGCGTCAGGAACAGCTCGCCGCCGAACAGGCCGAACAGCAGCGTCAGGCCGAGGCGGCCGCAGCCGCGCAGCCCCAAGATCAGCCCCAGGCGGTGAGCGGCGGCAACTCCCAGGCCGTTGCCGACAGCGGCGGATCGAGCGACGACAGCGGTGGGTCGGACTCGAGCAGCGACGACGCCGGGAGCAACGACGCCGGCGGCTCGAACGACGAGCCTGCACCCGCACCCGCTCCAGCGCCCGCCCCCGAGCCGGCACCGGCGCCGGCCCCCGAGCCCGCGCCGGCACCCGTCACGTCGGGCATCGCCTGTCCGGTGCGTGGCGCCACCGGCTTCGCCGACACGTGGGGTGCACCCCGTTCGGGTGGGCGCACGCACAAGGGCGTCGACATGATCTCGGCCACGGGCACCCCGCTGGTCGCCGTCACGTCCGGCCGAGTGAACTTCAAGACGAACACACTCGGCGGGAACGCCGTGTGGCTCTACGGCAACAACGGCGACAGCTACTACTACGCCCACTTGAGTGCGTGGGAGGGTTCGAGCCGCACGGTCTCCAAGGGCGAGGTGATCGGCTACGTCGGTGCGACCGGCAACGCCGGCGTCCCGCACCTCCACTTCGAGATCCACCCGGGTGGCGGTTCGGCCGTCAACCCGTACCCCGCCGTCCGCGCCGCCTGCTGACCCCCTAGCTCGGCATGTACCAGTGGTCGCCGTCCTCGAGGAGGCGGTCGGCTTCGGCCGGTCCCCACGAGCCACGGAAGTACGGATGCACCGGGCCCGGTTCGTCGAGCAGCGGCTGCACGACCCGCCACGTCTCTTCGACCACGTCCTGGCGGGCGAACCGCCGGTTCGAACCCTGGATCGCGTCGCCGAGCAGCCGCTCGTACGCGGACGACCGTTCGCCGAGCGCGGCCGCGAAGTCGACGGAGATGTCGACGTCCTGGCTGTCGAGGTGCGGACCGGGCGTCTTTGCCTGGAGCGTGAAGGTCACGCCGTCCTGGCTGCCGAGGCGGAGCCGCACGAGGTTCCGTCCGGGCGGCGGACCACCGGCCTCGTCGAACAACAGACGCGGCGGTGGCTGGAACTCGATCACCGCTTCGGTCGCGGCCTCGGTCAGCCCCTTCCCGACGCGCACGAACCACGGCACGCCGGCCCAGCGCCACGAGTCGATCTCGAGCCGGGCGGCGACGTACGTCTCCACCGTCGAGTCGGTCTCGACCCCCGGCTCGTCGCGGTACCCGACGTACTGGCCGCGGACGACCTCGGTCGGATCGATCGCCTGCATCGCGGCGAGCACCTTGGCCTTCTCGTCTTGCAGATACTGGCTGTCGGAGCCGGCCGGCGGTTCCATGGCCAGCAAGGCGACGACCTGCAAGAGGTGGTTCTGCAGCACGTCTCGGATCGCGCCGACCCCGTCGTAGAACGACCCTCGCCCTTCGACGCCGATCGTCTCCGACATCGTCACCTGGACACTGCGCACGTAGCGCCGGTTCCAGACCGGTTCGAGCAGGGTGTTCGAGAACCGGAAGACCAGGAGGTCCTCGACCGACTCCTTGCCGAGATAGTGATCGATGCGGAAGATGCGCTCTTCGGGGAAGACCGAGGCGAGCGTCTGGTTGAGTTCGCATGCCGAGGCGAAGTCCCGACCGAAGGGTTTCTCGACCACGATGCGGCCGCGCTGGTTGAGGCCGACCGAGGCGAGCCGTCGGGCGACCTCGGGGAACATCGACGGTGGGATCGCCATGTAGTACACGGCGTTCTTCGAGCCGTGTCGGTCGAGGGTGTCGCGCAGTTCGTTCCAGGTGGCCTGGTCGGCGTAGTCGCCCTGGATGAGATCCATCCGGTCCTTCAGCGGATCGATGACCGCCGCGTCGGCGTGCGCCTCGGCGGCCACGATCGCGTCGCGGGCGTGCTCGCGGAAACCGTCGTCGGTCCAGTCGGAGCGAGCGACACCGATGACCGGCACGTTGAGCACACCGGTCCGCTCGAGGTGATAGAGCGCCGGGAACAGCTTCCGCTTGGCGAGGTCGCCGGTGGCACCGAAGAGGACGAGGGCGTCGGCTTCGGGCTGGGTCGAGAGCGGCAGCGTCATCGGGTGGAGTCCTTCCGCTCGTGGTGGCCACCGAAGCCGGCGCGCATCGCCGACAGCACCTTGTTGGCGTCGTCGGCCCGCCCGCGCGACTCGAAGCGGGCGTACAGCGCCGCCGACAACGCGGGGACCGGGACCCCCTCGTCGATCGCAGCGTGCAGCGTCCACCGGCCCTCGCCCGAGTCGCTCACGTGGCCGGCGTACTCCTCGAGTCGTGGATCGGCGAGGTAGGCCTCGGCGGTGAGGTCGAGGAGCCAGCTCGTGATCACCGACCCGCGCCGCCAGACCTCGCTCACCGACGACAGGTCGATGTCGTACTGGTAGTACTTCGCGTCGTCGAGGGGTGCCGTTTCGGCGTCGGCGGCGTGGTCGACGGCGCCGATGTTCGCCTTGGCGAGCACGTTGAAGCCCTCGGCATACGCCTGCATGAGGCCGTACTCGATGCCGTTGTGCACCATCTTCACGAAGTGGCCGGCTCCCGAGGGGCCGCAGTGCAACCAGCCCTGCTCGGCGGGCGTCGGGTCGCCCTCGCGACCGGGCGTCCGTTCCGCTGCGTCGACACCGGGTGCCAGGGTCGAAAAGATCGGTGACAGCCGGTCGACGGCGTCGGTGTCGCCGCCGATCATCAGGCAATAGCCCCGTTCGAGACCGTGGATGCCGCCGCTCGTGCCGACGTCGAGGTAGTGCAGTTGCCGATCGCGCAGCGCCTCGCTGCGGTCGACGTCGTGGCGGTACCACGAGTTGCCGCCGTCGATGATCGTGTCGTCGGGCGACAGCAGGGGAGCCAGCTGTTCGACCGTGCTCCCGACGTAGGCGGCCGGGATCATCACCCAGATGTTGCGCGGCGGCTCGAGTGCGGCGACCAGTTCTTCGAGCGAGTGCGCTGGTGTCGCTCCTTCGGCCGCCATCTGGTCGACGGCCTCGTCGCTCACGTCGTGCACCACGCACTCGTGACCGGCGGCCATCAGGCGGCGAACCATGTTGGCGCCCATCCGGCCCAGGCCGACCATTCCCAACTGCATCGTCTGTTGCATGCTCTCAGCCTGCCACGTCGCGATGCGGTTGCCGACCGGGTCGGCGCGACGTCACCAGATGTTCGCCGGGCCGAGCCCGTCGATCTCTGCGCGGCCCATCATCCACGCCAGTCGACGCGGTGGTGGGGTTCGCAAGGCGGCCTCGGGCAGCGGCGTGAGCCCCATTGGTTTGCCGGCCCGCCACAGCATCTCCATCGCTCGGAGTTCCTTGCGCACGTACCGGCTCGGGAAATCGTCGAACCCGTAACCGAGCCCGAGGTCGGCACGGTGCACCTCGACCTCGCGCTGGCGGAGGAACGGCAGCATCTCCTTCGGGCGTGCCGCTGCGATGGTGTCGACCGTTCCCGACCAGTCGTCGACCGTCGCCAGCGCCTCGTCGACCGCGGCAGCGCTCCGTTCGACGTCGTCGACGAGCTCTTCCCAGCTCCGGTCGGCGCCCGCCTCGATGTCGGCGTTGCGCCCGTCGCGGCCGTGCGGATACTGCGGGTTCCCGTCGAGCATCGACAGGATGCTGTCGGCGTTGCGGGCGAGGTGGGTGAGCACGTGCCCGATGGACCAGTCGGGGAGCGCCGACGCCGTCGCCGGGTCGAGCGGCTCCAGCGTGCGCAGGTGGGTCACCAGCCCGGCGTGTGCCCCCGCCAGATCCGCCACGTCGGTCTCGATCTCCGTCATGTTCGGGAACCTACAGCGCGAACAGAAGGGGTCAGGCACCTTCTGTTCCCCACCACGTAATCGCGGGCAAGCGGGCAGAACAGAAGGTGCCTGACCCCTTCTGTTCAGGAGCGGGGCGGGAGGGGCACGAGAACCGATGTGCGTTCCACGTAGGCCCGGTAGTCGGGGTCGTCGCCCCAGCGCTTCGCACCCCGGGCTTCGAGGAGCGGAATGCCGCTGATGCGGGTGAGCAGCACGATGACGAACACGGGTGAGATCAGCATCACCCAGCGCCAGCCCGACAGGATCGGGAGTGCCAGGACCGCCATCCCGATCCAGAGGGTGATCTCGCCGAAGTAGTTGGGATGCCTCGACCACGACCAGAGCCCCGAGGTGATGAAGCGGCCGTCGTTCGCAGGGTCGCGCTTGAACGCCGACTTCTGTTGATCGGCCACGACCTCGATCACGAAGCCGACTGCCCAGAGGGCGATGCCGACGTAGCCGACCCACTCGAGCTCCTCGCGGTCGGCAGCGGTGATGATCGCCAAGGCGCAGGCGGCGGTGAAGAGCACCCAGAGCCCCTGCAGCGTCCAGGTCATGAAGAAGCGGAGCGGGTTCGTCTTGATCGCGTCGAACCGGCCGTCGCGCCCGTCGCGCTTGACACGACGGAACAGGAAGCTGCCGAGCCGGCCGGCCCAGACGGCGACGAGGATCGCTGCGATCCAGGCACGAGCATCGAGATCGTCGCTCAGCACGACGGCAGCGGCGACGACGCTGACGTAGGTGATGCTGCCGGTCAGGTCGTAGTACGCCTCGGTCTGGGCGGCGTTCGACGGGACGAACACGATCCAGTTGATGAGGTAGGCGAGCGCGGCACAGATCGCGAAGACCGGGAACGAGCCGACCTCGACGCTGCCCGAACTGCCGGCGAGGGCGACCAGCACACCGATCGCAATGCTGGCGACGATGCCGATGATGGAGACCTGGTCACGACGGCGCACGAACGGATGGTACGAAAGCGCGGCCCTCCGGGGATGCATCGTGGCGCCGACGGGCGCAGCTACACGTGCCGGACGATGTCGATGTGGGGGAGGCCGGTCGCGAGGTCGGTGTACTCCGGGCCCTTCGCCTCGAACCCGTGCCGCTCGTAGAAACCCAGGGCTGCGATGCGCGCCCGTGCCCACACCACCTCGGCAGCCTGCGAGCGGCATCGGTCGATGCCGCCGTCGAGGAGAGCGGCGCCGACCCCGCTGCCGCGGCGCGACGGGGCGATCGCCATACCGCGTAGTTGATAGCCGGCGATGGCGGGCAGGTCGGGGTACCGACGGGCCATCCACGTCGAAATCGCGATCAGCGCCTCACCGTCGCGGACACCGAGGTGGAACGTCGTCGACTCGTCGTCACCGTCGAACACCACCTGATCGCTCCGTGTGCCGTCGCGCAGCACCGAACGTCGGAGCGGATGGGTGTCTCCCGCGGTCAACTCGACGATCCTCACCACCGGAGTATGCCGTTCGATCCGGGTCGGGTGTCGGACGGAACGGCGACGGAGCGATCCGGGTCGGGTGTCGGATGGAACGCCGAGGCGTTTCGGGAGATCACCCGACCCGACGTGGTCGTGCGTCTTGCCGTGCCCGCTGGCACCGGCCCTGAACGGTCGTGTCGTTTCAGAGGTCGCCGAGGTGGACGGTGCGGTCGGCGACGGTGGCGGCTTCGTCGGCGTCGTGGGTGACCCACACGGCCGTCGTGCCGACCCGGCGGAGGATCGCAGCGATCTCCACCATCAACCGATCGTGGAGTTCTCGGTCGAGACCCGTCAGCGGCTCGTCGAGCAGCAGCACCTTCGGGTGCGGCGCCAACGAGCGGGCGACGGCGACGCGTTTCGCCTCACCGCCCGACAGGTCGCCGACGTCGCGACCCTCGAACCCCGGGAGACCGACCACCTCGAGGAACTCCGACACCCGGCGCGTGCGTTCGCCACCGGGCATGCGCTGCATCTTCAGGCCGTACCCGACGTTGTCGCCGACCGAGAGGTGTGGGAAGAGCTGCTCGTCCTGGAACACCATGCCGACGGCGCGCCGGTGCGTCGGCACGTGCGTCACGTCGGCGTCGCCGATCCGCACCGTTCCGCTGTCGGGCGGCACCAGTCCGGCGACGACGCGCAGCAGTGTGCTCTTCCCGCTGCCGGAGGGCCCGAGCAGAGCGACGATCTCACCGTCGGCGACGCGCAACGACACCTCGTCGAGCACGGTGGTGTCGCCGAAGACGACGCTCACATCAGCGACGTCGAGCACGATCACCTCGCTTCGTGCCGCTCACGTCGCCACCTGCCAGATCGACCAGGACCACGATCGTGATCGTGGCAGCTGCAAGGATCGCCGACAACGCGAACGCCTGCGCCTGGAACGAGCCGCCGGTGCGGCCGAGCAGCCGCTCGATGGCGATGGGAAGCGTGTCCGACCCGGTTCGTGACAGGAAGCTCGTCGCTCCGAACTCACCGAGCGAGATCGCAGCAGCCAAGCCGGCGGCGATCGCGAGCGGGCGGCGCATCATCGGCAGGGTGGTGGTCGCCCAGGCCCGGATCGGTGGTGCGCCCAGGGTGGCGGCGGCGGCGCGCAGATCGGGATCGATCGCCCGCACCACCCCGAGCCCCGACCGGACGACGAACGGCAGCGCGACGAGGGCATGGCCGATCGGAACGAGCCACCACGAGGCGCGCCAGTCGAACGGGTCGGAGTCGAACGTGATCAGCATGCCGAAGCCGATCGTCACCGCCGAGGTGCCGAGCGGGAGCATCAGCCCGGCGTCGAGCAGCTTGCCGGCGCGGCCGAGTGCGCTGATCGCCACGATGGCGATCGCCCCCAACAGCACGGAGAAGATCGTGGCCCACATCGCCGTCGTCACCGACCGCCACAGGGCGCCGAGCGGATCGATGCCGAGCGTGAGCCCGGGCCGGATCTCGTCGTTGCCGAGATTGCGCCAGGCGCGGAGGGTGTATCCGTCGCGACTCCACAACGAGCGCTCGATCAGGGCGAGGAGCGGTGTCGCGACGAGGACGGTCGCCAGCCCGACCGACAGGCCGACGTACCACCGCTCGCGCCCACGGGGGCGGCGCCGTTGTGGGGTGGCGACGAGGTCGACGGTGCGAGCGGTGCGACGCTGGATCGAGGTCGACACGACGACGAGCGCGGCGAGGACGATCAGCTGCAGGACCGCGAGCACAGCGGCACCGCCGAGATCGCCGAGCTGGGTCGCCCGCCGCCACACCTCGACCTCGATCGTCGCCCGCCCCGTCGTGCCGAGTACCCGGATCACGCCGTACGAGGTGAACGTGAAGAGGAACACGATCGCCGTGGCCGAAGCGATCGCCGGACGCAGCAGCGGGAGCGTGACGGTGCGGAACACCCGCCACGGACCCGCGCCGAGCGTGGCGGCGGCCTGCTCGAGTCCGAGCGGCAGTCGCTCCCACACTGCACCGACGGTGCGCACGACCACGGCGAGATTGAACACGACGTGGGCCCCGAGGATCGCCCACACGCCCCGGTCCATCGAGTCGGGGAGCACGGCGATGATCGCGGCGCCGACGACGACCGTCGGGAGCACGAACACCGCCGTGAGCAGACCGAGCAGAGCGCGACGACCGCGGAATTCGAACCGGGAGACGGCCCAGGCCGGCCCGAGCCCGGCGGCGAGCGTGAGCAGGGTGCTCGCGACCGCCTGCCAGGTCGTGAACCAGAGCACCTCCCACGTCGAGTCCCGACCGAACGTCTCGCTCACGGCGTCGGCGCTCAGGCCGCGCCACATCAGGGTGACGAACGGCCACGCGTAGAACAGCACCAGGAACAGCAACGGCGGCAGCGTGACCGCCGCCACGAACCAGCGCGGCAGACGGTTCGGGTCGGGCCGGGCCATGTCAGGTCACGACATGATCTCGGTCCACTCGTCGATCCAGGCCGAGCGGTTGGCGTCGATCTCGGCCGGGTCGAGCGACAGCGGCGAGTCGGGGATCGTCGCGAAGTCGGTGAAGACGGGGTCGAGCTCGACGGTCTCGTTCACCGGCCACACGAACAGGTTGAGCGGCACCTCGCGCTGGAAGCGCTCCGACACGAGGAAGTCGACGAGCTGACGCGCCGCCTCGGGTGCGTCGGTGCCGGCGAGCACACCGGCGAACTCGACCTGACGGAAGCACGTCTCCGCGATCACGCCCGTCGGGGCGGTGTCCATCGGCTCCTCGGCGTACAGCACCTCGAACGGCGGGCTCGATCCGTAGCTGACGACGAACGGCCGCTCGCCGCCGGCCCACGAGAACGACTCGTAGTAGGCGGTCGTCCAGCTGTCGACCACCTCGACGCCGCCGTCGGCGAGCGCCTGCCAGAACTCGGTCCAGTCGTCGCCGAACTCGGCGATGGTCGCCATCATGAACGCCAGCCCGGGCGACGACGTCGCCGGGTTCTCCACGACGAGCAGGTCGGCGTGCTCCTCGGCGAGTTCTTCGAGTGAGGTCGGCGGGTCGATGCCCAGTTCGTCGAGCGCGGCGATGTCGTAGTTCACACACACGTCACCGAAGTCGACCGGGGTCGCCTCGCCGTTCGGCACGAGGGCGGTGAACTCGGCGGGGACGTCGGCGAGCGCCGGCGACACGTACGGTTCGAACACGCCGGCGTCGACGGCGCGCGACAGGAACGTGTTGTCGATGCCCCACATCACGTCACCTTCGGGGTTGCCGGCGGTCAGCTCGGCCTTCGAGAGCATCGTCCCGGTGTCACCGGCGACGAGCAGCTCGACCTCGACCCCGGTCTCGGCGGTGAACTCGGCGAGTGCCTGGTGCACGGGGTTCTCGTCGTCGGCCGCCGGGAACGAGTCGTACGCCACGAGGGTGACGGTCTCGGCGCCGGCCCCGTCGTCGCTCTCCTCGTCGGCTTCGTCGGTCGCCGACGTCGTCTCGTCGGTCACGACGGTGTCGTCAACGGGTTCGTCGGCCGACTCCTCGACAGCGGCGTCGTTCGGTTGGGTGTCGGCGCTGCCCTCGGTGTCATTGCTGTCGTCGCCGCAGGCGGCGACGACGAGGCCGAGTGCGAGCACGGCGGCAGTCAGGCGAGTGGTGGCTCTCATGGCAACTCCTTGGTCGTTGCAGGGGGATGGGAGAAGATGGTCAGGACGCCGGTCGAGACGGTGACCTCGGTGTCGGCGCCGGTCGTGACGTTGCTGACGCCGTGCCCGACGAGGGGTGCGAGTTCGGCGTCGTGGAGCGGCCACTCGGCGCCGGTGATCGACACGCCGGTGCACCGTCCGTGGGTCGCCACGAGCGAGATCGTCGCGCCGGGTTCGGTGACGAGATGGATTCGGCCTGGCCCGTGCAGCACGTGGAACCGCTGGGCGCCCCACCACCCTTCGAGCACCGGGACTCCGGTCAGACCCGGTGCCCCGAGTGCACCGATCGCGGTGAACGTGTGATCGAGCCGATCACCGGGCCCGGCGATCAACACGACTCGGGCGGGGGCGAACGACAGCGCCATCGCGAGTGCGAGTTCGGTGTCGGTGAGGTCTTTCGCCGGGTCGTGCCGCTCGATGGTGGTGTGTGCTTCGGCCCAGGCGAGGCCGTCGGCCGAGATCGAGTCGAGATCGCCCACCAACGCCGCAGGGGTCACGCCGGCGGCGAGTGCATGGTCGAGCGCTCCGTCCGCGGCGATGACGATCGCGTTCGGCGGGATGTGCGCAACGGCGTCGGCGTCGAGCGGGGCTGCCCCGGTGACGACGACCACGGTTTCGTTCATGCGCTTCCTCCGCCGGCATTATCCGGATCAGGTTCTCGGGTCGGTGGAGGCGTCCACCCTCTCAGCCCGTCGTTCCGCGAGCTCCCCGTTCGGTTGCCGTTCACATTACCGCGACTTGTCGGCGAACCACCGGTGTGATCGGATGGCCGAGTGGACGGGGACCGCATCGAGATCGAACTCGTCCCCACCGACGGGGGCGCTCATCGCTCGTCGCCGCCGACCCGGCAACCCAGTTCGTCGGCTGCCCCGTCGTCCGGATCGCCCCACGTGCTCGAGGCCGACACGTCCGACGTCGAGTCGCCGGACGAACCCTCGGACGGCCAGAGCCGAACCGTCGCGATCGCAGCCGGTGTCGGACTCGTGGCGCTGCTGCTCGGATGGGTCGTCGGCCGTGCCGGCGGCAGCGACGAGACGGCGACAGAGCCTGCGACCACGGCCGAGGCGACCTCGCCGCCGACGACCGAACAGGACGACGCGGCGACACCGATCGACACGATCGCACCACTCGACGAACCCGAGCCGCTCGACGAACGCGGGCCGCTCGAGTCGTGGCCGCCCGTGTCCCGGCAACAGAACGCGACCGACCTGGTCGAGAACGGCGCCGCCATCTCGACCCGCGACGTCGAGATCGACGAACGGCTCGTCGGATACGACCTCCGTCTCGTCGCCCTGGCCGGCATCGACGTCGCCGAGCTCGATCTCGGGAGCGGCACGGTCAGCGACTACGTGCTCGACGGACTGCCCCGCAACCTCAGCTCCGCACTGATCGCCGGCGACGACTGGATCGTGCTGCCGATGTACGACGGCCGCGACGCCTACGTGGTCTTCGACGACGGCACGGTCGACCGGTCCCGTCTGGCTCCCGATGGTCACCAGACGCTGTATGTCGAGGGCACCGATCGGTTCTGGCGACCTCCGTCGTCGTACTTCCCGAGCGGCGGGTTCGAACTCGAGGAGGTGGGCCTCGACGGTGAACCGACGGGCCGGACGATCCTGTTGCCGTCGAACGTCTGGCCGGCATTCGTCGACCCGCGCGGCGGTGTGATCGTCCAGTCGAGCGGTCGATGGTTCACCGTCGACGAGGTGGATTCGGCCGCACTCGGCGTCGGCGAGCTGATCGCGCTCGACGCGAACACCCTGGTCCTGAACGACTGCGTCACGCTCGACGACTGTGGCCTGTGGCGGGTCGACCGGGAGACGGGGACGACCACGCGAGCGCCGATCGATCTCGAACGGTTGGGGACGCGACTCCTGCCGGCCGCGTGGTGGACCGGCGACCCCGGTGCAGGCCTCTCGCCCGACGGCCGGTGGCTCGCCGCGACCGTCGAACGCGACGGCGGCGCCGTCGACGCCGTCCTCGTCGACCTGTTGACGGGTGCGTCGACCGATCTCGAAGGTGGACGACCCGGCCCGCCGGCGCTGGTGTGGACCGACGACAGCCGGTTCGTGATCTCGCTCACGCCGATGGGCTCACCGACGGCGTACGACGTCGAGACCGGCGAGACGTTCCCGGTCGTGACCGACGATCAACCCGTCGGCTGGAACACCCTCACCGCCCGCAGCTGACGTAACGGTCACACAGCGAACGGGGTCGTCTCCGACCACATTCGTGCGTCAGGTGAACATCGAGGCGAGCGACGCTTCGGCCGAGCCCATGTCGGTGCGGGGTTCGTGGACGAACCGGCTGAGGTAGCTGACCGAGACGATGCCGGCCTCGACCGCGCCACCGTCGGTGTCGACGGGCAGGTCGACGAGGTCGCCGGAGCGGATGTCGAAGTCGAACACGCCGGGTTCACCGTCACGCTCGACCAGCTGGGCCTTCGTCATCGAACGCGGTGGCTGGTGTCCGACTTCGGTGATCGACCAGCCCTGCAACTCGTCGAGTTCGACGTTCGGGACGTTGACGTTCGCGACCACCGGCTCGCTCGGGAGATCGGTGAGCATGCCCTCGACGAAGTGGGCGGCGACCGCGGCGGCGGTCGGCCACTTCTGCTGGGAGATGGCGTCCTGGTAGGCCTGGCCCTCGGTCGCCCACGTCGACTGCTGGCTGATCGCCACGCCCGACCAGCCGCCGTTGCGACCGGTGAGGCACGCGCCGACGGTGCCCGAGTGGTAGACCGACCGGCCGACGTTGGCGCCCGGGTTGATGCCCGACACGACCAGGTCGAACGGGGCGCCGAACGCTCCCAGGCGGGCGTAGAACGTGCAGAGTGCCGGCGGGCCGTCGATCGCCCACGCCTCGACGATGCCGCCGACGGGGAAGTCGGGACGGCGTGTCACCGTCGGGTGGCTCTCCCAGATCGCGCCGATCGCTGCGCCGGCTCCCGAGTACTCGCTCGCCGGGGCGATCACGGTCACCTCGCCGAGCGGGGCGACCGCCTCGGCCAGATGCATGATGCCGGGAGCGTCGATGCCGTCGTCGTTCGTCACCAGGATGCGCACCCTCCCTGCCTACCAGCCCCCGGTGAACAACCGGCCATCGCACGATGAACGCCGCCCCCCTCCCGACCACCAACCGCCCCGGACGCCCAGGCGATTGAATCGACCAGGTGTCCGGCCGGACGTGGGTGTGGTGCCCGGCCCCGGACGCCCAGGCGATTGAATCCACCAGGTGTCCGACGGTGGACGCCCAGGCGATTTGATCGACCAGGCGTCCGGCCGGACGTGGGTGTGGTGCCCGGCCCCGGACGCCCAGGCGATTGAATCCACCAGGTGTCCACCGGTGGACGCCCAGGCGATTTAATCGACCAGGCGTCCGGGTTCGGGGTCTGAGCCGGGGTCGGGGCTCGAGGTGGCGGTGGCGGTGCGGGTGACGGCGCGTTGGCTCGACCACACGACGAGGGCGATGCCGAGCATCACGAGGATCATGCCCGGCACCTGGGCGAGGGCGATCGCCTCGCCGACGATGAGCCACCCCCAGAACGCGGCGAGCGCCGGCTGGCCGACCTGCATGACCGAGATGGTGGCGATCGGCACCGACCGGTGGGCGTAGAACAGCAACCCGTGCCCGGCCATGCCGGTCAGCACCGACAGCAGCCCGATCGACACCCACGTCTGCCAGGTCAGGGGCCAGAGTTCGTCCCCGGCGAGCACCAGGGCGATCGGCGTCGCGGTCACGAGCCCGATCGGCATGATCGTCGACATGAAGTCGATGATCGGCACCCCCTTGCCGCGTGCGTACTTCGAGGTCGAGTAGTAGGCGACGGTCAGGATGAGCACGCCGCCCATGAGCAGGTCGCCCTGCCAGGTGGCGACGCCGGCGTCGGGCCCGTAGAGCAGCACGATCACCAGGCCGGCGACCGACAGCACGCCCCAACGCAGCGCTTTCCAGTTGGGTTGTTCGTGGAAGACGAGGAAGCCCGTCGGGATGATGAGCAGTGGCGCCAGCGCGGCGATGAACTCGGCGTGGGCGATGGAGGTCTTCGTCACCGCCGTGAAGAAGAGCGAGATCTGCAAGCCGAGACACAGCGCTGCGGGTGTACTCGCCACGACGCTCGCACGCGACGGCAGCGGGCGGTCACGCGCGACGCGCAGCGTCAGGGTCAGCGACCACCACAGGATCGACGATCCGATCAGCCGCCACCACGCGATCACCG
The DNA here is from genome assembly GCF_004364865.1 of Ilumatobacter fluminis. Lineage (NCBI taxonomy): Bacteria > Bacillati > Actinomycetota > Acidimicrobiia > Acidimicrobiales > Ilumatobacteraceae > Ilumatobacter > Ilumatobacter fluminis. Next base: position 1,195,374 of record NZ_SOAU01000001.1, read on the forward strand.
ACCCGGGCGCACCCGGCCACTTGATGATGCCGGACGACATGCCGAAGCAGATGATCGCGGCGACGACAGCGGTCAGACCGAGCAGACGCTGCGAGCGGGTGGGGTCGGCTTCCATGGAAGGGGCCAGCTTGCCAGTCGGCCGATCCGTCGTGCGGGTCGGCGGCCTGCCATCGTGGCGGCATGACGACGACGCAGCACCTGGCCGGCCGGATCGCACTCGTGACCGGTGGCGGCCGCGGGATCGGGCGGTCCATCAGCGAGCACCTCGCGTCGCACGGGGCAGCCGTGGCCGTCAACTATCGACGCGACGCCGACGCGGCCGCCGAGGTGGTCGCAGCGATCGAGGCGAGCGGCGGGCGAGCCGCTGCGTACGCCGCGTCGGTCGACGACGCCGATGCCATGGCGTCGATGGTCGAGGCGATCACCGCCGACCTCGGCCCCGTCGACCTGCTCGTCTGCAACGCAGGGATCGCATCACGCGGCCAATCGGTCGCCGACACCGACCCGGTCGAGCTCGTGCGGGTGATCAACACCCACGCCGTGGGGGCCCACCACGCCGCCCGCCTCGTGCTGCCGGGGATGCGCCAGGCGGCCCGTGGCGACATCGTCATGATCTCGTCGGTCGCCGCTCACACACACGGCGCGAACGGGGCGCCGTACAGCATGGGGAAGGCGGCGCTCGAGTCGCTCGCCTACACCCTCGCCAAGGAAGAGCTGCCGAACGGCATCCACGTCAACATCGTGGCGCCGGGCCTGGTCGAGACCGACATGGGTGTCCGGCTCGCACGCGCGGTGTACGGCAAGCGTGAGATGGACGACCTGCGCGAGCTCGACAGCCAGTTTCCGTTCGGTCGCGTCTGCCAGCCCGACGACATCGCGAACGTCGTCACGTTCCTCTGCAGCGATGCTGCGGGTTACGTGACGGGGCAGCGGATCGTCGTCGACGGTGGTGCCGGCTCGTTCCGCAGCTGAGCTGTCACATCCCGGCGATCGACAGCCAGTCGGCGAGCACCTGCTCGTCACCGACCGGGCTGAGTTCGTCGCTGAGCGGCGAGTCCCGACCCCACAGCCGGAGCAGGATCGCTGCCGCCGGACCCCGCAGCGCTGCGTCGCCTTTCTCGTGCGCCCGCTTCAGCCGGTACTCGCCGCCGTCGTTCCAGACGAGCCATTCGCCTTCGACGTCGGTGCAGTGGACGTGCAGACTCCCGGTGGGCAGCTCGATGCCCTCGCGGACCATGAGGCGGGGGATGGTGATCTCGAAGTACTCGTCGATCCCGTCGCTCGCCAGTTCGGGGTCGAACGGCGACGGCTCGCCGACGGCGCGTTCGGCGTCCCATCGGTGCATCGCCGTCTCGTGGGCCTGGCGACGAGGCCACACGCGTCCCACCTGCTCGACGGGGAACGGGTGCCACGTCGGGCCGTCGGGGTCGAGCCGATCGAGCGCAGCGAGGAGCCCGGCGAGGCTCTCGCGATACCACCCGGCCAGGTCGTCACGACCGGGTTTGGGCGGAGGGCCGGCATCGGCGGTCGGGGGTTCGCCGTGCTCGACGACGTAGGTCGCCCACCGGTGGATCAGGCCGAGGTGCTCGACGAGATTCGTCAGCTGCCAGCCGGGGCACGCAGCGACACCCGCGTCGAGCGGCCCGCGTTCGACCGCCGCTGCGAACCGTGCGCCTTCTTCGGTCAGATGCCGGATGTACCAGCTCGAGTCGTGCAGCGGTTCCAGGGCGTCACTCACATCGGTGGACCGTAGTGCGAGCACCCGTCGGCCGCCATCTGTGCCCGGGGGAGGTCGCCGGTAGCCTCGAACTCATGAGCCCCCTCGAAGCACTCGCAGCGGACAGTGGTGACGGTCGGAGCAAGCCGATCATCTCGATCACCGACGCCGCCCTCTCCAAGCTGATCGAGTTGCGCTCCGACGAGCCCGACGCCGACCAGCTCGGGCTGCGTCTCTCGATCGTGTCCGGCCCGGGCGAGGACTTCCGCTACGACTTGAGCTTCGACGACTACCTCCAGGCGGCGTTCACCGACGAGGTGCGCACCCACGAGGGCGACGCCGGGACGTTCAAGGTCGTGATCCCCGCCGACAGCGTCGAGCGGCTCACCGACGCCACGCTCGACTACACCGACAACCAGGGTCTCGTCATCCGGAACCCCAACCGGCCGCAGGCCCCCGACGTCGAGGGCCTCACGAGCGACGACGAGCTGTCGGCCCAGATCGAGACGATCGTGTCGGCCGAGGTCAACCCGGCGCTCGCCGCGCACGGCGGCTTCGTCACCTACGTCGGTCACGACGGTGAAGGCACCGTCTTCATGACGATGGGCGGCGGCTGTCACGGTTGCTCGATGAGCAAGATGACGATGCTCGAGGGTGTGCAGACCATGCTCACCGAGCAGCTCCCCGAGGTGCAGCGGGTCAAGGACCTCACCGATCACTCGACCGGCGAGAACCCCTTCTACAGCTGACCGTCGGGGTTCGCGCCGCGACCCCCGCTCCAGCTGACCGTCGGGGTTCGCCCGACGACCCGTGTCGTAGTCTCCACCCATGGAGATCGCGCGCCTCTACCGTGACGTCCAGCGTTCGTTCGTCGAACTCGTCGCCGACCTCGACGCCGACCAGTGGGCGCTCCCGTCGCCCTGCACGCCGGAGTGGACCGTTCGCGACGTGTTGTCCCACGTCGCCGGGGTGAGCATCGACATCGTCGACGGCAACGTCGAGGGAGCGGCCACCGATCCGTGGACGGCTGCCCAGGTCGACCGATGGCGCGACACTCCGGTCGACGAACTGATCGAACGCTGGAACGCCGCCATCGGACCGGCGGCCGACGGTATCGAGGCGTTCGGCCAGCCGCTGCCGATCTTCGACTGCCACAGTCACGAACACGACGTGCGCACCGCGGTCGGTCGCCCCGGCAACCGCGACAGCGAGGCGATGAGCGTCATCGTCGACGCCCTGCTCCACCACGACTTCGGCCGTCCTCTCACGATCGACTGCACCGACAGGGCGGCGGTGACGAACGAGGGCGAGGGCGAGCCGCTCCAACTGTCGGGAGTGACGGGGTTCGAGGTCGCACGGTCGCGGCTCGGTCGTCGCTCGCGACGTCAGGTCGAATCGTGGGACTGGAGCGAGCCGATCGGCGACGATGTGTTCGCCGCCTGGTTCCGCTTCGGGCCGAACCCCGTCGACATCGTCGAGTAGCCGGCTCGGCTCGTCGTCAGCCGAGGGCGCGGGTGAGGTCGGCGACGAGGTCGCCGGCGTCTTCCAGGCCGATGGTCATCCGCACCAGCCCGTCGGTGACGCCGCACGCCACCTGCTCGTCGGGCGTGAGGCTGGCGTGGGTCGTCGTCTGCGGGTGGCACAGCAGCGTTTCGGGCCCCCCGAGCGAGGTCGCGGGCCGAGCGAGCTCGATTCGGTCGATCAGGCGCCGGACTCCTTCGTGGCCTTCGACGAGGTCGAACGCCAGCACGGTGCCGAACTGGCGCATCTGTCGTTTGGCGAGGTCGTGCTGGGGATGTGACGACAGACCGGGGTAGTGCACCGCGGCGATCGCCGGGTGCTCGGTGAGCCACTCGGCGAGATGCTGGGCCGTTGCCGCCTGGTGAGCGGTGCGCACGGCGAGCGTGCGGACCCCGCGAAGGGCGTTGAGCGCGTCGAACGGCGACGCCATCGCCCCGTGCAGCACGCCGTACCCCCAGATCGCATCGACGAGTTCGCGCTCGCCGGCGACGACGCCGATCGTGGCGTCGTTGTGCCCGGCGATCCCCTTCGTGGCCGAGTGCACGACGAGGTCGACCCCATGGGCGAGCGGTTGCTGTCCGACGGGGGTGGCGAACGTGGAGTCGACCACGGTGAACGGGCTCATGATCGACCCGATCTCGTCGAGGTCGCACAGCTCGAGCCGTGGGTTGGACGGGGTCTCGATCAGCACCATCGTGGTCCGGCCCGGCTCGACGGCAGCGCCGACCGCGCCGGGTTCGGTGCCGTCGACGATCGTGACGTCGATCCCGAAGCGCTGGCACGGACCCTGCAGGAACGCCAGCGTGCCGGCGTACAGCTGGCGAGTGGCCACGATGTGATCGCCCGAGGAGCACAGCGCCAGCACCGTCGATGCGATCGCGCCCATGCCCGACGCGAACGCCATTGCGTCCTCGGCGCCCTCGAGGTCGGCGATCGCCTCCTCGAAACTGCGGACGGTCGGGTTCGAGTACCGGCCGTAGAACTCGTCGGCGCGCAAGGCGGTCGCACGACGATGGGCATCGTCGAAGCCATCGGACTCCCAGACACTCGATGCCCACAGCGCCGGCGCCATGGAGCGGCCGCTCGCGTCGCGGCCGGCCCTGATCGCCCGACTCGACGGCTTCAGTGACGGATCAGGTGACACAGAACTCGTTCCCCTCGGGGTCGTGCATCACCATCCACCAGCCGCCGTGTTCGTCGACGCGCCGGACCTCGGTCGCCCCCGCCTCGACGAGCTCGCTGATCTTCTGGCGCTTGCCGTCGTCGGTGCGGTCGGAACGGATGTCGAGATGGACCCGGTTCTTCACCGTCTTCGGTTCGGGGACGCGCAGGAACAGGATGCGGGGACCGATCTCGTCGGGGTCGACGATCGCCGAGATCGAGTGCGCCGGAGGCAGTGGGATGTCGTTCGAACGCAGGAAGTCCTCCCAGGAGAGGAATCCCGCCGGCGGCGGTTCGACCACATAGCCGAGCGCTGCTGACCAGAACGCCGACATCGCATCGGCGTCCTGACAGTCGATCGTGATCTGGAACCGCACGGCCACAGGGCGTACCGTACCGCTCATGCCCATCGGCTCGTTGCATGAGATCGTCGTCGACTGCTCCAACCCGATCGCGCTCGCCCGGTTCTGGCAAGCGCTGATCGGGGGCGAGGTGATCGAGGAGGCCGACGACTGGGTCGTCCTCGACGGCGACGAGGACGGCTTCTACATCGGGTTCCAGAAGGTCTCCGAGCGGAAGTCCGGAAAGAATCGCGTCCATCTCGATGTCGACGTCGACGATCTCGATCGGGCGATCGACGAGGCCGAACAGCTCGGTGCACGCAAGATCGGCGGCCTCGTCGACACCGACGACGGGCCGTTCCAGGTCATGGCCGACCCCGAAGGCAACGAGTTCTGCTTCATCACCGGCTGAACAGATGGGGTCAGGCACCTTCTGTCCATCCCGTCACTGTCCGCCGGACTCTCTCGGAACAGAAGGTGCCTGACCCCATCTGTTCAGGTGAGGAGCCGGATGACGTCGTCGTGGAGGTGGCCATTGCTGCTGATGGCGGAGTCGTGTTCGTGGGTCGGGGTGCCGTGGCGGTCGGTGAAGCGACCCCCCGCCTCGTCGACGATCAGCCGGACTGCGGCCAGGTCGTAGGGCTGGACACCGATCGCGTCGACCGCCACGTCGACCGCTCCTTCGGCGACGAGGCAGTGCTGCCAGAAATCGCCGAACGCACGTGCCCGTCGTGCCCGCTGGAGGAGCGACACCAGCGCGCCCGTCTTGCCGATCTCGTCCCAACCCGGGCTGAAGGTGACGTTGACCTGGGCGTCGTCGAGACTCGCCACATCGGACACGTTGCACCGCCGTCCGTTCGCGAACGCGCCCTCACCGCTCGCCGCCCACCATCGTCGGCCGAGCGCCGGTGCCGACACGACACCCACCACCGGTCCGCGTTCGTCGTGCAGCAGCGCGATCAGCGTCGCCCACACCGGGATCCCGCGGACGAACCCCGACGTGCCGTCGATCGGATCGACGATCCAACGCCACGGTGAGTCCGGCGGGCCTTGGAAACCGTGCTCCTCGCCGAAGAAGCCGTGGTCGGGGCGCTCGGCGAGGACGCGGTCGGCGAGCAGTGATTCGGCGCCGCGGTCGGCTTCGGTGACCTCGCTCCGGTCGTCTTTCCACCCGAGGGTGAAGTCGGCCGCCTCGAAGCGGGGGAGGGTGAACGCGTCGGCGGTGTCGGCGAGCGAGAGCGCGAACTCGAGATCGGGGTGCACGCTGCGAGCGTACGAGGCTCAGACCGAGCCGGCGCGCTCGACGACCAGGACGCGGGCGGGGCCGTCGGGGTGCGCCACGTGTTCGGTCCCGGCGTCGGCGTAGAAGACGTCGCCGACTTCGAGCCGGTGCACGCTCACCTCGCCGTCGGAGCGCACGTGCATGTCGACGACGCCGTCGAGCACGGCGAACACCTCGTCGCCGTCGTTGACGTGCCACACGTACGGCTCGTCGGTCCAGTGCAGCCGGACCGTTGCGCCGTCGATCGACGCGATGTGATCGGCGTCCCACGCTCGTTCGCCGGTGTACTCGGCGGCGCGCAGGATGCGCACGTCAGACGTCCGGATCGAGGACGGCGCGAGCCGCGAGCACGATGCCGTCGGTGTCGAGACCGAGGCGGGCCATGATCGTCTTCGGGTCGCCGTGCGGGATGAACTGGGTCGGGGTGCCGAGCGAAGCGACGGGGACGGCCGGGGCGATCGCTCCGACCTGGTCGGCGATCATCATGCCGATGCCGCCGTCGCGGACGCCGTCCTCGACGGTGACGATCGCCCGATGCGTCGCGGCGTCGGTGATCATCGCCGGGTCGAGCGGGGCGCACGAGCGCACGTCCCAGACCGTCGTGTCGATCCCCGACTCGGCGAGTGCGGCGGCTGCCTTCTCGGCGAACTCGAGCATCCGGCCGACGGCGAGGATGCAGAGCGTGCCGTCGCCGGCCTGCACCTGTCGGGCCGACAGGCCGCTGCCGACCTGATCGTCGGCGACCTGGCGGGCCGACCCCCGCGGGTAGCGGATGACGACCGGACCGTCGTCGGAGAGCGTCGCGGCGTCGTCGATCATCTGGTGCAGTTCTTGCGCGCTCGACGGCGCCAGGACCCGCATGCCGGGAACCTTCGACAGCAACGCCATGTCGTAGACGCCGTGGTGGCTGGCACCGTCGGGGCCGGTGATGCCGGCGCGGTCGAGGCAGAACACGACCGGCAGACGGTGCAGCGCGACGTCGTAGACGACCTGGTCCCAGGCCCGCGACAGGAACGTCGAGTAGATCGCCACGAACGGGCGGAGGCCACCCATCGCCATGCCGGCGGCGCCGGCCACGGCGTGCTGCTCGGCGATGCCGACGTCGAAGAAGCGCTTCGGGAAGTGCTCCTGGAACGGGAGCAGGCCGGTCGGGCCGGGCATCGCGGCCGTGATCGCGACGATCCGGTCGTCGCGTTCGGCGGCCTTGATGACGCCCTCTGCGAAGGCCTGGGTGTACCCGGTCGGGACCGCCTTGGGCGGGCCCGTCATCGGGTCGAACACCGGCGCATCGTGCAGGTGCTTCTCGTCGTCGTCCTCGGCGGGTGAGTACCCGCGCCCTTTCTGGGTGAGGACGTGGACGACGATCGGCCCCTCGGCCGAGAGCTCGATCGCGTTGTGGAACGCCTGCTCGAGCTCGTCGATGTTGTGTCCGTCGACCGGGCCCGTGTAGCGGACGCCCAACGCCTCGAAGAACGACGGCGGCTGCAGAAACTCGCGCACGCCGGCCTTGAAGCCCTCGACCGCCTTCTCGGCCTGCGGGCCGACGGCCGGCAGGCTCGCGAGGAAGTCCTCGAGTCGCCGCTGACGGCGGACGTACACCGGGTTGAGACGGATGTCGGTCAGCGCGTGCGAGAGCTTGTCGGTGACCCGGTCGGTGAACGACGGGTGCGCCTCGTGTTCGTCGGCGCCCTGCACGTTGGCGGCCAGGTTCGACACGGTGGGGGCGTAGCTCCGTCCGTTGTCGTTCAGCACGATGATGACGCGGCGTTTGCCGTGGCCGAGGTTGTTGATCGCCTCGTAGGCCATGCCACCCGTCATTGCGCCGTCGCCGATCACGGCGACGATGTGGCGATGGTCGTCGGTGCCCGTGTCACGCGCGACCGCCATGCCGTACGCGTACGAGAGCACGGTGGAGGCGTGGCTGTTCTCGATGTGGTCGTGGCGGCTCTCTTCGCGACTCGGGTACCCCGACAGGCCGCCCTCCTGGCGGAGCTGTTCGAACTGGGTCCGACGACCGGTCACGAGTTTGTGGACGTACGCCTGGTGGCCCGTGTCCCACATGATCGCGTCGGTCGGGGAGTCGAACACGCGGTGCAGCGCCAAAGACAGCTCGACGGCACCGAGGTTCGAGCCGAGGTGGCCGCCGGTCTCGCTCACAGCCGCGACGATGAAGTCGCGGATCTCGCCGGCGAGTGCGTCGAGTTCGTCGTGATCGAGGGCCCGTAGGTCGGCCGGTTCGTTGATGCGCTCCAGATACATCTGGGCTTCAACGCTACCTCGTCGCCCGCGGGGAACGTCCAGCAGGTGCCGTCACGCCACGGCCCGGATCGGTACGGTTCGGGCCATGACACGGATCGAGGGACACGCCGGACAGCAGACGATCGCCGCACTGCAGCAGTTCGGCACCGACGTGATGTTTACCCTGAACGGGGCGCACATCTGGCCGTTCTACGACGCCGCACGTGATCGGGGGATGCGGGTGGTCGACACCCGCCACGAGCAGGCCGCTGCGTTCGCCGCCGAGGCGTACGCCAAGCTGACCCGCAAGCCCGGACTCGCCGCGCTCACCGCAGGCCCCGGCGTGACCAACGGCATCTCGGCGGTCACGTCGGCGATGTTCAACGGCGCGCCGCTCGTCGTGCTCGGCGGGCGAGCACCCGAGGGTCGGTGGGGAGCCGGGTCGCTCCAGGAGTTCGATCACGTCCCGGTGCTCCAACCGATCACCAAGCTCGCCACGACGGTGAAGCAGGCCGAACTGGCCGGTGAGATCGTCCACGGCGCGGTCACGCTGGCCGCGTCGCCGCACCGCGGCCCGGTGTTCCTCGACTTCCCGTTCGACCTGTTCGCTCCGACCGAGGGTGAGGTGCCCGACGGTGGCGCCGACCTGTCGCCGGCCGCCGATCCCGCCGCGATCGACCGCCTCGCCGAGCTGATCGCGAAGGCGGAGCGGCCCGCCTTCCTCGTCGGGAGCGACGCCTACTGGGACGGAGCCTGGAACGAGCTCGAGGCCGCAGCGACGGCGCTCGGCGTGCCCTGCTTCTTCAACGGCCTGGGCCGCGGCATGTTGCCCGCCGATCATCCCCACGCCTTCCTCCGGACGCGCGGCGTGCTGAAGCAGCGTGCCGACCTCGTGGTCGTGATCGGCACCCCGCTCGACTTCCGTGTCGGCTTCGGCACGTTCGGTGATGCGACCGTCGCCCACGTCGTCGACGACGAGTCGCAGGCGGCGGGGCACGTCGACGCCACGACGGTTGCCGGCGACATCGCCGTCACCCTCGCCGGTCTGGCGAACCACACCGGCGACCGGGTCGATCACAGCGGCTGGCTGGCCGAGTTGCGCGAGGCCGAGGAGGCGGCACGTGCCAAGGAGGCGCCACTGCTCGAGGCCGACGACGCGGCGATCAAGCCCACCCGCATCTACGGCGAACTTCGCAAGCGTCTCGAACGGGATGCGATCGTGATCTGCGACGGCGGCGACTTCGTGTCGTACGCCGGCAAGTACGTCGAGACGTATCAACCCGGCTGCTGGCTCGACACCGGCCCGTACGGCTGCCTCGGCAACGGCATGGGCTATGCGATCGCGGCGCGCACCGTGCACCCCGACCGTCAGATCGTCGTGATGCTCGGCGACGGTGCGGCCGGGTTCTCGTTGATGGACGTCGACTCGCTGGTGCGCCACGACCTGCCGGTGGTGATGGTGGTCGGCAACAACGGCATCTGGGGGCTCGAGAAGCACCCGATGCAGATGATCTACGGCTGGGACATGGCCTGCGATCTGCAGCCCGAGACCCGGTACGACGAGGTCGTCAAGGCGCTCGGTGGTGCCGGCGAGACGGTCACCTCCCCGGACGAGATCGGCCCGGCGATGGACCGAGCCTTCGCGAGCGGCGTGCCGTACCTCGTGAACGTCATGACCGACCCGAGCGACGTCTACCCCCGCTCCAGCAACCTCGCCTAGGGCTCGAGCGACCAGAAGGGGTCAGGCACCCTCTGGCCCCCGACGTCGAGCAGGCGATCGCTGCCACGCCAGAAGGTGCCTGACCCCTTCTGATCCGACCCCTAGCCGGCGAGGGGCGTGCAGGGGCTGTCGTCGGTGGGGACGAGTTCGTCGGTGTCCGACACGGTCCAGAGCTCGGGCAGCTCGCCGAGGTAGCCGGCGTCGACGAGGTCGGGAAGTCCGGCTGGGTCGACGCCCTGCTCCTCGGCGAAGCGCGGTGCCGCAGCGAGGATCTCGGTGAGTTCGGTCGCGCACTCGAGTCCGCCGACACCATCGATCTGGTCGTCGGTCCACGATGCGAGGATCTGCTCGCCGGTCGGGAGCTCGGACGACGACGTGATGATGTCGTCGAGCGGCACCACCTCCGGCACGTCGCCACAGGCCGGGTTCTCGGCGACGATCTCGCCGTCGACGATGTCCCAGTCGGTCGTTGCTTCCCGGATGTAGTCGGGCACCAGAGCAGCCTCGTCGACGGGCGGTTCGCCCTCGAGGATCGTGTACGTGTCGATCGCCTGCCGCAAGACCGATGCGTTCGCCGCACAGGTCTCGCTGCGGGCTTCCTCGATGGCGGTGATACCGGGGCGGACGACGGCGTCTTCGATCTCGTCACCGCCACCGCACGAGGCGAGCAGGGCGACGCCGCAGGCGACGAGCGAGGCGGTCAGTCGGCGCGGCAGCACTTCGACATGAACTTCTGCACGTCGACGAGGACTCGGGTGACCTTGCCGGCAGCCACGAGCCCGCCGGAGTCGCTGGCCGTGACGGCGAAGGTGATGCGACGGCCCTCGACCTTGTCGAGCATGGCCTCGACGACGACCTCGGCACCGACCGGGGTCGGCTGGAGGTGGTCGATCTGGACCCGCATGCCGACCGAGGACTGACCCTCTTCGAGCATGCCGCGCAGCGCATCGATCGTGGCCTGTTCGAACAGGGCGACCATGCGGGGCGTGCCGAGCACGTTGACGTCACCGGAGCCGAGCGCGCTGGCGGTGTCGGCCTCACCGACCACCAGTCGTGCTTCACCCTTGAGTCCGACAGCGACGTTCACGGCGAGTCACGCTAACGCCTCCGGCGCACTCACACACGCACCGGGCAGGTGACGGTTTCGTCACGGAACGATGGCGGTGATCGCCCGCGTGGGCACGGCCCGGCGTGGTCCGTATCCTCGGAACCATGATCGACCACGATGTCGTCGAACGCACGATCGCCGAAGCCCTCCGAACCGGGGCCGACTTCGCCGAGGTCTACGCGGAAGACAAACGCAACACCTCGGTCGCGCTCGACGACGGACGCGTCGAACAGGTGACGTCCGGTCGCGATCGCGGTGCCGGAATCCGCGTCATCAAGGGCGAGACGACCGGCTTCGCGCACACGAGCGATTTGTCCGAGTCGGGCCTCGCCGAGGCCGCCCGGGCCGCAGCGGCGGCCGCCAGCCAGGGCGACGGCGGTGTCCGCACCGTGGCGCTCTCCCAGTCGCCGGCGCATCGGCCGAACTCGATCGTCACCTATCCGGAAGACATCGCGAAGGCCGACAAGGTCTCGTTGATGCAGCGCGTCGACGAGGCGGCACGGTCGTTCGGTAGCGAGATCGTCCAGGTCTCGGCCGGCTACGGCGACAGCCGCAAGCGCGTCCTGGTCGCGAACAGCGACGGGCTCCTCGCCGACGACGACGTCGTCCGGCTGCTCGTGCGCATCTCGGCGGTCGCGAGCGGCGACACCGGTATGCAGACCGGGTTCCAGTCGATGGGCCGGACCGTCGGCTGGGAGACCTTCGACGAGCTCGATGTCGAGGCGCTCGCCCGTGATGCGGCCCGCCAGGCGATCGTCAAGCTCAAGGCACGCCCCGCCCCGTCCGGCGCGATGCCCGTCGTCATCAAGAACGGCACGGGTGGCGTGCTCTTCCACGAGGCGTGCGGCCACGGTCTCGAGGCCGACCACGTCCAGAAGGGCGCCTCGGTGTACGCCGACAAGATCGGCGAGCTGGTCGCGTCGCCGCTCGTCACGCTGGTCGACGACGGCACGATGGGCACCGAGTGGGGCACGCTGGGCATCGACGACGAGGGCCACCGCACGCGCCGCAACGTCCTGATCGAGGACGGTGTGCTGGTCGACTACATGTGGGATCACATTCGTGCCCGCAAAGACGGCCGTGATCCGTCGGGCAACGGGCGTCGGCAGAGCTATATGCATCTGCCCATGGTCCGCATGACCAACACCTACGTGATGAACGGCGAGTCGGAGCCCGACGACATCGTCGCCGACACCGAGAACGGCGTGTACATCGCGCACCTCGGCGGTGGCAGCGTCAACACCGCCACCGGCGACTTCGTGTTCGGCATGAACGAGGCGTACCTGATCGAGAACGGCGAGATCACCGAGCCGCTGCGGGAGGGCAACCTGATCGGCAACGGCCCGCAGGTCCTCCGCGACATCGACCTACTCGGCAACGACTTCGCGATGGGCAACCCGGGCACGTGCGGCAAGGACGGCCAGGGCGTGCCGGTGGGCGACGGCCAGCCGACGCTGCGAGTGAAGTCGCTGACGATCGGCGGGACGGCGTCATGACCGACCTCGCGACCGGGCCCGCGGCCGGCCATGCCGACGGTGCCGAACTCCTCGAACTCGCCGACCGGGTGATCGCCCAGGCCAAGCCGGGCGAACAGATCGAGGCATTCGTGTCTCGCGGCGGCGACACCGAGGTCCGCGTGTACCAGGGCGAGGTCGAGCACTTCGTGTCCGCCCAGGCCGAAGGCATCGGGATCCGGGTCATCCGTGACGGCCGGACCGGTTTCGCCTACGCCGGCACGCTCGAGTCGTCGGCGATCGCCGAGGTGCTCGCCGAGGCCCGTGACAACGTCGAGTTCGGCACCCCCGACGAGTGGGCCGGCCTGGCCGAACCCGACGGTGTGCCGATGACCGACCAGTCGTTGTGGAACGACGAACTGGCCGAGTACCCGACCGATCGCAAGATCGAGCTCGCGATGGAACTCGAACGGCTCGCCGCCGGTGAGGACGCTCGCGTACGCATCGACGAGGCGAACTACGCCGACGCCCACGGTGAAGCCGCCGTCGCCACGACGACGGGTATCCGGCAGTGGGGTCGTGAGAACGGCTGCTACGTGAGCCTGTCGACCCTCGCCGACGAGGGCGACGAGACCCAGACCGGTTTCGGCTTCAGCGTCGGACGCACCCCCGACTCGCTCGACCTCGGTCGGGCCGCCCGCGAGGGCGCCGAGCGGGCGACGCGCCTGCTGGGCGCCACCAAGCCGGCGTCGAAGCGCACCACGATCGTGCTCGACCCGCTCGTGACCGCACAGTTCCTCGGCATCATCGCGTCGACGCTCAACGGCGAGGCCGTCGTCAAGGGGCGCAGCCTGTTCAAGGACCGCCTCGGTGACGAGGTCGCCCCGTCGTACGTGACCCTGGTCGACGACCCCACCAACCCGCTCGCCTACACCGCGACCGACGTCGACGGCGAGGGCCTGGCGGCCCGTCGCAACCCCCTCATCGAGGACGGCGTCCTGCGTCAGTTCACCCACAACTCGTACTCGGCCCGTCGCGCCGCCACGGTGTCGACCGGCAACGCCGTTCGCGGCGGGTTCGCCGGCACCCCCGGCGTCGGCGCCCTCGCGTTGTCGCTCGTGCCCGGCACCCGTTCGCAGAGCGAACTGATCGCCGGCATCGACGAGGGGCTGCTCGTGCAGAGCGTCTCCGGCCTCCATTCGGGCGTCAATCCGATCAGCGGCGACTTCTCGACCGGTGCCGCCGGCCTGATGATCCGCAACGGTGCGGTCGCCGAACCGGTCCGCGAGTTCACGATCGCGTCGACACTGCAGCGAATGCTGCTCGACATCGCGGAGATCGGTGGCGACCTCGACTGGCTCCCGATGCGCGCCGCCGGCGTCAGCCTCGTGATCCACGACGTCACGATGTCGGGCTCCTGAGCTGCGAACGCCCTGCCGCGTAACGGCGTCCCGCGCCGTTACGCTCGGCCGACGTGCCGTGGTACCAGGCGTTCGTGTTGGGGCTCGTCCAAGGGTTCTCGGAGTTCCTCCCGATCTCGTCGAGCGGCCACCTCCTGCTGACCCGCTGGGTGTTCGGCTGGGACCCGCCCGGTGACGAGTCGGTCGAGAAGGCGTTCGACGTCGCCCTCCACTTCGGCACGTTCATGGCGGTCGTCGCGTATTTCCGTCACGACCTGAAGCGGTACATCCGTGAAGGGGTCCGTCTGATCTGGAATCGCGAGAAGCCGATCGATCCGGACGGACGGATCGCGTGGCTGCTCGTCGTCGCCACGATCCCGGCGGCCCTGGTCGGGGTGGTGCTCGAGGACTGGATCGACGAACGCCTCGGCACGCCGGCGATCATCGGCGTGTCGTTGATCGTGTTCGGTGTGCTCCTGTGGTGGGCCGACCAGAAGCACGGCAAGCGCACGATCGACGAGTTCCACCTGAAGGACTCCCTGATCGTCGGTGCGGCACAGACACTCGCGCTCAACCCGGGCACGTCGCGGTCGGGCATCACGATGACGGCCGCCCGATGGATCGGTTTCGACCGCGACACCGCCGCACGGGTCAGCTTCCTCCTGAGTTTGCCGGTGATCCTCGGGGCGGTCGTCTTCAAGGTCGGTGGCCTGTTCGCCGACGGCGTTCCCGACGGGCTCGGCGGAGCACTGGTCATCGGCGTGATCACGAGTGCCATCTCCGGATGGGTCGCGGTGTGGGGCACCCTCGCGCTGGTGCGCAACTTCAGCTTCACGCCGTTCGTCGTGTACCGCATCGTGGTCGGCGTCGCCGTCCTGATCGCGGTCGCGTTCGGCGCCGGCTGACCGAGCTCACGGCATCCGCAGCAAGGTGACGCCCGACTCGTTGGCGAGTGCCACGATCGGGGCGACGTCGGCCGGCACCGCCACCATCGGCGCTCCGCCGAGATCGGCCACGACGAGTCCGTCGTCGGCCACGACGACGCCGTCGGTGGTCACGACCACCCGTTCGCCGATGGCGGCCGACGACGGCGCAGCCTCGACGATCGGCACCGCCAGCCAGCCGGCCGGGATCAGATCGGCGGGTGCCCCGTTCGGGGCGACGTCGACGTTCACGACGACCTCACCGGCACCGATCGCCTGTCGCGCCACCGTGCCCGACGGGTCGTGTCCGACGGGATCATCGGGGAGGACCACCGTCGGGTGGTCGGTCGGCGTCGCCGTGATCGGCTCGCCGGCGGCGACGCTGCGGTCGGTCACCCAGACCGTTCGCGTCTCGCCCCATCCGTCCCGCGCCGAGGTCACCTGGCGGCGGTGATCGGCCAAGGCCGCCAGGAACAGTGCACTGCACACGACCATGACGGTCCATCGCACCCACGGGCGCGGCGCCAGCACTCGACGGAGCAGCGCCATGCCGCTCCCCATTCGGTCGATGATCGACATCGCAACCCTCCTCGAGACGGGGGAGGGGAAGTCGGTGCGTCCGAGGCTATCCGTGTCCCGGCCCCGTGCGGGCCGTCAGCCGACCGACGGGATGGCGTGCTCCAGCACGTCGCGCAGCCGGGCGATGTTCTCGCGCATCACGGCGAGGACGCCGTCCATGGTCACCGGTTCGTGACCGTCGACGCCGGCGTCGTAGTCGGTGACCAGAGCGACCGACGCGTAGGCCATGCCGGCCTCGGCGGCGAGCACGGCTTCGGGCATGCCGGTCATGTTGACGACCGACCATCCCATCTCCCGGAACCAGCGGCTCTCGGCTCGGGTGGAGAAGCGGGGGCCGTTGATCACGACCATCGCGCCGCCGTCGTGGGCCGTCACCCCGACCCGGCGTGCGGCGTCGAGGAGGGCACGGCGCAGGCCCGGGTCGTATGGGTCGGCGAAGGCCTGATGGTGCAGCGGCTGGTCGAATCCCGGTGCGTCGTCGGGTGCGCCGCGATCGAAGAAGGTGGCGTCGCGACCCCAGGTGCGGTCGACGATCTGGTCGACGACGACGAAATCTCCCGGGTGCAGATCGGGTTGCAGCGAGCCGCAGGAACACGGACCGAACACGGAGCGGACGCCGAGCGACGCCATCGCCCAGATGTTCGCCCGGAACGGCACACGATGTGCGACGTAGTCGTGGTCGCGGCCGTGGCGGGGCAGGAACGCGACGGTTCGTCCGGCGACCTCGCCGACCGTGATCGCCGCGGAGGGCGCGCCGTACGGCGTGTCGAACTCGAGGTCGACCGGGTCGTCGATGAATTCGTAGAACCCCGATCCGCCGATGACGCCCACCTCGATGCCGAACTCGCTGGCCCGGTCGTCGAGGGGGATCAGCATCAGTCGCTCGACGAGCTACCGGTGGAGCTGCTCGACGACGAGCTGTCGCTCGAACCGCTGCTCGACGAGGAGCTGTCGCTCGACGTGCTGGTGGCAGTCGACGACGAGCTGCTCGACGAGCTCTTCTTCGATCCGGAACGGCTGTCGGTCTTGTAGAACCCCTGGCCCTTGAACGTGACGCCGACCGGCTGGAAGACCTTCTTCACCGGCATGGTCTTCCCGCTCTCGGGGTGCACGGCCTCGGTGAGGGTGTCCTCGTCGAACGACTGCTGGATTTCGATGGTTTCGTCGGTCTCGACGAACTTGTACACGTAGGTGGGCATGGCGTCACAAAAGATAGCGACAATGGGGTCGGATACGTTTCGTCGGGCCCGACGAAACGTATCCGACCCCATTCGGGTCAGGGGGTTCGGAACGAGTCGGTGACCTCGGTGGGGATGCCGTGGGCGTCGACGGTCACCGTGGCGGTGCCGTCGGCACGATCGACCACGTAGGTGTGTTCGTCGGTCCGGCGGTACGTGGCCGCCGCCGGCACGATGCCGAGTGTGTCGACGTCGACGTCGAGCACGACCGTGGGCGCCTCTTGGCCGACGGCGAGGGCGAGCCGACGGATCGGCCCGGCGTGACTGAACGGCGTGACCGCCATGGCGATGTCGATGCCGCCGTCGAGATCGACCCGATGGGCGCCGTTCATCTCCCCCCATCGTCCGTGTCCGTCGGTGCCGAGCCACAGGTCGGGCTCGGCGAGGTCGCGGAACAACAGGAACTGGCGCACCTGCCACATGGGGGAGAGGCGGACGACGTATTGAACGTCGTGGCTGCCGACCTGGCCGGTCGCCGTCCAGGCCTCGTTGTCCCAGACCAGGGTGAACGATTCCTCGTGGTTGCCGTCCCACGTCTGCCAGCGCGTGGCGTAGCCGTCGGCGGGGATGGGCTCGTGGAGCGGATTCACCGTTCCAGTGTGCCGTGGCGTGGCCGGTACGGTGCGGGTGTGAAACCGCTCGAAGACGCCCAGACGTTCGTGTTGTCCGAGTGCCCGCCGCACGACCCGGTCGCCGTCGATTTCGTCGTCGCCGAAGGTCTCGTCCTGGCCGACGACGTGGTCGCCACCGAACAGGTGCCGCCGTTCGACAACACGGCGGTCGACGGCTACGCGGTGATCGCCGCCGACGTCGCGGGCGCCGCCGACTCGCCGGTCGAACTGCCCGTCGTCGACGAGATCGCGGCGGGTGCCCACAGCGCGCATGTGCTGCAGCGCGGCGAGGCGATCAGGATCATGACCGGCGCCCCGATGCCCGCCGGTGCCGACGCCGTGGTCATGGTCGAGGACACCGAACGGGTCGGCGACGACCGTGTCCGCATCTCGGCGTCGGTCGAGTCGGGTGCGGCGGTCCGCCGGGCCGGTGACGACGTCCAGCCCGGCGACCTGCTGTTCGAGGCGGGCACCGTGGTCACCCCGGCCATCGTCGGCGTGCTGGCCTCGATCAACGCACGGCGAGTACACGTTCACCCCCGGCTGAAGGTCGCCGTGTTGTCGACCGGCGACGAGCTCGTCGAGGACGGGCGCGAGCTGCAGCCGGGCGAGATCCGCGAGAGCAATCGGCGGATGCTCGCCGGCATGCTGCGCGAGACCGGTTGCGAGGTGGTCGACGTCGGCATCGTCCGAGACGACGAGGACGCGCTCGAGACCGTGCTCCTGAACGCGGCGGCGTCGTGCGACGCGATCGTCACGAGCGGCGGCGTCAGCATGGGCGACTACGACGTGGTCAAGGCCGTCCTCGGCCAGATCGCCGACATGACGTGGATGCAGATCGCGATCAAGCCCGCCAAGCCGTTCGCGTTCGGCAAGATCGAGGGCACGCCGATCTTCGGACTGCCGGGCAACCCGGTGAGCTCGATCGTCAGTTTCGAGATGCTCGCCCGTCCTGCTCTGCGCCGGATGATGGGGCACCGACGCCTCGCCCGGCCGAGCCTCGTCGCCGTCGCCGACGAGGGGTTGCCCCGCCGCTCCGACGGCAAGGTCCACCTGGTTCGGGTGCTGGCCGAGTTCGGCGACGACGGTCGTTGCCATGTTCGCTCCGCCCGGGCCCAGGGCAGCCACCAGCTCGCCGCCACAGCCCTCTCGAACGCGATCGCCATCGTCCCCGACGGCGACGGCATCCCCGACGGCGCCGACGTCGCCATCGTCATGCTCCAGGGCTGACCCCGTCCGTACGGGGAATCGCCCGTAGGCTGGTCGCATGGGAGCAGGGGAAGCTCGTGATCTGGTCGACCCGTACGGTCGCGTCGTGCGCGACCTGCGCATCGCCGTCACCGACCGCTGCAACTTCCGGTGCACGTACTGCATGCCCGAGGAGGGCATGGAGTGGATGCCCCGCTCGGAGATCCTCACGTTCGAAGAGATCACCCGCGTCGCCCGCATCTGCGTCGAACAGTACGGCTTCACCGGCATCAGGCTCACGGGTGGTGAGCCCACGATCCGAGCTCACTTCAGCCGGCTGGTCAGCCAGCTGTCCGGGCTCGGCATCGACGTGGCGATGACCACCAACGCTGCGACGCTCCGCAACACGGCCCACGATCTGCATGCGGCAGGGCTGAACCGCATCAACATCAGTCTCGACACGCTCGACCGCGAGAAATTCGAGCGGATGACCCGCCGCGACGAGTTGGAGAACGTCCTCGCCGGCATCGACGCGGCGATCGACGCCGGTTTCGAGCCGGTGAAGATCAACGCCGTGATCGAACGCGGCGTCAACGACGACGAGCTCGTCGATCTCGCCCGCTTCGGGCGCGACACCGGCGTCGAGGTCCGGTTCATCGAGTTCATGCCGCTCGACGCCACCGACGAATGGCAGCGGTCGAAGGTCGTCGGCCAGGACGAGATCGTCGCCCGACTCTCCGAGGTGTGGGAACTCGAACAGGTGCCGGCCCGCGGCGCCGCGCCGGCCGACCGGTGGCGGTACACCGACGGCGGGGGACTGGTCGGCGTGATCCCGACGGTCACGAAGCCATTCTGTGGCGACTGTGACCGCGTCCGGCTCACCGCCGACGGTCAGCTCCGAACCTGCCTGTTCTCGACCGACGAGTTCGATCTCCGTGCCGCTCTGCGCGACGGCGAGACCGACGAGCAGATCGCCGCTCGCATCGAGGCTGCCGTCGGTACGAAGTGGGCGGGTCACCAGATCAACCAGGTCAACTTCATCCGCCCGAAGCGGAACATGAGCCAGATCGGCGGCTGAGTGCGACGCGGCGCGGCGATCGGGATGCTGGTCGCCGCCGGCGTTTCGGCGTCGGCCGTCGCCGCCCTTTCCGTCATCGACGAACCGGCGGTCGTCGACACCGTCGCAAGGCGGGTGCGATCGGCGGTGCCGACCGTCGGGGGGTGCGACGTGTTCCCGGCCGACAACGCCTGGAACCGCGACGTCTCGGCCGACCCGCTCCGTGCCGACTCCGATGCGATCATCGCCACGATCCAGTCGAACGGCGGGACCCGGCTGCACCCCGACTTCGGCGAGAACCCGGACTACGGCATCCCGTACGTGGTCGTTCCACCCGATCAACCGCTGGTGCCGGTCGACTACGTCGCGTACGGCGACGAGAGCGACCCGGGTCCGTTCCCGATCCCGCTCGACGCGCCGGTCGAGGGTGGCAGCGCGGCCACCGGTGACCGTCACGTCCTGGCGGTGCGAGCCGGCACGTGCGAGCTGTTCGAGCTGTACCGGGCCTTCCCGACCGGCAACCGCTGGCGCGCCGACAGCGGCGCCCGGTTCGACCTGTCGTCCAACGCGCTCCGGCCCGCCGGTTGGACGTCGGCAGACGCGGCCGGGCTCCCGATCCTGCCCGGCTTGGTCCGCTACGAGGAGGTGGCGTCGGGCGCCATCCATCACGCGATCCGGGTCACGTTCTCGCGCACGCAGCGGGGCTACATCGCTCCCGCCACCCACTTCGCCTCCACGCGTACCGACCCGACGCTGCCGCCGATGGGGTTGCGCCTTCGTCTGAAGGCGTCGTACGACGTGAGCAGCCTGTCGGGGCAGGCGAAGGTGATCGCCGTGGCCATGCAGCGGTACGGGTTGATCGTCGCCGACAACGGGTCGAACTGGTACTTCCAGGGAGCGCCCGACCCGGGCTGGGACGACGACGACCTGAACCAGCTGAAGGCGGTGCCGGGCACCGCCTTCGAGGTCGTCGACACGGGTTCGATCCAACGGTGACCCTGCCCGGGGCCGGTGCGGCGAACTAACCTCGTGGCCGCATGAGTGACGCCGCGAACGACCTCGAGTTCACCCACCTCGACCCGCTCGGGCACGCCCGGATGGTCGACGTGACACCGAAGGAGCCGACGCACCGCCGTGCGGTTGCCCGCTGCAAGGTGTTCATGAAACCGGAGACGACGGTGGCGATCGCCAACCGTGAGGTCAAGAAGGGTGACGTGTTGGCCGTCGCCAGAGTGGCCGGGATCCAGGCCGCCAAGCGGACGGCCGATCTGATCCCGCTGTGTCACCCACTCCTCGTCGGTGCGGTCTCGATCAGCTTCGACATCGGTGACGATCACGTGGCGGTCGAGACGTTCGTCGACACCGTCGACCGGACCGGCGTCGAGATGGAAGCGCTGCACGCCTGTGCGACTGCGGCGCTCACGATCTACGACATGTGCAAGTCGGCCGACCGTGCGATGACGATCGGCGAACTCGCGCTGTGGGAGAAGACGGGCGGCCGTTCGGGCACCTATCGCCGGGTCGAGGACTGAGACTGCGTAAGCTCTCGCACATGTCCCCGACGGCACCAACCCTGCGACGGTGTCCGGGAGATGGACGACAGATGACGAATCACACCTCCTGCGTTGCCGTACCTGTTACAAATGTCGTAGAATCGTAATGAAACGTCGTTCTTGTGATCGCGGCCTCGCGAACCGGAACCGATCGAACGCTCCCGCCGAAAGACTCTGAAGGAACTCACACACATGGGCGAACTCGTCCTCCTGGTGATCGCCGCCGCTTGGGCGGCCGTGCTGATCCCGCCGCTGCTCCGTAACCGCATCGAGAACCGACCCAACTCGTCGGTGACCGACTTCCGTCGTCAGCTCAACAAGCTGCAGAGCACCGTGCCCAGTCGGGCGGGTGCCCCGATGCGCGGCATGGCCCGCCCGCTCGCCCAGTCGCCGCTCCAGCGTCCCGCCGCCGGTGGACGCCCCGGCCAGCAGCCGGCGCAGCTCCGTCGTGGTGCCGGTGGTCGCACCCACGGCGCCCGCTCCGGCGCGCAGGTTCGCGAGCGGGAGCAGGCTCCCCGTCAGCGCAGCCACGGCGACCCCACCGGTGGCCAGCGTCGTCCCCAGTACCGCGACGAACAGCCCCGTCAGCGGAGCCACGGCGATCCGACCGGTGGCCAGCGCCGTCCGCAGCACCGCGACGAGCGCCGTCCGGCGGCCGCCTCGAACGAGATGATCCGTCGTCGCCGCTCGAACGTGCTGTTCATGCTCGTCGTCACCGTCGCTGCCACCCTGTTCCTCGCTGCGACCACTCAGTCGGCCGTCATGCTGTACGTGTTCGCCGCAGCGTTCCTCGCCCTGTGTGCCTACGGCTACATGCTGTCCCAGGCCCGCCAGCGCGAGACCAGCTCGTGGCCGAGCGACTGGATGCAGCACTGAGCCACTGATCCGGCTCGTGCGAGCCGAACCGGGCGGTGCAACCGTCCATGGCGCCGCTACACTGCGGCCGTCACTTACGGGGCTGTAGCTCAGTTGGCAGAGCGCTTCGTTCGCAATGAAGAGGTCAGGGGTTCAATTCCCCTCAGCTCCACCAGAACCGTGAAGATCCGGCCCCTCGGGGCCGGATCTCGTCGTCTCGGGCCGTGGTGAGCCGGGGCGCCCGAACCCGCTCGACATAACCCCGTTCGTGCGTGCCCGAGCGACCGTCGGTGGAGTACGTTGCCGACCATGATTCTGCGCTCCATGCGTGGGCGGGCGCTGTTCGTGGTCGGGGCGGTTCTGGCGACCTCGATCGTGGCGATCGTCCAACCGGTGACCCCTGCAACGGCCGCTGCGGCGGCCAGTGTCAGCTGCGCGCCCACGCCGGCCGGGCCGGACGCCGACGTGCCGCCGTTGGCCAGCTTCACGGCACAGGAGCCGCCGCAGCGCCTGGTCGACACCCGCATCGGCACGGGCGGCGTGACCGGACGGGTCGGTGCCGGCTGCACCATGCGCATCGACGCGTCTGCGGCCGGCGTGCCGACGGCGGCCGAGGCGCTCGCCCTGTCGGTGACGGCGCTGGCGACCGAGCGGGGCTACCTCACCGTGTTCCCGTGTGCGTCGGGACGGCCCGAGACCTCGAACGTCAACGCCCGCACCAACCAGATGCCGACGCCGAACCTGGCGATCGCGCTGCTCGACGACGACGGAACCGTGTGCATCTTCAGCCAGAAGGCCGCTCACCTCGTGGTCGACATGACCGGATGGTGGACCGCGGACGGCGCGACGCGGTTCCGATCGATCTCGCCCGAACGTGTCGAGGACACCCGCCTCGGCGGCGGTGCAGCGGTGCCCGCCGAGACCAACCACGAGATCGACCTGTCCGGCATCGTCCCCGCCGGAACCTCGGCCGTGGTCGCCAACCTGACCGTCGCCCGGCCCGCCGGACCCGGCTACGTCACGGCGTTCCCGTGCGGCGCCACACCGGCGTCGTCCAACCTGAACTTCCTGGCCGGCGAAGCCCGCGCCGTGGCGATCACGGTCGGCATCAGCAACGACCTCAAGCTCTGCACCCGATCGAACGTCGCCCACCACGTCGTCGTCGACCTGATGGGCTTCTACGAGCCGACTCCGCAGTTCGGTCCGACCGCATCGCTGACGCCGGTCGCCGGCACGCGCCTCGCCGACTCCCGGACGGCTGCAGCGCCGTGGACGTCACGGTTCGGTGCCGGGACGGTGCGCTCGTTGCGCCCGACCGCGGGTCGCGCCGACGATTCCCAGGCCACTGCCGTCGTCGTCAACACGGTCGCGACGGGTGCATCGGGGCCGGGCCACGTCTCGATCTTCCCGTGCGACGTCGACGTGCCGTCGACGTCGGTGCTCAACTTCACCGCCGGCGAGGAGGCGACCAACCTGGCCGTGGTCGACCTGTCGGCCGACGGTGAGATCTGCTTCTACGCCTCGACACCGGTCGACCTGGTCGTCGACCTGTTCGGGGTGATGGCGGCGCCGAGCGGTTCGCTGGTGGAGCATCTCCGGTTCGATGCCCACACCTGGCCGGCCTACTCGCCGGCGGCGACCGACTACGCAGTCGAGTGCGACGACGCCCCGGTCGATCTCGAACTCGACCCCCTCGTCGGCACCACGATGCGAGTCAACAACGTGCCCGTCAGCGGCGGCACCATCCGGCTGCCCGGCGACGACGACCGGCTCACGACCGTGTCGCTCCGACGCGGCTCGACGACGCAGATGTACTACTTCCGGTGTGTCCCCGACGGGTTCCCCCGTCTCGAGGCCAACCGGCCCGGTACCCCCACACCGGGCTGGTACCTGACGCTCACCGGCATGACGGGCGGCGGGTCGTTCGCCGTGATCCTCGACGAATACGGCGGGCCCGTCTGGTACAAGCGACTCGACCGCAGCGGGACCGACATCGAACGACGCAGTGACGGCCGGATCGTCTGGGTGCCGAACCTCGGTTCGCGGTACGGCATCGAGCCCGACGCCGGCTACCGGGCCATCAGCCTCTACGGCACACTGGTCGACGAGTACATCTCCTACGACGAGGGCGGCGTCGAACACCCGACCGATCATCACGACTTCGTCGAACTGCCGAACGGTCGCTATGCCTTGATCAGCTACCCGATCGTCTCCGGGGTCGACCTCACGGCGCTGCCGGGCAACGGGTGGACGGCGAACGACACGATCGCCGACAACGTGATCCAGGAGTTCGACGCCAACGGCAACGTCGTCTGGTCGTGGACGCTGAGCGACCACTTCGGCTACGACGAGGTCCCGTACCCGGTTCGGTGGGACGCCGGCGGACCGGTCGACGTGTGGCACATGAACGCATTGACCGCAACCGACGACGGCAGCGGCGACTACATCGTGACCGCCCGACACCTCGACGCGGCCTTCCGAGTCGATCGGGTGACCGATCAGATCGACTGGATCCTGGGCGCCCTCCCGGTCAGCGCGCCGCAGTTGTCGGGTGCGCCTCGCCTCCAGATCCTGAACGACCCGCTCGGCGGGCCGCGCCGCCCCCACCACGCCCAGCTGAACGGCGACGTCGTGACGCTGTTCGACAATCGCACCGACATGGGGCAGGCGTCGCGTGCCGTCGCCTATCGGATCGACACGGTGGCCGAGACGGCGACGTTGTTGTGGTCGGTGAGCGCTCCGTCCGGTCAGACGGCATTCGGGCTCGGCTCGGTCGATCCGGCGGGTGACGGCTCCTTCGTCGTGGGTTGGGGGCCGGTCCAGCCGATGATCCAGGAGTTCGACGCCAACCGGAACCTGGTGTTCGAGGTGCGTCAGTTGCCGGGCGGCCAGATCTACCGAGTGCTGAAGGAGCCGAAGGCGGCCTGGTCGGCCAGCCAGCTCAGGGCTGCGGCGGGCGGTATCGCCGAAGCTCCCTGACGAGGGTCGTGATTCGAGCAGTGTTCACGGGCGCTGCTGGAACCACCATGCGACCGCCTCGCCGCGTCCTCGAACGTGCAGCTTGCGGTAGATCGCGGCGGCATGGTGCATGACGGTTTTCGGGCGGATGCCGAGCGCGGCGGCGACGTCCTTGTTCGTCCCACCGTTCGCGAGTTCCCGGAGCACCTCGACTTCCCGAGCGGTGAGGTCGGCGCCGTCGTCGGTCGCGATGTCGTCGTGGTCCGTCTCGTGCTCGCGACGCAACTCGCTCACGACTCGGGCAGCGAACGCCGTCGCCCGATCGAACGTCATCATGGTGCCGTCGGTGAACGCCGAGACGACCCCGGCGTCGGCCGATGCGCGAGCGTCGGCGATGGCCGACCGGACTCGTCGGACGAGGTCGAGTGGGAGGCTGCTCTCGAATCCGTCGACCTGCGCGTCGAGGACGCCGAGCAGGGTCGCGGCGGCGACGTGCTGCTCCCGGATCGAGGCCATCGTTGCGAGGGCGGTGAACGGCGGACACGTGTACCACGTCCAGGTGCCGGCACGACGTGCGATCGACAGTGACTCGTCGGTCAGATCGAGCGCCGGGCCGACGTCGCCCGCGGCGAGGGCCTCCGACGCTGCCGCCGGCACCACCCACGTGAGGGTGCGAGTGTCGTCGTTGCGGCGGGCGATGTCGGCGAGGTCGACGAGCGTCGGCACCACGATGTCGGTCGCCTGACCGGGCGGCAGGGTTCGGAGCAGTCCGGCCGCTGCGACCATCCCCGGCTCGTCGCCGATCTGACGTGCCCGGCCGAGGGCCGTGCCGGCCCACTGCCGCGCCGTGGCGACGTCGCCGTCCTGATGGGCGAGCATGCCCAGCCAGACCTCGAAGCGCACGACGCTCGCCTGGTCGCCGAGTTCTGACGCCGTGGACCGACCGAGTCGGGCGAGGTCGATGACGTCGGCGCGATCGGCGAGTGCACGTGCGGGCCGGACTGCGAGCGCCAGGAGTCGGACTCGGACATCGGGCTCGACCCGGTCGAGCAGGGCGAGTGAACCGGCGCGCTGATCGATGAACTCGTCGAGTTCGACGTCGACGACGACCCGTTCTGCGAGCAGGTTCGCGAGCCAGCCGCGAGCGATCGCCGTGGAGGGTTCGGATACGGTTCCGTCGGCGAGCTCGACGGTGCGTCGCGCCAAAGCGACCTCGTCGGCCAGGACGCCCCGTCCGAGCCAGACCGGGGCCAATGCCACGGTCAGATTCGCCGCTGCGTCGGCGTCGCCGCTGTCGAGGGCGTCGACGAGTGCGGCCCTGAGGTCGTCCTCGGCGGCGGTGAGACGTGGATCGGGTAGTCCGGTCTCGCCACGGGAGGTCGACGTCGCCTCGGCGGCGAGTTCGGTCGCCCAGCCGAGCCGTGCCGTGCGTCGGCGTGTGTCGTCGACGTCGGTGGCGCGATGTCGGAGTACCTCGGCGACCAGCGGGGGGAGCGAGTAGAGGCTGCCGTCGGCGGCATGATCGGCGTCGACGAGGTGGGCGTCGACGAGGCTCGACACGACCTCGAGTAGGTCGTCGGATCGGTCGTCGACGACCCGCTCGAGCGCCTCGACCGGGACCGGGCCCTCGAACACGCTGAGTGCGGTCAGCACCGAGACCGCTCGGTCGGCGAGGTCGGCGGCCGACCACTGGATCGTCCCGAGCAGGTCGTCGGTGCCGTCGAGGAGATCGGCCACCGCCGAGTGCCGATCGGAGGCGAGCTGTTCGGCGAGTGATGTCGGGGAGTACGCCGGGGTGCGTGCGGCGAGGAGCTCGATCGCCATCGGATGCCCACCGACGGCTCGGGCGATGTCGGCGACCGCTCGGAGATCGGTGCCGTCCCAGTCGGCGGTGCTCCCGCTCCGCACTGCCACGTGCCGGAACAGCTCGATGGTCGGTTCGGCGGCGAGCGTCTCGGTCGTGGCGTCGGGTTCGGGGACCGGCAGGGCGGGGACACGCACGATCCGTTCCCGGGGGAGGCGGAGCGGGCCTCGGGCGGTCGCGACGACATCGACGCCTCGGTCGACGAGACGGGCGACAGCCGCCAGCTGTTCGCCGTCGGTGACACCGTCGACGACGACGAGGTCGCCCGCGCCGACGTCGTCGGCGGACGGGAGGTGGTGCGGGAGCGTCGTGGCGGCGATCCAACGGTGTGGGCGGTCGGCGAGGGCGCCCCGCACGACTGTTGTCTTGCCGACCCCTGGGAGGCCGGTGAGGGTGAGGAGACCGAGGCCGCCCCGGTCGACCAAGGTGGTGATCTGGTCGATGAGCCATCCCCGCCCGATGGGAGGCTTCGGTCCGATCGGCGGATCGATCGGCATGTCGGCAGTATCGCATCGACCACGCTCGGTGGGCGAATTCTCGATCCTGCCTGCTCGGTCGCGCACGGAGGTTGGATGCGAGCCGTTCGGCCGATTGGATGAATGATCATTCATTCAGTTCGAGGTAAGGAGAGAACGATGAGCTGGACCACGAACGACATCCCCGACCTGAGCGGCAAGATCGCCGTCGTCACCGGTGCCAACGGCGGGCTGGGGCTCGAGACGAGCCGAGCGCTCGCTGCAGCTGGCGCACACGTCGTCATGGCGGCACGTAACCAGGACAAGGCCGCGAACGCTCGCGATGACATCCTCGCCGGTCTGCCCGATGCCTCGCTCGAGATCGTCGAGCTCGACCTGGGCTCGTTCGAGAGCACGACGGCGGCCGCCGCGACGATCGTCGCCGCACATCCGACGGTCGACATCGTCGTCAACAACGCCGGGTTGATGGCGATGCCCGAACGTCGGACAGCCGATGGCTACGAGATGCAGTTCGGCGTGAACCACCTCGGGCACTGGATCTTCACGGCAGGGCTCCTGCCGTCGATACTCGCCGCCGACGCAGCGCGCGTGGTGACGGTGTCGAGCACCGCCCACCACATGGGTCGCGCCGTCGACCCCGACAACGTCAACATGGAGGGCGAGTATTCGCCCTGGGGCGCCTATGGACGAGCGAAGCTCGCCAACCTCCACTTCGCGATCGGACTCCAGCGCGAGTTCGAACGGGCAGGGTTCGCCGCTCAGAGCCTCGCCGCGCACCCCGGGCTGTCGAACACCGATCTCCAGACCCACACCGTGGCCGAAGGTGGCGGCGGCTGGATGGCGTCGGCGTCCGAGTGGCTCGCCTCGAAGACCGGGATGTCAGCCGACGACGGCGCCCGATCGCAACTGCGGGCCGCGACGGACCCGAACGCGAAGGGCGGCGAGTTCTACGGACCGCGATGGGTCAACAACGGGGCCCCGATCCGCAAGCCCATCATCCGGCCCGGCATCGACTCGGCGATCGAGAAGCTCTGGCTCGTCTCCGAACGGGAGACCGGCGTGTCGATCGACGTCGAGGCTGCGGCGGGGTGAGCCCGGTCGACCGGCCGGCAGCGATCAGGAAGGCGTTGCGCGACCTCGTGGCGGAGCGAGGGTTCCACGGTGCCTCGATGGGAGCGATCGCCAAGGCAGCCGGCGTCGCAGCCGGGACGGCCTACGTCCACTACGCCTCCAAAGAAGAGCTCGTGTACGCGACGTACCTCGAGATCAAGGCCGCGTTGGGGTCGGCGGCGCTCGACGGCATCGATCCGACGGCGCCGCCGGCGGATCGTTGGCGTCACGTGATGACACGGGCATACGAGTTCTTCGCCGCCGAGCCCGAACGCGCCCGCTTCCTCACCCAGCTCGAAGAGTCGCCCTTCTACGCCGAGGCCCACGATCGATTGATCGCGGGCGGTGATCCGCTCGTTGCACTCGCCGAAGCGGACGACCTGGCGCCGCTTGTCGTCGAGCTGCCATGGCAGGCCGTCTACGGCCTGTCACTCGGCGTCGTGGTTCGTCTCGTCGCTGCCGGTGCGACGCTCACCTCGGCCGAGCTCGATCGACTGATCGAGGCGACGTGGCGAGCCATCACCCGGCCCGGCTGACGCCGGTCAGCCGGCCAGGGCGTCGCGGACCGCGTCCTCGTTCTCGACTCGAACGCGAGCGTTGACCCGCTGGCGTTCGAGCAACTGCTCGAGCGTCTGGACCGCCTGTTCGATCGGATGCTCGTCGAAGAACGCCTGCGCCTCGTGGACGTGCTCCGGACGGTCGAGCAGCTTCACCGTCTCGACCATGCGGACGATCGTGTTGCGCGGGAAGCGCTCGTTGGCCTCCGACCAGTGCTCGCGGACGAATCGCCACGCGACCTCGCCGTGCGAACGGTTGCCGATGCAGGCCCGGAGCAGGAACGGGGCGTTCTGGGTCTTGACCGCCGGGCTCATGGCGTACTCGCACGTACGCCGCACCAGCTCGTCGTCGTCGAACTCGGCGAGCAGATAGAGGTGGCGCAGTTGCGCCTGCGGTGTGTCGCCGTGCTGCGCGACGTGCAGGAACCGCTCGTAGGTGTCGGCATCGCCGGTCGCGGCGACCACGCCGGTCGCCGCGGCGGCGAGTTCGGCGTCGACCGAGGACGGATCGTCGTTCCAGGCGGCGTAGATCGCCGTCGCTCGGTCGACGGCGTCGGCGTCGGCGGCCTGGATCGCCATCATGCCCAGCAGGAGGCCTCTGGCCTTGGCGGTGAGGTCGGACTCGCCATCGGCAGGATCGCCGAGATCGGCGAGCGCCGGACCGGCGAGATCGCTCACGACGGCACGGAACCCGTCGACCGACGGTCCCTCCTCCGGCAGGAGGCGTCGTACGCCACGCAGCCCGATCGCGAGTGCCTGCCAGACGCCGTAGTCGCGCTCGGCGGCGAACCGTCGAGCCAGCTCGACGAAGTCGGCGGCACTCATCGTGCCCGCCGTCACCGCGTTCCACGCGTCGTCGACGAGGTTGTAGCGCTCGAGGGTCGACAGCGACGCGACCACCTCGGCGGTCAACCGCTCGCGCAACTCGTCGGAGTACTCGACCCGGAAGAAGCCGTGGCCGTCGGCATTGACGACGATCGGACCGTCGCCGGCGGGCAGACGGATCTCGTCACCGTCGAGGAGGACGTCGGTCGACTCGTCGCCCTGGCGTACACGCACCGGCACCGCCCACAGCGAGGCATCGGCGATGTCGCGGTCGAACGAGAAGCGACGCTGCGAGAGCACGAGGTCGCCGCCGTCGAGCTTGGCCGACACGAGCGGGTAGCCCGGCTGCCAGATCCACGAGTCCATGATCCGTCGCACCGGCTCGCCAGAGGTGTGCTCGATCGCATCCCAGAGATCGCCGGTTTCGGTGTTCCCGTACGAATGGCTGGTGAGGTAGTGGCGAACCCCGTCGCGGAAGCGTTCCTCGCCGAGGTACTGCTCGAGCATGCGGAGCAGCGCGCCGCCCTTCTGATACGTCAGCACGTCGAACATGCCCTCGGCGTCGGCGGGGCTTCGCACCTCGAACTCGACCGACCGCGTCGACGAGAGCGAGTCGGTCTCGAAGGCCACACTGCGCTCCAGCCCGAAGCTGGTCCAGCGTTCCCAGTGTGGGGCGTAGGCGTCGCAGGCGGCGATCTCCATGAACGTGGCGAACGCCTCGTTCAGCCAGATGCCGTTCCACCACCGCATCGTCACGAGGTCGCCGAACCACATGTGGGCGAGCTCGTGCGCCACCACGTCGGCGACGAGCTGGCGTTCGTTCTGGGTCGAGGTGGCCGGATCGACGAGCAGCAGGTTCTCGCGGAACGTGATGCAGCCGAGGTTCTCCATCGCACCGGCGGCGAAGTCGGGGAGGGCGAGCAGATCGACCTTGTCGCTCGGGTAGGCGATGCCGTAGTAGTCCTGGAACCAACGCAGGCAGAACGTGGCGACGTCGAGGCCGAAGCCGGTCAGGTGGCTCTTGCCGGGCACGTGCACGAGCCGGACGGGAATGCCGTCGGCGTCGTGCCACTCGGTCGCCTCGAGCGGACCGACCACGAACGCGACCAGGTACGAACTCATCACCATCGTGTCGGCGAACCGGAGCTCGAGCTTGCCGTCGCGCTCGGTGCGATCGAGCTCGCGACCGTTCGACACCGCGAGCAGGTGCGGCTCGACGACCAACGTGATGCCGAACACCGCCTTGAAGTCGGGTTCGTCCCAGCACGGGAAGGCCCGGCGGCAGTCGGTCGACTGCATCTGGGTCGTCGCGATGACCTGCTCGTTGCCGTCGGTGTCGCGATACGTGCTGCGGTAGAAGCCGCGGAGCTGATCGTTGAGGATGCCCGTGAAGACGATGTGCAGCGAGTGATCGCCGGTCGTGACGCCGCCCTCCGGACGGACGACCAGTCGTTCGGTCGCCTCGTCGAGTTCGAACGTCGCCGGTGTGCCGTCGACCGTCACCGACGCGATGTCGAGCTCGATCGCGTTGAGGACGAACTCGTCGCTCGCCTCGTCGGTCGTCACCTCGATCGTCACCTGGCCGGTGAACGAGGCGGCGCCCAGATCGGGCTCGAGGGTGACGTCGTAGCGGCTCGGCCGGGTGTGGCGAGGGAGGCGGTACGGGTCGGCGGCGTGCGGAGCATCGACAGCAGTCACACCGCCGAGCGTATCGGTCGACCGGCCGACCGTTTCCTCGGGTTCGGGCACCAGCGGGCGCTATCTGTTCGTGATCGCTGCTGTACCGCTAGCGTCTCGACGGTGACCGGGCATCTTGCAGACTTCGACGGTGACGACGCACGCTTCGACGTGGTCGGGATCGGCAACGCACTCGTCGACGTGATCTCGCACGCGCCCGACGCGTTCCTCGACGAACACGGCCTCACCAAGGGGTGGATGGACCTGATCGACACCGATCGAGCCGTCATGCTCTACCAGGCGCTCGGCTCGGCGGTCGAGATGTCGGGCGGTTCGGCGGCGAACACCATGTGCGGCGTGGCCAGCTTCGGCGGCACGGCGGCGTACATCGGCAAGGTGTCCGACGACGAGCTCGGCCGGGTGTTCGGACACGACCTGCACGCCGTCGGGGTGAGCTTCCGTGCCGGGAGCCACGATCCCGACACGCCGACCGGTCGTTGCATCATCGTCGTCACCCCCGACGCCGAGCGCACCATGAACACCTACCTCGGCGCGTCGAGCCTGCTCGGCACCACCGACCTCGACGAGACGGCGATCGCCGACGGCCGGGTGCTCTACATGGAGGGCTACCTCTACGACCGCGACGATGCGAAAGAGGCATTCCGGCACGCCTCGACCGTCGCCCACGACGCCGGTCGCATGGTGTCGCTCACCCTGTCCGACTCGTTCTGCGTCGATCGGCACCGCGACGACTTCCGTGCCCTCGTGAGTGACCAGGTCGACCTGCTCTTCGGCAACGAAGCCGAGCTGATCGCCCTGTACGAGACCGAGACGTTCTTCGAGGCCGTGACGGAACTGCGCAAACACTGTGAGTTCGCCGCCATCACCGTCGGCGCCAAGGGATCGATCGTCGTCACCGGCGACGAGCTGATCGAGGTGGCTCCCCGTTCCGTGCCGAAAGTCGTCGATACGACCGGCGCCGGTGACCTCTACGCCGCCGGATTCCTCCACGGGCTCACGTCCGGGCAGCCTCTCGCTCGCTGCGGCGAGCTGGGCTCGATCGCGGCGTCGGAGGTCATCTCCCACGTCGGGCCGCGTCCGCTCGTCGAACTCCGCACCCTGGCCTGACCGGGCCCCGCCCGGGGCTGACGCGCCGCCGGTTCGGACCTACGCTGGTGACGTGACCGAATCTCCACGCACCGCCGCCGAGCGTTGGCTCGCCGCCGAACCCGACGACGACATCCGTGACGAACTCGCTCGGCTCGTCGACGGCGCCGCCGACGAGCTGACCGCCCGTTTCACCGGCCGACTGCAGTTCGGCACGGCCGGGCTGCGCGCCGCCGTCGGTGCCGGCCCGCAGCGGATGAACCGGTTGGTGGTCCGACAGGCCGCGGCCGGCCTCGGCGCCTACTTGCTCGATCAGGGCGACGAGGCACGAGACCGGGGCATCATCATCGGCTACGACGCTCGCCGCAAGAGCGACGTCTTCGCGCTCGACTCGGCCCGGGTCTGGGCGAAGATGGGCATCAGGGTCAAGCTGTTCGACCAGCAGGTGGCGACGCCCGTGCTGGCCTGGTCGATCACCGAAACCGGGTCGGCGGCCGGCGTCGTGGTCACGGCGTCGCACAACCCGCCCGCCGACAACGGCTACAAGGTGTACCTCGGCGACGGTGCGCAGATCGTGCCGCCCCACGACACCGGGATCGCCGAGTGCATCGACCGTTACGACCCGACCACCGTCGAACTGGCCGGCGCCGACGACCCGCTGATCGAGATGGTCGGCGATCCGCTCGTCGAGGCCTACATCGCGTCGGTGCCGGCAGTGCGGCGACGCCCTGACGTCGCCGGCGTCACGGTCGCTTACACGGCGATGCACGGCGTCGGCGGCGAGACGATCCTCCGGTCGTTCGCGGCGGCGGGGCTGCCGAAGCCGGCCGTCGTCGAGGCCCAGTTCGAACCCGACGGCACGTTCCCGACGGTCTCGTTCCCGAATCCGGAGGAGCCGGGGGCGATGGATCTGTTGCTCGAGACGGCGGCCGCCGCCGAGGCCCAGGTGGCGATCGCCAACGACCCCGACGCCGACCGACTCGGTGCGGCGATCCGCCAACCGGACGGTTCGTGGCGGCGCCTCGGTGGTGACGAGATCGGCTGGTTGTTCGCCGACTACATCCTGTCGACGACCGAGGGTGACGACCGGTTGGCGGTGACGACCCTCGTGTCGTCGTCACTGCTCGGCAAGATGGCCGAACGGCACGGCGTCGCGTCGGTCGAGACGTTCACCGGGTTCAAGTGGATCGCCCGCGCCGTGCACGATCATCCCGATCACCGGTTCGTGTTCGGCTACGAGCAGGCGCTCGGCTATCTCGTCGCCGGTCAGCCGCTCGACAAGGACGGCATCACGGCGGCCGTGCTGTTCGCCGAGATGGCGGCCGTCGCCGCGGCCGACGGCCGGACGATGCAGGACTGGCTCGACGACATCGCCGACCGGTACGGCAAACACGTGCTCGCCGATGCGTCGGTGCGGATGCCACCCGCCGAGGCCAAGGCCAAGGTCCTCGAGCTGCGCACCAACCCGCCCTCCGAGATCGGCGGTCGAGCCGTCCGTGCCACCGAGGAGTATCCCGAGGCCGATCTGCTGCGATTCGATCTCGACGGAGGCGTCAGGGTGCAGGTCCGTCCCAGCGGCACCGAGCCCAAAGTCAAGCTCTACGGCGAAGCCGTCGACGAAGACCCCGCCCCCTTCGTCGACGCCCTCGCCGCCCTCCTCACCTGACGAACAGATGGGGTCAGGCACCTTCTGTTCGGAGCAGGCGGGTTGGTCGAAGGGGTCGTGCACAGAAGGTGCCTGACCCCATCTGTTCACGACACCTTTCGTCAGCGGAGGGCGTAGATGCGGAACCGGGAGTTGGACCAGATGGCTTCGTAGCGGTCGCCGTGCTCGGTCAGCATCTCGTCGTCCATCGGTGCATTGACCTCGACCACGACGAGCGTCGGTGACCACTCGTCGGGGAGCGGCCGCCACTGGTCGACCTGGATCGATCGCCGGTCGGTCATCAAGGTGAGCGCTCGAGCCTTCGGACCCGCCACCACGTCGTCGGGTTCGCTGTTGGCGACGACCGCATCGAACATCTCGACCGCCGACGGGTGCGTCGGGCCGAACTCGACGGCGCCCGCCGCAGCGGTTCGGTCGGCGCTCTCGACGCGCAGGTTCACGTTCGCCAGGTTGCCCGCGACGATCGCCAGGCAGACGACGAACGCTGCCGCGAGACCCATCCATCGGCGTCGGTAGCCGACCAGGGTGGCCACGCCGACGAGTGCGAGCAGGAGCACGATCGGCCCGACCGTCGTCATGTACCGATTGATCGCCGACCGGAAGCTGCCACCGATCGCGAATGCGACGAGGCCGTACACGACGAGGTGGAGGTCGCGTCGGCGATGGATCGTCACGGCCGCCACGACACCGACGAGCATCGAGATCAGGACGAACCACATCGCCGCGAGCCCGAGCCCCTCGCTGCCGAGCACGGTGACGTAACGATCCCACGGCCGCTTGAGGCCGATGATGTCGGCGACGTGTCGGAAGTGGCGCTCGGAGAAGCGGTACGTGTTGCGAATGCTGGTGCCGTCGTACTGCGGCACGAGCGTGCTGGGCAGCGCGAACTGGAGTGTGTAGACCGTGACGAGTGCCGACAGGTGCGGTACCAGCACCCGCAGCACGAGGAGACGATCGCGGAACCACTCCCGCATCGGTGGGGCGCCGGTCGTGAGGAGTCCGAGTTGGGCGCCACCGATGGCGGCCGTCATCGCCAGACCTTCACGTCGGACGCTGAACGCCGCGGCGGCACCGACGCCGAGCAGGACCAGCGGCCACCATCGGGCGGTCACGTCGGTGAGCGTCTTCGAATCGACCGCGCAGTCGACCGCCACGAGCATGGCGAACGTCACGGCCAAGAACGGCCACTCCGACTGGATCAACTCGCTCCACGAGAACAGCGCCGGGGTCAAGGTGATCGCCGGTGTGCTGATAAAGGCGACCGCACGACCGAGCCGGCGCTTCACCAGGACGAACCAGGCGCAGGCGAACACACATGCGCTGAGCACCGGGACGACGGCGAGTGCGTCCACGTCGACGCCGACGACGGCCACGAAGGGGGCGAGGATGAGTGGGAAGCCCCACGGATAGAGCGGCGGACTGAACGGCGCGCCGAGCGACTCGGTGACGGTGAACTCGTTGTCGGCCGTCACTGCACCCGGGTTGCCGTCGACCAGGCTCTTCGCCTGGCGGATGTACAGCGCCCAGTCGTCACCCCACCAGTGGCCCGGTCGGTGGCTCGCGAACATGAGCGCCGCCATGGCGCCCACCATCAGGGCGAGGCCGAGACCGACGAGCACCGGGTGCGGCTGGCGCCACCACGGCGTCGCGCCCGAGTCGGGCGGCGTCTCTTCGGGGCTGTCGGGTGGGGGCGCGTCGACGGTCTGGTCGTCATCGTGCACCGCCGGAGGCGCGTCGTCGACGACCTGGCCGTCCATGTGGTCCGATCAGCCGCCGGTGCCGAACTGGCGGTCGCCGGCGTCGCCCAGCCCGGGCACGATGAAGGCCTGATCGTTCAGGTGATCGTCGATCGCAGCCGTGAAGATCTCCAGGTCGTAGCCGTCGTCGGCGAGCCGCTGGATGCCCTCGGGGGCAGCCAACGCACAGACGACCGTGATCGGAGCCGGCGCGCCGCGCTCGAGGAGCAGCTGGATCGTGTAGGCGAGTGACCCACCCGTTGCCAGCATGGGGTCGAGCACGATCACCGGCCGGCCGGCCAGGGAGTCGGGCAACTTGTTGACATAGGCGTGGGGCTCGAACGTCTCCTCGTTGCGGGCGACGCCGACGAAGCCGACGTCGGCCACCGGCATCAGCTCCTGCGCTGCGTGCACGAACCCGAGCCCGGCCCGCAGGATCGGGACGAGGACCGGCTGCACCGACAGGCGCTTCGCCGGCGCCGTCGTGAGCGGCGTCTCGACATCGACGTCCTCGGTCGGCAGGTTCTCCGTCGCCGCAGCGATCAGCAGGGTGCCGATCCGTTCGAGGTTGAGTCGGAAGAGCGCGTCGGGCGTCTCCTTGTCGCGGATCCGTCGCAACGAATCGGCGACCAGCGGATGATCGACCAGGTGGACTTCGACAGGCATCAGACAGCTCCTCGAGCAGGTTCGTTCGGGGTCGGGGACATCACTTGGCGCCGATCGTCGACTCGGCGCGGAGCAGGGCGTAGCGGGGCTTGATGTAGCCGTTGATGATCTTGAGCCGCTCCGGGAACGGGGCGAACGCCGACTTCATAGCGTTGATGGTGAGCCACTCGAAGTCGTAGAGGTCCCAGCCGAACGCATCGTGGAGCTGCTGCATCTCCTTGCTCATCGAGGTATCGCTCATCAGCCGGTTGTCGGTGTTGAGCGTCACGCGGAAGCGGAGACGGCGGAGCAGACCGATCGGGTGGTCGGCGATCGAGGCACAGACGCCGGTGTTGACGTTGGACGTCGGGCACAGTTCGAGGCAGACGCGCCGGTCGCGGACGAACGACGCCAGCCGTCCGAGCTGCTCCTCGCCGGGCGGGCCGGTGATGTCGTCGACGATGCGCACGCCGTGGCCGAGCCGGGCGGCACCGCAGTACTGAAGGGCTTCCCAGATCGACGGCAGGCCGAACGCCTCGCCGGCGTGGATGGTCGAGTGGAAGTTCTCGCGTGCCACGTACTGGAACGCATCGAGGTGGCGCGACGGCGGGTGGCCCGCCTCGGCGCCGGCGATGTCGAAGCCGACCACGCCACGGTCTCGGTTGGCGACCGCCAGCTCGGCGATGTCGCGGCTGTGCGCAGCGGTGCGCATCGCCGAGCAGATGGTGTAGATGGTCAGGTCGGTGCCGGCCGATCCCCGCTCGAATCCGGCCAGGACGGCGTCGAGCACCTCTTGCAGGGTGAGCCCGCCCTCGATGTGCAGCTCGGGAGCGAACCGCACCTCGGCGTACACGACGTTGTCGGCGGCGAGATCTTGGGCGCACTCGTAGGCGACCCGCTCGATCGCGTCCCGGTGCTGCATGACGCCGACGGTGTGGGCGAACGTCTCCAGATAGAGCACCAGGTCGTTGCGCTTGGCGCCACGGTTGAACCAGGCGCTGAGGTCGTCGACGTCGTCGGTCGGCAGCGTCGTGTAACCGTACTCCCGGGCGAGATCGACGACCGTCGCCGGGCGGACACCCCCGTCGAGGTGGTCGTGGAGCAACACCTTCGGCGCACGCTGGATCATCGGGTCGATCATGCGGCACCTCGGCGAACGTCGTCGGTCGTCGTGGCGATCATGCGGCCACGCTAGCGAGCCGACGCAGCGGGAGGCCGTCGTCGCGCCGTAACCAGTTCCAGTCCGGGTACTCGGCGGCGGCCGAGATGCAGTGGACGGTGTAGGCGTGGCGGCTGTGCCCGGAGCGGTTCGCGTCACTCCAGTGGGGGAGCAACCCGTCGAGCACGACCATCGTGCCGGCGGGCACTTCGAGCGGGACGAGATCGTCGGGCGGGCTGGGCAGCGGTGTCGGGTCGAGCACCTCGAAGACCGTGCCGTCGTCGTCGGTCATCGCCCCGGACCGCTTGAACAGCTGTCGCAGGCCCGTTCGGTGGCCGCCCGGTGCCGCCCACAGGCAGCCGTTGTCGAGCGTGGCGTCCTCCAACGCGAACCAGAACCCGACCACGCTGATCGGATTGGTGTAGAGGAACGTCGCATCCTGATGACACGTGACCTCGCCACCGATCGACGGCTGCTTGAAGATGTACATGCTCTGGAGGACGAGGGCGTCGTCGAGCCCGATGTCGGCGGCCACGTCGGCGAGTCGGGGCGTGTACGTGAAACGCTCGAACACGGGGTCGAGGTCGTGCATCGCGTGCCCGAGCTTGTTGATGCTGAGCTCCTTGGCCTGGACGAGATCGCCGTCGGGGCCGAACGCCTCCTCCTCGAAGAAGCACCAGGTGGTGTCGCCGCTCGAGAGGAACTCACGATTGCTCGTGCGCTCCTGTTCCTCGGTGGTGAACACGGTGCGTTCCCCGGTCGGCTCCCACTCGTGCACGATCTCGACGGCGCGGGTGCGCAGCTCGGCGATCGATGCAGCGTCGACGAAGTCGGGAACCACGAGAAACCCGTCGCGCCGGAACCCCTCGACCTGTTCAGCACTCAACATGGCGGCCATCGTAGGCGCCTCGTCGGGCGCTCCGATCGGTGCGGATGATCGCGACCGTAGGCTGATCCGATGAGTGAGCAGACCGAGAAGTTGACCGTGCTGGGCAACACCGTGCGGCACGCGATCGAGCACGTCGAGGTGTTCCCGGCGCCGCCGAACGTCTCGGTCGTGCGTTTCACGAACGACGAGCTGAACTCGATGTGCCCGGTCACCGAGCAGCCCGATCTGTCGACCGTGGTGATCGAGTACGAACCCGACGCGTGGTGCATCGAGTCGAAGAGCCTCAAGCTCTACCTGTGGGGTTTCCGTGACCGGGCCGTGTTCGCGGAGGCACTCGCCGCCGAGATCGCCGGCGAGGTGATGACGACCGCATCACCTCGCTGGGTCAAGGTCACGCTCACGCAGCGACCCCGTGGCGGCATCGAGATCCAGGTCGTCAGCGAACTCAACCGGTAACCAGAAGGGGTCAGGCACCTTCTGGCCGTCCAGGTCCTGCCCTGGTGCAGCTGCAGCGCCAGAAGGTGCCTGACCCCTTCTGGCCGTGGTGCAGCTGCAGCGCCAGAAGGTGCCTGGCCCCTTCTGGCCTAGTGGGCGCTGACCTTGCCGGTGGTGTTGGCGTGGAGGCGTTCGGCGTGGCGGTT
This sequence comes from Ilumatobacter fluminis, assembly GCF_004364865.1. Classification (NCBI taxonomy): domain Bacteria; kingdom Bacillati; phylum Actinomycetota; class Acidimicrobiia; order Acidimicrobiales; family Ilumatobacteraceae; genus Ilumatobacter; species Ilumatobacter fluminis. Next base: position 1,234,630 of record NZ_SOAU01000001.1, read on the forward strand.
CATGCCGACCAGCACGGCCTCGATGTCGCGCTGGGCGAACTTCTCGACCACCGTGTCGAGGGCCCCGACCGCCGACGTGTCCCAGATGCGGGCGTCGGTCAGGTCGATCTCGACCCGCTTCACCTCGACGGCGTCGTAGTCGAAGGCGTGCACGATGTCGTGGGTCGAGGCGAAGAACAGCTCGCCGGTGACCGAGTAGAGCCGGCTCGTGTGATCGGGGTCGAGCACGCTCGTGACCTTCACGAGGCTGCTGACGTGGCGGGCGAGCAGGATCGTCGACAGCACGACGCCGGCGCCGACGCCGTACGCGAGGTTGTGGGTGATGACGACGATCGCCACGGTCGTCGCCATGATCACGGTCTCGGCGACAGGGTGGGTCTTGATCGTGTGCGGACGCACGCTGCGCCAGTCGAACGTGCCGACCGACACCATGATCATCACGGCGACGAGCGCCGCCATCGGGATCCGTGCGACGAGGTCGCCGAGCGCCAGGATCAGCACCAGGAGGAACACACCGGCCGACAGCGTCGACAGGCGGGTACGTCCACCGGAGCGGAAGTTGATCATCGACTGGCCGATCATGGCGCAGCCGGCCATGCCGCCGAGGAAGCCCGTCGCCACGTTGGCGACGCCCTGCCCGCGCGACTCCCGGTTCTTGTCGGAGTCGGTGTCGCTCAGGTCATCGAGGAGCTGGGCCGTCAGCAGCGACTCGAGGAGGCCGACGAGCGCGAGGGTGAACGCGACCGGGGCGATGATGCCGAGCGTCTCGAGGTCGAAGGGCAGGTCGGGCAGGGCCACGACGGGCAGCGCGCTCGGCAGGTCGCCCATGTCGCCGACCGTCGGCATGTCGATGTTCCAGATCAGCGCTGCTCCGGTGATCGCGACGATCGCCACCAGGGGCGACGGCACGGCGCGGGTGATGCGCGGGAGGCCGTAGATGATCACGAGACCGATCAGGATCGCGATCGTGTTGGCGACGATCAGGTCGCCGCGGTCGGCTTCGTCGCTGAGCAGGATGTGGGGCACCTGCGCCATGAAGATGAGGATCGCCAGAGCATTGACGAACCCGACCATCACAGTGCGCGGCACGAACCGCATCAGCTCACCGACCCCGAGGTAGCCGAGCCCGACCTGGAAGATGCCGGCGAGGATCGTTGCCGCGAAGAGGTACTCGATGCCGTGTTCCTCGACCAGCGGGACCAGGACCAGGGCCATGGCGCCGGTGGCGGCCGAGATCATGCCGGGGCGTCCGCCGGCGAAGGCGATGATGATCGCGATCGAGAACGATGCGTAGAGGCCGACCTTGGGGTCGACGCCGGCGATGATCGAGAACGAGATCGCCTCGGGGATCAGCGCAAGCGCGACGACGAGGCCGGACAGGAGGTTCGCCTTCGGGTTCGCGAACCACTCGGCGCGGGTGAACGGGGCGCGCGTCGGACGCGCGGCGGTAGCAAGAGACATTCGGGACACTCCCGGTTGCTGGGGGGCTTTCAGGGGAAGTCGTCAGGCTAGTGGATGTCGGTTGAGGTCAGACCCCAACCGACATTGCTGGTCTGCGACGTCCAGGCATGCCCGTCGGTTGGGGTCTGACCTCAACCGACCAGGGAGGCGAGGCGGGTGCGGAGGTCGTGCCCGTCGGTTGGGGTCTGACCTCAACCGACCAGGGAGGCGAGGCGGGTGCGGAGGTCGAGGGGGGCGAAGCCGGCCATGATGCCGTTGCGGAGCAGGCGCGCGACTTCGTCGTCGGAGAGATCGAACGTGCCGGCGACCGCCGCGAGCTCGGACGATGGCATGACGTCGCTCATCAACCGGTTGTCGGTGTTCACGTTCACGGCGAACCCGGCTCGCAGCATCGGCCCGATCGGATGGCTGGCCAGATCGGGGACGGCGCCGACGTGTACGTGGCAGGTCGGGGCGACTTCGAGGGGGATCTGGCGGTCGAGCACGTACGCGGCGAGCGGCCCCATCGCGACGATCTCGCCGTCGCGGATGTCGAGGTCGGCCTGCAACCGCACGCCGTGCCCGATCCGGTGGGCACCGTGGGCCAGCGCATCGGAAATCAGCTCGAGATCGGGTGGCTCGGAGGCGTGGATCGTGACGTTCAGGAGCCGCTCGCGAGCGAACGCGAGTGCCTCGGCGTGCAGTGAGGGCGGGAAGCCGGTCTCGGCGCCGGCGAGGTCGAACGCGACGACCTTGTCGTCGACGCTCCGCATCGAGTCGACGAGCTGGGCGATCTCGAGCGACCGGTGCTCGGTCCGCATCGCACACAGGATGGCGAAGGCGTGGATCTCGTGGCCGCGTCGGACGGCGTCGTGCTCGGCTCTCCGGAACCCGTCGGTCACGGCGCCGACGATCACGTCGAGCGGAAGGCCCTGCTCCTGGTGGAGTTCGGGCGCGAACCGGATCTCGGCGTAGACGACGCCGTCGTCCGCGAGATCGCTCACCGCCTCGTACGCGACGCGCTCGATGTGATCGGCGGTCTGCATGACCGCCAGGGTGTGCTCGAACGTGGCGAGATACTGCAGGAGGTCGCGGGTGTTCGCCCCGGCGGTGAACCACGCCTGCAACTCGTCGGGATCGGTGTGGGGGAGTGCCCACCCGATCTCGTCGGCGAGTTCGAGAATGGTGCCGACCCGCAGGCCGCCGTCGAGATGGTCGTGCAACACCGGTTTCGGTGTCGCGACGGCGGTCGCGGAATCGAGCACGTCAGTGGTCGCCGCGGCGGTACGGCACACCGGCCGCCTTCGGCGGACGGAGGCGCTGTGCGGCGAAGATCAGGACGAGCAGCACGACGATGTACGGCATCGTGTTGGGCAGCCAGGCGGCCGCACGCTCGGTGAGCAGGTACCAGATCAGCGAGATCGTGCCCAGTGCGAAGGCCAGCAGGGTGAGGCCGCCGCCCTTGCCGCCCAGGGTGGCGACCATCTTCATGTACGAGCTCGTGGGCGTGTCGTAGTCGGCTGCATCGATGTCGGGTGGTGGCGCCTCGTCACCGCCGGTCTTCCAGAGGTAGATCGCCGTGGCGTAGAGGGCGATGGCGATGACCAGCAGGAGTGCTCGAGTGGCGACGCCGCTGCCGCTGGCGTCGAAGTCGATCAGCTGGAGGCCGAACGGGTAGCTGAACAGGAGCGCACCGGCGAGGATGCCGAACGCTCGCCAGTTTCCGAAGATCAGCGCGGCGAGGCCGATGAAACCGCGACCGACCGTCTGGCCACCACGGTAGAGACCCGACAACTCGATCGCGATGTAGGCACCGGCCATACCGGCGAGGGCACCCGAGATCATCACGGCGACGTACTTGTGGCGGTAGATGCCGACGCCGAGCGACTCGCCCGCGGACGGGTTCTCACCACAGATCCGGACCCGGAGCCCGAATCGTGTGCGCATCAGCACGAACGCCGACAGCGGCACGATCAGCAACGACAACAAGGTGAACCATCGCATGTTCGACACGAACCCGAGTAACACGTCGGCGACGTCGGAGATGAAGAAGATCCCCCAGTCCTTGATCGTCTCCAACACGTCCGAGACGCCGGGGATGGTGAACGAACCGGCGCCGGTGAGACGGGGCGACTGCGACACCGAGCCGCCCTGCATCTCGCCGAACACCCGCTCGGACAGGTAGCGGGTGAGCCCCGGGGCGAGGATGTTGATCGCGACGCCGGACACGATCTGGTCGACGCCGAACTGGACGGTGGCGATGGCGTGCAGCAGGCCGCCGAGCGCACCACCGATCAGGCCGGTGAGCAGACCCCACCAGGGCGACCCGAACTCGAGCGCACCCCACGCACCGCACCAGGTGCCGAGGATCATCATGCCCTCGAGACCGATGTTGACGACGCCCGAACGCTCGGAGAACAGACCGCCGAGACCGGCGAGGAGGATCGGGATCGACCAGCGCAGCATGGCGCTCGACGTCACGTTCGAGGTGAGCAGCGACGTGCCGGCGATCTCCTGCACGATCGAGAGTACGAGGATGCCGAGCGCCGCCGTGATCATCCACCGGGCCCAGCCGGGCAGCGACTTGTAGGTCTCGCCGAGGCCGCCGGGTCCGGGCGGACCGGAGTGGACGTCGGCGATGTCGAGATCGGCCACGTTGCTCATGCCGTTGCCTCCACGAGTTGTGCCGCCCGTCTGACTTCGTCACGTTGGCGGATCCGGTTGACGACCTCGTAGGCGATCACCGCTACGAGCAAGATGGTGGCCTGCATGATGACGACGATCTCGCTCGAGGCGAGGTTGCTCACCTGGAGCACGGCGGCCGACGAGTCGAGGAAGCCGAACAGCAGGGCGGCGAGTGCCATGCCGAGTGCCGAGTTGCGTCCGAGCAGGGCGACGGCGATGCCGGCGAAGCCGAGGCCCTGGATGAAGCCCTGGTCGTAGGCGTGGGTGTCGGAGAGGATCTCCGGCATGCCGACCAGGCCGGCGACGAGACCGCCACCGACCATGGCGAACATCACCATCCGCTTCGGAGGCACACCACCGGCGCGGGCGGCGGTCGGGTTCATGCCACTGGCCCGGATGTCGAAGCCGAGGCGGCTGCGGTTGATGACGATGTGGTAGATCACGCCGACGATCACGGCGATGAGGAACACGCCGGTGAGTCGTCGGCCCTTGGTGATCTCCCGGGTGAACACCTCGACCCAGCTGTTGAGGTCGGGCAGGCGGCCCGACTCGCCGATCGGGGTGGTGCCCTGGTTGGTCGCGGTCGGATCGTCGATGAACTTCGGCAGCAAGCCGGCGACCAGGCCACCGACCGCGATGAAGTTCAACATGATCGTCGAGATGACCTCGTTGACGCCTCGCGTCACCTTGAGGAGGCCGGCGAGACCTGACCAGGCAGCGCCGACCAGCATGGCGGTCAGCAGGATGACGGTGATGTGCAGCGGGCCCCAGAGGTTCAGTTCGGCACCGACGACGGCGGCGACGAACGCAGCGAGGATGTACTGACCCTCGACACCGATGTTGAACAGGTTCATGCGGAAGCCGATCGCCGCGGCGATCGCCGAGAGGTACAGCGGCGTCGCCCGGTTCAGCATGTCGATGACCGATTCGAGCTTGGTGCCGTTCTCGAGCATCGTCTTGAACGTCTCGATCGCGTCGGATCCCGACAGTTCGAGGACGACCGACGAGATCAGGATGGCGATGACGGCGCTGACGAGCGGGGCGGCGGCCGCCAAGCCGATCCGGCGAAGGGTGCCGGCGTTCATGCGTGGCCTCCGGTCACGGTGTCTCCTCCTGTGGTGGCGCCGTCCTGGAGCGCAGCGCCGGTCATGTAGCTGCCGAGGGTTCGCGGCGTGATCTCACTCGGGTCGAGGGTGGCGACGAGCTTGCCGTGGAACATCACGACGATCGTGTCGGACAGCCCGATCAACTCGTCGAGGTCGGCCGAGATCAGCAGGGTGGCGAGCCCGTTGGCGCGTGCTTCGCGGATGTCGCTCCACACCTCGGCCTGGGCGCCGACGTCGATGCCGCGCGTGGGGTGCGCGGCGACGAGCAGGACCGGGTCACTCGTCATCTCGCGCCCGATGATCAGTTTCTGCTGGTTGCCGCCCGACAGCGCACGGGCGCTGACGTCGACGCCGGGTGATCGGACGTCGAACTCCTGGCGGATCTCCTCGGTGCGTTCGCGGCTGCCGGCACGGTCGATCCAGAAACCCTTGGAGAACGGCGACTTGGTCTGGTGCCCGAGTGCGGCGTTCTCCCAGAGTGCGGCGTCGAGCAGGAGACCCTCGGCGTGGCGGTCCTGGGGGACGAACCCGATGCCGGCTTCACGGCGGTGCCGCACCGATGCCTTCGTGATGTCGTCGCCCATCAGACGGATGCGGCCACGGACCGGCTCCTCGGTGCCGATCAGGGCTTCGATCAGTTCTGCTTGACCGTTGCCCTCGATGCCGGCGACGCCGAGGACCTCGCCGCGATGCACCTTGAGCGACACGTCGCTGACGGCCGGGCGCCCGTCGTCGTCGAGCACGGTGATGCCGGTGACCTCGAGTGCGACCTCGTCGGTGACGGTCGACTCGGTGGTCTCGGGCGACGGGAGCTCGGAGCCGACCATCAGCTCGGCCAGGTCGGCGGCGGTGACGGAGTCGGCGTCGACCGTCGTGACGGTCTTGCCGCGGCGGATGACCGTGATGCGGTCGGAGATCTCGAGGACCTCCTGCAGCTTGTGGTCGATGAAGATGATCGTCGCGCCGCCGGCCTGGAGCTCGCGCAGGTTGCGGAACAGCTCCTCGACCTCCTGGGGCACGAGGACGGCGGTCGGCTCGTCGAGGATCAGGATCTTGGCGCCGCGGAACAGCACCTTGATGATCTCGACGCGCTGCTTCTCGCCGACCTCGAGCGTCTCGACGAGGTCGTTCGGGTCGACGGTGAGCCCGTAGGCCTCGCCGACCTCGCGGAGGTGGCGCTCGGCCTCGGCCTGGTCGATGACGCCGTACTTGGCGGGCTCCGAGCCGAGGATCACGTTCTCGAGCACCGTCATCTGATCGGCCAGCATGAAGTGCTGGTGCACCATGCCGATGCCTTGTTCGATCGCATCGGTCGGGGAGGAGAAGTGGACCTCCTGCCCGTTGATTTTCATGACGCCCTCGTCGGCGGGCTGCATGCCGTACAGGATCTTCATCAGCGTCGATTTGCCGGCGCCGTTCTCACCGCAGATCGCGTGGATCTCGCCGGGTTCGACGCGCAGGTTGACGTCGTCGTTGGCGATGACGCCGGGGAACCGTTTCGTGATGCCGATGAGCTCGATCGCTGCCGTCATGCGGCGCCTCCTCCTGTCACACGCTCGTCAACCGATCCGGGTGTCGTCGGATCGGGTCGAAAAACGACGGAGCGGAGGCCGAACATAGTCGACCTCCGCTCCGTTCCTTGATTTTCGACGACCGGCTTCAGCCGGCGTCAGGCCGGGTCAGCCTGCCGGGGTCGTGGGGACCTCGATGGTGCCGTCGATGATCTGGGCCTTGAAGTCCTCGATCTGGGTGATCTGCTCCTCGGAGAGGAAGTCACCCGACGTCGAGTAGCCGACGCCGTCGACCGAGAGGTCGTAGACCGTGTTGCCGGCGGCGAAGGTGCCGTCCTGCTGGGCCTTGGTGATCTCGAAGACGGCCGTGTCGACCCGCTTCAGCATCGAGGTGAGGATGTACTCCTGGACCTCGGGGGCAGCGGTCAGGTACTGGTCGCTGTCGACACCGATCGCCCACACCTTCGAGCCCGACGACTCGGACTGCTCGGCGGCGGCCTCGAAGAGGCCGGCGCCGGAACCGCCGGCTGCGTGGTAGATCACGTCAGCGCCCTGGTCGTACATGGCGAGAGCGATCTCGCGGGCACGGTCGGGGGCGGTGAAGCCGTCGAAGTCGGGGGCCTGGGTGATGTACTGCGAGATGACCGTGATCTCGGGATCGACGGCCTTGACGCCCTCGATGAACCCGGCCTCGAACTTCTCGATCAGGCCGAAGCCACCGACGCCGCCGATGAAGCCGACGGTGCCGCTCTCGCTGTTGAGTGCCGCAGCGGCACCCACGAGGAACGACCCCTGCTCTTCGGCGAAGGTCAGACCGGCGCAGTTGTCGCACACCGGCACGCCACCGTTGTCGAAGTCGAGCATGGCGTCGTCGACGACGGCGAAGTTGGTGTCGGGGTTCTCGGCCGACACCGTGGCGACGTCGCCGGCGAAGAGGAATCCGACGCCGATGACGAGGGCGCTCTGGTCGGCCTGGAGCTGGAGCAGCTCGGCGCGGTTCGAACCGTCGACGTTGGGCTCGGCCTCGGTGAAGGTGATGCCCAGTTCGGACTCGGCACGGTCGATGCCTTCGGCGGCCGAGTCGTTGAACGACTGGTCGCCGCGGCCACCGATGTCGTAGGTGAGGCCGACGTTGAACGACTCACCGGCGGGCTCCTCCGAGGGCTCCTCGGCGGGCTCTTCGGCGTCGTCCGAGGGCTCTTCGGCGGGCTCTTCGGCGTCGTCCGCGGGCTCGTCAGCGGTGTCGTCGTCGTCGCCGCAGGCGGCGAGGACGAGCGAGGCAGCGAGACCGGCGGCAAGCAGGCGCTTGCTCTTGATCATGTTCTCCCCCTTCTCGGGATATTTCGGTGCTGGGTATCAGCACATGTTCACGTGAACGGCGAAAGGTTACCCGCTGGTTCGCCGGCGCCGTGCCGTCCTTCGTGAACGCAGATGAACGTCGTGCGCTCCGCCGATCCAGCGGTCGGACCCCGGGTTTGTCAGACTGCACGCATGTCGATCGTGCTGACCAACATCAACGAGGGTGTCGCGACCCTGACGCTCAACAACCCCGACGAGCGCAACACCATGACCGCCGAGATGGTGTCGGCGATCGTCGAGTCGATGGACGCCTTCGAGGCCGACGAGTCGGTCGGTGCGGTCGTCGTCACCGGGGCCGGCTCGGCGTTCTGCGCCGGCGCCAACCTCGGCAACCTCCAGACGGCCACCCGCGAGAGCCTCGGCAACGTGTACGAGGGTTTCCTCCGGATCGCTCGCAGCCCCCTGCCGACGCTCGCCGCCGTGAACGGTCCCGCGGTCGGCGCCGGTATGAACCTGGCACTCGGCTGCGACGTTCGCATCGCTGCCCAGCGCGCCCGCTTCGACACGCGATTCCTCCAGATCGGTCTCCACCCGGGCGGGGGACACACCTGGATGCAGCGCCGCATTGTCGGTCCGCAATCGGCGATGGCGGCTGTCGTCTTCAGCCAGGTCCTCGACGGGCCCGAGGCCGAGCGCGTCGGACTCGCCTACAAGTGCGTCCCCGACGACGAGTTGCTCACGGCGGCACACGAGTTCGCCCGGGGGGCGGCGACGGCGCCTCGCGAACTGGCGATCCTCACCAAGCGCACGATCCAGGACATGGCCGACATCGACACTCACCGCGACGCCGTCCAGCGCGAGTTCGACCCGCAGCTCTGGACCGTCAAGCAGCCGTGGTTCGAGGAGCGCATCGCCGCGCTGAAGGCGAAGATCTCGTCGAAGAAGACGTCCTGACGGCGAGGCGGTCGCGACGTGCGGCCGCCTGCCGGTCGACCCGTCAGATCAGCGGCTTGCCCATGCGCTTGCGGGCGAGGTTCCGGACCGGCGTCCGGACTTTCTCGACCGCGAGATAGAACACGGGGAAGGCGAACAGCACCAGGATCGTCGAGCTGACGAGGCCACCGATGAGGGTGAACCCGAGCGACTCCCAGAAGGGGTCGCTCAGCGCGAGCGGGGTGAGGCCGACGACCGTCGTGATCGTCGTGGCGACCAGGGGGCGGAACCGGCGCTCGACGGCTTCACCGATTGCCAGCCCGGGCCGGAGGCCGCGACGACGGGCCTGGTTGGCAGCGTCGACGAGGAGGATCGTGTTGTTGACGACCACGCCGATGAGGGCGATGAAGCCGACGCCGACGAAGAAGCTGATCGGGTTGTCGCTCAGACTCAGCGCCGTGAACACGCCGAGGAAGCTGAACGGCACGGCCAGGAAGATCAGCAGCGGCTGCACGATCGAGCGGAACTGCACCACCAATAGGACGAGCATCAGTACCAGCGCGACGATCATCGCCTGACCGAGCGACGCGAAGTCGTCCTGGTTGTCCGACTCCTGCCCGTAGTCGAACTGGATGGCGTCGGCGGGCAACCCGAGCGCCGCGAGTTCGGCCTCGCCGTACAGGTCGCCGACGAGCTGTTCGGTGGCATCGAGGTTGTTCGTCAGGTCGTCGTTCGAGAACTGGGCGCGGACCTCGATCTGTCGGTTTCCGTCGACCCGGTAGATCTGGCCGTCGGTCGACACGATCGCGTCGACGATGACGGTGTCGTCGCCCGTCGCCTTGTCGAGTTCGGCGCCGACGAGTTGTTCGCGTAGGTCGTTCGCGAGTTGCTGGCCGGCGTCGACGGTCGAGCCGTCGACGTCGATCTGGGCGGCGAACGGGAACTCCTCCACCGGTGGGCCTTGCTCGAGCGGTGTCACCGTCACGCGGATGCCCTCGACGGCCTCCAGCCGGCTCTCGATCTCCTCGACGAAGGTCGGCGCCGTCGTCTCCCGCTCGTCGAACGGGGTGAGCTCGACGATCGAGAGCAGCTGGCGTTCGTTCGCGTTGATGTACTGCGACGAGACAAGATCGTCACCGAGCACGTCGACGACGATCGCGTCGACCTCGCCGGCGATCTCCTGTGCCTCCTCGATCGTCGTGCCGGCGTCGTAGTCGGCGGTGACGAACATCGCGTTGGCGTCGTCGGTCGGCGGGAAGATGTTGAACCCGAGCGTGGCGGCGACCTGGAACGACCCGACGATCATCGCCAGGGCGCCGACGAAGATGCCGATCCCGACGCCGATGCCCTTGGCGCCGTGGCTCGACGGGTACTCGGCGAGTCGGCCGAGACCACGTGCCGCGGCCTCCTCGGCGCGGATGATCGGGTTGTGGGGGTGCTTGCCGCGCAGGAAGAACGGCTTGCTCAACGCCGAGATGAACACGATCGAGAACAGGAACGAGAGCAGCAGTGTCACGATGACGGTGATCGGGATGGCCCGGATGAACTCGCCGAGCACCCCGCCGACGAACGCCAGCGGGGCGAACACGAGCACGGTCGTGAGGGTGCCGGCGAACGACGCCGACCCGACCCGGTTGATGGCGGTTCGCACGACGCCGATCGGGTCGTCGGATTCGCCGCGATTGGCGTCGATCGCCTCGCTGATCACGATCGCGTCGTCGACCAGCAGACCGAGGGTCAGGATGAGACCGAACAGGGTGATCGTGTTGAGCGAGTAGCCGATCAGCCACAGTGCGCCGAGGGCCGCCATCATCACCGTGGCCATGAACAGCGCCGTCACCACCGACACGCGCCAACCGATCAACAACAGGCTGACGATCGCCACGGCGATCAGCCCCTGCAGGAGGTTGCGGGTGAGCGAGCTGATCTGGGTGCGGATGTCCTCGGCGAAGTCGGCGGTGACCGCGGCGCGGTAGCCGTCGCTCAGGACGGTTTCGTCCTCGAGCAGGCCGTTGATCTCGTCACTGAATGCGAGCAAGTCGAGATCGGTGTCGTCGGCGCGCACGACGCCGAGCGCGATGGCCTCGTCGTAGCGGCCGGTCTCGGCGAACGCGACGCGGACGAAGCGGGTCCGTCGGATCTCCTCCTCGCCGGTGGCCGGGTTCACCCCTTCGGTCAGCAGTTCGCGGACATCGACGCGTTCGACGCCGTCGCCGGTCTCGAGGTACGTTTCGAGCTCGGCCGCCTCGGCCTCGAGTTGCTCCGGTGTGGCGTCGTCGGGGCCGCTGATCGTGACCAGCAGGTCGTACACCTCGATGAACTTGGTGGCATCGATCTCGCGGACGACCACGTCGGCCTCGCTCGGGAGGTCGACGGAGTCGTTGACGTCGGTCAGGATGGCGGCGCCTTCCGGCGAACTGAAGTCGTCGGTGAACTCGACGACGACGGCGAACGAGTTGGCGGTCGAGAAGGTCTGGACCTGCTCGACACCGTCGACGGCCGAGTAGGCGTCGGTGAGCGGCACGGCGACGTCCGAGTCGACGACCTCGTTGTCGTCGACGAAGTAGTTGCCGTCGACGACGACGATCGGGAGGTTGACCGGTGGGAACCCTTCACGACGCAGGCCACCGCCGTACGCGAAGAGCCCGATCGCCACAACGACGCCCCAGATGATGAGGGTCACTTTCCAGTGCTCGGCCGAGGCGACGGCGAGCTTGGTCAACGGTGACCGGTTACGGGTCGCATCGTCGGTGTCGGGATGGGTGTCCGTACGAGCGGGCCGATTGGACTCGGGGCGTTCGTGAGCGTCGTGGGAGGCGTCGACGTCGGAGGTCATCGTGGGGACGCTACCGATGCGTCGAGGGCGGGTCGTCCGCCGCAAGAACGATGGTCGGTCGCCGTGAGGACGACGCCGGAGGCGGCCTGGGGGATCGCAGGATGCACGACCGGTACTGCGGGACGAGCCTCCCGTTCGGATGCGGCAGCCTCGAAGCGGCTGCGCGCTCATCGCGCCCGACGATGCGCTGAACGCGCGCAGACGGCCCGGATCGGAAATCGCGCAGAACTGTTACCGAAGTCCCTTTTCCCGCACGTAACCCGCGATCTATGGTGAGTTCACGTGGGAGGGACACCCACTCCCACGGCTACTACGGACCGCAAGGAGGTAGCCCAGATGAGCCAGCGTCACCGCACCAGCGAGGTGCAGATGCCGCCCAAACAGGAGCTGAAAGCCCACGCTCACAGCGAACGGCAACGGATCCAGATGGAGCTCAATCAGGTAGCGCAGGAGGTGAGCGCCGGACTCGATCCAGAGGATCTGCACGAGCCCGGCACGGCGTGGAAGCCGCTCCACCACCATGACGCCGATGTCGCCAAGGAGAAGGTTGCGAAGCAACGCAAGCGCAACCGGCGACACTGGAAGACCAAGATGTGGAAGCGGCGCACGAAGATGCGCCAGGAGAAAGCCGAAGCGTTCCGCTTGGCGGGAGAAAACTGATCTGACCCGAACGGGGGCCGGCCGCAGGGCCGGCCCCCGGTCGTTTCCCGTCGCACTGTCGCCAAGGGCGTCGCAGCGATCTGCGTGACCGGCGTCAGCCGGACACCCAGGCAGCGAGCAGCTCGTCGCGGCGCGCCGTCCACTCTTCGACGGTGATGCCGTAGCGGACGTGGTCTTCCCAGACCCCGTTGATCTCGAGGAAGCGCAACGCCACGCCTTCTTCGCGGATGTCGAGCTTCTCCATCACCCGACGGCTGTTGGTGTTGCGCGGCACGATGCAGATCTCCAACCGGTGCAGGTGGAGTTCCTCGAACGCGTAGCGCGCGACGACGACGACCGCCTCGGCGATGTAGCTGCGCCCGGCGCGTGCCTCGTCGATCCAGTAGCCGATCGTGGCGCTCTGGAGCGCCCCACGGGTCACGTTGTTGATGTTGACCTCGCCGGCCAGCCGCTGATCGACGAAGACGCCGAACGGGTAGGCGTGATCGGCGGCGCGCTCGCGCTCTCGCGCCGTGCAGCGGTGTTCGAACGCCGACCGGTCGCGTGTCGGGTCGGCCGAGGCCGCCGGTCGCTTCGGTTCCCACGGCACGAGCCAGTGCTCGTTGCGGGTCCGCACCTCGTTCCACTCCGGGAAGTCACCGGCGACGATCGGTCGGAGCATGATCCGCTTGCCGTAGAGCCGGGGCGAGGGCTGACGGCGGAACAGCGACGACGGATGTCGCACGATGCTCACCCGGCGTCGCCCGCGACGAGCTCGACCCGGTCGAGGCCGAGCCGACGGAGCACCGCGACGACGGTGCAGAGGGCGGCGAGCACGGTGTCCACGTCGGCAGACGGTAGTCCGGGATTGTGAGCCCGATCGGCACGTGACTCGGTGGCGACCAGCCGGAAGACCTCTTCCGCGGTGTCGCGGTCGAGTTCGCACGGCATCGCCGGGTCGTCGACACCGACCTCGAGCCGGGCGATCGCCCGCGCCGCGGGGCCGGTGACGCCGACTTCCACCAACGCCTCTGCCTCGGGACGATCGCGCACGATGTCGTCGACGTGATCGGACACGTCGCCGAGTGCGTTGGTGAGCGCGGCCGGGTGGGGCGGGTCGCCGTCGCCGAGCCAGGTGGTGAGGAGATGGTCGAGGCCGACCGGCAGATCCCAACGGTCGTCGCCCCAGTCGATCCGGAGCACGGCGTCGTCGAGTCGGACGGTGAAGCGTTCGCGGGCCGCGAGCTCGCGCTCGATCCAGCGGCCGACGGGATCGTCGCCGCCGGCCAGGTACCAGGCCCAGTGGGCATGGAGGCACTTGAGACCGATCCGTGTGCCGCCGACACCGCCGTACGGGCGTGGGCCGTCGTGATCGGCAGGGATCAGGGCGTCGCGTTCGGCTGCGTACCGGTCGTGGGCCGCCTGGACCACGTCGGGATCGAGTTCGGCCTCGGCGCGGTCGACGCCGCCCTCCGACTCGAGTCGGCCGACGCGCCGGATCTCGGCCGGCCCGATCAGCCAGTACCGCGTCGGCATCGGAGTGCCGTCGTGGAGCAGGGGAGCGTTGCGGAGCACGACCGGATCCCCGGTCGCGTCGCGGACGACGATCTCGTAGTCGCCGCGCGGCTCACGGCCGAGGAGTTCGCGGACGCGTTCGTCGTCGGTCGGCATTCGCGAGTGGCCGCTCGGGGTCAGGAACCGCGGCGGCGGAGCAAGAGCAGCAGGAGCAGGAGTGCGATGACGACCGGGACGACGCGCTTGGCGACGGCGGGGCCGGCCATGTCGGCGAGATCGACCGGCTCGGCGGCGGGCCCCTCGATCCGGCGGACCTTCGGCGCCTCCTCGGCCGCAGCCGCTCCGGCCGCGGCGGTCTCGGTTGCATCGGCGGTGCCGGCCTCGGTGCTCTGCGTCTCGGCGCTCCCGGCCTCGTCGGCAGATGCGTCGTCGGCAGCGGGGGCGGTGCCCTGGTCGTCGAGCATCTCGTTGAGGTTGTTGGCGAACTGGTCGACGAGCTTCTTGCTGACGTCGCCGAGGATGCCGCGTCCGAACTGGGCGATCTTGCCGGTGATGTGGATGTCGGCGACCACGGTGCACTTCGTGCTCGTGGGCGACAGCGCCTCGGCGGTCGCCGAGATGTCGGCCGACGCGTTGCCGCGGCCCTTGGTGTCGCGGCCCTTGCCGACGAGCTTGGCGGTGTGCGCTTCGTCGTCGCGCTCCACGAAGTGGGCCTCACCCTTGAACTCCGTGGCGACCGCACCGAGCTTCACCTTCACCCGGCCGCGGTGGATCTCGCCTTCGATCTCGTCGAGTTGGGCGCCCGGCATGCACGGGGCGATCCGCTCGAGATCGCAGATGATCGGCCACGCCTCGTCGATCGGGCGGTTCACGGTGAATTCGTTGACGATCTGTTCTGCCATGAGCGGAGGTCCTCCAGGGTGTCGATGTCGGCGTCCGACCCCTGGCAGGGTACCCGTTCGACGAGTTCGGGTCGCAACCTGATGAGGTGGCGGGCGCCGTGATCGCCGACGGTCGGGAGGAGTGGCCAGACCGAGTGATGGAGCCGTACGGGGTTCCGTGGCCGCCCGTCGTACTCGGCGACGGCGATCGGCGACCGCGACGCGGCGACCGATCGCCATGCCGTGGGGTCGACGAACGGTTGGTCGGCGAGGCCGACGACGATCGCATGCGCGTGTCGGGTTTGGGCGGCGTCGACGGCGACCTGAAGTGAGGTGCTCTGCCCGGCCGCCCAGTCGGGGTTGGCGACGAGCGTGACGTCGACCGCACGGTCGAAATGCGTGGCGGACAGTGCCGGCTCGACGGCGCCGGTCACGACGATCACCGGGCCGATGCCGGCCGCGACTGCAGCGCGAACGGCGTGATCGGCGACCGTCGCACCGTCGAGTTCGGCGTCGAGCTTGTGGCCACCACCGTCGAAGCGGCTCCCGGCTCCGGCGGCCAGCAAGACGGCGATGGTGGGCGAGAGCATCACCGTGCAGTCTCGCGAACCGACAGGACGTTCGGCCCGAAATGTTTCAGTCCGGGCCCGAACATGTCGAAGAGATGACGAGACCACGAACAGAACGAGTTGTATGTTACGGACGCGTGACGATAACGTCGTCCGTCGACATGACGGCTGGGTTGTTGGGACCCGGTCCGGAACAGAAAGCTCCCGCCTTTCCTCATGACTTCATCAGACACCCCCCGCCGCTCCGCCGCGTCACGAGCGACCGCAGCCCTGATTCTGGCCACCGGCTTCGCCGGTACCACGCTCGCCGTCGGTTCAAACCACGCCAGTGCGTCGGTGCGCACCGACTCGGGCGCCGTCGCTGCTCAAGCCGACCGCGCCCTCGACGCGCTCGACCACTGGCAGGAGTCGAATCGGCCCCTTCACTATGTGCGGTTCATCCGTGCTCGTGAAGCCGCCGCCGACCTCCTCGCCGACGATCTCGGCATCTCCGGCGACGAACTCGCCGACGAGTGGGCGACCGCCGACGAACCGAAGCAGGTCGCCATGCTGTCCGCGCTGACACAGCTCGGCGTGCCGTACCGTTCGATCCACAGCGAACCCGGCGTCGGCTTCGACTGCTCGGGCCTGACGATCTGGGCGTTCGCCCAGGCCGGCATCGACCTGCCGCGTGTCAGCGGCGATCAGATCTCGGCCGCCGAGCGCATCGACGAAGCGGACGCCGAGCCGGGCGACCTGCTGTACTACCCCGGCCACATCTCGATCTACGTGGGTGAGGGGATGATGGTGCACAGCCCGTACACCGGCAGCACCGTCGAGGTCACCGAAGTCGCCAGCCGCACCAGCCGCTGGGGCGACTCCATGACCGTCGAAGACTGAGCAGAGCCGGTCGGTTGATGTCGGTTGATGTCAGACATCAACCGACGTGCGCATGTCGGGCACCCGGCAGGACCGGTCGGTTGATGTCTGACATCAACCGACGTGCTTCGAGCAAGCTCGTCGGTTGGGGTCTGACCTCGACCGACGGTGCTACTGGTGGATCGGTCCGGTGCCGTCTCGCAGGCTGGGGGTGACCCGGCCGGTGCGTCGGGCGATGATCTCGGCGCAGATCGAGATCGCGGTTTCCTCGGGCGTGCGAGCACCGAGATCGAGGCCGATCGGCGACATCAGTCGGTCGAGATCGGCCGGATCGTCGGTGCCGGCTTCGGCGAGACGCTCGAGTCGTTTGTCGTGCGTCTTCCTGCTGCCCATCACACCGATGTAGCCGACGCCGGTGGCCAGCGCGCCCTGCACCGCCGGCACGTCGAACTTCGGATCGTGGGTGAGGATGCACACGGCGTCTCGGGGTCCGAGCTCGGTGCCTCGTTCGTCGAACATCGGCCCGGGCCACGTGACGCGGACCTCGTCCGCCATGGGGAACCGGCGTCGGGTCGCGAAGATCTCGCGCGCATCGCAGACCGTGACCCGGTAGCCGAGCACCTTGGCCACCTTCGCCAGCGCCGCCGTGAAGTCGACGGCGCCGAAGATCCACATCTGCGGCGGCGGCGCCCAGCTCTCGACGAAGACGCGCACGAGCGGGGTGTCGACCAGATCCTCCGGCGTCGTCTCGCCGGCCGGTCCGTAGTGGCGGACGCCCGATCGTCCGGCCTCCAACTCGGCGAGGGCGTCGCGATGTGCGACCCGGTCGAGTTCGGGATGGCCGAGTCCGCCCAGCGGCTCGTGACCCGGACGGACGAGCAGCTTGGCGCCGGTGTACGGGCCGTCGATCACCGTGACGAGCGCGACCGGTTCCTCGGCGCGGATCGCAGCCGACAGGTCGCCGTAGACGCTCACCAGTCGAGTTCCTCGATGAACAACCGGATCGTGCCGCCGCACGTGAGACCGACGGCGAAGGCCTCGTCGTCGCTGTAGCCGAACGTGATGACACCGGGTGCTCGATCGCCCTGGAGGATCGACAGCGCCTCGGTGACGACGGCTCCTTCGACGCAACCGCCGCTCACGCTGCCGACGACCTCGCCGACCTCGTTGACCGCCATCGCCGCGCCCGGGTCGCGCGGCCCCGACCCTTCGATGTCGACCACACGAGCGAGCGCCACGCGCTTGCGGTCGCCCCGCCAACGGTCGATGTCGTCCAGCAAGTCCTTCATGGGGCCAGTGTGCCGTGTCGAGCGGCTCGACACCAGGTCGGACGCAGGGTCACGGCGTGGCGATCACGTCGGCGAGGTGCTCGATCGCATCGATCGAGTGGCCCTCGACGAACTCGTCGACGAACGGCAGCGCGGCGGCCATGCCGCGAGCGAGCGGGGCGTAGCCCGGCGTCACCTTCAGCGGGTTGACCCAGATCAGCTTGTACGCGACCCGCTGGAGGCGCTGCATCTGTTCGGCGAGCACCTCGGGGTCGCCGCGGTCCCAGCCGTCGGACAGCACGACGACGATCGCACCACGCGCCATGCCCCGCTGCCCCCACTCGTCGTTGAAGATGCGGAGGCCGTCGCCGAGGCGGGTGCCGCCGCCGTAGTCGGCCACGGCGACCGCAGCACGGCTCACCGCCTCGTCGGGATCGCGGGAGGCGAGTTCGCGCGTGATCCGCGTCAACCGCGTGCCGAGCGCGAACGCCTCGACCTTCTGGCGGCCGGCGACGGCGGCGTGGACGAATCGGATCAGGGCGCGGGCGTACGGCTCCATGGAGCCGCTCACGTCGAGCAGCAGCACGAGTCGACGTGGCCGTGTGCTCGGCTGGAGATAGTGGCGACGCATCGGTTCGCCGTGCGCCCGCATCGCCGCCCGAACGGTGCGACGGAGATCGGGACGGGCCGTCCGGCTGTCGGCACTCGTGAGGCGCAGCGACCGACGAGGTGAACCGGCCAGGCGGAGACGCGACATCAGCTGCTGGGCCTGTTCGAGTTCGGTGGGGGAGTAGTCGGCGAAGTCCTTCCGGCGGAGGATCTCGGTCGCCGAGAAGCGCAGCTCGATCGTCGGCTCGTCGCTCGGGTCGGCCTCGTCGGGGGTGTCGCCGTCGTCGTCCTCGTCGTCGCTGTCGACGACGAGTTGGATCTCCTCCTCCTCGGTCAGTTCGAAGATCGTGTTGGCGGCCGCGTGCTCCCAGAACACTGCGAAGGCGCGGTCGTAGAGCTCGATGTCCTCGGGGCGGCGGACGAGGGTCGCCCGGCCGGCCCAATAGGTGTGGTCCCGGTGGTCGACGCCGAGTTCGGCGAGCGCTTCGCCGAAGGCGATCGTCGAACTGGTCGGGACACGAACGCCGGCGCCGCGCAGGACACGGGTGAACGCCACGGCGATCTCGCCGGCATCGCGCGTGTTCGCCGACATCGCGTCCTGGTCAGCGGTGACCCATCGCCTGCTCGAGCAGCAGCTGGGTGCCGCCCTTTCGCACGCGATCGTGGTCCTCGCGGTACTTGAGCACGGTGCCCAGCGTCGTCTCGACACTGTGTTGGTCGAGGGTGCTGACACCCAGCTTGCCGAGGGCGGTCGCCCAGTCGATCGTCTCCGCGACCCCGGGCGGCTTGTAGAGGTTCAGGTCGCGCATCGCCTCGACGGCGGCGGCCACCTGGCGGGCGAGCTGGTCGGAGCATTCGGGCACGCGCAGGCGCACGATCGCGACCTCGCGGTCGAAGTCGGGATGCTCGACCCAGTGGTACAGGCACCGCCGTTTGAGAGCGTCGTGGACGTCGCGGGTGCGGTTGCTCGTCAGGATGACGATCGGTGGCGTGGCGGCGCGGAACACGCCGAGTTCGGGCACCGTGATCTGGTAGTCGGACAGCACCTCGAGCAGGTATGCCTCGAACTCGTCGTCGGCGCGGTCGACCTCGTCGATCAGGAGCACCGGCGGCGGGCCGTCACCGTGCCCGATCGCCCGGAGCAACGCCCGCTTGATCAGGAAGCGCTCCTGGTACAGCTCGGCCTCGACCGCGTCGGACGAGCGGCCGGCCGTCTCGCCGGTCGCCTCGGCAGCGCGTAGGTGGAGCAGCTGTCGGGCGTAGTCCCAGTCGTACACGGCCTGGGCGGCGTCGATGCCTTCGTAGCACTGGAGCCGGATCAACTCGCCGCCGGTCCAGGCGCTGAGGACCTTCGCGAGTTCGGTCTTGCCGACGCCGGCTTCGCCCTCGAGCAGCAGGGGGCGCCGGAGCTGCATCGCCAGGAACACCGACGTGGTGAGCCCGTCGTTCGGCAGGTACCCGTGCGCCGTCAGCGCGGCGGAAACATCGGCCGGAGTCATCGAGTCGACGCTACCGCACGGGTGATGTCGGAACAGAAGGGGTCAGGCACCTTCTGTTCCCGCGGGCTGCGGTGGTTCGAGCCATGCCGAACAGAAGGTGCCTGACCCCATGTGTTCAGGAGTCGAAGCCGAGGCCCATGCGGTCGAGGCCCTTGAGCCAGAGGTTGCGCTTGCCCGTCTTGTCTTCTCGATCCATCGACCAGCGGGTGGCCTGGATGCCGACGAACCGGAACGGCTCGGGCGGGAAGGGAAGCGGGCGGCTCTGGACGAACTGGGTGCGGGTCGCGATCGAGTTGCGGCCGTGCAGCAGATCGAGCATGACCGCGGCGCCGAACCGTGACGCCGCGACGCCGAGGCCCGTGTAGCCGAGCGCGTACGAGACGCGGCCACCCATCGCCCGCCCCCAGAAGACCGAGAACCGGCTCGAGGTGTCGATGACGCCGCCCCACACGTGGCTGAACCGCACGCCGGCGAGCTGCGGGAACGTCTCGAAGAAGTGCTGGCTGAGCTTGGCCCAGGTCTCGGGACGGCTCTCGAGCTCGGTCGAGACCTTGCCGCCCCAGTAGTAGATGGCGTCGTAGCCGCCCCACAGGATCCGGTTGTCGGCGGTGAGTCGGTAGTAGTGGAACTGGTTGGCGAGGTCGGAGAGTCCCTGGCGGTTCTCCCAGCCGATCGACGCGAGCTGCTCGTCGGTGAGCGGCTCGGTCACCATGCAGTAGTCGTACACCGGCGCGATGTAGTTGGCGAGACGCCGCAGGAGTGGTTTGAAGGCGTTGGTCGCCAACGCCACCTTGCCGGCGCGGATGGCGCCGAGCGGTGTGGTGACCATGACCCCGATGCCGTCGCGTTTGAGGTCGGTGGCCTTGGTGTCTTCGTAGATACGGACCCCGAGCCGTTCGGCGGTCGTCTTGAGGCCCCACACGAGCTTGGCGGGGTCGACGATCGCGCTGGTCGACTTGCTCCACAGCCCGCCGGTGTAGATCGGAGAATGCACCTGGGCCTGCATTGCCTCGGCGTCGAGCCACTCGACGTCGTAGCCCCACTCGGTGAGCAGCTGGTACTCGGCGCGGACCTCGTCGAGGTACTCGCCGGGGTGGGTGGTGTTCGCCACCTCGATCACACCGGTGCGCTCGTAGTCGCAGTCGATGCCGTACTTGCGGATCGTCGCCTCGATGTCGTTGAGGTTGCGCCAGCCGAGCTCCTCGAGGATCTCGACCTCGTCGGGCCAGCGAGCCATCGCGTTGCCGACACCGTGGGTGAGCGAGGCGTCCATGAAGCCGCCGTTGCGGCCACTGGCGGCGCCGCCGACGGTGCCGGCTTCGATCAGGACGACGTCGCGCGACGGATCGCGCTCCTTGGCGATGATCGCAGTCCACAACCCGGTGTACCCACCGCCGACGACGCACAGGTCGCAGTTCTCGGTGCGAACGAGGGTCGGGTTGCTGTCCGGTTCGTTCGCGCCGTCGTACCAGTAGGGGTACTGGTCGGCGTCGGCGATCGCGTCGAGGTGGCGCTGATCGATCTCGTCGGATGGGAGCGACATGGTTTCACCTGGTCCTTCGGACCGGGAGTGTACGCCGCTCGCATCGTCGGGGTCGTGCCTGGCACGACCCCGAACGGCGATCAGCCGGTGGCTTCGTTCAGGGCCCGCTTCACCAGCACCTTGGCCAGGTGGGTGCGGTACTCGACGCTGGCGTTGAGGTCGGCCTGCGGTTCGGCCTCGGCGGCCGCCTGCTCGGCGGCATCGTCGATCGACGCGCCGCTCGACAGGGCCGACGAGACGCTCGACGCCAGGATCGGGACCGAACCCATGTTGACGAGCGCGACACCGGAGTCGCCGTTGCGGCGCCACGCCGCGACGCCGACGATCGCCCAGTCCTGGGCGCGCCGGTTGAACTTCTGGAAGCTCCACCCGGCACCCTGCATCTTCGGGACGCGGATCTCGGTGAGCATCTCGTCGGGAGCGAGCGCCGACTCGAGGAAGCCCTGGTAGAACTCCGACGCCGCGATCTCGCGGGTGCCGTTCGGGCCCTGGGCGACGTAGGTGGCGCCGAGTGCGAGCGTCGTCGCCGGCAGATCGGACGCCGGATCGGCGTGGGCGATCGTGCCGCCGAGCGTGCCGCGATGGCGCACCTGCGGGTCGCCGACGTGGCTCGCGGCGTGGGCGAGGAGCGGCACCTCGCTGCGGACGAGGTCGCTGTTCTCGACGTCCATGTGGCGGGTCAGCGCGCCGATGGCGACATGGTCGCCGCCGTCGCGGATGTACGACAGGTCGTTCACTCGACCGATGTCGACGAGCACCGTCGGCTGAGCGAGGCGCAACTTCATCAGGGGGATGAGGCTGTGGCCGCCGGCGAGGAACTTGGCCTCGTCGCCGTGCTCTCCGATCAGGCTGATCGCTTCCTCGGCCGAACCGGCCCGGACGTACTCGAATGCTGCTGGGATCATGGTTGCGTCTCCTCCGAGCTCGGTGCGGTCACTTGCCGGCGGCCGAGAGGACCGCTTGGACGATGTTGTGGTAGCCCGTGCAACGGCACAGGTTGCCCTCGAGCCCGATGCGGACGTCGTCCTCGCTCGGGCTCGGGTTCTCCTGCAGCAGGCTCGTGGCCGCCATGACCATGCCCGGTGTGCAGTAGCCGCACTGGAGCGCGTGATTGTCCATGAACGCCTGCTGCATCGGATGCAGCGTGCCGTCCTCGGCCGCGAGCCCTTCGATCGTGGTGAGCTCGTGCCCGTCGGCCTGCACGGCCAGGACGGTGCAGCTCTTGACGGCTTCGCCGTCGAGGTGGACGCTGCACGCCCCGCACGACGACGTGTCGCAGCCGATGTTGGTGCCGGTGAGCCCGACGTGCTCGCGGATGTACTGGACGAGCAGCGTGCGCGGCTCGACGTCGCCCGTGTGCGTGACCCCGTTGATGGTGACGCTGATTTCCACTGGGACTCCCCTCGGTCGTGAACGTGGAACAGTTCGCCGCCGACCGTAGTCGGCGCCCGAACATCATGCATCATCTGTCGACCCCTGCTCGACACGGGGCTGTGTGAACCGTCGATATCGGTCGTGCGCGACGACTCGGACACCTCGCTGACCAGGGACGACACACGTCGCCCGTGCAGCGACCTGGTGGCGTGCTCCTGAACGCGCGGGGTCGAAAGGTGTACTGTGGTCGGACCCAACGGTGCATGGGCATACGGCCCGTGCCAGAACAGGGGGAGAACAACACCTATGCAGAAATCACGCGTGAAGCGCGTCGGCGCTCTGCTGGTCGGCATGTCTCTCATCGCAGCAGCGTGTGGCGATGACGACGACGACGAGCCGGTCGAAGACAGCACCCCGGAGGCCGAAGAGCCCGCCGAGGAGCCGTCGGAAGAAGAGACCACCGACACCACCGAAGCCATGGACGAAGACATGGACGAGGGGGACATGGACGAAGAGACCACCGACACCACCGAGGCCATGGACGAAGAGCCGGCCGAGGAGGGTGACGGTGAGGCTGCTGCCGGCTGTGACTCCGACGGTGTGCTCACCATCGGCACGATCCTCCCGGTGACGGGCGACCTCGCGTTCCTCGGACCCCCCGAGATCGCCGGCGCCGATCTCGCCGTCGAGGACATCAACGCCGCTGGCGGCGTGCTGGGTGCCGACGTCATCCTCGAGCAGGGTGACTCCGGTGACACCACGACCGACACCGCGAACCTCGAAGTCGACCGCCTCCTGGCTGCCGGCTCCGACGCCATCATGGGCGCGGCCTCCTCGGCCGTGTCGAAGACCGTGATCGACAAGATCACCGGTTCCTGCACCATCCAGTTCAGCCCGGCGAACACCTCGCCTGACTTCACGACCTACGACGACAACGGTCTGTACTTCCGTACGGCTCCGTCCGACCTGCTCCAGGGTCGCGTCCTCGCCAACGTCGTGCTCGAAGACGGCGCCGAGACGGCGTCGGTCCTCTACCGTCAGGAGAGCTACGGCATCGGTCTGGCCGAGGCGTTCCAGGAGAACTTCACCGCCAACGGCGGCGTCATCGACGAGTTCCTGGCCTACGCGGTCGACACCGAGAGCTTCGACGCCGAAGTCGACGCCCTCGTCGAGGCCGGCAGTGATGCGATCATCGTCATCGGCTTCGCCGAGTCGGCGAGCATCCTGACCACGATGAACGAGCGTGGCATCGGCCCGGCCGACGTCGCGGTCTACGGCACGGACGGCAACATCGGTGGTATCGGCGCCGAGCTCGCCGACCCGTCGATCATCGCCGGCATGCGTGGCACGGAGCCGTCGGTCGACCTGACGACGATCACCGAGTTCACCGACCGCCTCGATGCGGCCGGCGACATGGGTGGCGTCTACGCATACGGTGCGGAGACCTACGACTCGATCATCATCACGGCGCTCGCTGCTGCGGTCGCCGGCTCCGATGATCCGTCGGCCATCGCTGCCGAGATCAACGGCGTCACCAAGGACGGCGAGAAGTGCACGACCTTCGCGGACTGCATCGCTCTCGTCGACGCCGGTACCGACATCGACTACGACGGTCTGGGTGGCCCGTACGAGTTCGTCGACGCCGGTGAGCCGGCTGCGGCCAGCTTCCGTATCGCCACCTACGACGGTGCCGACACCCCGAACAGCGAGCTCGACGAGTACGTCTTCGCCAGCTGATCGGTAACACCTGATCGAGCAGCCCGCTGCTCCGGTTCCGACCGGAGCAGCGGGCTCTCGTCGTTTTTGGGGCCGGTCGGTTGATGTCAGACATCAACCGACCGGCCCGGTGAGCGAAGCAGCATGCGCAGTGTCGGTTGATGTCTGACATCAACCGACCAACCGGCCGGGCTGGCGTTGCGTCAGTCGACTCGGGCGAGGGTGCCGAGGTAGAGCTCGATCACCTTCGGGTCGTGCAGGAGGTTGCGACCCGTGTCGCTGTAGGCGTTGGTGCCCTGGTCGAGCACGTAGCCGCGGTCGCAGATCTGCAGGCATCGCCGTGCGTTCTGTTCGACCATGACGACCGACACGCCGGCCTTGTTGATCTCGCGGGTCCGGAGGAACACCTGGTCCTGGAGGTCGGGGGAGAGGCCGGCGGACGGTTCGTCGAGCAAGATGACCTCGGGGTCCATCATCAGCGCGCGACCCATCGCCAGCATCTGGCGTTCGCCGCCCGACAGCGACCCGGCGCGCTGGCCGAGGCGTTCGGCGAGGCGCGGGAAGATCTCGGTGGCGAAGTCGAGCCGTTCCTTGAAGATCGAGGGTCGCAGGAAGACACCCATCTCGAGGTTCTCCTGCACCGTCAGCGACGGGAACACGTTGTCGCGCTGGGGTACGTAGCCGATGCCCTTCTCGACCAGTTCGTGCGCCGGGGCGTCGGAGATGTCCTCGCCCTTGTAGAGCACCTGGCCCTCGCGAACGGACAGCAGGCCGAACAGTGCCTTGAGGAGGGTCGACTTGCCGGCGCCGTTCGGGCCGATGATGCCGATCAGCTCGCCCTGGCGGAGTTCGAGCGAGCACTCGTTGAGGATGTCGACACCCGGCACGTAACCGGCGCGGACGTTGTCGACGTGGATCAGGAATTCGTCGCTCATGGGGAACCCTCCTCGCCGGCGGGCGTGTCGTCGGCCGACTCGGCCTGAGCGATCTCGTCGTCGCTCCAGCTCTCGAAGTCGGAGTCGTGGTGCGAACCGAGGTAGGCGTCGATCACGTCGGGGTTCGCAGCGATGTCGTCCGGCGTCCCCTCTGCGATGATCGCTCCCTCGGCCATGACGACGACCCAGTCGGAGATGTCGTGGACGACGTCCATGTCGTGTTCGACGAAGATGACCGTGCGCCCCTCGGCGCGGAGCCCCTTGACGTGGCCGAGCAGCGACTGCGTGAGGGCCGGGTTGACGCCTGCCATCGGCTCGTCGAGCATCACCAGCTTCGGGTCGGTCATCAGTGCTCGGGCCATTTCGACGAGCTTGCGTTGGCCGCCCGACATGGTGCCGGCGAACTCGTCGCGCATGTGGGTGAGGTTGAAGCGATCGAGGAGGGCGTCGCCACGTCCCTCGATCTCCTGCTCCTGACGCTTCCAGATCGGCAGCAGTGCCCGCCAGAAGTGCTCGCCGGTCTGGTTGACGGCACCGAGCTTCATGTTGTCGATGACGGTCATGCGCGACAGCGCCTTGGTGAGCTGGAACGTGCGCACCATGCCACGGTTCGCGAGCTTGTGCGGTGCCACACCGTCGATCGACTGACCGTCGAGGACGACGTGACCGGTGTTCGGCTTGTCGAAGCCGGTGAGCAGGTTGAAGAACGTCGTCTTGCCGGCACCGTTCGGTCCGATCAGCGCGGTGATGCCACCACGCTGGATCTCGAGGTGCTCGACGTCGACGGCGGTCAGGCCGCCGAACGTCTTGGTGACGTGGTCGGCGATCAGGATCGGGTCCGGCTTCTTCGAACCCGGTACGGGCTCGACGTCGTCGAAGACGCCGGCCACCGGATTCACGTGATCGTGGATCGCTCCAGCGGCACCGCCGCCACCGGCGGTCTTGCCGAATTCGATCCCGGGGCGCTGTTCATCGGTCATCGAGCGCCATCTCCTCTCGTGAGCCGAAGATGCCTTGTGGTCGGTACCTGGCCAGCAGGATCAGGCCGAGACCGACCATGATGAAGCGCACCTGGCTGATGTTGAAGTCGCTGAGCTCGATCGTGTCCTCGAGTGCGTTCGACGCACCGTCGGGCAGTTCGCGCAGCGTGGTCTCGAGGAAGGCGATCAGCGTCCAGTAGATCATCGAGCCGATGACGGGCGACCAGGTGCGGCCGGGGCCGCCGAGGATCAGGATCGCCCAGATGGTGAAGGTGATGACCGGGTTGAACGTGTCGGCCTGGATCGAACCCTTCTGGATGACCTGCAGCATGCCGGCCATGCCGCCGATGACGCCGCCGAGCATCAGCGATTGGAGCTTGAACCAGTAGGCGTTCTTGCCGAGCGCACGGGCGGCGTCCTCGTCTTCACGGATGGCCTTGAGTGCTCGACCCCACGGGGACGACATCAGGCGCTTCACGAACAGCACGGTCAGGATCAGGACGATCCAGCCGACCGTGAGGACCCACAGGTCTCGGCCGAGGTAGCTGAACGGCCCGAAGTCGTATCGGACGCCGACGTCGAACGGATTGAGCGAGGTCTCGTAGAACGGGTCGGCGAACTCGCCGAGTCCCTCGGAGGCCCCGGTGAACTCCTTCATGCGGCGCCAGCGCACGAAGAGCCGGATCGATTCGGACGCTGCGATGGTCACGATCGCCAGATAGTCGCCTCTGAGGCGCAGCGTCGGCAGACCGAGGATCGCGGCGAGGATCAGCGAGTAGACGATGCCGAAGGCGACACCCACCATGAAGCTCCACTCGAAGTAGTGGATGGTGACGCCGAGTCCGTAGGCGCCGGCGGCCATGAAGCCGACCTGGCCGAAGTTGAGCAGGCCCGTGTAGCCGAAGTGGACGTTGAGTCCGACGGCGGCGAGCGCGAACACCATGACCTCGACGCCGAACATCGTCGAGAAGGTGCGTTCGAGAATGAATCCC
Organism: Ilumatobacter fluminis; assembly: GCF_004364865.1. NCBI lineage: Bacteria > Bacillati > Actinomycetota > Acidimicrobiia > Acidimicrobiales > Ilumatobacteraceae > Ilumatobacter > Ilumatobacter fluminis. Next base: position 1,261,818 of record NZ_SOAU01000001.1, read on the forward strand.
CAATCCATCGGCTATCCGATCCTCTCCGCTCGACCGAGCAGACCTTGTGGTCGGACCATGAGCGCCACGGCGAGGATCACGAGGGCGACCATGTTCTTCACCTCCGCGTCGATGAACAGCGTCGACAGGTTGATGACGAGGCCGACGATGAGTGACCCGAGCAACGCCCCGTAGGCCGAGCCGAGACCGCCGAGTACGACGGCGGCGAAGACGAGCAGCAGGATGCGGAAGCCGAAGTCCCACTTGACCTGGTCGAGGCCGAAGAACACACCCGACAGGGCAGCGAGTGCGGCACCCCACACCCAGACCTGGCTGATGACCTTCTCGACGTCGATGCCGGTCGACTCGGCGAGTTCGCGGTTGTCGGCGACGGCTCGCATCGCCTTGCCCATCCGGGTCATCTGCAGGTAGAGCCCGACGCCGAGGAGGATGACCACGGACAAGCCCATGGCGATCATGTCCTTCGCGGTGAGCTCGATCGGGCCGATCGACTTCGCACGCTGGGCGGCGAAGTCGCCGAACGATCGGGGGCCGCCCCGGAAGATGTAGAGCATGAAGTAGCGCAGGAGGATCGACAAGCCGATCGTCATCACCATCTGGGCGATGAGGCTGACTCCGGCCCTGCGGGCGGGTCGGAACATCGTGCGGTTGATGAACCAGCCGAGCGCACCGCCGCAGATCATGCCGAGTACTGCGGCGAACACGAGATTGACGCCGCCACCGAACGGTGGTGGCAGTGGGGCGAGGAAGCCGATCACGCCGGCCAACCCGTAGAAGTTGAAGAAGTAGGTCGTCAGCATGCCCCATGTGACGAGCTCGGCGTGGGCGAAGTTCGTGAGGCCGGTCGTGCCGAAGATGAGCGAGAGTCCGATCGCCGCCATCGCCAGGTACAGCCCCTGCTTGAGTCCCTCGGCGGTGAGCTGGGCGATGCGGCGGCCACTGAACGTGGAGCTGCCGCCGTCGTCGCCGCCTTCCCCGAGGACGAGCGGGAAGAGCACCCGGCGGTCGCGGCCGTCGTTGACCTCGGTCTCGAGCGGGTTGTTGTCGGGGTTGCGGAGGCTCACCCCGTCGGGCAGCGTCTCGATGTCGAGTTCGACGCTGTAAGCGCCGTCGGCGGGTACCTCGACACGGAACTCACCCGCGTCGTCGGTCGTCCCCGTGGCCTCGAACCCGTCGGCGCCGCTCACGGTCAACACGACCCCGGCTGCCGGGATGTCTTCCTCGAGCTCTGGGTCCTCGTAGTCGAGGGAGCCGAAGATCGCAGGTCCGGAGTCCTGGGCGAGTGTGGGTGATGCGAGGCCGAGGAGTGTGAGCGCTGCTGTCATGATCGCCAGCAGGCCCTTCAGAATGGTCCTCCCCGAATACATTGTCGGACACTGTAGGTCACTCCGGGCGTGCACGTGGAATATCGGCGATTCGTCTCGTCACCCGCCGTTCACCGGCTGGTCGTCTGGCCGCGGAGGAACGGGGCCATCATCGCTTGCAGCCGCGTTTCGAACCGCTCGTAGTCGTCTCGTAGGCGGTCGACGGGCCAGTCGGCGGGGGTCAGCGCCGGCGGCAACAGCGGTTCGTTCCTGAGGAAGCGGAGGGCCTCGGCAGCCAACGTGAACGCCGGCGGGATCTCGTTCGGATCGTCCGTGCGGAGCGCCCGTTCGGTCTCGGCGAGTCGTGTGAGGAGATCGCCGGCGAGGGTGGCGAGTTCATCGAGGGCCCAGAGGCGGTCCGCGAGCAGCTGTGGGGGCGTGCCGTCCGGCTCGGCCGTGACGACGATCCAATCCGAACCCAGTTCGGGGGCCGGGAGGTTCGCCGGCCGCATCCAGACCGTCGGGCGGAGCTCGGCAAAGCGGTGGTTGTCCATGACGCCGCGGACGAGGCGTCGCTCGGCCAGGTCGCGGTGGTCGACCGTGGCGATCGCCGTGTGCCATCGGCCGTCCCATGCCGTGTCGGCGACACGGCGCCCCGAGTCCTGCGCGGCCTGGCGGGCCCGGAGACGGGCTGCCAAGGCGTAGCGGCCGTCGTCGAGTTCAACGTCGCCGGACGCGACGAGCCGCGACAGCGCCGTCCGCATCGTTCCCCCGTTGATGCCGAAGAGCTCGCCGAATGCGACGAGGGAGCTCGCCGGCAACGACGGCGGGTGGGTGCCGAGCAGCGTCGACAGGGCGATCGATCGTGCGTTCAGCGGTCGCATCGTCGCCCAGTCTGGCCGATGTCACACAACATTGCTCGCTGTGATCAATTCGTGTAACATCAGGCCATGAGCGCAACCGCCGTCCCGCGCACCGTTCCGCCCACGATGGTGCCGCCCGCCGAGGCGCTGCCCGACGTGCTGCCGAACGACCGCTTCAACGCCCGAGGGATGCCGGTGCGCGAGCTGCGCGACGACCTGCGACGCATCCCGAACGCACGCAACGCCGTCGCCGTCGTGATGACGCTGCTCCAGTCGTACGGCGTCGTGATCGCCGCTGCGGTGATCAACACGTGGTGGGGGTACGTGATCGCGTTCTTCCTCATGGCACGCGGCCATGTGTGCCTCAACATCCTCGGTCACGAGGCAGCGCACCGACTCCTGTTCAGCAACCGTCGACTGAACGACGGTGTCGGACGCTTCATGTCGTACTCGTCGTACACAGCGATGCTGGCCTACCGCCGAGCCCACTTCGCCCACCACCGCGACGAGATGGGCCCCGACGAACCCGACCTGTCGCTGTACGCGGGCTATCCGATCCCGAAGGACTCGTGGCACCGCAAGCTGCGCCGCGACCTCACCGGCGTCAGCGCGTACAAGAACCTGAAGGTGCTGTTCTCGGCCGCTCGCCACGGCAAGTCCGAGGCGCTGATGATCGTCGGTCTCCACGCCGGCCTCATCGCGCTCGCGATCGCGTTCCAGCGCCCGTGGGCGTACGTGGTGTGGTTGGCGTCGTGGTCGACGCTGTGGAAGTTCTCGAACCGACTGAGGGCGATCGCCGAACACGGCGGCATGAAGCGTTCACGAGACCGTCGGGAGACGACCCACATCATCCGGCAATCGCTCCTCGCCCGGTACTGGATGGTGCCGTACCACACGGGTTGGCACCTGGCGCACCACGCCGACATGGGCGTGCCGTGGACGAACCTGCCCCGCCTCCACGACGAGTTGGTCGCGACCGGCTGGATCACGCCCGAACTCGAGTACCCGAGCTACCGGGCGTTCTGGAAGGCGTGCTCGTCGGGTCAGGCCGGTGCGAAGAGCGAGCAGGCGACCGGCACGAGCTTCCTCGCCTTCGACGACTGACCCATCGGTCCGTCGACGTCGGTTGATGTCAGACATCAACCGACGAGTTCGTCGGAGGGGCCGCTTCGGATCGGTCGGTTGATGTCTGACATCAACCGACCAGCAGGGGTTCAGCCGGCGATCTCGGCGATGTCGCGCACGATCTCGAAGACCATGAACGCCATGACGGCGCCGCCCAGCACCGTGTAGTGCCAGCGCTTCGAGTGGTCGGCGCGCCAGAAGCGGCGCATGCTCATGACGATCGCCACGATCGCCACCACGCTGATCGTCAGACCGACCCACGGCCCGACCCCGCGCGCCACGCCGATCGCCGGCAGCACGAACGGGAAGAAGATGTACATGACGATGCAGCGGAACGCCGCCACCAGGATCGACGTCTGGAACGCCTTCTGCGCTTCGGCTGCCGTCGCCTTCGGCCCATCGACCGGCAGCCTGAGCAGGCGCCGCATGAAGCGATCCGCGCCCGACTGCGACGTCGGTGCTGCGGTGGGCGCCGGCGCTGCCGGGTCGAGGGATGAGGCGTCGAGGGGTTGCGTCATGAGCTCCGCAAACGGTACGGCTGTGCGACGAGCTCTGCAACTTCCGCGGGGGTGTCGGCCAGGGCGACGGCGCCCGATCCGAGCAGTTCCTCGATCGAGCCGTAGCCCCAGGTGACGCCGATGCAGGGGATCCCGTGGTGCATCGCGCCGACGACATCGTGGTCGCGGTCGCCGACCATGATGACCATCTCTTCCAGATCCGGATGGCCGTAGATCCCGAGACCGTCGAGCGCGTACGCGATGACCTGGGCTTTCGTGCGGCGCTCCGAGGTCATCGTGGCACCGGCCCTGACCTCGAACCGGTGCGCGATGTCGAAGTAGTCGAGGATCGGATGGGCGGTCTTCTCCGGCTTGGCGGTGGCGATCGACAGTGACAGGCCTTGCGCGGACATCGAGTCGAGCATCTCGAGAATGCCGTCGTACAGCGTGTTCTCGAAGGCGCCGGTCGTCTCGTAGCGGCTTCGGTACGTGTTGATGACCCGTTCGAGGGCGTCGTCGGGCACGCCGATCGACGGGAGGCCGATCTCGAGCGGCGGACCGATCACGGAACGGACCTCGGCCTCGGTCGGGACGGGGAACCCCTCCTGTTCGAAGGCCCACTGGAGCGAACGGAGGATGCCCGGCTCGGAGTGCGACAGGGTGCCGTCGAGGTCGAGCAGGACGTGGGTGCGTGACATCAGTGCTTCTCCGAGGTCGCGTGGTGACGGATCACGTGCTGACCTCGTCGAGCTTCTCGAGGGCGTCGACGGTGCCGACCGCGATGATCACGTTGCGGGCGTGCAGCACCGTATCGGGATCCGGGTTCGTGTTGAACGTCCCGTCGTCGCCGCGGAGAGCGAGGACCAGGACACCAGCCCGTTGCCGCAGGTTCGCCTCCCGCAGCGTGACGCCGGCCAACGAAGAGTGCTCGGAGATCTCGAGCTCCTGCATCCGGAAGTCCATCGACCGCTCGTGCATCGTGATGTCGATGAACTCGGCGACGTTCGGCTGGACGACGAACGAGGCCATGCGGGCGGCGCCGAGCTCCTGCGGGTTCACGACCCGGTCGGCGCCGGCGCGCTGCAGCTTGGCGACGCTCTCGTCCTGACGCGCCCGGGCGACGATGAACAGGTCGGGTCGCGCCGCCCGGCTCGACAGGGTGACGAACAGGTTCTCTGCGTCGCCGTCGAGTGCGGCGATCAGCCCGAACGCCCGCTCGATCCCGGCCGCCCGCAGGACGCTGTCCTCCGTGGCGTCGCCGGCGACGGTCGGCAGCGCGATGCCGCGGAGCCGGTTCTCGTCGACGTCGACCACGACGACCTCGCGGCCGGAGTGGTGGAGGTCGGTCGCGACCGCCTTGCCGACGCGTCCCCAGCCGCACACGATGACGTGATCGTGCATCTGGGAGATCTTCTTGTCCATCCGTCTCCTCCCGACGAACTCGCGCAGCTGACCCTCGACGACCGACTGGATCGTGAGCGTGAAGGTGTAGAGCACCGTGCTCACCCCGACCACGATGAGGATCATCGTGAAGATCTTCTCGGGCACCGTGACGTCGGGGCCGGTGATCTCGCGATACCCGACGGTCGTGATCGTCGTGATCGTCATGTACATCGCATCGAGCAGGGCGAGCCCGAGGATGACGTAGCCGATCGTGCCGACGACGAAGATCGTCACGACCATCGCGATGGCGATGCGCAGCCGTCCGATCGTGGTCTTCATCGATCGGTCACGCTAATCGGCGCCGGCGCCGGGGGATCGATCCTGACGGATCGGGTCAGAGGATGCCGGCCGTGAAGGCGAAGCTCAGACCGCCGAAGCTCAGGCCGTCGGTGATGCCGCCGCTCAGGATGTGGTGCCGGACCTGTTCGACCGGCACCCACTCGATGCGTGCGGCCTCGTTGACGTCGCTCGGCGGACCGATGTGTTCGGCGTCGTGGCTCACGTAGATGTGGAACACCTGGTCGAGCACGCCGTTCGCCGGATGGAACGAGCAGATCCGCTCGACCGTCCGGGGTCGCCACCCCGACTCTTCGACCGCTTCGCGGCGAGCAGCGTCGTCGGGCGATTCGCCCTGGTCGACCGCGCCGGCCGGAAGCTCGTACCCCCAGGTGTCGGTGATGAAGCGGTGTCGCCACAGCAGCAGCACCGCGCCGTCGCGCACCATGATCGTGCCGGCGGCCGGATGCGGCAGGCGCACGACGTGATGGTCGATCCGCGTCCCGTCCGGCAGTTCGACGTCGGTCGTGACGAGTCGGAGCCACGGACAGTCGTACAGCTCGGTGTCGCCACGGTCGATCCAGCGACCCGCCTCGTCGGGCGGTGTGTCGGGCACGGTGGTCAGCCGTCGTCGGTGGGGGCGACGGTGGTGGGAGCCGGTGCGACGGCGCCGCTCGGCGCCGGGAGCCCGCCTCGGCGGACGGTCGTGATCTCGTTCACGACGCTGTACGGCCAACCGTTCGGCAGGTCGGTGGGCAGATCGGGGTAGTCGAGGATCGACTCGCGGATCTCGCCGGTCTCGACGTAGCCGAGTTCTTCACGTGCCGCCTCGCGGATGCCGTCCTCGGTGTTGAGGCGGTCGACCTCGCTGCGGAGATCGGCGACGACCGCCTCGAGTTCGTCGACCTGTTCGGTCCGTTCGGCGATCCGCTCGTCCTGTTCGAAGAGGGTGCGGAACGGGATGCCGAACAGGGCGTACGCGAGCGCGCCGGCGATGCCGAGTGCCACGAGGGCGAGGAGCACCGTGCTGCTGCGCGGGCCCACCAGCACCCGACGGTCGCGGACCACCGGCCGGGTGACGTCGCCGAGGCGCGAACGACCGGCATCGGCCGCCGGGCGCGCCGGCTTGTCGAGCGTCGTTCGTTGATCGGGCACGCAGAGAGTCTGTCAGCCGGAGCCGCCCGATCGGTGGCACCGGCCCGTGACGAACGTCGCCGAGCCGGGCTCCCGATCGAGATGCACCTGGGCCGAGGTGAGCCGGTGGTCGGCCGGCGTTCAGCCGGTGATCAGCGCGGCGCGAGGGCAGCTCGGCCGCGGAACTCGGCGGTCTCGCCGAGTTCGGCCTCGATCCGCAGCAGCTGGTTGTACTTCGCCACGCGGTCGGAACGGGCGGGCGCACCGGTCTTGATCTGCCCGCAGTTCGTGGCGACGGCGAGGTCGGCGATCGTCGAGTCCTCGGTTTCGCCCGAGCGGTGCGACATCACGGCCGTGTACGAGTGGCGTGTCGCGAGCTCGACGGTGTCGAGCGTCTCGGTGAGCGAACCGATCTGGTTCACCTTCACGAGGATCGAGTTGGCGACCGACTGGTCGATGCCGGTCTGGAGGCGGCGAACGTTCGTCACGAACAGGTCGTCGCCGACCAGCTGGCAGCGGCCTCCGATGGCTGCGGTGAGTGCTGCCCAGCCGTCCCAGTCGTCTTCCTGCATACCGTCTTCGATCGACACGACGGGGTAGGTGTCGACGATGCGCGCCCAATACTCGGCGAGCTCGTTCGACGACAAGACCTTGCCCTCGCCCTCGAGGTGATAGGCGCCGTCCCGGTACAGCTCGCTCACGGCGGGGTCGAGCGCGATCGCGATGTCGTCGCCCGGGGTATAGCCGGCGGCCTCGACGGCCTCGAGCAACAGCTTGATGGCGTCCTCGTTCGTCGCCAGGTCGGGGGCGAAGCCGCCCTCGTCGCCGACGGCCGTGCTGAGCCCTTTGTCGTGCAGGACCTTCTTGAGGACGTGGTACGTCTGGGTGCCCATCTGCAACGCCTCGCTGAACGAGGCCGCGCCGACGGGCATGATCATGAACTCCTGGAAGTCGACCGAGTTGTCGGCGTGGACGCCGCCGTTGAGGACGTTCATCATCGGGACAGGGAGAACGTGTGCGTTCGCGCCGCCGACGTGGCGGTAGAGCGGGATGTCGGCGTCGGACGCCGCCGCCTTGGCCACCGCCAGGCTGGTGCCGAGGATCGCATTGGCGCCCACACGTCCCTTGTTGTCGGTGCCGTCGAGATCGAGCAGCGCGAGATCGATGGCGCGCTGGTCGAACGGGTCGGCGCCGAGGAGGAGGTCGCGGAACTCGGTGTTCACGAATCCCACGGCGTTCTGGACGCCCTTGCCGCCGTAGCGGTCGCCGCCGTCGCGCAGCTCGACGGCCTCGTGCTCGCCGGTCGAGGCGCCACTCGGCACGGCGGCCCGGCCGACGACACCGCTGTCGAGCACGATGTCGACCTCGACGGTGGGGTTGCCTCGCGAGTCGAGGATTTCACGGCCCAGAACATGGACGATCTCAGTCATGCCGATCACCGTATCCGTTTCGGCCCGGCAGCGATTCCAACCGTTCGGTCAGTTCGTCTCGGGTCCTTCGTCCGTTTCCCGGGTTGTTTCCGAGGGCATTTCCTGGAGGTCGTCGTCGAGGGCCGGAATCCGGATCTCCCCGGTCGCGTCGGGTCCTTCGGCGAGGAACTTGTCGTCGAGGCTGACCCGTTCCTCCGGCGCGTCGGCGAGTAGCTGGAGGTAGTCGTCGAGCACATTGATGAGGGGCAGGTCGAGACCGGTCTGTTCGGCCATGTACCAGCGGTGCTCGAGGAGCTGGTGGAAGATCTCGGCGGGCTGCAGGCGTTCGAACATCTCGGGTGGGATGGCGGCCATCACGGGTTCGAACACCCGGTCGAGCCAACGCACTGCGGCGACGTTCAGGGGTACCGATGCCCCCTTCTCGGTCCGGAGGAACGCCTGGTACTGCTTGATGTCCTGCAGCATCCGTCGCGCCTGGTTGTCGCCGGCGCGCAACCCGGTGAGGCTCTGGAGCTGTTCACGGTGGTAGCCGTGTTCGACCACCTTCGGGACGAAGTTGAGCGTCTTGCCGTCGGCGCCGGTGACGACCTCCATCTCCTCGATCGCGAACCCGAGCGCATGCAGCCGGTCGAGCCGGTCGCGCATCGGCTGTGCATCGCCGATACGGGCACTCGCCGGTGCCGTGATCTCGTGCCACAGGGCGTGGTACCGCTCCTCGACGGCGAGCGCGACCGTGATCGGGTCGATGCCGTCTTTCAGGCGACCACCGGCCTGCAGGTCGAGCAGTCCTCCAGCCATGTTGTCGGTCGCGATCATGACGTCCATCGAGCGCTGCCCGTCCGAGAGGCTGTCGTACCGCTCCGCGGTCTCGAGGTCGATGATGTACGCCTGGAGCGCTCCGGCGTCGCGCCGGAACAGGATGTTCGACAGCGAGCAGTCGCCCCAGTACAGGCCGTTCAGGTGGATGCGGACCAACAGGGCGACCATCGCGTCGAGCAGACGGTCGCCGAGGTAGGGGATCTCGAGACCCCGGCCCATGAGCAGCGAGCGGTACGGCAACGAGTAGTCGAGGTGGCGGGTGATGACGAGCCCGTCGCCGATCTCGCGCTCGGTCACCAGCGCGACCGCTTCGGCCGTCGGCAGGCGCTGATCGGCGACCCACCGCAGGAGGCGGTACTCGCGTTCGGCGAGGTGATCGGGGATCTCCTTCACGACGTACGACACCGAGCCGAACTCGAGCAGTTTCACGACGTGGCGGTGCAGCCCGAGCACGCGGTGCACGTTCGGCATGTTCCACGACTCGAGTGGCTCGAGGTAGGGGAGGTCGACGATCGCCTCGTGCTGATCCGGATGAGCGACCTGGAGGCGCATCACGTCATTGTCGCACCGGGAGGGGGCCGACCGGGCCGACATGTCGTCGAGTGCCCGAAACCGTCTCAAGGTCGGCCGGATGTGCGACGATGATGCTGTGTGGAGGTGGACCCATGACGGTGTCGGGCGCGCAGCCTGAACCGACGATCGACGAGGCCGGCCGCGTTGCGACAGCGCGCGTCGCTGCGGCGCGCTCGACGGTCACCGCCGAGAAGGTCGAGCCGGCGTCGGAGTCGGCGTTGTCGCGCATCGCGAGCCGAGCCAAAGGCGAACAGCGCGGTGACAAACCCCCGGCTCGCGAACCGTTCCCGGTCGTCAATGCCTTGCGCGTCACGCTCACGTTGGTGTTGGCGGTGTTGTGCCTGCTCACGGTCGGTGGAGCCGTGCTGCTCTTGCTGCTCTGGCAGCAGAGCCGTGACACGGGTGTACTCACGTCGCAGCTCGACCGCACGTGGGACCTCCTCGATCTGTTGCAGGACATCGAGCGGTACGTGGCCTTCGCCGCGATCCCGATCGCGATGGCGTGGATCGCCCTCGCTGCGATCAATGTCGGCCGCGGCACGGGCAACAGCCGCAACCCTGTCCTGGCATCGCTCAGCCTCCCGGTCGGCCTGATCGGCGCCTGGCTGATCGGACGCGAGGTGATCGGCGGCAGCGACGACGCCATCACCCAGGCAGCGGGCTACGTCCTGCAGATCACGCTGCTGACGATCCCGTTGCTGTTCCTCGAGCGGGTGGCGATCGCCGCCGACGCACGCCGCCGTCCGCTGCGGGCGACGTACCTGATCGGTGCCGCGTATCTGGCCCACATGGAGTTTCTCGGCGGGTTGTCGACGATCGACCGCGACACGACCGACGGCGACTGGGGCACGCTCGGCGCGTACCTGTTGATCGGTGCCCTGCTCCAGGTCATCGGCACCCTGTCGGCGAACGAGGCCTGCCGGTCGATCGAGGACGCCACGCAGCACCGGTACCAGCTGCGGTCACGCTTCAGCGAGTCGCTCCTGGCCCAGGCCGAACTCCAGCGTCGCCCCTGACAGAAGGGGTCAGGCACCTTCTGTCGTTCCAGATCGACTGGACTCCGCGATTCCTGACAGAAGGTGCCTGACCCCTTCTGTCGGTCAGCGCTGCTTGATCTCGTCCCAGAGGGCGTCGAGGGTGTCGAGGCCGGCGTCTCGGAGGTCGATCTCTCGCTCCCGGGCGAGTGACTCCACCTGCTCGAAACGGTGACGGAACTTGTTCGACGCCGCCCGCAGCGCCGCCTCCGGTTCGACCCCGAGGTGCCGCGCCACGTTGACGACGGCGAACAGCAGGTCGCCGATCTCGTCGGCGGTCGCGTCGGCGTCGTCGTCAGCGTGCGCCGCCATGACCTCGTCGGTCTCCTCGGCGATCTTCGGGACCGCACCGTGCACATCCGGCCAGTCGAAGCCGACCTTGGCCGCCTTGCGCTGCACCTGGTGGGCGTACGACAGCGACGGCAGCGACGACGGCACACCGTCGAACACCGAGGTGCGGCCCTTCTCGGCCCGCTTGATCGCCTCCCAGTTGGCAGCCACGTCCTCGCTGTCCTCGACCTCGGTCGTCGCGAACACGTGCGGGTGACGCCGGACGAGCTTGTCGTGGATGCCGGTCGTGACGTCGTCGATCGTGAAGCGGCCCTCCTGCTCGGCGATCGTGGCGTGGAACTCGATCTGGTACAGCAGATCGCCGAGTTCCTCGATCAGTTCCTCGTCGGTGGTCGGGTCATCCGGGTCGAGGGCCTGGATGGCGTCGACGACCTCGTACGACTCCTCGATGAGGAACGGGACAAGGGTCTGGTGGGTCTGCTCGATGTCCCACGGACACTGTTCACGCAGCGTCCGTGCGAGTTGATGGAACCGCACGTAGCCCGCTCCCGGACCGGCTCGGAACTCGGGGAGGTAGAGCGACGTCAGGTGGTCGGCCTCGACGGTGCGGTCGATCTCGGACCAGGTGGTCGCCACGATGCGTTCGTCGGGCGTGCCGAGCGACTGGAGCAGCACCGCCGGCATGTCGTCGAGCGCACCGGACGGGTCGTCGACGCTCAGCTTGATCTCGGAGAGCACCCAGTTGGCGTGGGCGTGGGCGACGAGCACGGCGCCGTTCGCGTCGGCGGCAGCGGTCGCGAACTCGTGCCCGTCGATCAGGGTGACGCCTGTCTCGACCGGGTCGATGCCGAGCCGGGCCCACGCCACGTCGAGGAACGACACGGCGGGCAGGATCTCGATCGCGACCTCGTGCTGATCGCGTAGATACCGAACGGTGCGCTCGAGCACGAGCGGCGAACCCGGCACCGCGTAGAGGATCTCGCCGTCGACATCGGCGGCGGCGATCAGCCGTCGAGCGATCTCGTGGTAGACGTCGTCGAAGGCGTCGGCCGATTCGTAGACGTCGTCGAAGGTGATCGGGTCGGGCACGAGGTGCGCCGACGGGTGGACGGCGGTGCGCAGGAAGCGGTGGTCGGCGCGCTCGATCGCCGTCAGCGTTTCGGTCGTGACGTGCTGCTCGCCGCCGGGACCGAGCCCGACGATGACGATGCGGGGCCGGTCGCCGTTCATGTCACGTCACGGGCACGACGATCGCGTTCGGATCCCACTCGCCGAAACGAGCGTCGATCGTGATGTCGTAGCGGTCGTCGAACGTCTCGAGTCGGAGACCGAAGATCGAGTTGGGGTCGAGCTGGTCGGCGGGCGGCAGGTAGATCACGTGGTAGCCGAACTCCGATTCGACCGGCTCGGTCGGCACACCGATCTCGGCGTCGAGTGCGGCGTCGACGAACTCGGGGATGAACTGCAGTTCGAATTGGTCGACGGGGTAGCAGCCGAGGCTGCCACCGGCCGCCGCCGACCCGGTGTCGATCGACGTGGCGGCTGCGAGTTCGGCGAAGTCGGCGCCGTCGGCGAGGGCGTCGACGACCTCGTCGGCCTCGGCCTCCGTCTCGACGAGGATGTGCGAGGCGCAGACCAGACCGGAGTCGACAGGCCCCTGGTCGTAATAGGCGACGACCTCGTCGTCGAGGATGACCTCGGCGGGGAGCTGGGTCCAGGCGTTGATCATCGTCTGGAACTCGCCCTGGAGGGCCTCGATTGCGCCGAGACCCTCGTCGTCGAAGTCGGGGACCTCTTGGTCGAGCGCCTCGAGGTCGGCTCGGAGCACCTCGGTGCCCACGAACGAGCCGACGATCAACCGGCCGGTCTCGCCGTCGACGACGGTGACCTCGTCGGGGTCGAGACCGACCTCCTCGCCGACGAGGACCTTGACCTGGTCGTTGTCGAGTTGGGCGCCTTCGACCTCGGCGACGACGTCGTTGTCGGTGAAGGTGCCACAACCGGTGAGGGCGACGGCAGCAGCGAGCACGGCGAGGGGAGCGCGACGGATCACGCCCGACAACCTACCCATCGGAGGCGTCGCGTCACTCGGCAGGGAACAGTTCGCGCAGGAAGCCCGTGAGGTAGGTGGCCGCATCCTGACCCCGGGGGATCGGGACGACGAGCTGGCGCTGGTCTTCTTTGTGGATGGCACCCTTGGCGATCCGTTTGAGACGGGTCGCCTGCGACAGCTTCAGGTCGAGCGGCGCGAGGCGCGCCTGCTGTGACGTGATCTGCAGGTCGGTCACGCCGAGTCGGTGGCACTCCGCACGCAGTCGACCGACCATGAGCAGCGCTTCGGCCGGCTCGGGCAACGGCCCGTAGCGGTCTTCCCACTCGGTGCGGATGTCGTCGACCTGCTCCTGGGTCGTGACGTCGGCCAGGCGACGGTAGGCCTCGAGTCGCAGCTCGCCCTTGGCGACGTAGTCCTCGGGCAGGTACGCATCGGTGGGCACGTCCAGCTTGATCTCGGACGGCTGCTTGACCGGCTCGCCCTTCATCTCGGCCACGGCCTCGGTCACCATCTGGGTGTAGAGGTCGTACCCGACCGCAGCGATGTGGCCCGACTGCGACTCACCGAGCAGGTTGCCGGCGCCTCGGATTTCGAGGTCGCGCATCGCGATCTTGAAGCCCGAACCGAGGTCGGTCGCCTCGCCGATCGTCTTCAACCGCTCGTAGGCCTCCTCGCTCAGCACCTTGTCCTGCGGGTGGAACAGGTACGCGTACGCACGCTGACCCGATCGGCCGACGCGGCCGCGGAGCTGGTGCATCTGGCCGAGGCCGAGCAGGTCGGCGCGCTCGACGACGAGGGTGTTGACGGTCGGCATGTCGATACCCGACTCGATGATGGTCGTGCAGACCAGCACGTCGTACTGGCCCTCCCAGAAGTCGACGACGACCTGTTCGAGCGTGCCCTCGTCCATCTGCCCGTGGGCGACGGCGATACGCGCCTCGGGAACGAGCTGGCGGAGGCGGGCTGCGGCGGTCTCGATCGACCGGACCCGGTTGTGGACCCAGAAGACCTGGCCCTCGCGGAGCAGTTCGCGTCGGATCGCCTCGATCGCGACACGCTCGTCGTACTCGCCGACGTAGGTGAGGATCGGTTGGCGTTCGGCCGGCGGCGTCTGCAGCAGCGACAGGTCGCGAATACCGACGAGGCTCATCTCCAGGGTGCGAGGGATCGGTGTGGCGGAGAGGGTGAGCACATCGACGTTCGTCTTGAGCTTCTTGATCTTCTCCTTGTGTTGCACCCCGAATCGCTGCTCCTCGTCGACGATGAGCAGGCCGAGATCCTTGAACGTGATGTCGGCCGCGAGGAGGCGGTGGGTGCCGATCACACAGTCGATCTCACCGTCGCGGAGGCCTTGCATGACCTTCTTGGCCTGGCCCGGCGTGAGGAAGCGCGACAACACCTCGACCCGGATCGGGTACCCGGCGAACCGGTCGGCGAACGTGTTGCCATGCTGCGTCGCGAGCAGGGTCGTGGGAGCGAGCACCGCCACCTGCTTGCCGTCCTGAATCGCCTTGAAGGCAGCCCGGATCGAGACCTCGGTCTTGCCGAACCCGACGTCGCCGCAGACGAGGCGATCCATCGGGTAGGGGCGCTCCATGTCGCCCTTGATGTCGGCGATCGCCGTGCGCTGGTCGGGCGTCTCGACGAACGGGAACGCCTCCTCCATCTCGTGCTGCCACGGGGTGTCCTGCCCGAACGCGTAGCCCTCGGCGTTCACCCGCTGCTGGTACAGAACGACGAGTTCCTGCGCGATCTGGCGGACCTCGGAGCGGACCCGGCTCTTGGCCTTCGAGAAGTCGGCGCCGCCCAGCTTGTTGAGCGTCGGTGCCTCGCCGCCGACGTACTGGCGCAAGGTGTCGATCTGGTCGGAGGGGACGTACAGCTTGTCGCCGCCCTTGTACGAGACGAGCAGGTAGTCGCGTTCGACGCCGCCGATCGTCCGCTTCACCATCCCGTCGTACTGGCCGACGCCGTGCTGGTGGTGGACGACGTAGCTGCCGACCTTGAGGTCTTCGAAGGTGGTCGTTCCCTCGCGTTTGCGAGTGCGTGCCTTGCGATGCGCCCGCCGACGTCCGGTCAGGTCGCTCTCCGCGACGATCGTGACCTGGGCGTTCGGCAGGTTGCAGCCGCGATGCAGCGGTGCGACGACGATCCGATTCGCAGCGGTTTCCGACACCGGGATGTCGAGATCGTGGTCGAGCAGGATCTCGTGCAGCCGGTTGGCCGAACCGGTGCCGTCGGCAGCGACGATCACGCGGTGGCCCTTGGCCAGCAGGTCCTTCAGCCGGTCGGTGAGGCCGCTGCCGTCGCCGCCGACCGGGCCCCAGCCGGTCGCCTCGACCATCGGGGTGTCGGGCGACTCGGGTGTCGAGTCGATCGTCCAGAACGAGCCGACTCCGGCGAGCAGCGCATCGGGATCGGCGTGGAGGCGCGGGAACTCCTTGTCGGGGTCGCGGGCCCACGTGCTCGCGAGCGCACGGGCGAGATCGTCTTCCTCGGCGAGGAGGTCGCTGGCACGGTCGCGCATCCGGCGCGGTTCGACCAGCACGACTTTGGCGGTGTCGGGGAGGACGTCGGTGAGCATGACGTCGTCGTCGACGAGCCACGGGAGCCACGACTCCATGCCGTCGAAGTGGGCGCCCTCGGCGAGACGTTCCCACTGTTCCCGACCCCACGGCTCGGTGCCGACCAGCTCGGCGGCACGGTCGCGTACGTCGTCGGTGGGGATGAGCTCGCGGGCGGGGAAGATGCGGACCTCGTCGAGGTCGGCGGTCGAGCGCTGATCGTTGACGCCGAACACCGTCAGGCGGTCGACCTCGTCGCCCCACAAGTCGATACGGATCGGGGCGTCGGCGGTCGACGGGTACACGTCGACGATCGAGCCGCGTCGTGCGAACTCGCCCCGGTGTTCGACGACCTCTTCGCGCCGATAGCCGTACTCGACGAGTTGCGCAGCGATCACGTCGGGATCGATGACGGCGCCCGGACGAACGGTGATCGGTTCGACGTCGATCGCCTCGGGCCCCAGTTTCTGGAGCAGGGCACGGACGCCGGCGACGATCACCTTCGGGCAGCGCTCGTCGTTCCGGAGACGCCAGAGCAGTTCGAGTCGCTGGCCCATCGTCTCCACGGCCGGGCTGACACGCTCGAACGGGAGGGTCTCCCAGGCCGGGAAGAGGGCCACGTCGTCGGCACCGACGAACTGCTGGAGATCGTCGTAGAGCTGTCCTGCCATCGACCCGGTCGGGCAGGCGACGACGAGCGGTCGCTTGTTGCTCAGGTGGGCGAGGGCGGCGATCGAGACGGGTCGTGCGACCTCGACGACCGCCAGCCGAGCGCTCGGTTCGCCGAGGGCGCGGGTGATCCCCGGTTCGTTCCGGAGCAACGGGGGGATGTCGGTGAGCGTCATGCCGAATCCGGGGCGGTACGGAGCATCAACGAGAGTTGTACCGCTGCATGGCGGTGTCGACACCGTCGTCGACGATCAACTCGACGGCGTCGGCGGCGTCGGCGATCGCGACGTCGAGGATCTCCCGCTGTCGCGTGGGCACGCGGGTGAGCACGTGGCTGGCGCCGCGCTCCTTGTTCGGCGGCTTGCCGACGCCGATCCGGATCCGCAGGTAGTCCTGCGTCTTCAGGTGCTGGGTGATGCTGCGCAGGCCATTGTGGCCGGCGAGCCCGCCACCGTTCTTCACCTTCAGGACGCCGGGATCGAGATCGAGTTCGTCTTGGACGACGATAATCCGGTCGGGCGTCTCGATGCCGTAGCGACGGACGAGGGCAGAGACCGCACGGCCGCTCTCGTTCATGAACGTGAGCGGGAACGCCAGGACGACGCGCGGCGCGTCGGCGCCGGTGCCGAATCGGGCCTCTCCGATCAGGGAGTTGTCGCGACCGGACTTGAGCGGGGCGTCGTGGCGCTCGGCGAGCAGCTCGATCGCCTCCGCGCCGACGTTGTGGCGCGTGCGGCGGTACTTCTCGCCCGGGTTGCCCAGACCGACGACGAGCCAGTCGAACGGGGTGCCCTTGCGAGACGACCGGTCGAACAGGCCCATCGGGTCAGTGCTGTGTGAGCGCCCGGGGGCGGATCACTCGCCGGCGTCGTCGCCGGCAGCGTCGGCGTCGCCCTCGGCGGCGTCGCCTTCACCCTCGGCGGCTTCGGCCTCGGCAGCCTCGGCTGCCTCGTCCTCGGCGTCGAGCACGGGGGTGCGCATCGTGAGCACGGTGACGACGGTCCACTCGGGGTCGCCGACGGCTTCGACGCCGGACGGCAGTGCGACCTCGCCCAGGGTGAGCGTGGTCTCCATCGTGAAGTCGGTGACGTCGATGACGATCTCGTCGGGGATGTTCTTCGGGGTCGTGGCGACCTCGATCTCCGACATCGTGAGGTCGACGAGACCGTTCTCGTTCATGACGTCCTTGGCCTCGCCCTCGAGACGGACCGGGATGTTGACCCGGATCTCGGCGTCGAGGTTGATCTGGAGGAAGTCGACGTGCTGGACGGTGCGGCGCACGGGGTGGCGCTGCATGTCCTTCACGATGGCGGGGTACACGGTGCCGTCGACGGTGAGGTCGAGCACGGTGTTCATGCCGGCGGGGCCGGACAGGGCGAGACGCAGGTCACGGCGGGCGACCGACACGCTGATCGGCTCCATGCCCTGGCCGTACACGACGGCGGGGATCTGGTCGTCGCGGCGCATGCGGCGAGCGTCGGCGCTGCCCGTGGCGCGCCCGGTTTCGGCAAGAAGAACGGTCTCAGACATTGGTCAGCCTCGAAGAAGGGTCATTACGGCAGCGATCGATGCTACCGCGGGATTGCCAAACCCCCACCGGGTCGGGTGTCGGACGGAACGACGACGGGAAACCACCGGGTCGGGTGTCGGACGGAACGACGACGGAGTCGGCGTTTCGGGAGATCACCCGACCCGGGGATGCGATCAGGCGATCACCGGCACGTCCGCCATGGCGGCGGCGATGGCGTCGTCGGACAGTTCGAAGTCGACCATCTCGCCGCCCAGGTACTTCTCGTACGCCGACAGGTCGAGGTGGCCGTGGCCGCACATCGCGGTCAGGATGACCTTCTCCTCGCCGGTCTCCTTGCACGCCAGCGCCTCGCGGATCGCAGCGGCGATGGCGTGGGTCGGCTCGGGCGCGGGCACGATGCCCTCGGTGCGAGCGAACTGCAGTGCGCCGGCGAAGCACTCCCGTTGCGGGATCGCGATCGCCTCGGCGAGGCCGAGTTCGTAGATGTGCGACACGAGCGGGGCCATGCCGTGGTAGCGGAGGCCGCCGGCGTGGATGGGTTCGGGAACGAAGCCGTGGCCGAGGGTGTGCATCTTCATGAGCGGGGTCATGCCGGCGGTGTCGCCGAAGTCGTAGCGGTACTCGCCCTTCGTGAGAGTCGGGCAGGCCGCCGGTTCGACACAGCGGATGGTCGGATTCATCTTCCCGGCCATCTTCTCCCGGAGGAACGGGAACGCCAGCCCGCCGAAGTTCGAACCGCCCCCGGTGCAGCCGACCAGGACGTCGGGCGTCTCGCCGACCTTGGCGAGCTGGAGCAGGGCCTCCTCGCCGATGACCGTCTGGTGCAGGAGAACGTGATTCAGGACCGAGCCGAGCGCGTAACGGGCGTTGGGGTCGGCGACGCAGGCTTCGACTGCCTCGGAGATCGCGATGCCGAGCGAGCCCGGATGATCGGGATCCTCGGCGAGGAGCGAGCGGCCGTACTCGGTGCGGTCGGACGGCGACGAGTGCACGTCGGCGCCCCAGACCTGCATCATCGTCCGGCGATACGGCTTCTGGCGGTAGGAGGCGCCCACCATCCAGACCTCGCATTCCATGCCGTACTGGGCGGTGGCGTAGGCGAGGGAGCTGCCCCACTGGCCGGCACCGGTCTCGGTCGTGAGACGGGTGATGCCCTCCGCGTGGTTGTAGTACGCCTGGGGCACCGACGTGTTCGGCTTGTGGGAGCCGGCAGGGCTGACGCCCTCGTACTTGTAGTAGATCCGCGCCGGCGTGCCGAGCGCTTGCTCGAGACGGGTCGCCCGGAACAGCGGGCTCGGCCGCCAGATGCGGTAGATGTCGAGCACCTCACCCGGGATCTCGACGTACCGTTCCGTGGTCGCTTCCTGCTCGATCAGCGCCATCGGGAAGAGGGGAGCGAAGTCGTCCGGGGTGGCCGGCTCGAGCGTGCCTGGGTGCAGCGGCGGGGGAGGCGGCTCGGGGAGATCGGCGACGATGTTGTACCAGGTCGTCGGCATCTCCGACTCGGAGAGGTGGATCTTGTGCTCGGGTGTCGCGGCCATGGTCGCGACGGTAGACGACCGGCGGCGCGAGCGAGAACGCCGATCAGCCGCCCGAGAGCGTCGTCTCGAGCCGGATCCGCACGTCGACCGTCGTGTCCCGTCCGAGCGCTTCGGTCAGGTCGGCCGCGAGGTCATCGACGTCGGGAACGTCGTCGAGTTCGCCGACGAGGTCGACGTCGACGTGGTTGCGATCGTTCGTGATCGACAGGACACGCGGGCCGGAGTCGTCGAGCCACTCGTCGACGGTGGTCTCGAGCGTCGAGCGGTTGACGAGGTCGGTGGCGGCCTGCTGGCCGTTGAGGAGCAGTGCACCGACGACCATCGCTGCCAGGGCGATGACCGCGGCGAGCGAGGTCGTGACCCGGCGCTGGCCCTCGGCCACCCGGTACGTCGGCACGACCCCGGTCACGACGAAGGTGAAGCCGCCGACCAGCAGGATCGCCACGGCGTTGGTGCCGAACAGCAGCAGCGCACCGCTCGCGGCAGTGGCGTCGCCCTGGGAGATGCCGATACCCGAGACAGCGAGCGGGGGGACCAGCGAGATCGCGATCGCGACGCCGGGGAGGGCGTCGGAGACGTCGGGGCGTGAGAGTCCGTATGCCCCGGCCCCGCCCGCGGCGACGGCGATGATCAGGTCGAGCACGTTGGGTTCGATGCGAGACGTGATCTGGGTGTTGACCGCCGTGTCGATCACGACGGGGGCGGTCCATCCGAGGACGAGTCCGATCGCGATGGCCAGCAGGATGCCGGCCCCGGCGATGCCCGCCGCACGAGCCAGCCGGTTCGGCCAGCCCATGCCGAGTGACATGGCCATCCCCATGAGTGGTGTCATCAGCGGTGCGATCAACATGGCGCCGATGACCACTGCGGTCGAGTCGGCGATGATCCCGCCGGACGCGATCGCAGCGGCGAACGTCATCAACAGCAGGTACCGCACGACGCGACTCTGGGCGCCGACGCCCGCGTACGTCAGGCGGTCGGCCAGTTCATCGCGATGGTCGATCGTCGCCGACTGGGCTTCGAGCCACGACCCGATCGCCTCGACCGCCCCCGTGTAGCCGACGGTTCCAGGTCGTCGCGCGTCGAGGGTGGTGACGATGGCGATGACGCCGATGACGACCCACAACGCCGCGACGAGCGACGTCGACGTCGCGATCACCTGTGAGGGGAACGCGAACGTCAGGGCCCCGAGGGCTGCGAACGCTCCGGCCACGGCGATCGTCTCGCGCTTCGGAGCGCCGCGCCGACGTGTCAGCTGATGGATGGCCATGCCGACGAGGCCGACGCCTGCCAGCCTGCCGACGTTGGAGTGGGCGTTCCCGATGTCGAGCATCAAGAGGAGACCGAGCGCCGCTCCGGCGCCAGACAGCACGAGGTCGGCTCGCGGTCGGCCCCGTCGAATGCCGTCGATCAACGACAGCGTCGAGTAGACCACGAACCCGACGCCGACGAGCACGCCCAGGACGGCGTTGGTCCGAGTGGGCCACGCGAGCACGAGCAGCCCGATGACGACGCCGGCCGCGGCGCGGACAACGGTGGTGTCGAGCAGGACCTCGCGGGTCAGCGGGACGATCCGGTACCCGTCGGGGACGGTCGACGGGACGTCGTCGGGTTCGACGGAGAGCGCCGGTCGAACCGAGTCGGGATTCGGGCCCGCAGGATCGTGACGGTCGGTCATCGTCCCCGGGGAGGGGTCGTCAGGCGAGGTTCTCGCCGTCGAAGATGTCGCTGACGCTGGTGTCGTCGAAGACCGCCGAGAGGGCCTCGGCGATGATCTCGGCGACCGACAGCACCTCGATCTGCGGGATCTGTTTCTCGGGCGGCAGCGGCAGGGTGTTCGTGAGGACGACGCGCGCCAGCGGCGAGTTCTTCAGCCGGTCGACCGCCGGGCCCGACAGCACGCCGTGCGTGGCCATCGCCCACACCTCGGTGGCGCCACGTTCGAGCAGGATCTCGGCGGCCGACACGATCGTGCCGCCGGTGTCGATCATGTCGTCGGTGAGGATGCAGAGGCGCCCGTCGACGTCGCCGATGACCTCCTTGGCCTCGACCACGTTCGCCTGGCCCTTCGGCCGGCGCTTGTAGATGAAGGCGATGTCGGCGTCGCAGTCGTGCAGGTGCTGAGCCATTCGCTCGGCGACCTTGATGCGGCCGGAGTCGGGCGACACGATGACCGGCGAGTCGGGCGCCTGCTGGCGGATGTAGTTCTCGAGCACCGGTGCCGCCGTCAGATGATCGACGGGGCCGTCGAAGAAACCCTGGATCTGGCCCGAGTGCAGGTCGATCGAGATCATGCGCTTGGCGCCGGCCGCCTTGAACATGTCGGCGACGAGACGGGCGGTGATCGGCTCGCGTCCCTCTGCTTTGCGGTCCTGGCGTGCGTACCCGTAGAACGGGGTCACGGCCGTGATGCGCTTGGCCGACGCTCGCGACGCTGCGTCGATCATGGTCAGTTGTTCCATGATCGAGTCGTTCACCGACCGGCCGTCGACGCCGTAGTGGCTCTGCATGACGAACACGTCGGCGCCGCGCACGCTCTGCGTGAACCGCGGACGGATCTCGCCGTTCGAGAACTCGACGATGTTCGGATCACCGAGGCCCTGTCCCAGATGGGTCGCCACCTCCTCGGCCAAGGCGGGGTGGGTGCGCCCGGTGTAGAGGGCGAGTTTCTTGGTGGTGACCTTCTCCATGGCGAGCCCCTCCCCGGGCAACGGTGGTGTGGTCGGCGGTCGTGGGCGATCGCTAGCGGGCGTCGGGAGCAGTGTAGAACGGCCCCGTCGTGGTGCCTGCAAGCAGGTTGGTGTCGGCGGTGATGTGGGCGAACGGTCCGACGTCTGAGGCTGGTCCGATGACGCCGCCGTCGGCGACGGTCTGACGGACGCGGCTGTTCGCCCCGACGGTGCAGTCGGTGAGCTGGGTGTGCGGGCCGATGTCGCAGCCGTCGCCGACCGTCGTCGTGCCGTGCAGCGTGGTGCCCGGGTAGATCGTGACGTCGCGCCCGAGTTGGACGGTGACGTCGATGAAGGTCTGTCGGGGGTCGAGCATGGTGACCCCGTTGAGCAGCCAGTGCCGGTTGGTGCGGTTGCGGAACTCGCGTTCGGCGAGAGCGAGCTGCCAGCGGTCGTTGACGCCCTGCGTCTCGGCGCCCGACGCCCGGAGAGCGCCGACGCGGTGGCCCATCGATGCGAGTTGGCCGATCACGTCGGTGAGGTACAGCTCGCCTTGTGCGTTGTCGGCGGTGAGGTTGCGGAGCGCCGGGCCGAGGAGGTCGCGTCGGAACGCATAGATGCTGGTGTTGATCTCGCGCACGTCGAGCTCCTCCGGCGCCGCATCACGCTGTTCGACGATGCGCAGCACCCGTTCGTCCTTGCCACGGATGACTCGGCCGTAGCCGGTCGGGTCGTCGAGGACGCTCGTGAGGAGGGTGGCGGCGTTCGAGTTGGCGACGTGGCTGGCGACGAGTTCGTCGAGGGTGTCGGCCGACAGCAGGGGAGTGTCGCCGGGCACGACGATGACGGTGGCGTCGTCGTCGTAGTCGTCGCCCGAGAGTGCGGCCATGCCGATCGCGGTCGCGTCGCCGGTGCCGTTCTGTTCGACCTGTTCGGCGAAGGCCACGTTGGCCCAGTCGGGCGACTCGGCGCTGATCTTGTCGGTCACCTGGTCGGCGGCGTGGCCGACCACGACGACGGTGTGAGCCGGCTTGAGGAGCTCGAGCGCATGGATGACGTGGAGCACCATCGGGCGTCCACAGATGCGGTGGAGGGGCTTGGGCCGCTCGGAGCGCATGCGGGTGCCGGCACCGGCGGCGAGCACGATCGCTGAAACTGTCATCGTTCCGGGGAGAGGACTCGAACCCCTATAAACGGCACCAAAAACCGCTGTCCTACCATTGAACGACCCCGGAAGGTCTGCCGACGGCGTACCACCGGCCGACGTGTGCCACGGTAGCGCCCCGACCCCCGGTCGCGAACATGACATCGGGCCGCTCGACGATCGGCCGGAGAGATCGCGTCGCGCTCGTGATCGGAGGTGGTGGTGGGCCGTGGCAAGCGGTAGCGTGTCGAGCCTTATGGGTTCGCTCGTCAAGAAGCGCCGCAAGCGCATGCGGAAGAAGAAGCACAAGAAGATGCTTCGCCGCACGCGCCACCAGCGTCGCAAATAGTTTCCGCAATCTGTCCGACTGCCGACGACCCGCTCCTCCTTCGATTCACGAAGCCGGGGTGGTTCGCGCGGCGATGATCTCGGCGCCCTCGTTGCCTAGTGCAGCGAGGGCGTTGCTGTGCTCGCCGTGGACGAACCAGGTCGCGCCACTCCCCGCCAACACCGGCGTCCGCCCGGTCGCGTCGCCGATCTTGTCGCGCCATCGCGCCAGGTTCGGTTCGACGCGCAGCGCCGCCGGTTCGAGATCGTTCGGGCCGGGCGCCGTCGGCGCACCGAGCTCGTCCCACGCCCGGTAGGCGGCCGGTGTCGACACCTGGAGCGGTGGGATCACGAGGGTGACGACTCGATCGAGGTGGGGGAGCGGTTCGACGATCTCACCGATGCCTCGCACACGGGCCCGGCCGCCGATCAGCGAGAACGCCACGTCGGCGCCGAGTGTCGCTGCATCGGCAAGTCCGGCGTCGTCGGTCGGGTGGCCGGTCCACCGCATCACGGCGGCCGCATCGGACGATCCACCGCCGAGGCCTCCGCCGTGCGGGATCCGTTTGTCGATCGTGAGACCGACGCTGCGACCGCCGAGCGCTCGGACCGCCAGGTTGCGGTCGTCGGTCGGGACGCCGTCGGCGTAGCGGCCGGTGATCACGGTGCCGTTGCGGTCGGGGTCGACGGTGACGAGGTCGTGGAGGTCGAGGGTGACCATCTCGGCGTCGATCAGATGGAAGCCGTCGTCGCGCACCCCGGTGATGCGGAGCGACAAGGTCAGTTTCGCCGGAGCCTGGAGCACGATCGCCACGACCGGCACCCTACGACGATCCCCCGGGGTCGAGGACGTTTCGTCGATGCGCTGGTTCCCGGCCCTCATCGTCGTCGTACGCTGGACGGATCGACGCGGTTCGGATCGACCAGTGGCTGCACGCGGTGCGGCTGACGAAGACCCGGTCCGACGCGGCCGCAGTGGTCAAGGGCGGGCATGTCACGGTGAACGGCGCCGACGTGAAGCCGGCGAGCAAGGTCGTCGTCGGCGACCGGGTGGAGGCGCTGCTCAACCGTCGACAACGCATCGTTGTCGTGCGTCGGGTGCTGTCGAAGCGTGTCGGCGCCGCGATCGCCGTCGAGTGTTACGAGGACGAGAGCCCGGCGCCGCCCGAGCGCGACGAGCTCGAAGCCGCGTTCGCCCAGCGTGACCGTGGTGCCGGTCGCCCCACCAAACGCGACCGTCGCCAGATCGATCGGCTCCGGGGCCGCTCCCGCTGACGCCGTCAGGTGGTGGTTCGCGAGGCGTGGTGAATCGTCTCACGGTGGTGGTTCGCGACCTGTGGTGAATCGTCTCACGGTGGTGGTTCGCGACCTGTGGTGAATCGTCTCACGGTGGTGGTTCGCGACCTGTGGTGAATCGTCTCACGGTGGTGGTTCGCGAGGCGTGGTGAATCGTCTCGCGGTGGTGGTTCGCGAGGCGTGGTGAATCGTCTCACGGTGGTGGTTCGCGACCTGTGGTGAATCGTCTCGCGGTGGTGGTTCGCGACCTGTGGTGAATCGTCTCGCCGGCTCGGGCTGGGTTCTCGGTGGCGGTAGTGCGGGTTTCCGGACGTGTGCCGCCGAGATGTCGGCGGGTTTGTGGATGTCTGGGTTCTCGGTGATGTGGGTGCGGGTTTCCGGACGTGTGCCGCCGAGATGTCGGCGGGTTTGTGGATGTCTGGGTTCTCGGTGATCTGGGTGCGGGTTTCCGGACGTGTGCCGCCGAGATGTCGGCGGGTTTGTGGATGTCTGGGTTCTCGGTGATCTGGGTGCGGGATCCCGGACGTGTGCCGCCGAGAACCGTGCGAGCGGGCCGGTCGGGTTGCGGTGTCAGGCCGAGACGGCGCGGGCGAGGCGGACCCAGGCGTCGACGTCGAGCGTTTCGGGACGCGCCTCGGGCGAGACCTCGGCGGCATCGAACTGTCCTGGCGTCACCACCCCGTTCAGCGATCGCCGGAGCATCTTGCGACGCTGTCCGAAGGCCTGCTTGACCAGTCCGAACAAGGTCTCGGTGTCGACCTCGGGAGGTGTCCGGCGATCGATGCGGACCAGCGCCGACTCGACGTTCGGTTTCGGCACGAATACCGACGCCGGAACGGTGGCGGCGAGGCGCGCCGTCGCCCAGAACGACGTCTTCACGCTCACCGCCCCGTACTGCTTCGAACCCGGCGATGCAGCGAAGCGCTCGGCGACTTCCTTCTGCACCATCACCAGCATCGACGTGATCGAGGGCACCTCGTCGAGGAGGTCGCAGACCAGCGGGGTGCCGACGTTGTAGGGGAGGTTCGCGACCAGCGTCCACGAGTCGGATCCGGACAGGATCTCGTCCCAGTCGGCTTTCATGGCGTCGACTTCGACGACGGTGACGTTCGCGCGATCGGCGACCACCGAACGCAACACCGGGACGATGCCGCTGTCGACTTCGACGGCGAGCACGTCGGCGCCGGTGTCGGCGAGCGCGAGCGTGAGCGACCCGAGCCCGGCGCCGATCTCGACCACGTGGTCGCCCGTGCCGACCTCGGCGAGCGAGGCGATGCGTCGAACCGTGTTCGGATCGGCGACGAAGTTCTGCCCGAGGTCGCGTCGCGGTGCCAGGCCGCCCTGTTCGAGCAGCTCGTGGATGTGCGGACGGGAGTGCGTCACCAGGTGATCTGCACCGGCACCGGTGCGTCGGTCAGGTCGGCGATCTGGAGGAAGGCGTCGGCGTGGAGCACGATCGCTTCCTCCGGCCGGGGTCCGCCGACGTTGTTGATGCAGTCGATTCGCATGCTGTTGTCGAGGTTCGTCACCGTGACGCGGGCGTCGAACGGCACGCCGAGCGCTCCGACCAGGCAGTCCTCGACGTCGCCGATGTCTCGGCTGAACGTGGCGGTGCCGGCCACACCCTGCGGTGGACGCGGGATCGCGATCGTGGCGGGATCGTCGTTCGAGCTCGACGCATCACCGCTCAACACCTCGACGGGCGACGTGCCCATGACATCGGTCGCAGTCGGTGCCGACGCCCCGACCGTCGTATCGGTCACCGCTTGTGGTGTCGTCCCGATCACCGTGACGTCAGTAGGTGTGGCGGCCTCGTCGTCGCCCCGGGTCAGCAGGAAGGCAGCAGGCGCGAGGACGAGCGTGATCGCGATCGCGACGAAGGTTCGGCGGCGTTGTGCGTACTCGTAGTCCATGTCGTGGTCGGTGCCGTTCGGGGCCTCTCCAGGCTACTGACGGTTCGGTCCGCTCGCTGTGCACCGTCGCGGGGACGACGGGGTGGCTCAGCGGCGGCTCAGCCGAGCCGGAACACCTGGCGGGCGTTGCGAGCGGTCGCCTCGGCGACCTCGGAGACGCGGACATCGCGCAGGTCGGCGATGAACTGCGCAGTGTGGGCGACGTAGGCCGGCTGGTTGGTCTTGCCCCGGTGGGGCACGGGTGCCAAGTACGGCGCGTCGGTCTCGATCAGCATCCGGTCGAGCGGGACGAGCCGCGCGGCGGCCTGCAGATCGGTCGCGGTCTTGAACGTGACGATGCCGGAGAAGCTCACGTGGGCGCCTCGGTCGAGGCATCGCCGTGCCTCGTCGGGGCCGCCGGTGAAGCAGTGGAAGACGGTGCCGTTCGGCATTCCCTCGGCGTCGAGAACGTCGAAGGTGTCGTCCCACGCATCGCGTGTGTGGATCACGAGTGGGAGATCGTGTTCGTGGGCCAGCTGGATCTGGGCGGCGAACGCGGTCCGCTGCACGTCGCGTGGTGAGTTGTCGTAGTAGTAGTCGAGCCCGGCTTCGCCGATCGCGACGACGCCCGAGTTGCCGATCAGATCGACGATCGTGTCGACGCCCTGGTCGGCGTCGTGCGGGTGCAGCCCGACGGTCGCCCACACGTCGTCGTTCGCCTGGGCGACGGCGATCGAGGCCTCACTGGTCGGGCGGTCGCACCCGACGGCGACCATGCCGGTGACCCCTGCCGCCCGCGCAGCGTCGAGCGCTGCGGGCGGACCGTCGGGCATCCGGTCGTCGTAGACGTGGCAGTGCGAATCGAACAGTTCCATTGCGGCGGGCGGCCCTCAGGCCTTGATGCGGGGGAACAGCGGGTCGCCCTTGGTGACCGTGAGGCCGCCGGGATAGCCGCCCCACGCCGCCGCGTCGGGTAGGCGCTGATCGACGACGTTGCCGCCGAGGCCGATGCGTTCCCAGATCGCCTGACTGGTTTCCGGGACGGCCGGGTAGGCGAGGATCGCGACGATCCGCAGCGCCTCGAGCGCATCGCCCATCACCCGTTCGACGTCGGCGCCCGGCTCCATCTTCCACGGCTCGTTCGACTCGAGGAACGCGTTCGTGGCGCGGATCAGCGACCACGTTGCGTCGAGCGCCTTCGAGGGCGCGATGTCGTCCCACCCCTTGGCGGTGTTGGCGTAGGCGTCGGCCGCTGCCTGCGCGAGCGAGCTGTCGGCCGCCGGAGCGGGTCCGACGCCGTCGCACTTCTTGCCGACGACGGTGGCGACCCGTGCCGCCAGGTTGCCGAGGTTGTTCGCGAGGTCGGCGTTGTAGCGGGCGACGAGCCCGTCGTAGGTGAAGTCGCCATCGGAGCCGTACGGGGTCTCGGCGAGGACGTAGTAGCGGAACCCGTCGACGCCGGTCGTGTCGACCAGATCGAGCGGGTTGACGGCGTTGCCGCCCGACTTCGACATCTTCTCGCCGCCCACCAACAGCCAGCCGCCGACGCCGTACCCCTTGGGCGGCTCGACGCCGGCCGACATCAGCATCGCCGGCCAGTAGACGCAGTGGAAGCGGATGATGTCCTTGCCGATCAGGTGGTAGTCGACCGGCCACCAGTCGGTGTAGTCGGCGTCGTCGGCGCCGAAGCCGACGGCCGACAGGTAGTTGGTGAGGGCGTCGAACCAGACGTAGGCGACGTGGTTCTCGTCCCACGGCAGGGGGATGCCCCAGTCGACGGTCGTTCGGCTGACGGAGAAGTCACGAAGGCCCGACTTGATGAGGCCGATCGCCTCGTTGGCTCGGTGCGACGGCTTGATCGCGTCCGGGTGCTCGGCATACCAGTCGAGCAAGCGATCCTGGAAGCGACTGAGCCGGAAGAAGTAGTTCTCCTCCTCGAAGTGCTCGACCGGCTTCTTGTGGATCGGGCAGACGTGGCCCTCGTCGAGTTCGTCCTCGGTGTAGTACGCCTCGCAGCCCACGCAGTACCAGCCCGAGTACGTGTCGAGCTCGATGTCGCCGGCGTCGTAGCAGCGCTGGAGCAACTCGTTGACGGCGGTGCGGTGACGCGGCTCGGTCGTGCGGATGAAGTCGTCGTTCGCGATGTTGAGCCGATCCCACGCATCGGCGAACTTCGGCGCCACCTCGTCGGTGAACTCCTGGGGCGTCTTGCCGGCGGCATCGGCGGCCTGCTGGATCTTCTGGCCGTGCTCGTCGGTGCCGGTCAGGTACTTGACGTCGTCGCCCATGAGCCGGTGCCACCGCGTCAGCGCGTCGCCGACGATCGTCGTGTACGCGTGCCCGAGGTGGGGCTCGGCGTTCACGTAGTAGATCGGGGTGGTCACATAGAACCTGCTCACCCCACCGACGCTACCGCCCGGACCAACCCGGGCTCCGGCCGGTTCGCTCGGTCGCCCGTCGCGGTCGGCCTGTGACGGGTTTCCCATCCGTCTGATCGGGGGCCGTGCCGGCTCAACTCCTAGGTTTGCCCGCCATGAGCGAGTTCGAGCAGGCGACGACGGTCACGCCGAGAGGTGACGGCAGCTACGACGCGACCATCCACGAGGGTTGGGACATCATGGGGAACGCCAACGGTGGCTACCTCATTGCTCTGGCGGCTCGAGCGATGGGCGATGCCGTCGACCGGCCGCCGCTCTCGCTCACGGCCCACTATCTGTCGCCCGGGCGCGTCGGGCCGGTCACCGTCGACACCGAGGTGGTCCGTGCCGGACGCCGGATGGCGGTGGTGCGAGGCACCGTCGTGTCGCCCGAGCACGGTCCGGTGATGGCGCTGTTGGGCACGTTCGCCGACCAGCCCGACGCCGAACGCGCCGGCCCATCGGTCGTCGACGCAGCGCCGCCCGATCTGCCTCCGTTCGACGAGTGCGTGCCCGCCGGGCCGCCCGTCGCGATGAACGTCTCGGGGTTCGGCCACCGCGTCGTCTGCGCCTACCACCCGGACGACATGGGGTTTCGCGAGGGCAACCCGACCGGCACGGCGATGATGCGCGGCTGGTTCGAATTCGCCGACGGTTCCCCGATCGACGCCTTCGGGCTGCTGGTCGCGCTCGATGCGTTCGCCCCCGTGTGCTTCAACCGGGAGGAGTTCCCCCCGTCGTGGGCGCCGACCCTGGAGCTGACCACGCACATCCGCGAGACGCCGTCGCCCGGCCCGCTGCGGTGCGTGTTCCGGAGCCGCTTCATCCAGAACGGAATGTTCGAAGAAGACGGCGAGGTCTGGGACAGCCGGGGCGTTCTGGTCGCCCAGTCCCGTCAGCTCGCCCTCATCCCCAAACCGATGTAGCCGCACTCGGTCGAGTCAGCGCCAGAACGCCTTGCCCGCTCGGCGGGTGCCGAGTTCGAGGCCGGCGGCGAAGGTGGCTGCGGCCACACCGGCGGAGGCGACGCCGGTCGCCGTTCGGCGGATGACCGTTTTGGTGCGCTGGCTGAAGATGACGATCGGCCAGCCGTGATCCTTGGCGTGGCGTTCGAGCTTCGAGTCGGGGTTGACGGCGACCGGGTGACCCACGGCGCTGAGCATCGGCAGATCGCTCGACGAGTCGGAATACGCGTAGCAGAGGCGGAGGTCGTACCCCTCGAACCGGGCGATCTCCTCGATCGCGTCGACCTTGCCCTGGCCGTAGGTGAACGGCCCGTCGAGCTCGCCGGTGTAGATCCCGTCGACGACCTTGCCCTTCGTGCCGATCCCGTGGGTCATGCCGAGTGAGATGGCGAGTGGTTCGACGATCTCGTGCGGTGCTGCCGACACGATGTAGGTGGCGCGCCCGGCGTGGCGGTGGATGTCGACGAGGCGCCGGGCCTCGGGACGGATCTTGCCGAGCAGGGTCGGAAGCACCCGTTCGTTGAGTGCGAGCAGGTCGTCCTGGCGCTGGCCCTCGACGAAGCCGAGGATCCGGTCGCGGGCGTTGTCGCTGGCGCCGGTGTCGTGGTCGCCCCGGAACTTGAAGGTGGCGGCGGTCATCGCATCACGGACGAGCTCGTGCGTCGGCATCATCTTCATCGACCGCGCCGCGGTTGCGAGTGCGAAGGCCGACGATCCGGAGATCAGGGTGCGGTCGAGATCGAAGAACGCAGCGCTCGGCCCCGTCGACGCCACCGACACGTACTCGCTCATGCGCCAGAGGGTACCGGCCCCGACTCCACCCCCAAGGCGCGCCCGACGACACCCGCCGAGAAGGTGGCAGGCTGGGTGGGTGGGGATTCGGGGTGCGCGTTCGGACGACATGGCGGCGATGTACGACATCTGTGTCCGGACGGCAGACGCCGGGGGAGACGCCCGCCCGCTGCACGGCGACCCGGATCTGCCCGGGCACGTGTGGGCCGGCGCCTATGTGACGCTCGAGCCCGAGCATGCGTTCGTCCTCGTCGATGACGGCGACGTTCCGATCGGCTACGTGATCGGCGCCCTCGACTCACGTTCGTTCGAGGATCGGTGCGAGCGAGCGTGGTGGCCCTCGCTCCGGGAGCGCTATCCGGTCGGGTCGGGCGAAACCGAGCGCGACCGACTCGAGATCGGGTTCATCCATGCGCCTCCGACGGCGAGCGACGAGGTCGTGGCCGATTATCCCTCGCACCTCCACATCGACCTGCTGCCCGCAGCCCAGGGCCGAGGTGCGGGTCGGCGCCTGATCGAGACGTTGGTTGCGTCGCTCAGCGCCGACGGTTCGCCCGGTGTCCACCTGGGAGTGGCCGTGCGGAACGAGAACGCTCGAGCTTTCTATGAACGGGTCGGCTTCACCGAGTTCGCTCGCACCGCCGACACCGTCACCTTTGTGATGCCACTCCCGCCCCGTTCTCGGTGACTGTGGTCCGGGAATCCGGACGAGAGCCGCCGGGAACGTGGGGTGTGTGGGGAGCGGTGGTTTCTGGGTGGCTGTGGTGCGGGTTCCCGGACGGGTGCCGCCGGGAACGTGGGGTGTGTGGGGAGCGGTGGTTTCTCGGTGGCTGTGGTGCGGGTTCCCGGACGGGTGCCGCCGAGAACCGGCGTGGGGCAGGCGAGCGGGCGGGCGTGGGCTACTCGGTGATGGCGAGGGCGTAGACCTGCTTCTTCGGGAGGTTGAGACGCTTCGACACCGCGGCGATCGCGTCCCGCTTCGACGAGCCGGACGCCAACTCGTCGCGCAACGCAGCTCGGATCGTGTCGTCGTCCGGGGGAGTGTCGTCCACGACGGCTCCACCGAGGACGATCACGTACTCGCCGCGCGGCTCGCCGATCTCGATGGTGTCGAGCGTGCCGCGCACCACCTCCTCGTACAGCTTGGTCAGCTCCCGACACACGGCGACCCGGCGGTCGCCCCCGCAGGTCTCGGCCAGGTCGGCGAGGGTGCGTTCGATGCGGTGGGGCGCCTCGTACAGCACCACCGTGCGGGACTCCTCGGCGAGGCCGAGCAACCGGGCGCTGCGATCGCGGCCCGATCGGGGGAGGAACCCTTCGAAGGCGAACCGGTCGGTCGGGAGGCCGCTGATCACCAACGCGGTCGTCACGGCGTCGGGGCCGGGCACGGCCGAGACCGAGTGGCCCGCATCGATCGCTGCTCGTACGAGTCGTTCGCCCGGATCGCTCACACCCGGCATCCCGGCGTCGGTGACGACGGCGACGTCCCCGCCTGATCCGAGCACGTCGAGCACGTCGCTGATGCGGTGGTACTCGGTGTGGTCGTTGGCGACCGCCAACCGGTTCGCTCGAATCCCGGCGTGCTGGAGCAGCTTGCCGGTGCGTCGCGTGTCTTCGCAGCAGACGAGCTCGGCGCCGGCGAGCACCTCGATCGCCCGAGGCGTGAGATCGCCGAGATTGCCGATCGGCGTGCCGACGAGCCACAACGTGCCGGGGCCCGACGCCGGGTCGGGCGTCTCGGTCACGAGTCGTCGCCCCGGATCTCGATCACGTCACCGACCCGCAGGCCCCACCGTGCGAATGCACCGGCTTCGGCTTCGATCACGAGCGATGCCGACCACACCGGCACCCCGATCCGGTGGCTTTTCATGTGCATCGTCTTGACCACGGTGCCGTCGTCGTCGAGGAACGCGACGTCGATCGGGAACTGCATCCCGATCGTGTGGATCCATCGGCACGGTGTGAGCACGATGGCGCCGTCGAGGTGCTCGCGCCCGAGCAAGCCTTTGCGGCGAGCGGTTCGGGAGTCGGCGACCTCAGCGGATGCGAGCACGCGCTTGTCGTCGGTCACCAACCAGGCCACACGCGAAGTGTGCCACGTCGGGGCTTCGGCGCACACGCCGCCGCGCTCGCCGGCCGACCGATTCCGGAGGGAACGGGCCGACCACTAGTGTCGGCGGGCTATGGCGGAAGCAAGCACGGTGGTGGTCGCGGGTGGTGCCGGTTTCATCGGGTCGCACCTGTGTGACCGGCTGATCGAGCGCGGCGACCGTGTGGTCGTGCTCGACAATTGCTGTACCGGTCGATACGGCAACGTCGAACACCTCGACGACAGTGAAGCGTTCGTCTTCGTCCCGGGCGACGTGGTCGACCCGGGGGCCATCGCCGCGGTCGAGCATGCCGCTGCGGGCGGTGTGATCAGCGCCGTGCTGCATCTCGCCAGTCCTGCCTCGCCGCCGGAGTACCTGCGTCGCCCGCTCGAGACCCTCGATGCGGGCAGCACCGGTACGCGGCATCTCCTCGAGCTCGCCGAGCGTCATGACGCCCGTTTCCTGCTCGCATCGACGAGCGAGGTCTACGGTGACCCGCTGGTCCATCCGCAGACCGAGCAGTACTGGGGCAACGTCAACCCGATCGGTCCGCGGTCGGTGTACGACGAGGCGAAGCGCTTTTCGGAGTCGCTCACGGTGGCGTTCCATCGAGCCCGCGGCGTCGACACACGAACCGCGCGAATCTTCAACACCTACGGCCCTCGCATGCGTGCCGCGGACGGGCGAGTGATCACCAACTTCATCGATCAGGCGCTCCGTGGTGACCCGATCACGATCTACGGCGACGGTGAACAGACGCGGAGCTTCTGTTTCGTCGACGACGAGGTCGACGGGCTCGTCGCGTTGCTCGACGAGCCGGTGCACGCCGACGTGTCGCTGCCCGTGAACATCGGGAACCCGGGCGAGTACACCGTTCAGGAAGTCGCGGCGCTCGTGGTCGAGTTGGTCGGATCGTCGTCGAGCGTCGTCAACCGACCGCTTCCTGAAGACGACCCGCGGTTCCGCCGACCTGACATCTCGCTCGCGGCAGAGCGGCTCGGATGGAGCCCGACCGTCGATCTGAGCGACGGCCTCCGCCGCACGATCGACTGGTTCACCGACGCCTCGGTGCCGAACGCGGAGAGGCCGGCCGGAGCGCCCGGCTGACGGTCAGGCCTGCGCCCACGCCGCACGCATGTCGGCGGCGCGGCGTTCGCCCGACACGATCTGGGTCACCAGCCCGGTGCCGGCTGCGATCGCCCAGATCACGTACCAGTACCACTCGTCGTTGAGTTCGTCGGTGATCGCAGCGGTCCTTGTGATCTGTTCGCTGTCGAGCTGCCCGGTGAGCAGCATCAGGCCGGCGACGATCGCCGACGCCCCGGCCATGGCACTCAGCACGATCAAAAGGATCGACGGCAGATCGCCGACGATCGCGACGATCGCGAGTGCGATGCCGAGCGCGAGCCCTGCGAGGACGATGAGCCAGTTCCAGCTGACGCCGAACGCAACGAGGAGGCTGGCTCCGAGTGTGAAGCCGATCGATCCCATCGCGAGCGCGATCGAGACCGCGTAGTAGAGGTAAGCGATCGCAGCGAAGACGAGTGCGAGGAGTACAGCGAGCGTCCACGACAGCGCGTTGGCGAGAATGCCGCCGTCGTCGGCGCCGATGCTCGCCCCGAGTGCGAAGCCGACCAGGGCGCCCCAGATGGCGATCACGATCCTCATCGCGATGTACCCCTGGTAGCAGAACACCCCGCCGATCGCGATCGCCAGCAGCCCTGCAACCCAGTCACTCATCGCGTCATCATGACACGCGGGCGGCGCCGGTGTCGCCGGTCGTGACGGTCAGCGGGCGCCGGCGGATCGTCGGCGATGAAGACGGTCGCGCGCCGGATTGATGGCCATCCCGATCGGCCGGCGCACCCCCCAACGGGCGATGCCGAGCCACATCAGCGCGCGGAGCCGGAGACCCTCACGGCCGGCCGGTACTGCTGCGTCGGTGACCGCAATGGTCTGGCGAACGTCGGAGAACGGGGCGCGTCGCCACTGTGCGCTCGTGCTCGATCCGTAGTACCGCTTCCGAGTGGCGGTGCGGTCGTCGAACACGAGCCCCGAGCGCAGTGCGACGGCGAGTACCCAGGCGATGTCGACGGCCGGATCGTCGAGATCGCCGGCCGGATTGTCCACACGAACGCCGGCAGCGATGACCTCGCGTCGTCGGACGAGGCCCCGGAATGCGACGCCCATGCCCCGGATGCCGAGGTGGGCGGCGCGGGCCGGCGAGATCGGCCCGGGACGGGGGTGGTAGGGAGGGCGCGGACCTGGCGAGACACCGTCGGCCTCGACGGGCTCGATCCGGCCGAACGCGATCCAGGCCTCCGGATGGCGGTCGAGGGCGGCGTCCAGGACGGGGATCCACGACGGTTCGAAGATGTCGTCATGG
Organism: Ilumatobacter fluminis; assembly: GCF_004364865.1. Classification (NCBI taxonomy): domain Bacteria; kingdom Bacillati; phylum Actinomycetota; class Acidimicrobiia; order Acidimicrobiales; family Ilumatobacteraceae; genus Ilumatobacter; species Ilumatobacter fluminis. The sequence continues at coordinate 1,296,943 of NZ_SOAU01000001.1, forward strand.
GGCATCCACATGAAGCGATCGCCGGTCGCCTCCTCCATGAGGAGCTGGAAGTGCTCGGGCCAGCCGAGGTCGAGCGCTTCGCTCCGGACGACCACCCGGTGGTCGTCGGCGAGCAACCGCCGAAGCTGGTCCGCGGCGTCGTCGACGACGGTGCGGTCGGAGACGACGATCTCGGTGACGAGGTCGGGGAGACGACGAATGTTCCCGACGATGTTGTCGACCCATGGCGCGGAGGCGTGGAGCGGGATCGCAACCGAGACACCCGGCGCCTGCTCGGTCAAGCGTTCGGTCATCGCTGCACGAGTTCGAGCAGGTCGGCTGCGTGTCGGGGCGCCGAGGTCAACTTGCCCGTGTCGATCGAGAAGTAGCCGTCGTGTGCGTGGACGCCGATGTCGCTGCGTCGGTGGAGTCCGCTGTCGTGGTCATCGATGTCGGTCTCGCCCCACGCGACGATGACGCCGGCCGCCGCAGTGCTCGCCTCGACGTCGCCCACCGAGGGTGCCAGCGTGCCGATCGCTTCGATGGTTCGCTCCGCGATGTCGTCCTGGCGGTCGGCCGGATCGTCGCCGCCCATCGAGACCCGCCAGTCGTCGGGGATGGTTGCGTCGGTGGAGAACCCGGCCAGGCAATCGGGATACCAGGAGAGGTAGATCTGGTCGTCCGACCGGCGCACGATGTCGCCGAACGGGCCCAGGACGAACGTCGTGGTGGGCGGTGGCGTCACACCGGTCTTGGCTCGACCATGGACGCCGTACTTGAGCCGGTAGGTCCACGGGCGAGTCGGTTCGATCCCGACCGATCGGTCGATCTCCAGACGTCCGTCCCACAGACAGTTGACGACGACGTCGGCCTCGAAGCATTCGTCGCGCTCGGCCCGTCGGCCGCAGACTCGGAACGAGTCCGCTCGGCGATCGACGCCGGTGACCGTGGTCGACCGAACCAGCTCGACACCGCCGGCCTGGAGCCCGTCCAGCATCGCGGAACGGACCACACGGGGATCGAGGGCGACCTCGTCGGTGCCGACCAACGTCTCGACCAGATCGGTATAGCCGTGCAGCCGGTGGTCGTCGAGGACCCGGACTCGCTGCAGCGAGCGCCGACCCGCGTACGACCCTCCCTCGTCGAGCCGCTCAGCGATCAGGTCGTCGACCCAGGCGTAGTGCTCGAGGAGGCGTTCGCTCGCGACCATCGAGTCGCGCAGCGCCGCGTAGTTGAAGCACGACGAGCGGGCCGCCTCCCAGTCGATCGGTTTCGACATCCACCGGTCGAGCAGCGGGGCGAACGATGTGGCTGCGTCGACCATCGAAACCGCCGTTCGGCGGGTCGGGTCGTTCGCATAGACGTAGCCCAGGTGCAGCTTGCCTTCGCCCCGCAAGCTCGCGCCGCGGAACAGCGCGTCCGAGCGATCGATCAGGGTGACCGACCAGCCGGCATGGGCGAGCGCAAGTGCCGCGCTGGTGCCCTGTACGCCTGCGCCCAACACGCATGCCCGCCCGTGCCGCATCAGGTCGACGACCTGTCGCAGACGCTCGGATGCGTTCGTGGCTGGCGCAGGGGACGCACTGGCACGGTCAGACGTTGAAGCGGAACTCCATGACGTCGCCGTCTTGGGCGATGTAGTCCTTGCCCTCGAGACGGATCTTGCCGACGTCTTTCGCGGCGTTCCACGAGCCGAGACCGAGCAGCTCGTCCCACTGGATGACTTCGGCGCGGATGAAGCCGCGCTGGAAGTCGGTGTGGATTCGTCCGGCGCACTCGGGGGCGGTGGAGCCCTCGAAGAACGTCCAGGCTCGGGACTCCTTGTCGCCCGTCGTGAAGTACGTGCGCAGGCCGAGCAGGTGGTACGCCGAGCGGACCATGCGGAACAGGGCGCCCTCGCCGAGACCGAACCCCTCGAGCATCTCGGCTCGTTCGTCGGGGTCGGAGATCGCCGCAGCCTCGGCTTCGAGCTGGACGCACATGCCGATGACCTCGACATTGTCGCCGGCATCGTTGAACTCGGCTTCGACGCGGGCTGCGGCCTCGTCGGCCTGATCGACGGCGTCCTCGCCGACGTTCACGACGGCGAGCACGCGGCGGTTCGTGAGGAGGAAGTAGGGCGCCAGCGTCTCGCGCACGTCGGGCTTGAGGCCGGCCCGGTACAGCGGACGACCCTCCGACAGCGCCGCTTCGGCGATCGAGAGTGCTTCGACGTCGTCGGCGAGCGATCGGTCGTTCTTGGCCTGACGCTCGACGGCGGCCTTGCGCTTCTCGACCGTCTCGAGGTCGGCCAGCGCGAGCTCGAGTTCGACGACCCGAAGGTGCTCGAGCGGATCGGAGGGACCGGGGACGTCGTCGTCCTCGAACGCACGGAGCACGAACACGATCGCGTCGACCTCACGGATGTTGGCGAGGAACTTGTTGCCGAGACCCTCACCTTGCGAGGCACCCTCGACGAGTCCGCCGATGTCGACGACCTCGACCGAGGCGTGGATGGTCTTCTTCGACTGCGACATCGCCGACAGCTGGTCGAGCCGTTCGTCGGGGACGCGTGCGACACCGATGTTCGGGTCCTTCGTCGCGAAGGCGTACGGGGCAGCGAGCGCACCGCCGCCGGTGAGTGCGTTGTAGAGCGACGACTTCCCCGCGTTGGGGAGTCCGACCAGACCAAACCGTTCCATGAGGTGCGCCAGGCTACCTGGGGTCGTCGGGCGTCTGAGCGTTCGGATCACCCGGGTTGCTGCAGGTGCGGCCGGGCGCCCCGGCATCGAGGGGTTGCGCCGCCTCGGTAGGTTGTCGGGATGGAGATTCCACGCGATTCGCGGGTGTACGTGGCCGGTCACCGGGGTTTGGTCGGGTCGGCGTTGGTGCGGAAGTTGGAGGGTGAGGGTTTTTCGAATGTGTTGACGGCGACTCGTGATGAGTTGGATTTGCGGGATCAGTCGGAGGTGTCGCATTGGTTCAAGGCGAATCGTCCGGAGTATGTGTTCCTGGTGGCGGGAACGGTTGGTGGGATCATGGCGAACTCAACGCGTCCGGCGGAGTTCATCTACGACAACATGATGATCCACGGAACGGTGGTGCATGCGGCGCATGAGTACGACACGTCGAAGCTGTTGTATTTGGGGTCGTCGTGTATTTATCCGCGGGCGGCGGAGCAGCCGATCAGTGAGGACGAGTTGTTGACGGGTCCGTTGGAGCCGACGAATGAGTGGTATGCGGTGGCGAAGATCGCGGGGATCAAGTTGTGTCAGGCGTACCGGCGTCAGTACGGGCGGGATTTCATTTCGGCGATGCCGACGAACTTGTACGGTCCGGGTGACAATTTCGATTTGGTGTCGTCGCATGTGTTGCCGGCGTTGATGCGCAAGTTCCATGATTCGATCGGTGAGCCGGATCCGGAGGTCGTGGTGTGGGGGACGGGGTCGCCGTTGCGTGAGTTCTTGCACGTGGACGATCTGGCGGATGCGTGCCTGTTCTTGATGGAGCACTACTCGGCCGACGAGCACATCAATGTGGGGACGGGTGTGGATCTGTCGATTCGTGAGTTGGCCGAGAAGATCCGTGACGTGGTGAATCCGGATGCGCGGTTGACGTTCGACAAGACCAAGCCGGACGGGACGCCGCGCAAGGTGTTGGACGTGTCGAAGTTGAATGATCTGGGTTGGTCGCCGAGTTACGACCTGGATGCGGGTGTGCGGTCGACGTACGACTGGTTTCTGGCGTCGCTCGCGGCGCACGATGATCTGCGCGGTTTCGATGCCGCCGAGGTGGCGTGATGGCGAAGACGGCGTTGATCACTGGTGTGTCGGGTCAGGATGGTTCGTATCTGGCCGAGTTGCTGTTGGACAAGGGGTATGAGGTGCATGGTGTGGTGCGCCGGTCCAGTTCGGTGACGCGTTCGCGTTTGGATCATTTGCAGTCCGAGAATTTGGAGGATCTGCATCTGCATTACGGGGATCTGGGGGATCCGTTGGGGTTGGTGCGGATCATCGATCGGTACGGGCCTGATGAGGTGTACAACTTGGCGGCGCAGTCGCATGTGGCGATCTCGTTCCAGCAGCCGGAGTACACCGGTGATGTGACCGGTGTGGGTGCGATGCGGTTGTTGGAGGCGATGCGGGTCGCCGGCAGTGAGGCGAGGTTTTATCAGGCGTCGTCGTCGGAGTTGTATGGGTCGACGCCGCCGCCGCAGAGCGAGGTGACGCCGTTTCATCCGCGCAGCCCGTATGCGGTCGCGAAGTTGTATGCGTTCTGGGCGACGGTGAACTATCGGGAGTCGTATGGGATGCATGCGTCGAACGGGATCTTGTTCAATCATGAGAGTCCGCGGCGTGGTGAGAACTTCGTGACCCGCAAGATCACGCGTGGTGTGGCCGACATCGTGCACGGCAAGGCGACCGAGTTGCGGTTGGGGAACCTGGACGCGAAGCGTGACTGGGGTTTCGCGGGCGACTACGTGGAGGGCATGTGGTTGATGCTGCAACAAGGCACCCCCGACGACTACGTCCTCGCCACCGGTGAGGCGCATTCGGTGCGTGAGTTCTGTGAGATCGCGTTCGGCCACGCGGGGTTGGACTGGGAGCAGTACGTGGTGGTCGACCCGGAGTTCTTCCGACCCGCGGAGGTCGATTACCTGTTGGGTGATCCGACCAAGGCACGCACCGAGTTGTCGTGGAAACCCACGACCTCGTTCGAACAGCTCGTCACGATGATGGTCGACGCCGACCTCGCCGCCGGCTGAGGCAGCAGCGAACTCGGCGAGGTGTACTTCGGTACATGTCGTCGATTGGCCGTGGGGAAGGCGTCGACGGTGGGAGACTGTCGACCGTGGGAAGTAGTGCAGCGGGTGCACTCGGTGACGAACCCTCCCGGCTCGACCTGTGGCTTGCGTTGCTGGCCGGTGATCGGGTCTGGGGCGACGGCGACGAAGACCCCTCGACGCGCGAGCAGGCGGTCTGTGCGTTCATGCTCGTCGCGCTGCTCGGCACGCTGCTCGTGCAGTGGGTCGCCCTGGCCAGCCGCACGACCGGCGACCGTGAGCAACTGGCGATCATGTCGGCCGCCAGCGTCGTCGCCGCAGGCCTGCTCGCCATCCGCCCTGTGCGGCTCCTCCTCGGCCGGCAGACCAAGCCGCCCGGCTTCCTCTTCAGCCTCGTCTGGCGCGGCCTCGCCTACCTCACCCTGATCGCGACGACGGTCGCCCTGATCGGCCAGTTCCGGTTCCTCGCTGCGATCCCGCTGGGCCTACTCGGCGGCTCCGATGCCCTCCTCACCCTCTGGGCGATCGGCGTCCAACCGGCGCCGCGCCAGTGGGCCCGACGTTTCCTCTTCTCGACGGTCCACTTCGGTGTGCTCGGTGCGATGTTGGCGGCGCTGTTCTTCGATGCCGAGCCGAGCACGCTGTCGACGATGCTCAGCATCTACGTCGCCATGTGGCTCGGTGTGATCGTCGCTGGCATCGCCGTGCTCGGCATGAACAAGCTGAGCGCACTGGTCGACGTCGATCGGGCGCGCAAGGAAGAGCAGGTCCGGGAGCGTGAACGGCTCATGCGTGCTCACTGGCTGCACGACGACGTGCTGTCGGAGGTACACCTCTCGACGCTCCGTCTCAAGAGCGTCGGCGACTTGGACGCTGCGAGAGCCGAACTCGAAGAACTCGACCACCGGCTGCGCCTTCGACAACTCGACGAGGTGATGCGCGGCGGCGAGCCGCACCTCTACGAGATCCTGCAACCACACCTGAGGCGGATCCAGTCGCTCGGCATCCAGTTGTATCGGGTGCCGCCACTCGAGCTCACCAACCGTCGCACCGACTCCGAATCCGCGCAGCTGTTCCACCGCGCCGTGTCCGTGCTCACGTCGAACGCGATCAATGCCGACGCGACGCGGCTCGCCATCGACTTGTTCGAGGTCGACGGGGGCCAGATCAGTCTCACCGTGACCGACGACGCCGGCGGCTTCGATCTCGACGCCGTTCCGGCCGGTCGCGGACTGTCCAATCTCGTCGCCGACCTCGGCGCCGATCGCGTCCGCCGGCGTGACACCCAGAACGGTTCGGCGGTCACCGTCACGCTGCCGCTCAGTCCCGAGCCCGCTCGCCGGGCCGTCTCGAAGGAAAACACATGACCCGCATCCTCTTGGTCGACGACGCCGCCGCGATGGCGGAACTCTTCTCGAAGGAGGTGGCCTCGCGCTTCGACGCCGAGGTCGACGTCTGCGTCGCCGTGGCCGACGTCGAACTCATGCTCGCTCGCGCCCCCTACGAGCTGGCGTTGGTCGACCTGTCGTTCCCGCAGGAACACGCCAACGGCATCGATGCCATGGCCGAGATCTACCGGGCCAATCGCGACACGCGGCTGGCGATCATGACGCAGGGTGACGCGTGGGTCAGCGACCTCCTGCGCGATGCCTGGGACCTCCTGCCGGTGGCGACGGTGATCTCGAAGACGGCGCCGCTGGACTATCAGCTCGAGATGATCGATGGGGTGCTGGCCGGTCGTGACGTCGAGCCCGACCCGGCCGTCCAGACGCTGCTGCCCGCTCGGCGCAATCCGGAGCGGACGCCCGATCGGTTCGCGGATCTGATCCAGCACAACGGACATGCCAAGGTGTGGAACGTGCTGATGGACCGCAACTTCGAAGCGACGTACAAGAACGTCTCCGACTCGACCGGTCTCAAGCTCAACACGGTCAAGAACTACCGCTCGCAGCTCCTGCCGGAACTGCGCGTGCACCGTCTCGACGACCCGAGCCTGCGCGAGATGCAGGAGTTCGCGTGGCGTTGTCGCTCGTTCCTGCGGCCGTACGTCGAGGCCTCGCTGGAAGGACGTTGACCATCCGTTCCAGCCTGCTGCGCTTCCCGGCGGTCCGAGCCGCCGTCGGCCTCGCCGTGGGCTTCGGCGCCGCCGCCGTGACCTTTCTTGCCGTCGATCGCTACGGCACCGACGTCGACGCCGAGTTGCGGGTCGTGGTGCAGGAAGACCTCGATCACGACGGCTATTGCGCGACCATCCGAGAAGGCGGGCGAGCCCTCCGAGTGGCCGACGACGCCGAGGGGTGGCGGTGCGGCGGCTTCGTCAACGGCATGTGGAGTCCGGTCGCCCTCGACTTCGAGGCCCTGTGCGTCTGGCAGTTCGGGACCTCGGCCCTCCCTCGAGAGAACACCGCGGACGGAGCGTTCTCGACCGTCTGCATCGTTCCTGGCTGAGCGCGCTCAGTCGCCGCTGTAGACGCGAATCATGTCCATCGCGTTGAACACTGCGTTCTCCAGTTCCGTCCGTGGGTCGTTGCCGGCGTCGATGGTGTATGCCGCACCGAGCTCGATCGCTTGCAGGAACTCGACCATCGGCCCGACCTGGATGCCGACGGCAGCCGGCGTGCCTGGCGTTGCCGCTACTTGTTCGTACGCGACCTCGAACTGCGGATGCTCGTTCCAGGCCGCAACGGTGATGGGATCGGCGACTGCGGCGGGAGTCGTCGGGACGTAGCCGGTGAACGCCGCGAGTTCGGCGATCTGCTCCGGCTGGGTCATCCAGTCGATGAACTGCCACGCTGCGGCGACCTTGTCGGAGTCGGCGCCGTCGGTGAGCCACCACGAGCCCCCGCCCGGGATCGCCCCGGCGGCCGGCCCGGGCATCGGTGCGACTCGCACGTCGACATCGATCGAGCCTTGATCCTGCAGCCGGAAGATCTCTCCGAGTGCTGCCGAGGTGTGCATCGTCATCGCGCTGCCCTCGAGCGGGGTGATCAGCGCGATCAGGTCCTCGTCGCTCTGGTTCTCCTTGGTCCACGAGATGATGCCATCGGCCTTCATTCGTCGGAGCTCGTCGAGCAGGGCGATTGCATCGTCGGTGACGATCTTCGCGATCTCGACGGTGTCGACGTCGTGGCCGTTGTTCGGTTCGAGCAGGAGGCGGGCTTCCTTTGCCGCCGTCTCGGTGATCAACCAGAGTGCCGACTTGTTGTACAACACGAGGCCGGCCTTCGCAGCGCCGGCCTCCTGGAGTTCGACGGCGGTCGCAAGCAGCTCATCGACCGTCTCGGGTGGGCGGTCGGGGTCGACCCCGGCGTTGCTCCACACGTTGCCGTCGTACATCAGGACCGGCGTCGACACGTTGAACGGCGCGCCCCACAGCGTGCCGTCGACTCGGTAGGTGAGGTCGACCGCGGGAAGGAGGCCGTCGAACTGCGGCGGGATGGAACCGCCGGTGCACGCCTCGACGGGGATGAACAGGCCGGACTCGGCCTGGGCCTTGACCGTGAGGTTCGACCCGTACAGGACGTCCGGTCGGACACCATCGGGGTCGGCGAACTCGAGGAGGCCGCTCGGGTACTGCGCGTCGGCCTTCTCGAACTCGACGGTGATGCCGGGGTGCTGCTGCTGGAACTTGCCGATGGCAGACGGGAGGTAGCTCGACTCGGCGTCACCGCCGAGGCCGTGCCACACCGTGATCGTGACCGGGCCGGAGGGTTCGATGCCGTCGCCGCATCTCGGTGGGACCGCTTCGGTGGTCGGAGGCGGCTCGGTCGCCTCCGACAGCGGCTCGGCCGTCGCCGGTGTGACGGTGTCGGACGGGGCGTCGGTGGAGCTGGCGGGGTCGCTCTGGTCGGTCGGCTCGTCGGCTGCTGCAGCGGCATCGGACGGATCGTCGTCGCCGGTACACGCCGTCGCCACGAGACATCCGGCGAGCAGCACCGAGACGGTGCGCCGCCGGACGCGGGGCGATGCGAGCCAGTGGTCACGTGGGGTTCCCGCCCACGAGTGGTGTGGCATCGCCGCACAGCATGCCCTGCCTGGGGCTTCACCGCAAGTTGACGCAACGAGGCAACAGCTGTGCTGTTGCCAGTCCGCGACAGCGCCCGACGGTTCGGTGGGGGGAGGGGCCCGAACCGCCGGGCGCAGACTGGTGCCGCTCGGCCGGCGGCGTCGTTCAGCTGGGGCTGTCGGCCTCGTCGGCCATCTGCTTGCGAACCTCGTCCATGTCGAGTTCACGGACCTGGCGGAGCAGGTCGTCGAGCGCGTTCTTGGGGAGAGCGCCCGCCTGGCTGAAGAGCTGGATGCCGTCGCGGAAGATCATCAGCGTGGGGATCGACATGATCCCGAGGGCGCCGGCGAGCTGCTGCTCGGCTTCGGTGTCGACCTTGGCGAACGTGACGTCGGGGTTCTCCTCCGACGTCTCTTCGAAGATCGGGCCGAACATCTTGCAGGGGCCGCACCATTCGGCCCAGAAGTCGACGAAGGTGATGCCGTCGCCGGTCACCGTCTCTTCGAAGGTGTCCATCGAGAGCGTGGTCGTCGCCATGTGTGTTTCCTTTCGCTGGGGGGTCGCTGGGGGAGCGTTGCGTTCGTGTGGGCCTCGGAGGGTCAGGCCCGACATGCAATGAAACGGACTGGCCGGTCTCGTTATTCCCCGGTCGACCACTACGGTCTGGGTGATGACGCCCGAGGCCGCGCTGCTGCGAGTGATCCACTGTCTCGACCGGGCGCTGGCATCGCCGTACAAGACCCGAGCGTTCGTCGGCGCCCTCGACGTCGTGCGGGCCATCGACCCGGTCGAGCTGGCAGAGCGCGCCCGCGACGGGCGACTCATCGAACTCGACGGCATCGGCGATGCGACCGCCGGTGTGATCACCGAGGCCCTTGCCGGGCTCACCCCGAGCTACCTGGCCAAGGTCGAGGCAGAGTCGCAGATCGAACTCACCGATGCGGGCCGCCCGTACCTCGATGCTCTGCGGGGTGACTGCCACCTGCACTCGACGTGGAGCGACGGCGGAGCGCCGATCGAGGCGATGGCCGCCACGGCGATCGACCTCGGCCACGAGTACATGGTGCTCACCGACCACTCGGCTCGCCTGACCGTCGCCCACGGGCTGAACGAGGAACGTCTCCGCGAACAACTCGTCGAGATCGACCGGATCAACGACGAGATCGCCGCTGCCGGCCACGACTTCCGCATCCTCACGGGTATGGAGGTCGACATCTTCGAGGACGGCAGCCTCGACCTGTCGGACGAGCTCCTCGGTGAACTCGACGTCGTCGTGGCGTCGGTGCACTCGAAGTTGCGGATGGACGCGGACCAGATGACCCGGCGCATGGTCGCCGCCGTCGCGAACCCACACGTCGACATCCTCGGTCACTGCACCGGCCGCAAGGTCGGCAAGCGGCCCGAATCACAGTTCGACGCCGACTACGTGTTCGCGGCCTGTGCCCAGTTCGGCACGGCCGTCGAGATCAACTGTCGACCGGAACGACTCGATCCGCCGAGAGCGCTGATCGATCTGGCGATCGGGTACGGCTGCCACTTCTCGATCGACTCCGACGCCCACGCGACCGGACAGCTCGAGTGGCAGCCGTACGGCTGCAACCGGGCGGCCGAGCGTGAGGTACCGATCGACCGCATCGTCAACACGTGGTCGGCCGACGAGCTGCTCGCCTGGACCGAGTCGTAGCGGTGGACGACCCGCCCGGCCCACTCCTGGCGAGCGGCCGATCCGCCGACATCTACGACGTCGGCGGCGGACGTGTCTTGCGACGTCGGCGGGTGGGCACGATCGGCGATCATGAGGTGATCGCGATGCGAGTGGCGCGCGATGCCGGAGTCCCGGCCCCTCGGGTCTTCGACGTCGATGGGGCCGACCTGCTGATGGAACGTGTGGTCGGACGCACGATGATCGACGAGCTGGGTCGCCGCCCGTGGGCAGCCGGACGGTTCGGGCGCGAGTTGGCTCGGTTGCACCTCGCGCTCCGAATGGTGGCAGCGCCGGACGGGCTGCGCGGCGACGGGCCCGTGCTCGTGCACAACGACCTGCACCCGGGCAACGTCGTCGTCACCGCCGACGGGCCCGTCGTCATCGACTGGGAGAGCGCGGAGGCCGGCCCGCCGGATCGTGACGCGGCGCAGATGTGGCTGCTCGGGGAGATCGCCGAGGTGGACGATCTGGCACCGTGGCTCCGCCCCGTCGTCGGAGCGGTCCGTGGGCGGATGCTGACGTCGTTCTTGGAGTCGGCCGGGCGGCCGACGAGGGAGACGGTGGCCGCCGTGTGCGCCGATCGGCTGATGGACCGCAACACTCGGGTGTCGGAGCAGGACGCCATCCGGTCGTTCGCACAGCGGCATGGGTGATCCCGTCGGCCCAGGGGTGGGACTCCGTCGGTTTCTCCATAGACTGTTCTGCCTATGTCGAAGAAGACCAAGAAGCGCAAGGCTCGCCTGCGTCGCAGCAAGGCGAACCACGGCAAGCGCCCCAACATGGGTCGCGGCTGACTCGCGCCACTCCACGAATCGAACGATTCCCTTCGGTGCCGCCGGCGGAGATGCCGGCGGCATTGTCGCGTCCGGCCACGGATGCGAAAACCGCCGACGAACCGGCGCCGCGGGGGTACCGTTGCGGCCGATGTCCACACCATCGATCCCGACGCCCCGCCACGACGTCGTCGATGAGTACCACGGCACGTCGGTCCCCGACCCGTACCGTTGGCTCGAAGACGGCAGTTCCTCGGACACGCAGGGTTGGGTCGATGCGCAGAACCGAGCGACCAGGGAGGTCCTCGACGCGATCCCGGCGAGAAGCGCGTGGCACGCCGACCTGGTCGGTTTCATGCAACTCCCGGTCGTCCAGGCGGTCCAGGTCCGTGGTGACCGGCTGATCCTCCTCGAACGCGAGCGCGGGGCCCAGCAGGCCCGCCTGGTCGTCCGCCCGCTCGCCGACCCGGCGAGCGAGGTCACCGTGATCGCCGACCCTGCCGCCGGCACCGGCGACGCCGCCGCCGCGGTCGACTGGTTCGATACCAGCAACGACGGTCGCCTCGTCGCGTACGGCGTCAGCGAGGGCGGCACCGAGAACTCGATCCTGCACGTGGCCCGGACCGACGACGGCGCTGCGCTCGACGACCGCATCCCGAACTGTCGAGCCGCCTCGGTTGCCTGGGATCCGGACGCTGGTGGATTCCACTACACCCGCTACCCCGAAGGCGACGAGTATCACCGAACGGTCCACCATCACACGCTCGGCGCCGACTGGCACGACGATCCGGTCGTCTGGAACGACCACCCGACCCCGCAGACCTGGCCCAACGTCTCGGCATCGAGCGACGGCAACTACCTGCTCGTCGAGGCCATGGTCGGCTGGAGCCGGACCGATCTGCACCTGCTCGATCGGGTGACCGGTCGATGGACCGGCATCCAGGTCGGTATCGACGCGGTGACCGACCTCTCGTTCGACGGTGACCGCCTGATCGGCACGACGACGCTCGATGCGCCGCGCGGACGCGTGATCGCAGTCCCGCTCGACGACGTCGGCGACTGGACCACCTTGGTCGCGGAGCGTGACGTCGTGCTCGACCAACTCGTCCCCACCGCCGACGGCTTCCTGCTCTCGACGTCGGCGACCGGGATCGGAGCGATCGAGCGGCACGGTCGTGATGGCGCCTCGGTCTCGGTCGCAGGCGTCGACGTGTCGACCGTCGTCCAGCTCGCCGCCGACCTCGACCACGGCGTCGAGCTGGCGATCGTCACGGGCTTCGACGCACCGGCGACCATCCACCGCATCGACGGGACCACGGCCCGGGAGATCTATCCCGACCGTGACGACGACATCGTGCCGGAGCTATCGGTCAGCCACGTCGAGTACCCGTCGTCCGACGGCACGAGGATCGGGTTGTTCCTCATCCACCGGGCCGACGTCGATCTCGGACCCGACACGCCCACCATCTTGAACGGCTACGGCGGGTTCGCGATCACCGAGTCGCCGATCTGGTCGCCGACGATCGCAGCGTGGTGTGCCCGTGGCGGCCTGTACGCGATCGCCGGGCTGCGCGGCGGCTTCGAGCACGGCGAGGAGTGGCACAGCGCCGGGAAGCGAGCAAACAAGCAGAACGTGTTCGACGACTTCCACGCTGCCGCCGACTGGCTCGTGGGCGAGGGCATCACGACCCGTGACCGATTGGCGATCGCCGGCGGTTCCAACGGAGGGCTCCTCATGGGCGCGGCGATCACCCAACGCCCCGACCTGTGCCGTGCCGTCTGGTGCGCCGTTCCGCTGCTCGACATGGTGCGATTCCCGAACTTCCTGATCGCCAGGCTCTGGACCGACGAGTACGGCGATCCGGACGTCGCCGAGGAGTTCGGGTGGCTGTGGAGCTACTCGCCGTATCACCGCATCGAGGAAGGGCAGCGGTACCCCGCGGTCCTCTTCACGACCGCCGAAGGAGACACCCGCGTCGATCCGCTCCACGCCCGGAAGATGGCGGCTGCGCTGCAGCACGCCACCGCCGAGGTTCCCGGCGCGGCTGACGGACCGATCCTGTTCCACCAGGAGGGGCGGGCCGGCCACGGCGTCGGAAAGCCGGTCGGCAAGCGGGCCGACGAACAGGCCGACGTGCTCGCGTTCTTCTCATGGCAGCTGGGCCTGTGACACGCCTCGCAACCGTCGACGTCGGCGCGTCGGCCGACGCCTGGGCGGCGCTCGGCTTCACGACCACCGACGGGGTCATCGGCCTCCGCAACGGGGCGATCCGACTCGTCACCGACCGAGCCGGGCTGGGCGCGATTGGCGTGACCGGTATCGAAGCGCCGACCAGCGCCGACGGCCTCACGATCACGCCGGTGGACGACCTGTCGATCGCCGATCATCCCAACGGTGCCCGATCGATCGATCATGTGGTGGTGATGACCGACTCGCTCGACCGCACGTCGGCGGCGATCGAAGCATCGCTCGGGCTCGAGCGCCGCCGGCTCCGTGAGACCTACACCGTCCGGCAGGCCTTCCACCGATTCGCCGACCCGATCGATGCTGCGGCCGCAGGGGAGCGGGGCTGCATTCTGGAACTGGTCGAGAACCTGCGCACGCCACACCCCGAGTTCTGGGGCCTCGTCGTCATCGTCGACGACATCGATGCGCTGCACGGAGCACAGCCGGATCTCGTCGCCCCGCCGAAGACCGCAGTCCAGCCCGGCCGTCGAATCGCCACCGTCCGCCGGGAAGCCGACCTCGGTACCGCCGTCGCGTTCATGACCCCGTCACGATGACCGAACGGTGATCGATCGCTTCCGGGGCCTCGCCGCTCGACTGATCTGGCCGGACGCTCGGCCCCACCGTCGAGCTCGCACCGTGGTGTGCCACGAATGGCTCGCAGTACTCGGAGGGAGCGACAAGGTCGCCGCTGAACTCGCCGGGGTCGCGGAGGCGGACGTCGTCTACACCTTCGCAGTCGACGCGGGTTGTGTGGACGAGCTCGGCTTCGACGCGCCGGTCGTGACCTGGCGCCTCGGACGATGGGCCGGCCGGTCGAGGCGCTTCACCCTGCTCCTGCCGATCATGCCGATCGTGTGGTGGGCGCTCGACCTCGGGCACGCCGACCTGGTCGTGACGAGCTCACACTCGTGCGTGAACTCGATCCGCACACCTGCCGCCCGTCGTGTGTCGTACTGCCACACACCGATGCGATACGCCTGGGATTGGCGGCTGGAACGCGAACGAATGCCGCGGCCACTCCGTCCGCTCATGCCGATCGGTGCGGCGGCGTTCAGGCGGCTCGACCGTCGATGGTCGAGCCGGGTCGACACCTACATCGCGAACTCGTCGTTCGTCGCCGGTCGCATCGCTGCGGCCTATGGGCGCGCCGATGCAGTCGTGATCCCGCCGCCGATCGACGTCGCTGCTCCGGAACCGGGCCGGGTGGTTGACGCCGATGTCGTGCCCGATGTGCGGTACTTCGTGACCGCAGGTCGTTGGGTGCCCTACAAGCGCTTCGACCTCGCGATCGAAGCAGCGGTGCTCGCCGAACGGACACTGGTCGTGGCAGGCGGAGGTCCCGACGCCGCCCGCCTCCGCCTCGCTGCCGGGCCGACTGTGCGCTTCGTCGACGAACCGGACGACTCGACCCTGTGGGCACTGCTCGGCGCTGCCGATGCGTTCTTGTTCTGCGGCGTCGAGGACTTCGGCATGCTGCCGGTCGAGGCGCAAGCCACCGGCACGCCGGTGGTCGCTCGCGACGAGGGCGGCGCCCTCGACTCGGTGATCGACGGCGAAAGCGGAACGCTCGTGCACGGCGACGACCCGCTCCGATGGGCCGAGGTGCTCCGCGCGTTCGACCCGGACCGCTTCGACGCCGAGCGGATCCGGGCACACGCAGCGTCGTTCGGTTCCGATGTGTTCCGCCGCCGGGTCGGTGCCGTCGTGGCCGGTCGTCCGGTCGAGACGACCGGCTAGGGTCCGACCGATGCCGTCGTCTCCGCGCGCCTCGGTCGTGATCGTCGCACGCAACGAGGAGGCGAACATCGGGCGGGCGATCCGTTCGGTGCTCGACCAGGACGTCGACGACATCGAGATCGTCGTCGTCGACGACAACTCCGACGACGACACCGGCGCAGCGGCTGCATCGTTCGCCGGTGTGCGCGTCGAGGAGAATCCGGGTGTCGGGATGGCCGACGGACTCGTCCACGGTCTTGCGGTGGCTCGCAGTGACTCCATCGTGAAGGTCGACGCCGACGACTGGCACCTCCCCGGTTCGATCGAGAAACTGCTCGCGCCCCTCGAGGCCGATCCCGCTGTCGCCGTGGTCGGCGGCTCGGCTCGTTCGGTCGACGAAGCCGGCCGCGAACTCGACCTCCACATGAGCGTTCCGACCTCCGACCACATGGCGCTGGTCGCCATGGTGAACTGTCCGATCGAGCACACGGCCTGCGCGTTCCGCAGGTCGGCGGTCCTCGAGGTCGGCGGGTACCGCCGGGTCGACGGTGTCGACATCATCGAGGACTACGACCTGTGGCTCCGTCTCCTCGATGCCGGGATGACCTTCGTCGGTCTCACCGACCTCGTCGCCGTGCACGTGATCTCGCCGACCACCGTCACGAACCGGCGGCGTCAAGCCGGTGTCGATCGCGGACGATCGCTGCGGACCGACTTCCGGCAGCGGCACGCTCCGACGCTCTGTACGTATCGCCGGATCAGCGAACTCGGCTCGTCGGTCATCTCCTGGCGTGACGAGCCCGAGCGTTCCGACCGGTTTGCGTTCGTGCTGATCCGACTCGCCCACCTGTCGGTCGGTGATCGCGAGTATCGACGCGCGGCGTCCGTGTTCGCCGCCACCGTGCGGTGTGGTCCGTTCAGCGTTGCCCGCGGCGTCGTTCGCACTGCGCTCGCCCGCCGGCGTCGGCGTCAGGCCCGCGGCTGGATGAGCGCATCAGCGGTCGTCGAGTTCGTTCGCGGGAAGTGATGCGAAGAAGTCGACGGTGTCGACGATCTCCGATCGTGGGCCGAACGCCACCACGCGCCCTTCGTCGAGCACCAGCAGGTCGTCGCACAGATCGAGCGTCGACAGCCGGTGTGCGATGACGACCATCGTGACGCGGCCTCGCAGCTCGCCGAGGGTCTGTTGAAGCCCCCGCTCGCTGTGGCGATCGAGGGCACTCGTCGGTTCGTCGAGCACGAGGAGCGACGGTTCGGAGATCAGCGCTCGCGCGATGGCGAGGCGCTGGCGCTGTCCGCCGGACAGCCCTCGGTTCCGGGACCCCAGCTCCGTGTCGTAGCCGTGTTCGAACTGTGCGATGTCGGCGTGCAGGTGACTCGCCCGCGACGCTCGCTCGACGTCGTCTCGGCTGAAACCGTCGCGCAGGAAGACGATGTTGTCAGCGATCGAGGCTCGACGGATGCGTGGGTCTTGCGGCACGATCGTCACGAGCCGATGCCAGTCGTCGATCGACAGGACGTTCGCGTCGACACCATCGACCAGCAGCCGCCCCGCGCTCGGCTGACGCATCCGGAGCAGGAGTTCGGCGACCGTCGACTTCCCGGCTCCCGAACGCCCGACCACGCCGAGCACTCGATCGGGCTCGATGCGGAACGAGATGTCGTCGAGTGCCAAGCGACCGTTGGGGTACCGATACGACACGTGATCGAACTCGATGGAGCCGATCGTCGAGACCGGGTCGCCACCGTGCTCGTCCACCGCCGACTCGAGCTCGTCGAGTCGGCGGTCGAGTTCGACGACCGCAGGTCCTGCCTCGACGACGTTCTGGTAGGCGTTGTAACCCTGCTGGGCATAGCCGAGCATGCGGATGACGAGCAGGATCGCGGCGGCCGCCGAGGGTTGTGAGAGGTCCCAGATCAGGTTGATCACGCCGACGACCACGATGAACATGAGCAGCGCAAGATCTTTGAACCAGTAGGCCGCCAGCCGCGAAGCGAAGCGGGCACGACGCATCGAGTGCACGGTCGAGTGGTTGACGTCGTCGAGCTGTTCGAGTTGACGATCGGTGACACCGAACGCCCTGAGCTCGAAGGCGAGCGCGTCGGTCGAGGCGACGTCTTCGGACAGATGGCCGGTCTGCGCGATGTTCTCGCTGGCCCGTCGGCGAGCTTGACCGCTGATCGGGCGGAGCAACACGACGATCGGGATCACCGAGACGATCAAGACGCCGGTGAACACCGGCGAGATGACGATCGCCGCGACGAGGAGCGCGAGCATGATGACAAGACCGTTGAAGACGCTGGAACCGAACGACGCAGCCATCGAGGCGTGTTGCGACAGGTGGAACATCGAGTCGTAGAGCGCACCGTCGCGCTGTTCGGCTTGGGTCGACCAGTCCGCCCGAAGGAAGGCCCGCGACACACGTCGACGAGCTTGCTCGAGCACGCGCAATGATGCGTCGGCGGCCATGCGTGCCTGCACGGCATGGAGTCCTCCTGCGCAGAGGATCGCGACCGCGGCCGCGAGCAGCGTCGCCGACGTCGAGATCTCGAGATCGAGTGGCCCGAGATCGGTCGCAGCGTCGTTGCCGGTGGCCCGTAGCGCTCCGGCCGTGAACAGCACGAGGGCGAGCGCTTCGAAGCTGCCGGCGACGGCTCCCGCACCGATGAACGATGCGATGACGCGACGGGCGTGCCCGTGCAGGTCGGCGAGGATCCGAACGACCTGACCGGGCGGTGGCTTCGTCGTGGGGTCGGTGTCGATGCTCATGTGAGGCCGTCCGGACGGTACCAGCGGGACGCGATGTCGCCGGCGATCGCCCAGATCCGATCGAGTTCGTCTGCGGTCAGGGTCGAGATGGTCGAACCGAGGATGTCGGCGCTCGCCCGACGGAACTGCTGGGTTCGCCCGGCCGGATCGGCAGCGGCGACGTCGCCGGAGGTCAGGCGCCGGAGACGTCGTTCGCTTCGATCCGACCACGGAATACCGGTCGCCGCACGCAGTTCGGCGATGGCTTCCGAGGGACGGGCGCTCATGAGTTCGTGGACGACCAGCCGGCCGTCGCCGAGACCGGCGAGGGCGGCTCGGTAGTTCATCCGCCAGAACAGCGCGACGCCGTCGAGATCGGCGTCGAGCTGGTCGACCCAGTCGAGTTCAACGTCGTCGAGGAGCCCTTCCGCCGCGAACCGCCGCATGGTGGTGCCCGCCTTCCAGCCGAGCCGACGCATCGACGCGACCACCGCTGCAGGGTGACGAACCATGACGATCACCGTGCAACCCTGAGCCTCGAACCACTCGATCGAACGCATGGCGAACGGGTCCTTGACCACGACGTGTTCGCGTCTCGGTAGCGCCCGAGCCTTGGCGAGTTGGAGCGGACCCCGACCGGCCACGAGTCGCTTTCCGAGGCGAACGATCGCCGTGTCGGTCGGATAGACGTTGCCTCGCAGGCGGCCGCGCAACTCGAACAGCTCGAGCATCTCGTCGGCGACCGCCGCCGATGACGGGTCGGCGAGATCGGCGAACCGGTGCGATGCGGAGGGGAGACCGCAGTCGGGGTTCAGCGGCTCGTGGAGGTACGCCACCCTCGGAGCCGAGGCGAGCACGCTCCCGACGAACGTCGTCCCGCTGCGCGGGCAGCCGGTGACGAGGACCCGGTTCACGATCGGGTCGACCTGCGCGGAACGGAGGTGGGCGGGAGGAAGCTCATCGAGATGGTGCGGCGGCGTTTGCCGTCGTCGGCCTGGGCAATCTACCGCTGACACGGTTC
Organism: Ilumatobacter fluminis; assembly: GCF_004364865.1. Taxonomy (NCBI): domain Bacteria; kingdom Bacillati; phylum Actinomycetota; class Acidimicrobiia; order Acidimicrobiales; family Ilumatobacteraceae; genus Ilumatobacter; species Ilumatobacter fluminis. Next base: position 1,315,884 of record NZ_SOAU01000001.1, read on the forward strand.
GGGTTCGGGAGCACGGCGGGGCCGAGCTGGTAGAACGAGAACGGATGGACGGCGCCATGACCACACCTGCCACTGGTGCGGGGCGGTTCGCCCGCTCACCGAGTTCGCTCGCGGCGATCGCCTTGGTCGTGCTCGTCGTCGCCGCGACGATCTCGGACGCGGACGCGTTGAGCGCCTTCCTGGTCGCGGTCGGTCTGCTGGTGGGAGCCTGGCCTGCATGGACGATGCGGCGGGATCGCATCGTCATCGTCGCTGGGACGATCGTCGCCACATGGCTCGTCTACGGGCTGATCGTGGGGTCCCTCCCGTCGCCGAACTCGACCGGCGACGTCGCCGACTGGGCGAGCACCGAGGGGCGAGTGCTCGTCGTGGTCGCAACGATCGCGATCGCGTCGGCGGTGACCTCGATCGTCGATCTTCGCTGGACGGGACGTTCGATCGTGCTGGCCGTGACCGCCGCCCACGTCCTGGCGTTCGTCGCGTTCGGCGCCGGATCGTCGCTCCCGGGCTTTCGCGTCGATCTGAACGGGCTGTTCATGGGTCTGTCGAGCTCGCATCACGTGGTCGGCTTCGTGGCTGTCGGCGTGCTGATGATCGTGCTGTCGTGTCCGTCGTGGTTCGTGTCGTGGCAGCAGGCCGTCGCCGGTCTGGTGGCGTTGGCATCGATCGTTGCGGCCGGCTCGCGCACCTCGTTGCTGGCCTTGCTGTGCGGTGGCGCCGTGATCGCATGGCGTCGGCTCGACCGTCGCCGCTTCGTGATCGCCGTCGTCATCGTCGCTCTCCTCGGTGCCGCGCTGGTCGCATCCAGCGCACGTTTTCGGACCACGGTCGACGTGATGACACGTCCGGAGTTCCCGTCCGAGGTGTGGCGTTCGTTCACGAACGGTGGGACGCAGGGCATCCGCGACATGTCCGACTCTGCGCCCGAGGCGAACATCTTGTTGCGCGTCGCTCTCTGGGGAGTCGCTGCCGAAGATTTCGTCGACAGCCCGATCGTCGGTATCGGAGTGTTTCGTCAGAACGACGACGACCTCGCGTTCGAGGGTGTTCGACACGTCGTCTTCGTCGCGACATCGGGGGAGAACCGGTTCGGCGACGACGAACCCCACAACGTTCTGCTCTTCCTCGGGCAGGAAGTCGGTGTGCTCGGCGTGGCCCTGTACGCCACTCCGTACATGATGGCTTGGCGTCGGACCCGTCGGCGGGACGAGGGTCCCGATGACGGGGGTGTCGTCGGCCTCGATGAGGTTCGACTGCTCACGCGGGCGACGATCGTGATGGCCTTCGCCGGGAGCATGGTCAGCAGTGGCGTGCTGGCGACCGGTCTCGGGCTGGTCTCGAATGCCATGATCTTCGCGGCGGCCGCCGTCGTCACAGCGGCTCGGCGGGACAGGGAGATCACCACGTGAGCACGAGCGAGTTCGAGGGCGGCTGGCAGGCCGATGCGCCACTGGGACGCGTCGCGCTCGGGTTGGTGGCCGGGCTCGTCGTCTTCGCGACCGGCGTCCGCCCGACCGGCAATGTGGTGATCGATCTGATCGAGACGGTGATCGCTGTTGCGGTCGTGGTCGTCGTGGGGGCACGAGCACCGTGGTGGATGCTCGTCGCCGCGGCCGGCATCGCGGGTGCTGTGGGCTTGTCGGTGTGGCCGATCCTGGTGGCCGTCATGGCCTTCGCGCTGGCTGCGTGGGTGTCGCCGGTCGATGCCGACGCGGCGGCACGTGCCGATGTCGGCGCGTTCAGTGTCTCGTTGACGATGGTCTCGTTCTCGCTCAGCGAGCTCGACATCGTCACCGGCGCGTCGGCGATGGTCGGTATCGGGACCGGGTTGGCGCTGATCGTCGGAGGCCTGGGTTCGTTGACGGCGTTCGTGCGCAAGCGTCTGCTCGTCGTCGGTGGCGTGGCAGTCGCGGTTGCCGTGGCCGGAACCGCCGCGCTCGGTGTGGCGGCGAACGGCGCTCGAGACGACCTCGGCTCCGGTGTCGACAACGCTCGCGCCGCTGCGAGGCAGGCTGCCGATCTGGAGGCCGACGCTGCGGCCGACGACATGCGGACCGCGGCGAGCGATCTCGAGGCGGCGAACGAACGAATCGACGCGTGGTGGACCCAACCCGCTCGACTGGTGCCGATCGTCGCCCAGCACCGGACTGCCGCTGCTGACCTCACCGAGGAGGTCTCCGACCAGCTCGACGCCGCCGCCGACGACCTGGAGGACATGTCGCTCGATCGGTTGCAGGTCGTCGATGGCGCGGTCGACATCGACGCACTCCGGATGCTCGCCGAGCCGGTCGAACGGTTTGCGGAACGGATCGACCGCCTCGGCACGCTCGCCGACGAGGTCGACAGCGTGTGGCTCGCCCCGCCGGTGAAGGACAAGCTCGACGAGGTCGACGACGAGCTCGTCGATCTCGGCCCACAGCTCGATCGAGCGCAGCTGGCGCTCGAGTCGTTGCCGGCCATGTTGGGGGAGAACGAAGCTCGCCGCTACCTGCTGCTCTTCACCACGCCGTCGGAGGCGCGCGGGCTCGGCGGGTTCATCGGCAACTATGCGATCGTGTCGATCGACGACGGGCGGCTCCGAGTCGACGAGGCGGGCAGGCGCTCCGAACTCGAGCGAGTGGCGGTCGAAGCAGAGGTCGTGATCGACGGCCCACCGGGCCTGCTGGCGACGTACGGAAAGTTCGGTCTCGGCGGTGACGGTGAGCCGGTGGGGCCACGGAGCTGGTCGAACCTCACGCTCGAGCCCGATTGGCCGTCGTTCGCGTCGGCTGCTCATCAGCTCTACAACGATGCCAACGACGACGACGTCCACGGCGTCGTCGTGATGGATCCATATGTGCTCGGACAGCTCTCGGAGTACACGGGGCCGGTCGAGACGAACGACGGGCAGCGGCTCGAAGGAGACGAACTCGTCGACTACATCCTGCTCGGGCAGTACGCGTCCGAGCAGCGTCTCGATGAGCTCGAGACCTTGTCGACCCAGCTCGTCGACGCCTTCTTGGACTCCTCCCTTCCCAAGCCTCGCCGGCTCGCACGTGACTTCGAGCCGCTCGTCGACGAGCAGCGGTTGCTGGTCTGGGCAGCGGACGAGACCGAACAGGCGATGCTCGTCGAGGTCGGTGTCGGGGACGGCCTGCCCGATCCGACCGGCCGAGACGCCTTCACGCTCGCGCTGAACAACAGCGGTGGCAACAAGATCGACGCCTTTCTCGAGCGGGAGGTCACCCTCGAGCGTGCGGGCGACGTCGTCCGAGCCACGGTCGAACTCACCAACGAAGCGCCGACCGACGGGTACACCGACTACGTGATCGGCAACCTCTCCGGGCTCCCGACCGGCACCAGCCGCCTGTATCTGGTGGCGTACACGAGCGATCAGGTCGACACGGCGACGGTCGACGGCGCGCCGGCGGCCATCGAACGCGGCGACGAACTCGGCTGGTCGACGTCGGCCCACTACGTGGTGCTCGGGCCGGGGGAGCGGACCGAGGTCGTGTACGAGTTCCCGGCCCGCTCGACGGATTCGGCGATACTGGAGCGGCTCCAGCCACTGGCGACCCGTGAGTGACAACGACGACCCCATGACTCCCGCGACCCACCCGACCGTCGACGCAGCAACCGATGCGACGCGCGTCGATGCTGCGGCACGGGTCTCCCAACCGCCCGTCGGGTTGCTGTATCGGTCGTTCAGGCGAACGACCGACGTCGTGGTGAGCTTCGTCGGTTTGGTGTGCAGCCTGCCGCTCTTCCTCGTCGTCGCTGCGATCATCGCCACGTCGAGCCGAGGGCCTGTGTTCTTCAGCCAGGAACGGGTCGGACTCGACGGCAAGCGGTTCCTCGTCGTGAAGTTCCGCACGATGCGGCAGGGGACCGACCGTGAAGTGCTGACCGATCCGGCGGCGTACGAGGCGTACGTCGCGAACGGATACAAGCTGGGCGAGGACGATCCCAGGATCACGCGGATCGGCCGGTGGTTGCGCAAGACATCGCTCGACGAGCTGCCCCAGTTGGTGAACGTGCTCGCGGGTCAGATGTCCGTGGTCGGGGTCCGTCCGCTCGTTCCCGACGAGTTCGCCGCACGCGCCCCGTCCGACCGGGCCCTGTACGTGCGGTTGCGTCCCGGGCTCACGGGGCTGTGGCAGATCGCCGGCCGTTCGTCGCTGACGCCGGCGAACCGGATCGAACTCGACCGGGAGTACCTTCGGGCGCCGTCGATTCGCCACGACCTCGCGATCCTGTGCAAGACACCCGCGGCGCTGTCCCGGACGCAGGAGGCCCATTGAGCGACCGCGAGCACGAGCTCGCCGTCCACCCGATTCCGCGGTGGGTGGGCCGTCTCGCTCGAGCGCAGCGCCCCACGGCGTTCGAGGACCTCGCCGCTCACGACGACATCGCTCCGAGCCCGGATGGCGTCACCGACACCGTCGTCGTCGCTGCAAGCCCGCGGACAGGTTCGAACTTGCTCGTCCACACCCTCCGGGAGCTCGGTGTCGGGGCGGGTGAAGAGTTCTGGACCGAGCGGATGATCTGGGCGGGCCGAGCCCGCTGGGGGGTGCCGACGATCGACACCCGAGGCGTACTGGGCCAGACGAAGCGGGCGTTGCTCCGGCGTGAACGCTGGTGGCTGAGCCGGAGCTTCGACGCGGACCAGTTCCTCCGCTATCAGCGTCTCCTCGAGCAGCATCGCTCGACACCCGACGGCGTGTTCGTGATCAAGGTGTTCCGGCTCCACCTCGATCAGCTCGAGCGTCGGAACCAGTTGTCACCGATCGACGTGCTCCCCGGACGGCTGCACTGGGTGTATCAGTGGCGGCGCGATCGCGTCGGTCAGGCGATCTCCTACCTCCGGGCGGATGCAACGGCGTCGTGGATCGACACCGACGGGACACGGACGCCCACGTTCGATCCCGACCGTCTGGTCGATGACGACTATGCCGAGCTCCGACGACTCGTCGAACGGTTCGATCGCAGTGACTCGTGGTGGCGAGCGTGGTTCGATCGACACGGCGTGACGCCGCTCGAGTTCGAGTACGAACAGCTCGTCGGCGACCTCCGCTCGGCCGTTGCACGAGTTTTCGAATCGCTCGGTCGACCGGTCCCCGACGACGTCGTCGGCGCGACGGTCCGCCAACGCGACGATGCGAACGACGAGATCCGTACCCGTCTCCTCGATCGGTACCCGGAGCTCGACCGGTGACCCGACGAGGGCCGCTCACGCTGAGCGGGCGCGAGCTCGACCTGATCCGAGCCGCGGTCGCGCCGCCCGCCGAGGCGGGCGCTGCGTGGAGCCGCTGGGCTGCCGAGCAGCCGCCCGCAGCCGCCGACTGGCGATCGCAGCAGCTGCTCGCCTACGTCGTCGAGCGTCTTGGCCCCGATGTGGTCGACGCTCCGACGCGAGATTGGGTCAAGCTGCAGCGACGTCGCATCTGGGCCGACAACCAGCTCGACCTCGCCGCGCTCGGGTCGGCGATCGACCTGCTCGCCGATCTGGTCTCCGAGCCGATCGTGATCAAGGGCGCTGCGATGATCGACACGGTGTACCCCCCAGGGCTGAGAGCGATGGGAGACGCCGACCTGGTCGTGGGGCCCGACGCCTACGAAGGGGCCATCGAACGATTGCTCGAGGCGGGATGGACGGCGGTCGACCGGGTCAGCGACCGGCACGTGTCGCGGGCTGTGGCGCTCGCGAGCCCGAACGGTCGCTCGCTCGACCTGCATCGGTGGGTGCTGTTCCCGCGTTCGATTCGCCGGCCGGGTGTCGAACTGATCGATCGTGCCGTGCCTGACGGGCCGTTCGGTGCCCGCCGTCTCGATTGGGCCGACTCGATCGTCCTCGCCGCGCTGCAGGGACCCGACGGTGGCCAGGCGAGTTCGCTGCGATGGCCGATCGATGTCGCCGTGCTGGCTCGACACGCCGGCGGCGACGTGTGGGACCGTGTCGAGCAGGGAGCCGAGTCGCTCGGGGTCGGGCGACCCGTCGGCGAGTCGCTCGACTGGCTCCGACGTGAGACCGGGGTCGGGCCGGAGGCCGAGCGGTGCGCTCGGATGTGTCGCCAACCGTACGATCGGTGGTTGGCCGCCGAGTGGGCGTGGCGTCGACGCGGTGGCAGCACGGACGCCAAGCTCAGGACCTACCGCGACATCAGCCGCGCGCTCGATCGCCGCCCGACGCCGGTCGGTTACGCCGCGGCCCGTTGGGCGGTGTTTCGCGAGAGCGGAGGCGCCGGTCCGTTCCTCCGGCGACGTTGGGCGCAGCTGAATAACACGTTCCGTGGCGATTGAAGTCGGACATGCGCACTGAGCGCGATCGGACATCGAGCGTTCACGAACAAAGGGTGGACTCGGGGACATGCCGCACGACTAGAGTGGCTGACATGGTGGACAAGAGCGTGTTCAAGCGGGCCGGCCTCCTCATGGCGTTGGCAGGCGGCGGCCTGCTGGCAACAGGAGCCGTGGCGCAGGCATACCCGCCCCTCGAGCCGGCCGTGTCGGTCGACGACCCGACGCCCGACCCGAGCGGTCCGGTGATCGCCACCGTCACCGGGTGCCAGCCCGGCGAGACGGTCGAGTTCGAACTCGTCGACTCCACCGACACCGACACGTGCGTCGAAGTCAACGGCGCCGGGTTCGCTCAGGTCGCCGTCGCCGACGGAACCGCCACCGGCGACCTCGAGGCACCCGCCAGCCCGGGCACCTACCAGGGCACCGCCGAACTGCTCACCACCGAAGCGACGTTGCCGTTCCAGATCGTCGTCGAGGCCGGGGTCACCCCGCCGCCGACGCCGACCACGCCCGTCACGCTGCCGAGTACCGGTGGCGAATCGGGTCAGATGGTGCCGCTCGCCGTCGGCTTGCTCGCAGCGGGCGCCGGCCTGCTTGCCGTGGCGTCGTTCCGACGCCGACACGCCGAGGCCTGATCCGATCGGCGGCGTCGCTGCCGCCGATGTGATCGACCTCCGGCAGGAGGTCGCGCACTACCGTTGTCCTCCATGCCTCGTTATCGCGCCTCTGCATCCACCGCCGCCGAGATCCTCGACGGCGAGGCGATCGTGATCGACCTCGCATCGGGGGCGTACTTCAGCTTCACCGGCTGGACCACGTGGGCGTGGGAGTCGTTGACCGCAGGCGCCGACAGCGACGAGATCGCTGCGGTGTTCGCCGACCATGGCGGCATCGACGAGTTCGTCGAACAACTCACGAGCGCCGGCCTGCTCGTCGCTCGCGACGGCGGCGATCCCGAGCCGATGCCGCAACGTCCTGACGGCGACGTCGAGCCGCTGCAGTTCGACCGGTTCGACGACATGGCCGACATGATCAAGATCGATCCCGTGCACGACGTTTCCCAGGAGGCCGGGTGGCCACAGCCGGCCGACGGCTGACCTCCGATCCACGACGGGCGATCGCCGAACTGCGTGCGTCGTGGACAGCGTGCACCGGCCCGGTCACGTCGTTTGCGTTCCGGCTCGGCGGCCTGACGATCCGACTGCACGGTGCGGGCACGGTGCTCGAACGGTTGGTGCCGGCGTTCGAACATCACCCGCCCGTCGAGGACACGACCGTCGCCCCGGATCTCACGGTGCTCGTCTGGGATCTGTCGATCACCGAGCACCGGCCCCACCTCGCCGGCGACGTGTTCCACGTCGACGGCGACCACGACGAATCCCGCTCCGGTGGCGAGGTCCGGGTCCGATACGACTGGCCTCAGCAGGCGATCCAGGTCTGGGACGCCGACGAGGCGACCGGCTACTGGGTGATCGAGGACCCCGACCGCCTCGCGTGGTGGGAGGAAGCAGCCCCGCTGCGCCCGATGCTCGCCTGGTTCCTCACGGCACAGGGGTGGTACTTCGCTCACGGTGCGGCGGTCGCCGTCGACGATCGGGCCGTGCTGCTGGTGGGTCCGGGCGGCTCCGGGAAGTCGACCACGGCATTGCGGTGTCAACGTGCCGGTCTCGACTACCTCGGCGACGACTATTGCCTCGTCGGCACGTTCGGCGACGATGATGGGTACGTGGTGGCGTCGCTGTATCGCACGGCCAAGCTCCGACCCGTCGACGGCCCGGGTTTCGAGGCGGAGCTGACGCGAAACGAGGAGGGCCGCAAGATCGTGCTCACGGTCGACGATCGGCACGGCGGCGCCGTCATCGGCCGAGCCCGACTCCTCGGCGTCGCCTCCGTCGAGGTCGGCAGCGGAGCGACGACCGAGTTCTCCGCCGGTCACGCCGGCACCGTCCTGCAGGCCCTGGCACCGACCACGTTCGAACAGCTCCCAGGGGTCGGAGCCCGAAGCCTTCGGGCGTTCGCAACGATGCTCCGGAGCGTGCCGACCGGAATCATTCGACTGGGCCACGACACGGCCGGCGTGGTCACGGCGGTACGGGACCGAATCGAGGACTGGTCATGACGGACACCGCCGACCCTCTGGCCGTGACGGTGGTCGTCCCGATGCACAACAGTGTGGCGTACCTGGCCGAGACGTTGGAAGCGATCGGGGCCCAGACCCGCCCGGCATCCGAAGTCCTGGTCGTCGACGATCGTTCCACCGACGGCTCCGCCGACCTCGCCCGTCGCGTCCTCCCGCGCGTCCGGATCGAACGCGCCGACTTCGGCCATCCCGAACGATCGCGCGGCTACGGCGTGCAATCGGCGTCGCACGAGCTGATCGCGTTCTGCGACGCCGACGATGTGTGGCTGCCGCACAAGCTCGAGCGCCAACTCGATGCCGTCGCCGACTTCGACCCGGCCGGACCACTGCTCTGTTGGACGAAGCTCGACGAGTTCGTGTCGCCCGAACTGTCCCCCGACGAATATCAGGGACGCGAACCGTTCCTCGACCACGCGGCACGGCTCGTGTCGTCGCTGCTCACCACGAGGTCGACGTGCACGACCTCCTCGCCGACCCTCCAGGAGAGCGGCAGCTGGGTCGAGTGGGTGTCGGGCCTCGCTCCCGATGTTCCCTCGGTCGCCGTCGACGAGGTGCTGATGCGGCGTCGCCTCCACCTCACCAACCACAGCGCGGTCACCCGCTCGTCCGATCAGATCGAGGCGTGGCTCCGCGCAGCACGCCAGGCGGCAGCCCAACATCGTGAGGACGGGAAACAGTGACGCAGCCGGATGTCACGGTCGTCGTGCCCGTTTACAACCGGGGGAGCGTCGTCGGCGACGCCGTCGCCAGCATCGTGCGACAAGATGTCCCCGCCCGGATCGTCCTGGTCGACGACGGCTCGTCCGACGACACGCTCGCCGTCCTGACGAGCCTCGCCGAGACGTCGGGGGGACGGGTGAGCGTCGTGGCCCAGGACAACGCCGGGCCCGCCGCTGCCCGCAACGCCGGCGTCGCGGCGAGCTCGACCGAACTCGTGACCTTTCTCGACAGCGACGACCTCATGGAGCCCGGCCGGCTGCAGCGGCAGATCGACGCGTGGCGTGAGGCGCCGGGCCAGGTCGTGGTGATCGGCCACGAGCGGGTCGAGATCGCCCCCGGCGTGGAGCCGCCCGACCACATCGCGACCCGGATGTCGACCGGGCAGACGCTGTACCACACATCGGTCTTGCTCTCGCGGGCGCAGTACGACGCGGTCGGCGGGTTCGACGACACCATGCGGCTGGCTGAGGACGTCGACTTCCTGATCAGGCTCGAAGAGGCGGGGAACGAGGTCGTCGACCTCGGGGACGTCGTGATCACCCGGCGGATCCTGGGCGACAACCTTGTCTACGACCCGGCGGTCGGGCGATCTCTGTTCCTCCTCCTCCGGCGTCGGGCAGAGCGGGCGAGGGAATCGGGTCGGCGATGACGCCGCGCGAGCGGCAGCGGCTCGCCGCGTTGCTCCGGGCAGCGACCTCGACCGGCGTCGCATCCATCGACGCGTGGCAGTCGCTGCCCGACGACTTCGACCTCGACGAGATCTGGGACCGGGAGCTCGGCCGACTCCTGCCGTCGATCGGCCGCAATCTCTCCGATGCCGGCGCCGACGTTCCCGAACTGCCGAGACTGCGAGGCTTCCAGCGCAAGTGGTGGGTCGAGCAACAGCTGACGGCGCGCTGGCTCGCCGAGCCGATCGACGTCCTCGCATCGGCCGGTCTCGACGTGGCCGTCGCCGGTGGTCTCGCGTGGTCGGCGAACGCATGGGGGTATGCCGACCGACCAGGGGTTCGGTGGGCGGACGACACCCATCTGCTGGTTCGCGCGGACGATGCGGTGCGGGCCCATGCTGCGCTCGTCGGCGTCGGCGCGCACGGCCGTCCCGAGGAGCGCGTCGCTCGACGCGTGCGTTTGCACGTCGGGACACCGCTGCATGTCGACGAACGATGGACGACGCTGGGGTGGCTGCCGACCTCCGGAGTCCGGAGAACGGCCGACTGGTGGACGGATACGGTCGAGATCGAGGTCGGCGAACGCCAGGCCCATGCGCTCGAGCCCAACGCAGCCTTCGTCGCCCGGTGCGGTGATCTCGCAGCGGGCATCGATGTGCCGAGCGCTCTGCTCGACCTGTGCCGCGTCCGGCAGAGCGCGACGTTCGACCGTTCGATGGTCCGGGCCGTCGCCGGTCGCTGGGGTCTCGACGACGCGGCCGCCCGATGGTCGACGGTCGTCGACCAGGTGCTCGACCCGACCGACGACCGCTGGATCGACGCCGTCGCTCCCATCGGCCGGCTCGAGGCGGCCCGACGTTCGTGGTCGACCACCGTGGGCCGACTCGGTCGACGCCGAGCGGTCGCAGCCGGCCCCGAACTGCTCGCCGAACGGTGGCACCTGTCGCATGTCGGCGAACTGCCGGCCGGACTCGCACGTCGGCTTCGTGATCGAACACGACGGTTCCGAGGCGCAGCGTGACCCGCTCGCCGTCCGTCGCCGTCGTCGTCCCGGTCCTCGATCGTCCGATGGTCACCGATGCGGTCGACAGTGCCCTCGCTGCGATCGGGGTCGACGTCGAGATCGTCGTCGTCGACGACGGTTCCGGGCCTGAGACATCCGATCTGGTCGATCGCCTGGCAGCGGCGCATCCCGCCGTCTCGGCGATCCACCAACCGAACCGGGGACAGTCGGCCGCGCGCAACACCGGCGTGGCGTCGTCGGTCGCCCCGGTCGTCGCCTTCCTCGACAGCGACGATCTCATGGTCCCGGACCGCCTGGTCCGTCAGATCGAGGTGCTGACCGCCTCACCCGACCGGTCGTTCGTCCTCGGACAGGAGGAACTCGTGGTCGCCGACGGAGTCCAGTTGCCCCGTCAGGAGGCGGCGCGAGCAGAGCGCGGCGAACGTACCTACTTCTCGTCGGTGCTGCTCCGACGGTCCGACTTCGAGTCGATCGGTGGCTACGACGAGTCGCTCCGCTACGGCGAGGACATCGATCTCGTCGTCCGCCTCACCGATGCGGGCTTGTCGATGGTGACGATCGACGACGTCGTGGTGAGGCGGCGGATCCATGGCGACAACCTCGTGATGGACGAGGAGGCCGTCGATCGGGCAATCTTCGAGGTGTACCGCCGCCGCGCTCGACGGCGAGCGAGTCAGGACCGGTCGTCGTCGGCGGCCAAGTAGGCCTGGCCCTCGTCGCACTCCGAGGCCATCGGGCACCACTTGCACGACACACCCGGACGCTTGACCGGCGTCCGCCCCTCGACCTGGAGTTCGATCTCGGCGTGTATGGCGTCGAGGGTGCGTCGTGTTGCCGTGAGCAGGATCCGTTCGTCGACGTCTTCGACGACCGGCTCGCCGGCATCGAGGTAGAACGACGCCAACTTGCGCGGTGGAACGCCGGTGCGGAGTGTCTCGACGAGGGCGTAGAAGCGGAGGTCTTCACGATGCTTCGGTGACACCCACCCGGTCTTGAGGTCGATGATCACCTTGCGGCTCTCGGCACCGGCCGGCCGGCCGATCGTGAGGTCGACCTTGCCGGACAGGACGATCGGGCCCTGGATGGGCCACCGCACGGATGATTCGGTGGTCGGCGCTGCCCGCCGGTCGAGCGGCGGGAAGCACTCGACGAACTTGATGACCTTGTCGACCGCGAAGCCGGTGAGGTCAGCGCGGTCCGCTTCGCTCAGCCGCTCGATCCACTCGCCGAGTGACGTGTCCTCGTCGGCCAGGCGTGCGATCGCCTCGTCGACCAGGTCGGCCGGGACCGGATCGCCGCGCCAGTTGATGCCGATCTGGATCGCACGATGCGCGACCTGCCCGCCGGCGACGGCCGGCGACCACGAGAAGTCGTCGGGCAGGAGGTGCTGGACCTCGCATCCGAGCACGCTCGTGACGCGGTGCTTGCTCAGGAACAGGGTCGTCGTCCCGAGTCGCTCGGCGAACTCGGCGAAGGCGTCGTCGACGTCGCTGCGGATCGAAGCGACGAACGCCTGGTCGAACACCAGCGGATCGGGCGCTCGCCGGAGCAGCCCGAGCGTCTTGTTCTGCAGCGGCGTGAGTTCGGGGGGAGCCTTGTCGGTCATGATGGGGTTCCGGTGATCAGTCTCCGGTAGACCCCCACCGTACGGTCCGCGACCTCGTCCCACGACGACACGAAGGCGGCGGGCGCTGGGCTTGCCAGGGCGTCGATGATGCCCTGCTCGATCGACCGATGGCGTCGAACCGCGACGAAGCGCGTTCCTGCCCAGGCCGCCTCGATGCTCGCGAACCCGAATCCCTCGTCGTACGAACCGTCGACGACCAGGGTCGCGGAGCGGTACAGATGGGCGAGCTCGCCCCAGTCGGGCTGGCTGACGAGGACGGCCGTCTTCTCCTCCTCGATCCGCTCGAGCAGCGCCGGCGTCGCGACTCTGGCTCCGGCCACGACCAGAGGGAGCCCGGTCGTCTCGGCGATCGTCGGCCAGACATCGAGGAGTTCGGCGATGCCCTTGCGGGGGTTTCCGTCGCCGACCGTGAGGGCGAACCGGTCCGGAAGACGTACCGCCGGACTCGTGGGCGTTGCCGACGCGAGCACGCCCGGAACCGCTGCACCGGCGTCGACGACCGGCGTCTCGGCCGGCACGTACTCCGTCGCGAGGCTCGCCATCCGTGCGTCGAGCGTGACGACGGCGTCGGCGTGCCGGAGCGAACGTCGGAACAGCGGCGGGAGAACGACTCGTTTGAGTCGGTCGTAGTCGTCGGGACGCGTCAACGCGAAGTCGTCGTGGAACGTGAGAACGGTCGGGACACGCAGGCCGAACGGTACGAGCTGCCGGGTCGCATGGACGACGTCGACGTTTGCGTCGTGCAGCCGCCGCGCCGCCACGGCGACGCCGAGCTGTTCGACGCTGCGACGAGCCGGGACAGCGATGACCTCGCTCGGCTGCACCGAGAGTTCGGCGATCGCGTCGTCGGAGCCGAGGGCGACGACGTCGACGTCGCGCCGTCGGTCGAGTGCGGCGACGAGCTCGCGCGCGTACGTCGCTGTACCTCCGTAGCCGGTGGGTCCGACGGTGACGGCGACGCGCACCGGATCGAATCTAGCGATGTGCCCCGGACACTACGCTCGGCGCGTGACTGCGGAACTCACGGTCGTCATCCCGACGTATCAGCGGCCCGACCTCTGCCGGCGGTCGATCGCGTCGGTGCGACGCGTCGCCGAGGTGATCGACGTCGACATCGACCTGATCGTGGTCGAACAGGGCGCCGAACCGAGCTATTCCATCCCGCTCGACTTCTCGGGTCGCTGGTTGTACTCGCACCGGTCGGGCGTGTCGTACGCCCGAAACCTGGGCCTGGCCCATGCCGAGACGCCCTACGTCATCTTCGTCGACGACGACGCCGAACTCCTCCCGGGGGTCTCCGAGCTCCTCGACGCCGCACGTCAGCCGGGGGTCGACGTGGTCTGTGGGCGGATGATCTCGAGCGGGGGCACGACGATCCGGGGAACGGACCGGCCGCGCCGTATCAGGCCGTGGAACGCGTTCCGTCTGTTCGTCGAGCCCGCAGCCGTGTGGCGCACCGACTCGATGAACGTCGTCGACGGCTTCGACGAGCGGCTCGGTCCGGCCAACCGGCTCGGCGCCGAGGAAGGCGCTGGGCTCCTGGCCAGACTGTCGCGTACGCCGGGCGGGCGTCAGGCGTTCGTCCCGGCCGATGTCGTGGTCCACCCGGAGTTGGGGTCGACCCCGGACGACAAGGCACGGCGGTACGGCGCCGGCACGTCCGGGTTGATGGTGCTCGCTCCGGGGACGTGGTCGACGATCTATGCGATGAGCAGTGTGACTCGGCGGGTCGGGGGAGTGATCCGGAGTCGGCTTCGCGGCGATCGCGCCGGTGTGGCGCACCGGCGGGCCTGGCTCCGCGGATTCGCATCCGGGGTTCGCACCGCCCGGTCGCTCCGGGCATCACCGCGCAACACCCCGGCGGCCGACGTGCTCGTTCGTGTGGAGTCCTGAGAAACCTCGTCACACCCCTTCGGCATGATGGGAACCATGCCGTCCGCCCCCCGACCCGCCGGTCCCACGTCCGCCGACTTCGCGTCTGCCGCGCGCCTCCTGTCGGCCGAGGCCCGCCGGATGGGCTTGGTCGGGCCGAGTTTCCGGTGCCCACCGCGTCTGGTGGGGGTCGATCGCACCATTCGACGGCGGGGCGAGGGCGCGATCGTGTCGGTGCGGCTCAAGGGGCGGCCGTGGCCTGCCGTCGTCGCCGACATGATCGAAGGTGTCGTGGTCGCGAACCGGCTCGATCCGCCCCGCTCCGACCGCCTTCGCTCCGAGTTGTGGGAGCGAGCCGAGTCGGCGACCGGGTTGTCCGAGCCCGAGCGCCGCGTGGCCTGACCCAGATTCTGGTGATCCGGGCTCAAGTCACCCGGCCGAGCGACCGATGCACCACTCGCAGGCTTTCGAGACGGAAGGACCCGCTTGCAATGCGATTGAGTGCAGAACCGAACTCGGCGATGATGGGAGCCGCGAGCCTGTCCACGGGCTACGGCACCGCCGCGTCGTCGGGCGCCCCGGTCGAGATCTCCGCTCGATCCGTTGCCGGCCTCCGATCGATGCGTCACGAGCTCGAGCGGACGATGACGTCGGCGAGATGGCTCCGGAGCGAGATCGCCGATGCCCAGTTGGTGCTGGCCGAGCTGGCGACCAACGCGTTCACACACGACGGTGCTCCCGAGTTCTCGGCAGTCGTCACGTGCTCCAATCGGCAGCTCGAGATCACGACGTTCCATCGCGGACGCGTGCTCCCGCCGTCGCCGCCGGTGCCGCCGGCCGACGACGGCACCCCGGGCGGTCGAGGGCTGATCATCGTCGATCAGATCGTCAGCGAGCGGCTCGTCTCGAATCGAGCCGGCACCACCTCGACCTACGTGCGGCTTACCCGCTGACCGGTTCGGGTCATGGACGTCGCCACACAGCGAGACGCTGTGATGGTGGCCACCACGGCTCGTAACACTGTCATCAAGGGATCCGCAAGGTCCGCAGATTCCGGTTTCGGACCGGAGCATGGTGGGAAAAAGCGACGCCACAACGCCTTCGCGACACCAGGGAACACAGGCGGAAAGAAGCAGCCATGAACACGACCACCCCCCAGCCCGACCACGGCGACGCGCCGAGCGCCGTCGTGGCGCTCGACAGCGACTCGCCGATCGTCGAGGGACGCACGCCGCTCTCGGAAGCCGAGATCGACCGTCTGCGAAACGAGTTGTACCGGCTCGTCAGCGATACCCGCCCGACCGTCGCGGTCGAGCCGATCGTCCACATCCAGTCGCGCACCCGCGTCGGCGGGGAGGCGCTCGCCCGCTTTCCCGGCTCGGCGTCGACGCAGGAGTGGTTCAACACCGCTGATGCGCTCGGGTTGAAGACCGAACTCGAGATGCGCATCATCGAAGAGGTCGTCCGCAATACAACCGTCGGTCGCGGCTTCATCAGCGTCAACGTCTCACCCGAGACGCTGCTCGACCCGCGCTGTCTGCCGCTGCTCTCGAGCGCCGACGGCGCCGAACTCGTCGTCGAGATGACCGACCACGAGTCGGTGCCGAGCCTGTCGTTGCTGCGGCCCCATCTCGATGCCATTCGCGATGCCGGTGTGCGGGTTGCCGTGCACGTCTCGTCGTTCGGCACGGAGATCACCCGACTCCTGATGCTCGCGAACCCTGACGTGGTCAAGCTCGATCCGCCGCTCAGCGCTGCGATCGTCGCCGGCGGCCACCAGACGGCGGCTGCTCGCAACTTCTTCTCCTACTGCCGTCGCCACGGTGTGTTCATCGTCGCCGTCGGGGTCGGCGACGGCGACCTCGCGAAGCTCCACGACGCCGGCGCCGACGCCGTGCAGGGACGCTCGCTCAGCATCGGCTGAGACGGCCGTCACGCGATTGCACTGGCCACCTCATGCATCTGCATGATGCCAGCTCAGCGTTGGTGCAAGGTTCGGTCAAGACCGGCTCGAAATGGGTTTGAAACGGTCAAGAGACGTCGCTGCGGGCCGATGAAAAAGCATCGCCACCTCGACCACGCCCATCGACGCGGCTGAGAGCCTGACCGAGAGTCGGCTCGGCAGTACCGACGTCGCGACACTGCGCACCGACGCCCTCGTCGTGTGCGGTGTCCTCATCGGGTACTACGTCGGCGCCGTCGCTGCCTACGAGATGCTCGAGTTGTCGAGCCTCGGTGCGGCATTCTTCCCGCCCGCCGGCGTTGCGCTCGCCGCCTTGATCGCGAGCCCGACCCGACGGTGGGCCCCCATCTTGATCGCCGTCGCGATCGCCGAGACGTTCGTCAACATCCAGCACGGCGTCGCCATCGGACTACCGCTCGCCGGATTCGCGCTCGCCAATGTGCTCGGCCCCCTCGTCGGCGCCTTCGCAGTGACGCGACACTCCCATCGCATCGACCTGGCGCGCGTGAGCGACCTGATGTGGTTCATCGGTGGCGGTGTGCTGCTCGGACCACTCGTGAGCGGGCTGGTCGGGGGCACCACGGTGTGGATGACCACCCCCCGACCGTTCGTCGATACCGCCGCCGCATGGTGGCTCGGTGATGCGCTCGGGGCCATGATCGTCGGCGCACTCATCATCTCGATGTTCGCAACCGACCTGCCGCGCTTCTCGCTCCCGGAGACGGTGCTGACGGTTGCCTTCACGGGTGGCGTCGCATTCGTCATCCACTGGTGGACGACCCAGCCGGCCGGCTTCATCGCCATCATCCCTCTCATGTTCCTCTCGGCTCGCAATGGCACCCGAGCTGCAGCGATCGGTTCGATGCTGATCACAGCCGTGGTCGTCGCCTCATGGGTGGGTGGACACGGATCCGTCTCGGGTTTCTCCGCCGAAGGCGGCGTCCTGCTGACCAAGCTGCAACTGCTGACGATGGCCGCCGCAGCGCTCCTCGTCGCCGCCGAAGCGGCCGAACTCGAGGCCGCGTCCCGGCTGGCCGGCGTCCAGTACGAGACGGTGCAGCTGCTGCGCCGGGCGCTTGCACCTGACACCGAGATGCACGGCCGGTTCGCCGACGCCGAGGGCGTGTCCCGGTCGGCCGATCAGCGGCTCGAGGTCGGCGGCGACTGGTACGACATCATCGAGACCGACGACGACCGTGTCGGCATCGTCATCGGCGACGTCGTCGGCCACGGTGAGGAAGCCCTGATCCAGATGGGGCAGCTGCGCTTCGCCGCTCAGGCGTTCGTCATGATGAGCCGCGACAGCGGTCAGGTGCTCGAATGGCTCGCGTACTACGCCGACACGTGCACGGGCGGCACCTATGCCACGTGTCTGGTCGCCTACTACGACCCCGCCACCGGTCAGCTGAACTACGCCTCCGCCGGCCACCCGCCGGGCCTCGTCGGTTCGGGGGACGGGTCGTGGCGCTGGCTCAGCGGGGCGCGATCGACCCCGATCGGCGTTCCGTCGAACAAGCAGCGAGTGTCGGAGACGATCGAGGTCGACGGCGATGCCTCGCTCGTCGTCTACACCGACGGCGTCGTCGAGCGTGCCGGTGAGATCATCGACACCGGCCTCGCCCGGATGTTCGACGCCGTGTCCGGACCCGAGCACAACTCGGTGACCCAGCTCGTCGACCGTCTGGTGACCGCCGGCTCCGACGACGCGTCGTTCGTCCGGGTCGAACTGCGGCGCGGCCAACCGGTCGTCGCCGTGCCCTCCGACGGCAGCGCCCCCTTCCCACCCCCGGCCTGACTTCATCCGAGTCGGTGTCGGAGGGAACGGAGACGGAGTCGACGTTTCCGGAGATCCCCTGACCCGGGTATCGCCACCGATCTCGGACCCTCCCTTGATGACCTCTTGACGACAAAACCCCAGGTCAGGGGTTTGATTCGCCCGATTTTCGGGAATGGCCCGGGACGTGAGCACGTCCCCCCGACGCACACGGCGACCCGCCGAAATCGGCCTGGCGGCCGTCGCCGCCGTGGCCGTCGTGGGTGTGGCCGTCGGGGCGGTCGCGAGTCGCTCGTCGTCGGCCGGCGATGTCGTCGTAGCCGCCGGGGACAGGTCCCCGAACCTGGTCGTGCCGGTGACGGGTGCCGAATCGGCGTCGCAGCCGTCCGCCCCTCCCGCACCGACGCCGACCAGCACGCCGGAGACCAGCACATCGACGACCGCGACCACGGTGCCGACGCCGTCGGTGTCGACGCGGGTCCTGGCCGGATCTGCTTCGTCGACCGCCGACTCGTGGGAGTTCCTGGTCGCTCGACCTGCCACCGACCGCGATGGCGTCGACCACCGCATCGAGATCGACACCGCCGCGACGAGGCAGACCTGGGAAGGAGTCGGCGCAGCCCTGACCGACTCGTCCGCTGCGCTGCTCACTGCGCATCCCGATGCCGTTGTCCGTCTCTTCGCCGAGCCGGCCGACGGGGGAGCGGGCCTCGACCTGGTTCGCCTGCCTCTCTCGGCGACCGACTTCTCGCTCACGGACTGGACGTGGCAACCGACCGACGACGGCACCGCGATCCCATCTCCGGAAGCAGAAGCGTCGCTCGCCGTGCTCGACTCGATCGAACTCGTTCGGCCAGGACTCGGGGTTGTCGGTGCCGCATGGACCTCGCCGGCATCGTTCCGAACCCAGCCCGACCAGCGCGGCGGCGTCCTGCGAGACGACTCGGTGGCCGCCTACGCCGATCTGCTCGCCGACCAGGTCTCGGTGCTGACCGATCGTGGCATCGACCTGCGGGCGGTCAGCGTCGGCAACGAACCCGGCCACGTGGGCGACTACCCGACGCTCGGCATGACCGACGACCAGATGCTCGCCATCGCCGAACGGATCGCCCCGGCCCTCGACGCCCATGGCGTCGACCTCCTCGCCCTCGACCACAACTGGTCAGATGCCGAACGGGCCGCCGGTCTGCTCCGACGAGGGGCCTTCGACGGTGCCGCCTTCCACTGCTACGACGGCGATCCGGCGTCGATGGCGCTGGTCAACCGACCCATCATCACCGAGTGCACGGCGACGACGGGCGGGTGGCGGACATCGGTCGGGTGGATGGCTCGACAACTCGTCGGCGAGGCGGTCCGTGCCGGGTCGACGGGCTTGTTGACCTGGAACCTGGCGCTCGACCCGCAACACGGCCCGAAGGCGCCGGGCGGGTGCGAGGAGTGCCGGGGGTTGCTGACGGTCGATCCGTCCGCCGGCACCGCGCAGGCGACGCCCGAGTACGCGGTGATGCGGCACCTGTCGGCCGCCGCCGATCCTGATGCGGACGTCGTGGAAACGCCGACGATCGACGGTCTGCCGTTGGCTGCGTTCGCCAACACCGACGGAACCGTCGGCGTGTTCGGTCACAACGACACCGAGGAACCCCTACTGGTCGAGGTCGTCGTCGACGGTGCGGCGCAGCGGTTCGAGATCGAGCCGTGGTCGGTGTTCTCGCTGAGGGGCTGACGAGTCGGCGACGGGCCGAGTTCAGCTGTGGCGGATGTCGAAGAAGTCGTCGAGCGAGCTCAGTTCGAAGACGCGCTCGACCGGCGACGACGGATCGGCGATCACCATCGACGAGTTGCGGGCAGCGAACGCCTGGTGGTGCTGCACGAGGACGCGCAGGCCGCTCGAGTCGACGAAATCGGTCTCGGACAGGTCGAGGACGACGTCGCCGTCGATCGCTTCGAGGGCCTGACCCAGTCGGGGGGCGGTGTGGGCGTCGATCTCACCACGGACGAGGAGTCGGTTGCCGTCGGCCTCCACGGAGAGGTCGTCCACACTCGGGTCTGATTGGTGGTCCATCGCTCTCCATCCTGGCAGCGTTTGACACGGAAACTCGGCACTTTACGCAATAAGTGCATTATCGAACACGATGCGTGACCGATTCACTGGGTCGGTCACTCGATGCTGCCAGTCTCGGTCGACGGCCG
The DNA here is from genome assembly GCF_004364865.1 of Ilumatobacter fluminis. NCBI lineage: Bacteria > Bacillati > Actinomycetota > Acidimicrobiia > Acidimicrobiales > Ilumatobacteraceae > Ilumatobacter > Ilumatobacter fluminis. The sequence continues at coordinate 1,336,141 of NZ_SOAU01000001.1, forward strand.
TCAACATCTGGATTCGGTCTAGATCGGCTCGCCGGCGTTTGGATCGCGTCGATGCGGGAGACGCTCCGCACATGACCACGTCGGCCACGATCAACGGTGCAGTGAGCTCGTCTTCGTTGAGCCTCCCGATTGGCGACGTCTGGCGTTCGTGCGTCGAACTCGACGGCGACGAGCGAGCCCCGAAGGCTGCCCGAGCGGCAGTCAATGAGGCGTGCGGACATCGATTCGGCGCATCGACCGTCGTCGACATCCAGCTCGTGGTCTCGGAATTGGTGACCAACTGCATCGAACACGGGCACGCCGATCTTGTCCGGCTCTGTCTCGCCGGCGTCGGTGAGAAGGTCTCGGTCACGGTGGCATCGGCCGCACCGCTCGACGGCGTGCCGCACCCCGATGCCTGGTGTCTGCCGACGGCGACCGCATGTTCGGGTCGCGGCCTGGCCATGGTCGGCAAGATCGGCTCGGCCGGTCTGCGGTTGACCGACTCCGCCGACGACGCCTGGTCGGCGGTCACCGTGTCGATCGAACCCCGCACTGCCTGACGTCGGGCCACGCACGCCAGGTACCGTACGTGTCTGGCCCGGGTGGTGGAACTGGCAGACACGGGGGGCTTAAACCCCCCTTCCGCTCCGGTGGAGTGCGGGTTCGAGCCCCGCCCCGGGCACGTGTCGACGGACGGCGCCGAAGCGCCGCCCGTCGAAGGAGGAGATCGACGGTCTGCGATCAGACGGTCGCCGTCACGGTGCCGGCCAGCTCGCCCGCCACGGCGACCTCGTCGTAGAGGCCGGTGGCCGAGTCGCCGTCGACCGAGCCGCCGAGATAAACGTCGTAGGACTCGCCGGCGACGAGATCGGGCGACGAGAACACGATCACGCTGTAGTCGTTCTCGGGTGCGAAGGTGACGAGGCTCTCGCCATCGGTGGTCTCGATCTGGACCACGGTGCCGGCGCCGATCGTCGAACCCGAGGTCAGATACAGCGACGCCTGGCTGGAGCCGGTGCCGACGCCCTCGGAGTTGCGACCGTCGACGTTCGTGCCGATGAGGAGGCCGCCGCTCATGCTGAACGAACCACCGCTGTAGTCCAAGGCGCTGTTGCGGGTGTCGGTCGGGCCGCTCACGGCGACCACGCCACCGGTCATCACGATGTGGCCGTTGGCATCGATGCCGTCGCCCTGCTCGGCGAGCGCTCCGGTGACCGTGATCGCGATCGTCCCGCCGTTGATGTTGATGTAGTAGTCGCCGACGGCTTCGTCGCCGGGGGCGCCACCGGGAGCGCCGCCACGTCCGAGGCCTTGGTCGCCGGCCTCTGTCGTCGTGCTCGCTTCGGCGCTCGCGACGTTCAGGCCGTCGTCGTTCGAGGTGATGTCGATGATCCCGTCGTTGACGGTGATGACTTCCGACTCGATGCCCTCGAACGAGTCGGTGACGGTGATCGTGCCGCCATTGATCGTCACGGCGAGGTCACCGTGGATGCCGTCGTCGCCCGATGCCAGGACGATGGTGCCGCCGTCGATCACGACCTCGTTGTTCGAGTGGATCGCGTCGTCGACCGAGGTGGCGTCGATCACGCCACCACCGATGGTCACCAGGACGTCGCCTTGGACGGCTCGTCCGGTGCCGGACACCGTCCCGGCGTCGATGGTCAGTTGGCCGCCGGTCACCTCGACGTCGGTGGCGGCCTGGATGCCGTCGTCGCCTGCCGTGATGCCGATCACGCCGTCCGCGACGAGGACATAGCCGCGCTCGGCATCCTCCTCGTTGTCGGCCTTGAAGCCGTCGCCGGCGGCGTCGACCGTGATCGTGCCGCCCTCGACGATGAGGTAGTCCTTGCCGCGAATGCCGTCGTCGGCGGCGACGACCGAGATGGTGCCCGACTCGATGACCAGGCCATCCTTGCTCGTGATGCCGTCGTTGTAGTTGGCCTCGACGACCAGTTCGCCGGTGCCGGCGATCGTGAGGTCGGCGGCCGAGTACAGGGTTGCGTTCGGTTCGTCGGTGTCGGCGTCGGGGAAGCTGTAGGTGGCTCCGTCGGTGAGTTGGTTCGTGGTGCCGTCGGCCAGCATCACGACGGCGCTGTCGGCCTCCATCACGGCAATCGCCGCGCCGTCGGCGTTGGTGATCTCGACACCGTCGAGGATCAGGATCACGTCGTCGGTGTCGGCCACGTCGACCACCACCTGGCCGTCGGCCAGGCTTCCGCTCAGCGAGTAGGTGCCCGCGGCGGAGATCGTGACGGTCGAACCGTCGACCGACACATCGCCGGAGTCGGCGGTCGCCGTGGTGCCGTCGAGTGCGATCGTCACGACCGCCGAGTCGTCGTACTCGAGGTCGGCCTCGTCGAAGTGCGACTCCTGGTTCTCGGTCGTCGCCGCCTCGATGGCGGTCGCCTCGTCGTCGGTGTCTCCAGCGGTGTCGGTCTCGACGTCGCCCGTGGTCTCGACCGTCGCTGCGCCGTCGCTTCCGGCCGCGGACTGCGACGATTCGCCGGCCGAACAGCCGGCGATCACCAGGAGCGTGGCGACGAGCGGTGCCAGATACCAAGTGTTCCTGCGGCTCGACGTCGAGCGGGTGTCGGTGGTGGGGGCGGGGGTGCTGCGATGCATGGAATCGTCCGATCTGTGGTGTTCGATCTGGTGATTCCGGTGTACGCGCCGAACCTGTGAGTCGGCAGGGAGCCGGCCGAGAACTCTGCGGGGAGGTGGTCGCGATCGATCGGCCCGGCACGCATGAGCCACCGTCCCACCGGATCGAGCGATGCGGTGTCCGACGTCGGACGGGCCGGTCAGCCGAGTCGGCAGGTCAGGACGCAGCCGCCCTGATGCGGGTCGACGACCGCCAGATCCTCGACGGTGATCGAGCCGGCTCGTTCCGCGATGCCCATTGCCATACCGCGGTGCAGTTCGCACACGACCTTCGGCGCCAGCGCTGCCGTCGACGCGAACGGGCACGGCCCGAGCACAAAGCGCACCGTCGAGTCATCGACCTCGACGGTCGGGTCGAATCCCGTCGAGGTCAGGTGTGCCGTCAAGGCGTCGACGGCCGATGTCTCGGGATCGATGGGATCACCGGCCGTCGCTCGCCGGCCGATCTCGACCGGCGTGGTGTCCGAGGTGGCGAGTTCGGTGAGGAGCCACGACAACCGTTCGTACGGCCCGTTCGGGCCCCATCTGCTGTCGGTGGACGGGTCGACTCGGTAGACGAGCTTCGGTCGCCCGGGTCCGCCGTTCGGAACGGTGGACTCGACGATCAACTCGGCGTCGAGGAGCTTGGCGAGGTGTTGTCGGATGGCGTTGTGGTGCAGCCCGAGGTGCGCGGTCAGCTCGGCCACGTCGACAGCGCGGGAGTGCTCGACGAGGTACTGGAAGATCGCGTGACGGGTCGGGTCACCCAGCGCACGTGCTTGGGTTTGCAGACTGGTCATATGTGGTCGGTCGGAGACCATAGCACTGCGGTTATTTCTAGCAGAGCACAGAAATACCTCTATGGTGTCCGTCGTGAGCCCCGCACTCGTCGTCTACGGCGACTTCAACTGTCCGTACAGCGCACTGGCCTCCGAGCGAGCCGCTCGCCTCGAACAACACGGTGCGGCGCGGGTCGAATGGCGTTGCGTCGAGCACGATCCGTCGATCGGCCCGGACGAGTTCCCGATGACCGGTGCGCATCACGACCAGTACGCGACCGAGATCGAGCACGTTCGAGCGCTGTCCTCCGACGGCGAGGCCGATGGCTTTCGGGTGCCCTCGCGCCGGCTCAACACGCGCGACATCAACCACACCTACGCGTCCGCCGACTCGGTGCGTCGGGCGGGGCTCCGCCAGACGTTGTTCGCCGCGTACTGGATCCGTGACCTCGACGTCACCGACGACGCGGTGATCGAATCGCTGGTCGCCGACGTGCCGTCGTCGCTGTCGGACGACGAGTCGTCGTCGCGCAGCGACGTGGCCGAGTTCTTCGTGCGGACCTGGACGGCGGAGTGGCGTGAGGTGGGCCGAGGCACGGTGCCGGTCGTCGTCACCGACGCCGGCACCGTCGCCCGTGGGCTCGACGCGCTCGAGTTGCTCAGTGAGCTCGGACGAACGGATCGGGTCGATGCCTGAGCGCCCCGATCGGGCCGACGAGCCATCGCACCCGGCGCTCGCCGCCGGTCTCCTCATGCTCGGCGTCGTCGTTCTCTTGGTGGTCGTCGCCACGCTCGAGGCGGTCTCGTGACCGGCGAGGGCGGCGAGGCGGCCTGTTGGGCGCACCTCGTCGACGCCGACGATGCCCGACCCGGCAGCGGCGTGGTGTGGAGCCTGCCGCACGGCGGCGACCTGGACGGCAACCTGGTGCACCTGCGCCCCGGGGCCGTCATCGACCCACACGTCAACGCCGAGCTCGACGTGCTGATCGTCGTCTGGAGCGGGAGCGGCCGACTCACCGTCGACGGAGTCGCTCGGGAGCTGGAGCGAGGCGTGGCCACGGTCGTGCCCAAGGGTGCCGAACGGTCGATCGCAGCGCTCGACGACCTCCGCTACCTCAGCATCCATCGACACCGTGACACGCTGAGCATCTCACCGCGCTGAGGTCGGTCGTGATCCGGCCCGTTACGGAGCGGTGTGGAGCACGCGCTGCGGGAACGCGATGACGATGCCGTTGGCGTCGAGATCGCGCTTGACGGCGCGCATGGCACGATCCTTGACCGACCAGCGGGTGATCGGATCGGTCCAGATCCAGACCTTGGCGTTGATGGTCGAGTCGCCGAATTCGTCGATCAGCACCTGTGGCCCGGGGCTCGCGAGCACACCGTCGACCCCGGCGAGGGTCTCGGCCGTGAGCGCGACGGCGCGATCGAGGTCGGTCGAGTAGTCGAGGCCGATCACGAACTCGACGCGAATGCGGTCGGGACGTGCCGCCGACACGATCGGGTCGTCCATGAACTGGCTGTTGCGCATGCGTACCATCCAGCCGTCGAAGGTGCGCACGTGCACGACACGACCGTCGATCTCCGTCACGACGCCTTCACGGCCGCCGCAGACCTGCACCACATCGCCGATCTGTACCGGTTGGCGCGCCTGCAGGACGACGCCGGCGCCCAGGTCGGCGAGCATCGGCCGGCCGATCAGGACGGCGATCAAGGCGATCATCAGCAGCAGCGTGATCACCGGGCCGAAGCTGAGCCCGAGCGCGCTGAACGCGATCACGAAGCCGAACACGACCACGACGTAGCCGGCGAGTCGGGCGAGGATGCTGCCCGTCGTCGGACGGACGCCGGGAACGGTCGCGATGAGACGGGCGACCGCCTTCCTCGTGATCGCGCCGAGGACGAACCCGGCGACGATCGCGATGCCGGCGACCAGAAGGTCGGTCGCAGTCAGTGTGCTCGTCTCGAACTTGGCGGTCACCGCCTCGACGTCGATCGGGATCGGTGGTGTCACGGTCACACGGTGCATGTCGGCTCCTTCGGTCGCACGGCGTGGTCGTGACGCTATGGCATGCGGTCGGCTCGGTCGTGCCGTCCGGTGTCAGCTCACGATCGACGAGTCGGGCCGGAAGGTGGACCAGGCGAACCAGAAGGTGTCGACATGGGGGAGCTGTTCGAGCTGGGTCCCGGTGAGTTCGCCATCGGTCGCCCGGCCGAACACGTTCCACGTCGAACCGGTCTGCTCGTCGACGAACCCGTCGCCCTCCGCCCGGAAGTCGAGCACGACACCGTCGACCTCGCGCTCGAACACCCCGGTGGTGCCGACGTCGGCGCCTCCGCTCACCGTGTTGGCATCCAGGGCTGACGCCGTGCCGGGTGTCCAGAACGCGACGATGTCGTCGTCGTCGAACTCGGTGGCGACGAGGCGTTCGTCCTCGAGGAGCGCCAGCTGGATACCGAGTGCCACGCCGTCGCGTTCGACGCCGACGATCCGGGTCATCGCCGTGAAGCGGCCGTCGACCTCCCCCTCGAACAGGAACGGGGTGCCGTCGATGTCGTCGTAGCCGGGGTACGGGTTGCGGCCGTAGTCGCGTTCGCGGCCCGTGTCACGAGTGAGAACGATGCCGTCCGGATGCTGCTCGCGCCACTCGGCCCAGCCGATCGTGGTGAGGGGGAAGTCGACCAGTTCGGTACCGGTGAGTTCACCGGCGATCGCCTGACCGGTGAAGTGGCTCCAGAGCGATTCGGTCTGGCGGTCGTACATGACGAGCGCCGAGTTCCAGAGACTTCCCGACGTGCCGAACTCGAGGATGCGATCGCCGACGCGACGGTCGTAGGCCACGGCCGAGTTGCACAGTGGGCAGTACGTCACCGAGACGGGGATCCCGCCGACCGTGTCGTTGACGATCTCGTGCCAGATCAGGATCTGGACCGGGTAGGCGCGCACGTCGCCGTCGATGTCGAGCGAGAGCACGGGTTCGTCGTCGTCGAGGAAGTCGATGGAGTCGGGTCGCGCGAACTGCGGGTCGTCGATCGACGGGATGCCGTCGGGCGGCGGGCCGCCACTCGTGATCTCGGCGAGCGGCACGATCGGATCCGGCAGTGCGCTGTCGTCTGGTTGGCGGTCCAGCCGGAGCAGATCGAGCCCGGACTCCTGCACGTCCGGCGGTGATGGCTCGATCCGGTCGATGACGACGGGGTCCGTGGAGCGCGGCGGGTCGTCCGTCGTGTCATGTGTCGTGTCGTTCGATGTGACCGTCGAACCCGAGGGGTCGTCCGAGTCGGACGAGCTGCCATCGGTCGAGCCGGGGTCGTCGGACGATCCGCAGGCGGCGAGGAAGAGTGCTGCCGCGACCAGGGCGGCCGAGCGACGGGTCGCGGTCGGGTGTGGTCCCATGAGGTGAGAACCCTGCAGCCGGGTGGGCGCTTCCCGATGCCCGTGCACAGTGCCCGCTCGCTTAGCGTTGCCCGCATGCGCGCACTGTTCGACGACGAGCACGAAGCCTTTCGTGACAGCTTCTCCACCTGGATCGACAACGAGGTCGTCCCCGATTACATGGAGTGGGAAGACGACGGCATCGCGCCCCGGTCGATGTACACCTCCGCCGGCAAGTACGGCTTCCTCGGGATGCAGATCCCCGAGCGGTTCGGCGGGGGCGGATCGCACGACTTCCGCTTCAACCAGGTGATCGCCGAGGAGTTCTCGGCGAAGGGCATCGGCGGCGCCGGGCTCGGGCTCACGCTCCACAACGACATCACGACGCCGTACTTCCTTGAGTTCACCAACGACGAGCAACAGGAGCGCTGGCTACCGGGCATCGCGAGCGGGGAACTGATCACGGCCATCGCCATGACCGAACCCGGCACCGGCTCCGACCTCGCCGGGGTCGCCACGACGGCGATCCGCGACGGGGACGAGTACGTCGTGAACGGTTCGAAGACGTTCATCACGAACGGCATCAACGCCGACCTCGTGATCGTCGCCGCCAAGACCGACCCGAACGAGCGACACGCAGGCATGTCGTTGCTCGTCGTCGAGCGCGGCATGGAGGGCTTCGAACGCGGTCGCAACCTCGACAAGATCGGGATGCACAGCAACGACACGGCCGAACTGTTCTTCACCGACGTCCGGGTGCCCGCCGCCAACCTGCTGGGGGAGGAGGGGAGCGGCTTCCGTTCCCTCACGAACAACCTCGCGCAGGAGCGGTTGTCGATCGCCATCACCGGCATCGCATCCGCCCGTGCCGCGCTCGGCTGGGCGCTCGAGTACGTCCAGGAACGCCAGGCCTTCGGGGCTCGCGTCGCCGATTTCCAGAACACCAAGTTCGTGCTCGCCGAGGTCGCCACCGAGGTCGACATCGTGCAGGCATACGTCGATCAGTGTGTGCTCTCACACAACCGCGGGCAGCTGTCGGCCGCCGACGCGGCCAAGGCGAAGTACTGGTGCACCGACCTGCAGAAGCGTGCCGCCGACCGGTGTCTCCAGCTGTTCGGTGGCTACGGCTACATGACCGAGTACCCGATCGCCCGTGCCTACGCCGATGCCCGCGTGACCAGCATCTACGGCGGCACCAACGAGGTCATGAAGACCATCATCGCCAAGTCGCTCGGCCTGTAACAGAAGGGGTCAGGCACCTTCTGTTCCACAGGTGAGTGACGGCCCCGCACTCCCTGTAACAGAAGGTGCCTGTCCCCTTCTGTTCACGCACTCCCTGAACAGATAGTGCCTGACCCCTTCTGTTCAGGCGGGGACGTGTGCCTGTTCGAAGTGGAGGGCGTCGTCGGCGATCGGGGAGTCGACGATCAGACCGATGTCGCCCTTGTAGTTCTGGAGGGCGACCCACGGTTCACGATCGCCCTGCTTCGGCAGCATCGGCACCATGCGCTGGATGTAGCCGGCCGAGAAGTCGTCGATCCACGGACGCTGCTCCATCTCCTGATCGTCGGCGCGGAGCCGTGGCACGACGACGTCGGTGTCGGTGGCCCGCATGTAGTTCAGCACCCGACAGACCCAGCCGCACACGATGTCGGCCCGCAGCGTCCACGACGCGTTGACGTAGCCGAACGTCGACGCCAGGTTCGGGACGTTCGAGTAGGCGACGCCCTTGTAGGTGAACGTCTGTGAGAAGTCGACCGGTTCGCCGTCGACGGTGAAGTCCATCTCGCCGAGCGTGACGAGCTGGAGGCCGGTCGCCGTGACGACGATGTCGGCGTCGAGGTGCTCGCCCGAGCTGAGCTGGATTCCGGTCTCGTCGAAGGTCTCGATCGTGTCGGTCACCACCGACGCCGAGCCGTCGTTGATGGTCTCGTACAGATCGCCGTCGGGGATCAGGCACAGGCGCTGGTCCCACGGGTTGTAGCTCGGCGTGAAGTGCTGGTCGACGACATCGTCGCCGAGCTGCTTGCGCGACATGTCGAGCAGCTGCTTCTTCACCTTCTCGGGCTTGGTGCGGGTCTGCTTGTAGAAGAACTGCCCCATGGCGATGTTCTTCTTCCGGGTGAGCTTGTAGGCGAGATCGTCGGGCAGCACCTTGCGGAGCCCGTTGGCGATCGCATCCTTCGCCGGGCGCGACACGACGTACGTGGGGGAGCGCTGCAGCATCGTGACGTGCCCGGCGCCGCTGCGAGCCATGGCGGGCACCAGCGTCATCGCCGTGGCGCCCGAACCGATCACGACGACCTTCTTGCCCTGGTAGTCGAGATCGTCGGGCCACTGCTGCGGGTGCACGAACGTCCCGCCGAAGCGCTCCTCGCCCGGGAAGTCGGGTCGGTAGCCGCCCTTGTACGAGTAGTAGCCCGAGCACATGAACAGGAACGAGCACGTGTAGCTGACCGGCTCGTCGGTGGCCGTGTCGCGAGCGTGCAATGTCCAGCGTGCGTCGGCGCTCGACCATTCGGCCCGCTCGACGTGGGTGTTGAAGCGGATGTACTGCTCGAGGTCGAACTCGGCGACCGTCTCGCGCAGGTACTCCATGATCGACGGGCCGTCGGCGATCGCCTTCTCGTGTTTCCACGGCTTGAAGCTGTAGCCGAGGGTGTGCATGTCGCTGTCGGAGCGGATGCCCGGGTACTTGAAGAGGTCCCAGGTGCCCCCGATGTCGGCCCGCCCTTCGAGGACGACGAAGCTTCGGTCGGGGCATTGTTGGTTGAGGTGGTAGGCGGCGCCGATCCCGGAGATCCCCGCGCCCACCACGACGACATCGACGTGCGGCAGCTCGCTCATGCCAGCGACCGTACCCGTCGGTAACGACTCGCTGCGTGTCGAGCCGATCGAGCCTGCGAAGCTGACGCCCATGATCGACGTCGAGTTCACGAACGTCGCCAACGGCGACATCACCATCCGCGTGGCGACCATGGGTTCCGGCCCGCTGATCGTGTTCGTCCACGGCTGGCCCGAGCTCTGGTACTCGTGGCGCCACCAGATGACCCACGTCGCGGAGCGCGGCTACCGAGCCGCTGCCATCGACGTGCGCGGCTACGGCGGCAGCTCCAACCCGACCGACGTCGAGGCGTACACGATCCGCGAGCTCACCGGCGACGTCGCCGCCGTGATCGACGCCCTCGGCGACGGCGAGCCGGCGATCGTCGTCGGACACGACTGGGGTGCGCCGATCGCCTGGAACACCGCCCGGCTGCACCCCGATCGGGTTCGGGCGGTCGCCGGGTTGAGCGTGCCGTACCTGCCGCTCGGGCCCACCTCGGCGCTCGAGATCTTCCGACAGCTCTACGCCGACCGCTTCTTCTATCAGCTCTACTTCCAGGAGCCCGGCCGTGCCGAGGCCGACTTCGGCGCCGACAGCGCACGATCGTTGCGGATGATCCATCACGGCGCCAGCGCCGACGGCCGTGGGACGTTCCTCGCCGACAAGCCTGCCGACGCAGCGTTCCTCGACGGGATGGTCGATCCGGAGATGCCGCTGTCGCATCTGTCGGAGGACGACCTCGCCGTGTATGTCGAGGCGTTCGAGCAGAGCGGTTGGCACGGTGCGATCAACCGATATCGAGCGCAGGATCTCGACGCGGCCGACGTCGGCCAACTGGGAGGCGGCGAGATCGATCAGCCGGCGGTGTTCATCGGTGGAGCGCTCGACGCCGTCCGCGACTTCATCCCCGGCGCCGACCTGTACGACGCAGCACCCGGCGCCTGCACCGACTTCCGCGGCACCACCATCATCGACGGGGCCGGGCATTGGGTGCAGCAGGAACGCCCCGACGAGACCAACGCCGCCCTCGACGCGTTTCTCGACTCGCTCTAACGCGGGCGAAGGGTGCGGACCACGGTGGTTCCGTCGGCGTGGACGAACGTCGTCGTCAACGCTTCCGGTGTCGCGTCGAGGAGGAGGTAGCCGTGGCGGTCGAGGTCGAGGTGGTCGATGCCCGGGTTCAGCCGGGTCAGGATCGTGTGCACGAGCCGCTGCGGGAGCAGGGTGCGGTCGCGGACCGCCTCGGCGAAAGTGGCGCCGGCGATCGACGGTGACGTGAACTCGTGCGCGACGGCGCTGCCGTCGTCGGCGAGGAAACGGCGTGACCAGCCGGCGTGGAGATCGCCCGACACGACGATCGGCGTTCCCCGCACGCGCTGCAACAGATCGGCCAGGCGTCGCCGATCGTCGGGGAACCCGTCCCACTGGTCGGGGTTGACGACCCGGCGCCAGGGCGGCCACCCGAACGTCGGCGCGTAGGCGAGCGTCATCGGTGACACCTGCACCTGGTTGGCGAACACGAACCAGGGGGCCGTCGACCGCTCGACCGCCTCTTCGACCAACGACCACTGCCGCTCCGAGAGGATCGGGCCATCGGCCCGGTCGGTGGTCGGCCCGTCGGTGTCGGTCGGGGTGCGTCCGCCGAACCGGGCGTCGACGAGGACGAGATCGAGCAGACCGTCGATGTGGCGGACACGATCGAGGCCGGCGACCGCCGGGTCGATCGGCATCCACTCGTGCCACGCCTGGATCCCGGCCGCACGGCGTGCGACCGACTCCTCGTCGGGGGCGTTGTCGATCACCTCGTGGTCGTCCCAGACGGCGAGGAACGGCCGGTCGGCGTGCAGCGCTCGCAGCCCGGCGTCGGTCCGGTGCTGCGCGTGACGTCGGCGATAGTCGTCAAGGGTGCGGCATTCGTGCGGCGGGTCGGTCATCTGCCCCGTCGGGGTCGTCTCGCCGATCTCGTAGATCGAGTCACCGACGTGGAGCACGAGATCGGGTTCGTCCCGCGCGATGCGCCCGTACAGCTCGAAGCCCGGCCAACCCCATCGTGAGCAACACGCCACGGCGATCCGGAATCGGTCGGCGGCGAGCGGGAGCGTCGTGGTGCGGCCGACCTCCCGGTCACCGAACGCTTCGACGACGAGATGGTAGGTCGTGGCGGGTCGCAACCCGTCGACGGCGACATGGCAGGTGAAGTCGCTGTCGGGGCTCACGTCGACGACGCCATCCGAGATGGCAGCGCCGTCCTCCGCCCACACCGACCAGCGGACCGGCCCGGAGACCGCGGCGCCGGCCGGGGGTACCGCGCGCGTCCAGAGCACGAACGAATCGTGGGTGACGTCGCCGGTCGCCAGCCCGGAGCGGAACACCCGGCGGTCGCTGCTCGGCGTCGAGATCGTCACCTCTCGACGGTAACCGTCCTCGTCGCTCGGAAACCCTGTCACACCCCCTGATCATGATGGCCGTCATGTTCTTCAACTCGTCGTGCGCCGGCTGTCATCGCCCCGGTCCGGTGTTGTGCCGGACCTGTCGTTTCGTGCTCGCAGCGCCGCCCGCCATGCCGGCGAGCGGCGACGTCGTCGCCGCCGTGCCGTTCGTCGGTCGTCCGCGGCAGGTGCTCCTCAACTTCAAGTACGGCAATCGCCGCCAGCTCGGTCACCACCTGGCCGGTCTCGTCGTCAACCGCCTGCTCGAGAGCGGCATCGGCCCCGACGAGGTCGACGTCGTCACGTGGGCGCCGACGAGCGCGAAGCGCCGTCACCGGCGTGGGTTCGATCAGGCCGAACTCGTGGCGCGTCGTGTGGCGCTCCAGCTCGGGGTGCCGTGCCGCCGGCTGCTGCGCCGAGACGGTGTGGCCCCGCCCCAGACGGGCCTCGATCGCGCCCAGCGACTCCACGGCCCGGTCTTCACCGCCTCGCCGGCGGCGCACGGTCAGCGCGTCCTGGTGATCGACGACGTCGTCACGACCGGCGCCACGCTCCGCTCGGCGACGCACGCACTCCGGCTCGCTGGTGCGGTCGATGTGATCAAGTCGGCGGTCGCCACGACGCCGGCCGTCGTCACCGACCGCCGCCGCGAGGCGCCCCGGGCGCGCAAGCGGCCCGCCGCCACGCACACGTTCGTGCACGGGCAGCGGGCCGCCTGAACGCGATCAGCCGGGTCGCTTGGCGATCGCGATCGCGCCGCCGCCCATCGCGAGCAGGGCGAGGGCGATCAACGCCATCGTCGACTCACCGTCACTGCCGGTGGGCGGCAGGATCGGTGCGACGGTGGTCGGCACGGCGGCAGCCGGAACCGTGGTCGTCGGCGCGGCCGTCGTGGTCGTCGACTCGACGGGCTCCGGCGCGACCTCGACCTCGAAGAGGCGGACGGTGCCGCTCACCTCGTGCGACACGGCCAGGAGCGGGTTGTCGGTCGGGCTGTCGGCCGCCGGCACGAAGGCGATCCCCTCGGGCGAGATGTCCGCTGCCGATGCGGCCTCGGTCAGTTCGGTGGCCGGCGTCGTGGCCGTGTTGACGTAGGTGATGAACTCCGGCGCCGACGGGTCGCTGACGTCGTACATCATGATGCCGCCCGAGCGCTCGAGGCCGATGAACGCGAAGGTCCGGCCCTCGGCCTCGCCGACGGCGATCGCCTCGGGCTCGGCGCCCTTGTCGTCGGAGCGGCCGTCGGTCTCGTCCTCGTCGAGATTGAAGAACGGCGAGCCGAGCAGGAGCTGCGAGAAGTCGTCGCCCGAGTCGAACACGAGGTCGCCGCTCGCGTCCCAGATCGAGAACGAGCGGGCACCGTAGCCGTAGATCTGCGGCACCATCTGGCTGCCGTCGAGTTCGGTCGGGAACGCCGTCGTCGTCTTCAGTCGGCCGAGTTCCTCGTCGGCGAGGTCGCCGGCCACGTACGGCGCCGCGAGGCCCATCGCCTCGACGCCGTCGACGAGCGTCCCTTCTCCGGCCTCGAAGTCCTTCACGCGGACTTCCTCGGAATAGCAGTCGTAGTCGCGAGCATCACCCTCGTTGGCGGTGAAGAGGTAGGTCGAACCGTCGATGTCGGCGGCTGCGATCGCGTCGGGCATGTACATGCCGAGCACGTTGCGGGTCGTGATCGCTTCGGCGCCGTCCTCGTTCGACGGATCGAGGCCGTTGCCGGCCTGCGAGTGGTCCTTGTAGCCGAGCGGGACGATGTCGGTCACCGTGGCGGTCGCGATGTCGACCACCGCGAGCGCGTTGTTCTCCTGCAGCGTGACGTAGGCGGTGGTGCCACCGTCGTTCACGGCCACGTACTCCGGTTCGAGGTCTTCCGACACCGACGCGCCCGGGAAGAAGATGCGGACGCCCGCTGCCTTCAAGGCCGCCTCGTCGTCGTCGAAGTCGTTGAAGTCGGCGTTGGCGACCGTCCCGGCGCCGAGATCGATGATCGAGATCGAGCCCTCGGGGTCGAACTCGGCCTCGCAGACGGGCTCACCCTCGTTGGCGACGATCACCTTGGATTTGTCGGGGGTGAACGTGACCATGTCCGGCAGGAAGCCGACGGTGTAGGTCGCCTGATGGACGCCGGCGGTGGTGAAGATGACGACCGAACCGGGGTCGGTCGGATCGGCGGCCGACACGGCGACGGCGATCACACCGTCGCCGACCGCGACGCTCTGAACGCCGTCGCCGTAGGCGTCGAGCGCGATGCTCGTCACGAGCGTGGGTGCCGACGGGTCGAGGATCGAGATGATGTCGATCGAGTTGCTCGCCCCGTTGGTGCTGTACACCTGGGTCGTCGCGGCATCGAACGCCACGATCTCCGAGCCGCCCTCGCCTTCGGGCGTGGCGTACACGCCGAGGGCCGTCAGCCCGTCACCGTCGGCTGCCGAGGCCGATCCGAATCCGCCCGCCGCCACCGATGCAACGATGGCGGCCGGGAGCAGGGCCGCACCGATGCGATATCCACGTTTGTTGATCATGGGCGCCCAGGTCAGCACGCCCAGGTGAACGCCAGGCGGCCACCGGGTGGTCGGCAGGGGGCCGGATCGTGAAGGCCGTGTGAAAGTGGCCCCGCCCGATCGGGAAGCGGTCGGTTGAGGCCGCTGAGCCGGTGAGCTGGGGCCTCGCCGGTAGCATGGTCCGCCTCATGGGAATTCTGGATCGAATCCTTCGTGCGGGCGAAGGAAAGAAGCTCAAGGCGCTGCAAGGCATCGTCCCCGACATCAATGCCCTCGGCGATGAGTACAAGCGCCTGACCGACGACGAACTGCGCGGCAAGACGGTCGAGTTCCGTCAGCAGCTCGCCAACGGCGCGACGCTCGACGACATCCTCATCGAGGCGTTCGCCACGATGCGCGAGGCCGCCGACCGCACACTCGGTCAGCGCCACTACGACGTCCAGCTGATGGGCGGCGCTGCGCTGCACTTCGGCTGGGTCGCCGAGCAGAAGACGGGCGAGGGCAAGACCCTCACCTCGACCCTGCCCGCCTACCTCAACGGTTTGTCGGGCGACGGCGTCCACCTCGTGACCGTGAACGACTACCTCGCGCGACGCGACGCCGAGTGGATGGGTCGCGTCCACAAGTGGTTGGGTCTCAACGTCGGCCTGATCATCCCCGGGTTCCAGACCCGTCCGGAGGAGAAGCGGCGCAACTACAACGCCGACATCACCTACGGCACCAACAACGAGATGGGCTTCGACTACCTGCGCGACAACATGGCGCCGAAGCTCGACAACAAGGTGCAGCGCGGTCACAACTTCTGCATCGTCGACGAGGTCGACTCGATCCTCATCGACGAGGCCCGCACCCCGCTCATCATCTCCGGTCGCGTCGGTGACGCCGCGAAGCTCTACTACCGCTTCTCGACGATCGTCCGCTCCCTGCAGCGCGACATCGACTACGAGGTCGACGAAGAAAAGCGCGTCGTCGTCCCGCTCGAGGACGGCATCGAGAAGGTCGAGTCGGCGCTCGGCGTCGACAACCTGTACGACGACGTCTCGGCCAACCTCGTCCACCAGTTCCAGGTGGCGCTCAAGGCCAAGGAGCTGTACAAGCGCGATAAGGACTACATCGTCCAAGGTGGCGAAGTGAAGATCGTCGACGAGTTCACCGGTCGCATCCTCGACGGACGACGCTGGTCCGAAGGCATCCACCAGGCGGTCGAGGCCAAGGAGGGCGTGAAGATCAAGGAGGAGAACCAGACCCTCGCGACGATCACGCTCCAGAACTACTTCCGCATGTACGACAAGCTCGCCGGCATGACCGGCACGGCCTCCACCGAGTCGGCCGAGCTGATGAACACCTACGGGCTCGGCGTCGTGCCGATCCCGACCAACCGTGAGATCGCTCGCGTCGACCAGGCCGACCTCATCTACAAGGGTGAGATCGGCAAGTTCAACGCCGTCATCGAAGACATCGAGGAGCGGCATCACCGCGGCCAGCCGGTGCTCATCGGCACGATCAGCGTCGAGAAGTCCGAGCTGCTCTCGCGCATGCTGAACCAGGCCGGCATCCCGCACAACGTGCTCAATGCCAAGCAGCACACTCGTGAGGCCGAGGTCGTCTCCCAGGCGGGCCGTCTGGGTGCCGTCACCGTCGCCACCAACATGGCCGGCCGAGGCGTCGACATCCAGCTCGGCGGTAACGCCGACCTCCTGGCCCACCGCGAAACCCTCAAGGAGGGCTTCGGCGAGGAGCTGCTGGTCGACGACTTCGCGCTGCCCCGCCCGATCGACGAGATGCCCGAGGAGTTCCAGGAGGAGCGCACCAAGGCGCTCGCCCGCTACGAGGATCATCTCGCTCGCTTCAAGGAAGAGTGCGCCGCCGAGGGCGCCAAGGTGCGCGAAGCCGGCGGTCTGTACGTCGTCGGTTCCGAGCGCCACGACTCGCGCCGTATCGACAACCAGCTCCGTGGCCGCTCCGGCCGCCAGGGCGACCCGGGCGAGAGCCGCTTCTACCTGAGCCTCGACGACGAGCTGATGCGTTTGTTCGCGACCGGTGCCCTGCAGTGGGCGATGGGTCGCTTCGAAGAAGACGAGGCGATCGAGGCCAAGATGGTCACCAAGGCCATCGAGCGTGCACAGACCACCGTCGAGACGAAGAACGCGGAGATCCGCAAGAACGTCCTCAAGTACGACGAGGTCATGAACGAGCAGCGCAAGGTGATCTACAAGCGCCGCGACCAGATCCTCGAAGGTGAAGACCTCCGTGCGGCCGGCATGGAGTACCTCGACGAGGCCGTCAAGGCGCTCATCGCCACCCACTGCCAGTCGGTCGCCACCGACGAGTGGGACCTCGAGGGACTCAGCAAGGAACTCGCGCTGTTCTGGCCGACGGCACTCACTCCCGAGGCGCTGGCCGACGTCCGCTCCACCGACGAGCTCCGCCAGGTGGTCATGGCCGAGGCGCAGAACCACTACGAGGAGCGCGAGGCCGAGATCGGCGAGGACGCGATGCGCGAGGTCGAGCGTCAGGTCATGCTGCGCATCATCGACCAGCGCTGGCGTGAGCACCTCGAGGAGATGGACTACCTCAAGGAGGGCATCAACCTCCGAGCGATGGGCCAGAAGGATCCGCTCACCGAGTGGCAGCGCGAAGGCTTCGAGATGTTCGGCGCCATGATGAAGGCGATCGCCCAGGACTTCGTCCGCTACGTGATGCACGTCCAGGTGCGCACCGAGCAGCCCGCCCAGCCGACGCTCACGCCGAAGGTCCTCAACATGCAGACCTCGTCGAGCGACGACGCTCCGGCCCAGAGCGGCTTCTCCACCGCCGCTGCTGCCTCCGCTGCCGAGGACGCCGGTGCGCCGGCTCCGGCGCAGGCGGCAGCGCCCACCAAGCAGCAGACGGTGACGAAGGACGCGTTCGACAAGACGCCCCGCAACGCTCCCTGCCCGTGCGGTTCGGGCAAGAAGTTCAAGCAGTGCCACGGCGCGGCCAGCTGAGCCGCCATGCGTGACTTCACCGACGATCTGCGCGAACAGCGCCGGCGCCTCGACGAGGCATCCGGCTACCTGAACATCGCCGAGGGACGAAACCGTCTCGTCGAGCTCGAGGCCGAGATGCAGCGCCCCGACCTGTGGGACGACGCCGACCTCGCGAAGCGAGTCAACGCCGAGTACGCCAACGTCAAGGACGACATCGAGCTCTATGACGGGCTCACCGGCCGCCTCGACGACGCCGAGGTGCTCCACGAGCTGGCGCGCGAAGAGGGCGACGAATCGCAGGAAGGCGACATCGAGGCCGAGATCTCGGCGATCAGCGGCAAGCTCGACGAGCTCGAGCTGCGCAGCCTGTTCACCGGCGAGCACGACGACAGCCCGTGCATCGTGCAGATCAACGCGAAGGACGGTGGCGTCGATGCCCAGGACTTCGCCGAGATGCTCGTGCGCATGTACGCCCGCTGGGCCGAGCGGCGCGGGTTCGACATCACGCTCAACTACGAGTCCGAGGGGGCCGAAGCCGGTATCAACTCGGCCGAGTTCACGATCACCGGTCGCTACGCGTACGGCTTGATGACCTCGGAGCGTGGCACACACCGACTCGTGCGCATCAGCCCGTTCGACAACCAGGGTCGTCGCCAGACCAGCTTCGCTGCGGTGCAGGTGTGGCCCGAGATGGAAGCGCCCGACCTCGAGATCAACGACGCCGACATCCGGATGGAAGTGTTCCGGGCGTCGGGTGCCGGTGGTCAGCACATCAACAAGACCTCGTCGGCCGTCCGCCTGATCCACGAACCGACCGGTCTCGTCGCCTCGTCGCAGGAGGAGCGCAGCCAGCTCCAGAACCGTGAGCGAGCGATGAATCGCCTCAAGGGTCTGCTGGCCGCCAAGCTCGAAGAAGAGCACCAGGCCGAACGCGACGCGATCGGTGGCAAGCAGGCGCAGGTCGGCTGGGGGAGCCAGATCCGTTCCTACGTCATGCAGCCGTACCAGATGGTGAAAGACCTGCGTACCGAGGTCGAGACCGGCAACGTCGACTCGGTGCTCGACGGTGACATCGACGTCTTCATGGAGGGCTACCTCTCGTGGCGTCGAGCCCAGGAACAGGCCGAGGCGAACTGATCCGTCGCCCGGCGGACGTCGTCAGACGACCTTGCCGGGATTGAGGATGCCGTTCGGATCGAGGGCGTCTTTGAGGCGTCGCATCAGGGCGATCTCGGTCGCCGAGCGTGACCGGTCGAGATAGGGCTTCTTGACGGTGCCGATGCCGTGCTCGGCCGACACCGACCCGCCGAACTCGGCGACCGTGTCGTACACGACGTGGTCGACCTGTTCGACGGTTTCCGGATCGTCGCTGCCGACCGTCGGGTTGCAGTGCACGTTGCCGTCGGCGATGTGGCCGAACGGGTACACCACCACGTCCGGCCACCGTGCCGCGAGCCGTTGCTCGACCGTGGTGACGAATCGGTCGATGTCACCGGTGGGCAAGCCGACGTCGAAGTGCAGCAGACCGACGATCCCGTCCGTCGGCCCCGCTTCTCGCATCGCCCAGATCGCCTCCGTGTCGGCGGCCGACCGGGCCAGGAACGCGTCGGTGACGGTTCCCTGCTCGATGGCCTGGCCGATCATCGACTCCATGAGTCCGAGATCGCCGTCGGGGTCGTCGCCGGACAGTTCGACGACGGCGGCACGGCCGGCCCCGATGTCGATCGGGGGTGTGACGCCACCGCGCCGTTCGGCGATCACGTCGTAGTACGTCGGCCACATCACTTCGAACGCCGACAGGTGCGGCACACGGCGGAACGATGCGAGGTTGCTCAACACGGCGTCGTAGTCGGGGCAGGCGAGGAGGGCCGTCGTGCGCGAGGCGGGTGCGGGGCGGAGCCGGAAGACGATGCGGGTGACGACGCCGAGCGTGCCTTCGGTCCCGATGAACAGTTGCTTCAGGTCGTATCCGGCGTTGTTCTTCAGCAGCTTGTTGAGTGACGACACCACGGTGCCGTCGGCCAACACGCCCTCGAGACCGAGGACGTGCTCGCGGGTCATGCCGTACCGGATCACCCGGTTGCCGCCGGCGTTCGTCGCCACGTTGCCGCCGACCGTTGCGGTGCCGCGGGCACCGAGGTCGTAGGTCAGTTCGAATCCGGCGTCGAGTGCGGCCAGTTGCGCCGCTTCGAGCGTCGTGCCCGCCCACACGGTCATGGTCGCAGCTGCGGGGTCGATCTCGTCGACGCCGGTCATCCGTTCCAGGCTGAGCGCAACGTCGCCGGGTCGGGGCACGGCACCGCCCGCGAGGCCGGTGAGGCCTCCTTGTGTCACGACGGTCTGACCGTGGCGATCACAGATCGCCAGCGCCGCCGAGACCTGTTCGGTGGTGCGCGGCCGGACGAGCGCGACCGGAGCGGTGGGGGAGGAGCCCGACCAGTCCGTCCGGTATCGCTCGCTGATGTCGTGCAGCTCGACGATGCCGTCGCCCAACTCCGCCACCAACGCCTCGATCGCCGTCACGAAGGCGAACGTAGTCGGTTGATGTCAGACATGAACCGACCAGGTGAGGTGATGTTGCGTTCCTGGTCGGTCGGTTCATGTCTGACATCAACCGACATCAACCGACCTCAACCGACGGCGAGGGTGGCGAGGGCGCGCTCGTACCTGGCTTCGGCCTCGGGGGTGTCGTGGGGGCCCATGCCCGACATCTCGAGCATGACGTAGCCGTGGACGGTGGCGAATAGGTGGTAGGCGTGGTCTTCCGCGTCGTCGCGCTGCAACGCGCGGGCGACACCCTCGGTGAGTCCGGCGAACGAGGCTGCGGCCCGTTCGAGCGCGGCGGGGGAGGGTTCGAAGTCGGGCACCGCCCTGCCGAACATGACCATGTACTGGGTGGGATGGTCGAGTGCCCAGCGGCGGTAGGCCCGGCCCGCGGCCGTGAGATCACCGGCGATCAACGACGGGCCGACCGCCGCGTCGAACCCCTCGAACCCCTCGACGAAGATGGCCTCGACCAGCCCCGACTTGCCACCGAAGTAGGTGTAGATCCCGGTCGTCGAGCACCCCGCCTCGGCCGTGATGTTCCGCACCGTCAGGGCAGCGGCGCCCTCTCGACGCAGCACCGTCAGCGCGGCACGCACCAGCTCGTCGCGCATGGATGGATTCGATCTTGACACCGTCAAGCTCATCTGCGCACCATATCCGTCGTGACCACGTAACAAAGTTACGTCACCCACCCAGACGGAGTACGAACCATGAGCACGACCGACGACACGTCCACCCACGCAGGCACCGACACGAGCCTGTACCTCTCCGGCAACTATGCACCGGTCACCGAGGAGGTGACTGCGTTCGATCTGCCCGTGATCGGTGAGCTGCCGGTCGAGCTGAACGGCCGCTACCTCCGCAACGGCCCCAACCCGATGGGCGATGTCGATCCGGCCACGCATCACTGGTTCATGGGCGACGGCATGATCCACGGCATGCGCCTGCGCGAGGGCAAGGCCGAGTGGTACCGCAACCGCTACGTCGGCTCGGCGGGTGTGCAGACGCTGCGAGGGCAGCCCGACATCCCCGGTCCGAACTGGAACGACAGCCCGCACGGCCCGAACACCAACGTGGGCGGCTTCGCCGGCACCACGTGGGCGATGGTCGAAGCCGGCGGTTGCCCGGTCGAGTTGACGTACGAACTCGACACGGTCGGCCGCAACGACTTTTTCGGCACCCTGCCCGGTGCGTTCACCGCCCACCCCAAGGTCGACCCCGACACCGGTGAGATGCACGCGATGGTCTACGCCTGGGGCCAGTGGCTCGACCACATCCAGTACGTGGTCGTCGGACGCGATGGCCGGGTGAACCGGACGGTCGACATCCCGCTCGGCATGACGATGCTTCACGACATGTCGCTCACCGGCCGCTACGCCGTGGTGTACGACCAGCCGGTCACGGTCGACATCGACCTGGCGTTCGCCGGCCGCTTCCCGTTCCGATGGACGCCCGACTACGGCAACCGCATCGGGCTCCTGCCGCGTGACGGGCAGGCCGACGACATCATCTGGATCGACATCCCCATCGGGTACGCGTTCCACCCGCTCAACTCATACGACACCCCCGACGGCAAGGTCGTGATCGACATCTGCAACTACCCGAAGATGTTCGACGCCGACATCCTCGGCCCGTTCGGCGACCGGGCGATGGCGAAGCTCGAACGCTGGGAGATCGACCCGGTCGCCCGAAGCGTGTCGGTCACGGTGATCGATGAGACGTCGAACGAGTTCCCTCGCCATCGCGGCTCGCTCACCGCCAAGCCGTACCGCTACGGCTACTGCGCGTCGCCGTCGCTCGACGGGGCAGCCGGATGGCCGACGATCAAGCACGATCTGCAGACCGGCGCCCGCCGGGTGTTCGATCACGGCCCCGGCCGTGCCGCCGGTGAGCCGGCGTTCGTCGCCCGCCCCGATGGCACCGAGGAGGACGACGGCTGGCTCGTCACGTACGTGCACGACCTCGGGCGGAACTCGGCCGAGTTCGTGGTGCTCGACGCCGCCGACTTCGACCGCGGCTACGTCGCACGCGTCCCGCTGCCGCAGCGGGTCCCGTTCGGATTCCACGGCAACTGGGTGAGCGACCGCAGCGTTCCGGAGCCGGGCTGATGCCGACGCTGCGTCACACCGACGCCGACGACCGAGCTGGGTTCACGTTCCGGAGTCGTCTGCCACTCGAGTCACGTCGCTCGACGCTGCCGTTCCTGATCGACACCCTGCGGTTAAAGCGGTCGCTCGACGCAGCTGTCGAGCGCGGCGAGCTGTACCGGTACGAACTCGGTGCCGACCTGCTCGGCAACGTGTTCACGACCGACAGCACATGGGCCGACGAGGACGCGTTCGTGGCCTGGGTCGGCACCGAGCTGCACCGTCGCATCATGGCCAAGTACGGCGATCGACTCGGCACACCGACCTTCGAACGGATCCCGGGGCCGACCACCGTCGGGTGAACGATCGGCCCGCTGATCCGATCCGAGAAGGACGCACGACGTCGGCTTCTGAGGGCACGCTGTGGTGGGAGTCATCGCGGCTGCCGCCATATGACGGTTCGGTGACGATACGCTCGTGACGGCCCACGAGCCCGCTGTGGGCAGGTTCCCCTCATGATTCGTCTCGAGAACGTCACCAAGAGCTACTCGACCGAGGTCGTCGCGCTGCGCGATGTCAGCTTCGACGTCGCCAAGGGCGAGTTCGTCTTCCTCGTCGGACCGTCCGGCTCGGGCAAGAGCACGATGCTCCGCCTGCTCAACCGTCAGGAGCGCCCCGAGCGTGGCGCGGTCTGGGTCGCCGGGCGCAACATCATCGACATGCCGCCGTCGCGTGTGCCGCACCTGCGACGCAACATCGGCAACATCTTCCAGGACTACAAGCTCCTGTCGAACAAGACGGTCTTCGAAAACGTCGCATTCGCCCAGGAAGTGATCGGTCGCCCGAAGCACGTCATCCGCCAGCAGGTGCCGGCCGTGCTCGACCTCGTCGGCTTGGCCGGCAAGGAAGACCGCTTCCCGCACCAGCTCTCCGGTGGTGAGCAGCAGCGCGTGTCGATCGCCCGGGCGTTCGTCAACCGCCCGCTGATCCTCATCGCCGACGAGCCGACCGGCAACCTCGACCCCGGCACGGGTGAGGGCATCATGCGCCTCCTCGACCGGATCAACAAGACGGGCACCACCATCGTGATGGCCACCCACGACCAGCGCATCGTCAACACGATGCGCAAGCGAGTCATCCAGCTCGACCGTGGCGTCGTCGTCCGCGACCAGGCACGAGGGGTGTACCAGTAGATGTTCTCCCGTTTGGGCTACACGTTCCGTGAGACGTACGCGAGCTTCCGCCGCAACGTCACCCTCACCGTCGCCGCCATCATCACGGCAGCGGTGTCGCTGCTGATCTTCGGCCTCACCCTCCTCATCCAGCGCGGGTTCGACAACCTGCTGCAGCGGTGGGAAGGCGGCGTCGAGATGATCGTTTTCGTCAACGCAGGCACCCAGCCGGACGGGCTCCAGTTCATCAGCGACGCGCTGCAGGAACAGGTGAACTCGGGCACAGTGCAGTCGTTCGAGTACTGCGACGTCGACTGTTCGCTCGCCGACGCCGACGTCGTGCTCGCCGGCGACCCGACCACTCGCGAGCTGCTCGACGAGACCAACATCCCGACCCTGTTCAAGGTCGTTCCGTCCGAGTCGACCGACGTGACGTTCCTGCGTGGGTTGAAAGAGGCGTACCAGACGCTGCCGTCGGTGCACTCCGTCACCCTCGCCGAAGACCAGCTCGATCTGATCTCGAAGCTGCAGGGCTTCGTGAGTACCTACACCACCGGTCTGTGGATCGCGCTGATGGCGGCCTCCGGCCTGCTGATCTGGAACACGATCCGCACGGCGATGTTCGCCAGACGTCGCGAGATCGAGGTGATGAAGCTCGTCGGCGCGACCGACTGGTTCATCCGAATACCGTTCATGCTCGAAGGACTGATCCAAGGCGTCCTCGGAGCGTTCGCCGCCATCGGGGCGATGCTGTTCATCAACTGGAGATGGACCGAGGGCGTGAAAGACTTCCCGGACTCCTCCGGCATGACCGCGCTCGTCGTGGTCGACGGCTACCAATGGTGGGTCGCGCTGATCATCCTCGCCTTCGGCGCCCTGGTCGGCATGATCGGCTCCGGTATCGCCGCCAGCAGGTTCTTGGACGTCTAGTACCGTCTCAGCAGGGCCGGGCCGCTGCTCTCGGACCCGAGGTCCGGGAGGTGGCATGAATCGATGGTCGTCGGTGCCGATCCGACCGACGCAGAATCTTCCCGATCCGTCCGGCATGCGCCGCTACCTCGACGGGCTGTGGGCAGTCCTCGTGGCGCTGCTCGCTGTTGCTGCGTGCTCCTCGAGCGGCTCGCAGGGCGCGCTCGTCGTCGACGGGGACGTCTCGAGCGACCTCAGCGGACTGGCCAACGGCATCGCGACGATCGAGGCGACCGTCGTCGCCACGGACGGACTCGACATCGAGGAGTACCTCGACGGCATCCCGAACGACGCCGCTCTCGACGACTTGCCGGTGTTGGTCGTCGACGACACCGTGCTCATCCGCGACGGCGAGCGCGGAGCACAGTTCGTCGACGAGATGCAGGCGCTTCGCACCGAAATCGCATCCGGCAGCTCGATGAGGCTCCTGTACACGAACGGTTCCTACGACGTGGGCCGCCGCTACGTCATCGTTCTCGGCGGATGGGGCGAGGGATTCTCGGCCATGTTTGGCTACGACCTGGCGGCGGGCCGACCGGTCGAGGGTTTCGACAGCCCGTGGTCTCGGCAGGTGCTCGCCGGTCTGATGGAGAGGGCGGGTTCCGCTGACGCGTCGACCACGATCGGGGAGGTCGTGGTCGAGATCAATCGCACGGGGTTCGTCCCGGTGGATGGATCGGTGCCCGACGGCGAGTAGTAGGGCCGTCCGCTCAATCTCAACCCGATCCGTCTGGCGAACCGGTTGCTGGCTACGGTCGCTTTCGTGGCTGAGTACGAGCAGATTCTTTTCGACGTCGAGGATCACATCGCGACGATCACCCTGAACCGTCCCGACAAGCTGAACGCGTTCACGGGGACGATGATGAACGAGATCATCGATGCGTTCGACCGCACCGACGCCGATGACGACGTCCGTGCCGTGATCGTCACCGGTGCCGGTCGTGCCTTCTGCGCCGGCGCCGACCTGTCGGCACGCGGCGACACGTTCTCCCAGGGCGGCTCCGACGTGCAGACCGACGCCGGTGTGCCGCGCGACGGCGGTGGCATGACGACCCTGCGCATGTTCGACTCGAAGAAGCCGGTCATCGGCGCCATCAACGGTGCCGCGGTCGGCGTCGGCGTCACGATGACGCTGCCGATGGACATCCGGATCGCCAGCAACGCCGCCCGCTTCGGATTCGTGTTCGCCCGACGTGGCATCGTGCCCGAAGCGGCCTCCAGCTGGTTCCTGCCGCGTCTGGTCGGGATCAGTCAGGCACTCGAGTGGTCGTACTCGGGGCGCGTGTTCGAGGCCGACGAGGCGCTCCAGGGCGGGCTCGTCCGCAGCCTCCATGCTCCCGACGAGCTGCTGCCCGCCGCACGCGAGATCGCCGCCGACATCGCCCAGCACTCGGCACCCGTGTCGGTGTCGCTCACCCGGCAGATGATGTGGCGGATGCTCGGCGCACCGCACCCGATGCACGCCCACCGTGCCGACAGTCGTGCGATCCTCGAACGGGGCCGCAGCGCCGATGCCAAGGAGGGCGTCGAGAGCTTCCTCGACAAGCGGGCTGCGGTGTACCCCGACCGGGTCAGCGACGGCTT
Source organism: Ilumatobacter fluminis (assembly GCF_004364865.1). Lineage (NCBI taxonomy): Bacteria > Bacillati > Actinomycetota > Acidimicrobiia > Acidimicrobiales > Ilumatobacteraceae > Ilumatobacter > Ilumatobacter fluminis. The sequence goes on from NZ_SOAU01000001.1 coordinate 1,362,000, forward strand.
GCCCGACGTCTTCCCGGGCTGGGAAGACCCCGCGTTCGAGTAGTTCGTCACGACTTCCTCAGGCGCCACGCAGCGTGTGTCCAACGGCACATCGGCACTCAGGAATGATTCAAGAACTTGATGGTTGACTCCGATGAATGTTTCACACGGCGACGCACGAGGTACTTCCGTCGCCACACACACGGAGAACGAAGAAGATGACCACCCTGTTGAACGAACTGATCGAAACCGGCGACGTGATCGAGGTCAAGCTCGGCGACGACGTCGCCAGCGCCTTGGTGCTGCTCGCCACTGACGAATTCGTCATTCTCGACGCCTGCGACGGCTCGACCCCGTTCGTCGTCAAGCGCGACGAGCTGATCGAGTACCGCAAGTTCATCCCGGCCTGATCGGCCGACCCGGCTGACGCCGGACCGACCCGACACACCGGGTCGACAATCAGACCTTCCCCCTAAGCTGGGCGCCGTGACCGACGAGGACACGGCGCCCAGCTTGTTTTCCCGGGCCGGAGGAGCCGAGTTCTTCGACCGGCTCGTCGCGGCCTTCTACCGAGGGGTCGCCGACGACGAGGTACTGGCCCCGCTCTACCCCGAAGCCCCCGACTTCGGCCCCGCCGAACGGCGGCTGTCGTTGTTCCTGCAGCAGTACTGGGGCGGGCCGATGACCTATCTCGAGGAGCGCGGGCACCCGCGGCTGCGGATGCGACACTTCCCGTTCCACGTCGGGCCGCTCGAACGCGACCGGTGGCTGGTGCACATGGCCGCCGCCGTCGAGGAGACGTGCAACGGCATCGACGACGGCGACGCCATCGCAGCCGAGCTCATGGGCTACTTCGTGCCCGTCGCCGAACACATGCGCAACGACACTGGCCTGCCGATCACGCCCGGCAACTACCCCCGAGGAGGCGCATGAGCGCGATCACGATCTCCGGTCTGCGCAAGACCTACGGCGACAACGTCGCCGTCGACGACCTGTCGTTCGAGGTGGCCGACGGTGAGGTGTACGGCCTGCTCGGTCACAACGGCGCCGGCAAGTCCACGACGATCGAGATCATGGAGGGCCACCGCGAGCGCACCAGCGGCGACGTGACGGTGCTCGGGATCGACCCCGAGCAGGGCGGTCGCGAACTCCGGGACCGGATCGGCATCGTGCTGCAGACGTCGGGCACCGATGTCGAGTTGACGGTGCGGGAATCGATCGAGCTCTACGGCGCCGCCTACCGACGTCGTCGCACCGTCGACGAGATCGTCGAGCTGGTCGGTCTCGAGGAGAAGGTCGATGCGCGAGTCGGATCGCTGTCGGGTGGCCAGAAGCGTCGCCTCGATCTCGGACTCGGCATCGTCGGCTATCCCGAGCTGCTCTTCCTCGACGAGCCGACCACCGGTTTCGACCCGGCCGCGCGCCGCCGCTCGTGGGAGATGATCCAGGGACTGTGCTCGCTCGGGACGACCGTCGTGCTCACGACGCACTACCTCGACGAAGCCGAACAGCTCGCCGACCGGGTCGGTGTCATGGCCCGCGGCAAGATGGTCGCCGAAGGAACGCCGGCCGAACTCATGTCGGCGTCGCCGACCACCACGATCTCGTTCGAGGTCCCGGAGGGTGTCGATCCCGATGCCCTGCTCGTCCCGGCCGACTCGACGTTCGACACGTCGGGCAACGCCACGACGTGTGTGATCGAGACCGCCGAACCGACCCGAGTGTTGGCCGAGGTGATGGGCGCTGCAGCGGCGCGTGGGCACGAGCTGGCGGGCATCTCCGTCCGACGTCCGTCGCTCGAGGACGTGTTCCTCGGCCTCGCCGGTGAGCGTGAGGGGAGCGAGCAGTGAGCTGGCCATCGACGTTCTCGCTCCTGGTCCGCCAGATCCGCTACCAGATGCTGATCTTCTGGCGGACCCCGGTCGCCCTGTTCTTCACCCTGGCGCTGCCGCTGTTCATCCTGCTGCTCTTCAGCGCGCTGTTCGGCGACGCCACCGTGACGGTGCAGGGGAGCGAATGGCCTGCCCGTCAGTTCTTCACGGGCGGCCTCGCCGCGTTCACAGCGGTGTCGGCCACGTACACGAACCTGGCGAACATCGTCCCGATCCGTCGTGAGGAAGGCATCCTCAAGCGCTGGCGGAGCACCCCACTGCCGACGTCGGTGTACATCGGCGGGTTCGTCGGTTCGGCGCTCGTGCTGGCCTTCCTCGGTGCGCTGCTCATGATCGGTGTCGGGGTCGTGTTCTACGACCTGCAGGTCGAGGCCGCCAAGATGCCCGGCGCGATCCTGATGTTCTTCGTCGGGGTGTCGGCGTTCGCCGCGCTCGGCATGGCGGTCGCCGGCATGGTGCCGACGGCGAGCTCCGCCGCCGCCGTCGCGAACGCCACGATCCTGCCGTTGGCCTTCATCTCGAACGTGTTCATCGTGACCGGCGACGACGCCCCCGGCTGGATGACCACGGTCGGCAACCTGTTCCCGCTCCGGCCGTTCGTCGTGTCGATCCAGGACTCGTTCAACCCGTTCGTCGAGGCACCCGCCATCGACTGGGCGCGGATGGGCTTCGTGGCGCTCTGGGGCCTGGTCGGCCTGGCGCTCGCGATGAAGTTCTTCACCTGGGAACCGAATCCGGGCGGCACCACCACGCGACGCCGTCGCCGCAGCGCCGACTGACTCAGCCGAGCGCGAAGCAGGCCACCGCGGTCGCAGCAGCGGCGTTGAGCGAATCGACCTCGGCCGCCATCTCGATGCGCACCGGGGTCGTCGCCTCCAACACGGCGTCGCTCAGACCGGCCCGCTCCGAACCGATCAGCACGGCCCGCTTGCCCGACGGTCGCACGTCACGCAGATCGATGGCACCCGCTGCCGGGGTCAGTGCGTAGAGCTCGAAGCCGTCGAGCTGATCGAGGGCGCCGAGCAGGTCGCTGGTGCGGGCGTGGGGGAGCGAGAACGCCGTGCCCATCGCGACCCGGAGCGCCCGACGGGCGAGCGGATCGGCGCTGGTGTGGTCGAGCAGGAGGCCGTCCCAGCCCAGCCCGGCCGCGTTCCGCACGATCGAGCCGACGTTGACCGGGTTGTCGACGCCCTCGACGACCACGAGCCGTTCACAGCGGGCCGCCAGCTCGGCAGGCGAGGGGCGAGCGGGGCGGTGGAACAGGGTGACGATCGGGTGCGGGATGCCGAGCCCCGTCACCATCGTCTGGACGGCGGCGCCACCGAGATAGACCTCGGCGCCGGCGGCGGCGAGATCGTCGGTGATGTCCGGAACCCGAGCAGCGTCGGCGAGGACGGCGAAGGGCCGGCATCCGGCGGCGAACGCACGCTCGACCACGAGATCGCCCTCGGCCAGGAAGAGGCCGGCCCCGGCGTCGTCACGCTTGTCGGCCCGCGACGCCAGCCCCCGCTCGTTCAGCCGGAACGGCGCCAACCGAGGATCGTCCGCCTCCTCGACGACGACGAACGGGGTCGGATACGTTTCGTCGGGAGGAGCTCCGGTGTCGTCCATGTCAGCGACGAAACGTATCCGACCCCATTCGTGGGCTCAGTAGTAGTAGGGGAAGTCGGACCAGTCGGGGGCGCGCTTCTCGAGGAAGCTGTCGCGGCCCTCGGCGGCTTCGTCGGTGCCGTAGGCGAGGCGGGTGGTCTCGCCGGCGAAGATCTGCTGGCCGACCAGGCCGTCGTCGACCAGGTTGAAGGCGTACTTCAGCATGCGCTGCGCCGTCGGACTCTTCGAGCAGATCTCCCGGGCCCACTCGAGCGCGACGCTCTCGAGTTCGGCGTGCGGCACGACTTCGTTGACACCGCCCATCTGGTGCATCTGTTGTGCGGTGTACTCGCGTCCGAGGAAGAAGATCTCCCGTGCGAACTTCTGGCCGACGAAGCGGGCGAGGTACGCCGAGCCGAAGCCGCCGTCGAAGCTGGCCACGTCGGCGTCGGTCTGCTTGAAGCGGGCGTGCTCCTCGCTGGCGAGCGTGAGGTCGGAGACGACGTGCAGCGAGTGGCCGCCACCGGCCGCCCATCCCGGCACGACACAGATGACGACCTTGGGCATGAAACGGATGAGGCGTTGGCACTCGAGGATGTGCAGGCGACCGGCACGGGCAGGGTCGATCGTCTCCGACGTCTCGCCCTCCGCATACTTGTAGCCGTCCTTGCCCCGGATCCGCTGGTCGCCGCCGGAGCAGAAGGCCCATCCGCCGTCTCGCGGTGACGGTCCGTTGCCGGTGAACAGGACGCAGCCGATGTCGGGTGACATGCGGGCGTGGTCCAGCGCGGTGTAGAGCTCGTCGACGGTGTGGGGCCGGAAGGCGTTGCGGATCTCGGGTCGGTCGAACGCGATGCGCACCGCACCGACGTCGTTCGCCCGGTGGTAGGTGATGTCGGTGAAGTCGAACCCGGGGACCTCGGTCCACGCCGTCGGGTCGAAAATCTCGGAGACCTGTGCCGTCATGCCCCCATGTTGCCCCGATGGGCGTGGTCAGGCAGCAATCCGGCAGGCGACCTCGCCACGAAGTCGGGCACGAAGCGCCCAGACGAGCAGCACGATCGACACGGCGGCGAGGATCGGTTGGGCGGGAGCGAACCAGTCGAGGGCGCCGGTCGTGCCGAGGGCGAGGAGGACGACCTTGTTACAGGTCGGGCAGCCGATTGCGAAGAACGAGATCAAGCCGCCGAGCCCACCCGTCTTGGCCGGGCGGTCGAGTTCGTCGTCGTTCGCCTCGGGCAACGACGCGTCGTTGCGGACGTAGGTGGCGAACAACAGCCCGGCGAGCACCGAGGTCACGACGAGCACCGGCATCGACCACCACTCGGCTTCGATCTGTCGACCGAACACCGGATTCGGGATCAGATCGGTCGGCAACCCGATCAGGAGTGCGCTGACCGCTGCGCCGCCCGCCGCGGCCAGCCAGCGGCGTGGCGACCAGGTGGCGAACACGTGCAGCACGGCGTCAGGGTACCGAGACGGGCGCTCGGCGACGGCGGCGGCTACGGTGCCGCCCGTGTCCGGAGTGTCGATCCTTCCCGTCGTCGGTCTGCCCGAGATCGAAGCCGGCGCCGACCTGGCGGCGATGATCGCGGCCCTCGAGCCGCTGGCCGACGGCGACGTGGTCGTCATCACCTCCAAGATCGTGTCGAAGGCGGAGGGGTGTGCGACCGAGCTCGACGGGGTCATCCCGTCGACGTTCGCCGTCGAGTGGGGCGAGCGATGGGAGAAGGACCCCCGGGTGGTCGAAGTCGTGTTGAGGGAGTCGAACCGCATCGTCCGCCAGATCGGACCGGTCCTGATCACCGAGACCAAGCACGGGTTCGTGTGCGCCAACTCGGGTGTCGACCAGTCGTCGAGCGGTGCCCACGACCGGATCCTGACCCTGCCGGTCGATCCCGATGCGTCGGCGCGCCGGGCTCGCGACCGCTTCGCCGAACTTGGTGTGCGCGTCGCCGTCGTCGTCACCGACACCTTCGGCCGACCGTGGCGCGAAGGCCAGACCGACATCGCGATCGGCGTCGCCGGCATCAACCCGCTCCGGTCGTACATCGGCGAGGTCGATCCCCACGGTCACGAGTTCCGCGTGCAGGAGATCTGCGTCGCCGACGAGCTGGCGGCCGCCGGCGAACTGGTCAAGGGCAACACCAGTCGCGTGCCCGTCGCCGTCATCCGCGGCTTCGAGTTCGAGTTCGACGACGAGGCCACGATGGCCCCCGTCATCCGTGACTCCAGTCGCGACCTCTTCCGCTGACGCCGCGGTCACCGGGGGCCGGGCCACCTTCACGTCGCGCTCAGTTCCCTCTGCGGAACTGAGCACGACATGAACGAGGAGGTAGCGTCGGCGCGCATGGGCGCCCATGGCATGCACGTTCACCCCTCCGACGACGTCACGATCGACTACTACGCGGCGGGGGAGGGGCCGGCGGTCGTGCTGGTGCACGGCATCACCGAGAGCCGCCGAACCTGGGATCCGCTGTTCCCGATGTTCCTCCAGGCCGGCTACCGGGTCATCCTGATCGACCTCCGGGGTCACGGCGATTCGTCGAAGGTGGCGCCGTACGACCTCGCCACGATGGCCGGCGACGTCGGCGCCGTGCTCGCTGCCGAGGGGCTCGACGACGCCCTGCTCGTCGGGCACTCGCTCGGCGGTGCCGTCGTGTCGGCCTACGCCGCCGGCGGGCCGTGTCGGGGTGTCGTCAACGTCGACCAGCCGCTGCTGCTGTCTGGCTTCAAGGCGATGCTCGCCGATCTCGAACCGGCGTTGAAGGGATCACCGGAGGAGTTCGACGGTGCGATCTCCGCGATCTTCGACGGGATGGCCGGCCCGCTCGCCGGCCATGAACGCCAGCGGGTCGACACGCTCCGCGGCGGCGACCAGGACGTCGTGCTCGGCGTGTGGGACCTCGTGTTCACCGCCAGCGCCGACGAGCTCGACGCGGTCGTCGACGGCGTGGTCGGCTCGATCTCGGCGCCGTACCTGTCGCTGCACGGCATCGACCCCGGCCCCGAGTACGCCGAGTGGCTGACGAGCAAGCTGCCGTCCGCGACTGTCGAGGTCTGGGCCGACCAGGGCCACTACCCGCACCTCATCGAGCCGCAGCGGTTCGTTGAGCGAGTGCGAGCGTTCGACCCGGCCGTCTGACGAGGAGACCCTCCGCTCAGAAGAGGGGGTCGGGGCGGCCGATCGAGGTGGTGACGGTCTGCCAGGCGAGATCGATCTGGGCCGAGGTCAGGCGATCGGGTTGGCCGCCGGCCCATTCGGTGAGGCGGCGGCCGTCGACGGCGGTGACACCGGGCATCACCTCGACCCAGGCCGGGCTGCCGTCGACCGGCGGTGCCCAATGGATCTCGAGCAGACGGTCGCTCTCCATCGCACAACGACGGAGTGCGTCGTCGAGTGGCCCGCGCACGATCGCAGCACGGGCGATCTCGGTCGCCTCCGGCGGTACGTCGAGCGGTTCGGGAAGCGGCGACAGCGACGTGCGCACCGCGAAGATGCCCGCCGGCCCGATCAACACGTGCTCGGCGCTGCCGAGCTTGTCCTCGGCGATCTCGTAGACGACGCGCCACGGTGGCGCCGGGAGGTCGCGGAGGGCGGCGCCGGTCAGGCGCCCGGTCGGTGGCGCGACCTCGTCACGAGCGTTCGGTGCGTCCTTGAATGACTTCTTCGCCCACATCAACCCGACCGGCACGACGACGGCCAGGATGACGACGGGGATGATGATGCCGAGTCCCATGCACCGACGAGTTTCGCACGCTCGGCGGTCACCGTCGGTGACCTGGCGACGCCGTGGGATCTCGTCGCGACCTACTCCTCGATGAGGGGATCGACCTCGATCAGGGTTTGCATGTTGTGCTGTGTCAGGTGGTCGTCGACCAGGCAGTTGAGTCGGTAGATGCCCACCTGGCCCAGGAAGGCGGTGACCTCGAGGGTGTCGCCGGGGGCGACGGCAGGTGCGACGCCGGCGACGTCGCCGTCGGGGGCCTGGACCTGGAGGTCGTGGTTCAGGTTGCCGGTGTTCTCGACGATGAACGTGACCTCGTCGCCGACCCGGAAGTCGGGGACCTCGTCGACTGCGACGAACTTGTACTCGTCGCCGGAGTCGTCGACTTTCAATTCCACGTCGTACGACCGCTCCACGTCGGGGCCTTCATCGCCCCCGCACGCCGACAGCAGGGCGATCGGAGCGATCGCCAACACGGACAGGCCTCGTCGCAGCACGTTCACATCTGGGAGGTCGTCCCGAGACCGGAGCGAGTTCCCGACCGCGGACGAGTCGGTTCATGTCAGACATCAACCGACCGGGCAGGTTTTGGACACCCCTTGCCGGTGTCGATTGATGGCTGACATGAACCGACCACCCGTAGCCTGTCTCGCCTATGCGTCTCGGGATCGATCTGGATGGTGTGGTGGCCGACTTCAACGCGGGGTGGATCAAGCTGCACCGCGACGAGTTCGGCAGCGATCTGCATCCGGAGATGGTCACCACCTGGGACGGGCTGCACCAGCTCGGCGGCTTCGCCGACATGAACGCCTTCTGGGCGTGGGCCCGCGGCAACGACGACCGGCCGTCGATCTTCCGCCATCTCGAGGTCTATCCCGATGCCCTCGACACCCTGCACCGCCTCGACCGAGCGGGCCACGACATCGTGATCGTCACCACGAAGCCGGTCTGGGCCCGACAGGACACCCTGCGCTGGCTCGCCGACAACGAGCTGCCGACGAGTGAGGTGCACATGACGTTCACCAAGCACGAGGTGGCGTGCGACGTCTACCTCGACGACAGCCCCGAGGTCGTCCCGAGCCTGGTGCGCCACCGACCGGAAGCCACGGTGTGCCGCTTCATCCGACCCTGGAACCACCCCGTCGAGGGGGCGACCGACGTCACCTCATGGGCTGATTTCCACCAGGTCGTTACCGAGCGTTCATCGTGAATTCGGCGACGTGACAAGGCAAACCCCGTCGCGCGACTAGATTGTGCCGCGTCCCCTGAGCCCCCGATATCGGGCGTGCGGACGCGGGACACACGCAGCTGAACAAACCCAAAGGGAGAACACTATGAAGCGACGCTCGCTTGTCGCCGTGCTCGCTGCCGGTTCGCTCGTCCTCGCCGCCTGCGGCGACGACGACGATGCCGCCGACGAGCCGTCCGAGGACACCACCGCGGACACCGAGGCCGAAGAAGAGCCGGCCGAAGAGACCACCGAGACGACCATGGCCGAAGAGGACATGGACGACATGGAGGAAGAGCCGACCGAGACCACCATGGCCGAGGACGACATGGACGAGTCGACCGAGACCACGATGGCCGAAGGCGACGACATGGAGACGCCCGAGGGCTGGCCCGAGTCGATCGTCCTGACGCTCACGCCGTCGCAGGAGGCCGGTGGCCTCGTCGAGACCGCTGAGCCGCTCGCCGTCGCCCTCGAAGAGGCGCTCGGCATCGACGTCGAGGCGATCGTGCCGTCCGATTACGCGGGCGTCATCGTCGCCCTCCAGTCGGGTCAGGCTCAGATCGCCGGTGGCCTCGGCCCCGCACAAATGGTCCAGGCCGCCGACACCGCCGGTGCCGACCTGATCCTGCAGGCCGTCCGCTTCGGCGACTCGCAGTACGTCACCCAGTGGTTCACCAACGACCCCGACACGTACTGCGCGACCGACGTCGTCCAGATCACCGACGAAGAAGACGGCACGATCATGTCGTTCTGCAACGGTGTCGACGAGGCCGAGGGCCCGTCCGACGGCCCGATCGGCAGCGACCAGCTCCCGAACGTCGCCGGTCAGACGATCTCGTTCGTCGATCAGGGCTCGACCTCGGGCTACCTGATCCCGTCGCTGGCGCTCATCGAGGCCGGTGTCGACCCGCTCGACGACATCACGTCGCTGTTCGCCGGCGGTCACGACTCGTCGGTCCAGGCCGTGTACGACGGTGACGCCGCTGTCGGCGTGTCGTTCAACGATGCCCGTGGCCAGCTCGTCGAGACCGTGCCCGACGTCGGCGAGAAGGTCGTCGTCTTCGGTTGGTCGGCTCCGATCCCGAACGACGGTTTCGCCGTCGCCGGCGATCTGCCCGACGACCTGAAGACCGCCATCACCGACGCCCTCGTCGCCTACTCCTCGAGCGAGGACGGCGCCGTGGTCATGGACGAGCTGTACGAGATCGACGGTCTCGTCCCGGTCCCCGAGGGCTCGTACGACATCATCCGCGACCTCGAGACCGAGCTGAGCGACCTGCTCGGCTGATCGCCCTCGAGACGCATTGTCACGGTTCGGGCCCCGTCCACACAGTGGGCGGGGCCCGTCCGCGTTCGGCGCACCATTCGGTCCCCGCTGCGCCGACCGCTACTGTCCAGGGGACCATGACGGGCCGTCGACCCGACGTCGACCGACCACCTGAGGAAACCCGATGATCCGATTCGACAAGGCGAGCGTCACCTACAAGGGTGGCGTCAGCGCCATGAAAGACCTCGACCTCGAGATCGGTGACGGCGAGTTCGTCGTCATCGTCGGGTTGTCCGGCGCCGGCAAGTCGACGCTGATCCGTGCGATCAACGGTCTCGTGCCGCTCACGAGTGGCGGGCTGAACGTCAACGGTCACGACGTCCCGAACCTCAGCGCGAAGGAGCGACGCGAGCTGCGTTCCGAGGTCGGGATGATCTTCCAGGGCTTCAACCTCGTCGACCGCACGAGCGTGCTCAACAATGTGCTGATGGGACGCCTCCACCAGGTGCCGCTGTGGCGGACCCTGATCGGCAAGTACCCCGAGAAGGACATCCAGATCGCCGCCAAGGCACTGAACCGGGTCGAGATCCTCGACCGTGCGTACGTTCGTGCCACCAACCTGTCGGGTGGCCAGCGCCAGCGCGTGGGCATCGCTCGTGCGCTCGCCCAAGAACCCAAGATCGTCCTGGCCGACGAGCCGGTCGCCTCGCTCGACCCGCCGACGAGCCACGTCGTGATGAAGTACCTCCAGCAGATCAGCCGCGACCTCGGCATCACGACCATCGTCAACCTGCACTTCCTCGATCTCGCCACGGCGTACGCCGACCGCATCATCGGCCTCCGCAACGGCGAACTCGTCTTCGACGGCCCGGGCTCCGAGGCCGACGAGCAGACGTTCCGCGACATCTACGGCCGCAGCCTCACCGCCGACGACACCATGGCGAAGCAGGCCGCCCTGTGAGCGAGTCGCCACTTCGGCTCCCGCCGAAACCCAAACCGTCCCCGTGGGCCGTCGGCTTGTCGATCGGCATGGTCGTGTTCACGGTCGTGTGCGCCCGCACCGTCGGGTTCTCGTTCTCCGGTCTCATCGAGGACTTCGGCCGGAACAACCCGGTCGCCAAGGGCCTGCTCGAGATCTCCTGGGGTGAGATGTTCTCCGAACGCTCCCGCAAGGCGTTCCTCGAGACCCTCCAGATGGCGGTGCTCGGCACGACGGCGGGTGCCATCGTGTCGCTGCCCATCGCACTCTGGTCGACCGAGGTCGGCAACCCGTACCTCATCCCACGGGTCCTGCTGCGCTCGTTCAACAACGTGGTGCGAGCCATTCCCGACCTGCTGTGGGCCGGCCTGTTCGTGCTCGGCGTCGGCATCGGCGCGCTGCCGGGCCTGCTCGCCCTGTTCTTCTTTTCGATGGCCGTGATCGTCAAGCTCACCGCCGACACCCTCGACGGCATCGACATGGGCCCGATCGAGGCGGCCAAGGCGTCGGGTGCCTCGCACACCCAGATGCTGCGCACCGCTGTCGTGCCGCAGATCCTCCCGGCGTACAGCTCGTACGTGCTGTACGACTTCGAGCTCAACCTTCGTGCGTCCGCCGTGCTCGGTCTCGTCGGTGCCGGTGGCATCGGTCAGCGACTCGACTTCTTCCGCAACCGTGGCGACTGGGGCAAGCTCTGGGGCCTCGTGCTGATGTTCTTCCTGGTGGTGGTCGTCGTCGAATGGCTGTCGGTCCGGATCCGGAGGCGGCTGGTATGAGCTCGATGAGCGCTTCGCCGCCGGTCGAGCTGCCCTCCAAGCCGCGCGACACGTTCAAGATCGTCGTCAGCACGATCTTCGTCGTCCTGTTCGGCTGGTCGGCGATCTCGGTCGACATCAAGTGGTCGCGTCTGCTCGAAGCCCCGGCCGACATGTATCGCCTGTTCAAGGCGATGTACTCCGACATCCCGTGGGACGAGCTCAGTCGTCTGATCGGCCTGATGTGGGACTCGATCGCGATGGCGTGGGTCGGCACGTTGATCGCTGCCGTGTTCGCGATCCCGCTGTCGTTCCTCGCTGCCGAGAACCTCGTCGGTCGGCCCGTCGCCTGGGTGACCCGCCAGGTGTTCAACGTGCTGCGCGCCGTGCCGGAAGTCATCCTCGCACTGCTGTTCGTGCCGATGTTCGGCCTGTCGCCGATGGCGGGTGTGCTCGCGATCGGCGTCGGTTCGATCGGTTCGCTCGGCAAGCTCTTCTACGAGATCATCGAGAACATCGAGCGTGGCCCGATCGAGGCGACCGACGCCGTCGGCGCCAGCCGTCTGCAGCGTCTCCGGTGGGGTGTCGTGCCCCAGGTGGCGCCCGAACTGACCTCGTTCCTGCTGTACCGCTTCGAGATCAACATCCGTGCGTCGTCGGTGCTCGGCGTCGTCGGCGCCGGCGGCATCGGCGGCGTGCTGGCCGACACCGTGCGGTTCAAGGAGTACGGCGTGGCCGGGCTGGCCTTGATCGTCGTCATCGTCGGCACGATCATCGTCGACACCATCTCGGGTGCGATCCGGCGCCGCATCGTCGCCGGCCGCACGATCGACATCGGCGAGGCGCAGAAGTACGCCGTCGACACCGGCGGGCTGTCGTGAGCGCCCGCCCCGACTTCATCCTGGGCGTCGACCTGGATGGCGTCGTGGCGAACCACACCTGGCGCTTTCGCGAGATCTACGCCGGGCTCAAGGGCATCGACCCGCAGACGCTGCCCCTCGAGCGGTCGTGGGACTTCCACGAGTGGGGGTTCGAGGCGGACGAGTACGCGGTGTACCACCGCATCGCGGTGATGGAACACGACATGTTCCGCACGATGCCGGTCATGGACGGTGCCGCCGACGTGCTGTGGCGTCTGTCCGACGCCGGCGTCTGGATCCGCATCATCACGCACCGCCTGTACGTGCACTGGGGGCACGAGAAGGCGATTGCCGACACGGCGGCGTGGCTCGACATCAACAAGATCCCGTACCGCGATCTGTGCTTCCTCGGCGCCAAGCCGCAGGTCGAAGCCGATGCTTACATCGACGACGCCCCACACAACATCGAGCAGCTCAGGGCCGCCGGCAACACGGTGATCACCTTCGAGCAGCCGTACAACCGCGGCCTCGAGGGCGAGCCGCGGGCCCAGACCTGGGCCGACGTCGAGGAGATCGTGATGGGGCTCGTCACCGAGCACACCGGCCGCTTCGAGACCCAACTCCCCGGCTTCGACGCCGGCAGCGACCGCATCGACAAGCGCCGCGGCTGAGCGGCAGCGCTATCGGTTCTGGGCGTGCTGGAAGCCGAAGCGGCCCTTGATGCAGAGGTTGCCGTGGGTGATGGGGGAGTCGGGCGGTGAGGTGACCTTGACGATCGTGTCGTCCTGGACGTGCAGCTCGAGATTGCAGCCGACACCGCAGAACGCACAGATCGTCTCGGTGACGGTCTGATCGTCCTCGCTCCAGGTGCCGGCCGCGCGCATGTCGAACTCGGTCGAGAACATCAGGGCACCGGTCGGGCAGACCTGGATGCAGTTGCCGCAGTAGACGCACGCCGAGTCGGGGAGCGAGACGTCGTTCTCGGTCGAGATGTGGCTGGCGAAGCCGCGCCCGGCGACGTCGATCACGAAGCTGTGCTGCCACTGGTCGCCGCAGGCGTCGACGCACTGGTAGCAGAGGATGCACTTCGAGTAGTCGCGCACGTACAGGTCGTTGTCGACCTTGACCGGTTGGGCGACGGTGGCAGCGTCGTCGCCGTACCTGGTCGGGTCGGCACCGTATTCGGCGTTCCATTCGTCGACGCCGTCGGTCAGCGACAGGTCGACCGACGAACCGAGGAACTCGAGCACCATCTTGCGCGAGTGGTCGACTCGTTCGGAGCGGGTGCGCACGACCATGTCGGGCTCGACCGGCCGGGAGCACGACGGCACGAGCGTACGTGATCCCTCGACCTCGACCATGCACACGCGACACGCGTTCTTCGGGGTGATGGTCTCGCCGTAGCAGAGCGTCGGGATGTCGCTCTCGTCACGGCCGCCTGCGGCCTGCAAGATCGTCGTGCCCGCCGGCACGGTGACGGCCCGGCCGTCGATCGTCAGCGTCACCGGAGTCGCGTCGGGGGTTGCCGTCATCGCAGCGCTCCCAGCCGGACGACGGCCGATTCGATCGCGTTGTAGGCGGTTTGGCCGAGGCCACAGATGCTGGCGTCTCGCATTGCCACACCGATCTCGTGGAGCAGCTCTCGATCGAGCTCGCGATCGCCGCCGGCAAGGATCCGTTCGATGGCTTCCTCCTGTCGGACCGTGCCCACGCGGCACGGCACGCACTGACCGCACGACTCGTCCCGGAAGAACGCGGCGATGCGGCGGACGAGGTCGTCGATGTCGGCGTGCTGGTCGATCACCATCACGACACCGGATCCGAGCGAGAGCCCGGCCGCGCGCACGTCGTCGGGCGAGAGCACCAGATCGAGATCGTCGGGGCCGACGAAGTTGCCTGCGGCGCCGCCGAGCAGCACGGCTCGAACCTCGGATCCCTCGCGCATCCCACCTGCGAGTTCGATCAGCTCGGCGAGGGTCTCGCCGTACGGGACCTCGTACACACCGGGCCGCTGCACGGCGCCCGACAGGCAGAACAGGCGGTGCTCGGTGGCGTGGCCGTCGAGCAGCACGTAGGGGATGTTCATGAGCGTCTCGACATTGTTCACGACGGTCGGCTTGCCGAACAGACCGACCTGGAACGGGAACGGCGGCTTGTTGCGCGGCTCACCGCGGTACCCCTCGATCGAGTTGAAGATCGCCGTCTCCTCGCCGCAGATGTAGGCGCCGGCGCCACGGACCAGGGTGAGATCGAACCCGGTATCGCCGCCGATCAGGCCACGCTCCCGACAGGCGTCGAGTGCGGCTTCGAGTGTGAGACGGGCCCTCGGGTACTCGCCGCGGATGTAGATGTAGCCGTGGTCGCAACCGGTGGCGTAGGCCGCGATGCACAGCGACTCGATCAGGGTGAACGGGTCGTTCTCGATCAGTGTCCGATCTTTGAAGGTGCCCGGCTCCGACTCGTCGGCGTTGCACACCAGGTAGTGCGGCGCCGCCTCCTGGGTGCGGACCGCTTCCCACTTGCGAGCCGTCGGGAACCCGGCACCGCCGCGGCCGACCAGCTCCGACTCGGCAACGGCGGCGATCACACCCTCGGGCCCGAGTCCTCGGGCGAGGCGGAGCGCCTCGAAACCACGATCGTCGAGGAACGCATCGAGATCGAGTGGATCGATCCGTCCGACGCGGTGCAGCAGCACGAGGTCGTCGCCGCCTGCCTGCGGTACGGCGGCGGCGGGGTGCGCCTCCGGGCCCGGGAAGGCGCCGTCGGCGAGCCGCTGCACGTCGACCGGGGTGACGTAACCCGCGACAGCCTGTCGGAGCGGCGAACCGGCTTCGATCACGAACGCGCTGGGGGCGCGCTCGCACATGCCGAGACACGGCGATGCGTGCACGCCGTCGGGCAGGTCGTCGTCGGTGAGTCCGCCCGCCGAACGACAGGCCAGGTCGACACAGGCGTGCACCTGGTGTTTCGGCCGCTCGGCCGGCGAGAACAGCGAGTAGAACGTCGCGACGCCGTACACCTCGGCGGGCCCGAGATCGAGCCGCTCGGCGATGTGGTCGATCGCTTCCTGGCTCAACCAGCCGACACGATCGTTGACGGCGTGGAGGGTCGGCAGCAGCAGGTGCCGCTTCGACCGGAGCGCGTGTCCACCGACGGCGTCGTGCTCCCCGCGATCGACCGCCGGTCCGAGGACCGACTCGATCGCGAGCTGCTCCTCGAGGGTCGGCGGTATCCCGCGGGTCGTGACGTCCATCCGTCGATTCCTACTCGCCCGCCACCGGTGACGTCACATCGACCCGGTCGATACGCACCGCCGCGGCCTTGAACTCGGCGGTGCCGGCCTTCGGATCGGTGGCGTCGATGGTCAACTGGTTGACGTCGACCTCGTCGGGGAAGTGGAACGTCATGAAGACGAGCCCGGCACGAAGGTTCGCGTCGATTCGGGCGGGCGCGTCGACCGAGCCCCGGCGAGACGTGACGCGCACGACCTCACCGTCGGCGATGCCGAGCCGCTCGGCGTCGGCGGGGGACACGTCGATGGTCTCGCCGAGCCGGTTGGGACTGCGGTAGCCGCCCGACTGCACGCCCGTGTTGTACGAGTCGAGGCGTCGTCCGGTGGTGAGCCGCAGCGGGTACTCGTCGTCGAGCGCCTCGACCGGCGGATCGTGCTCGACCACGCTGAACGGCGCCGGACGCCCGCGCTCGGCGGGGTCGTCGGCCCACAGTCGGCCGTGGAGGAACGGCGGTTCGAGCGTGTCGTCGGTGTAGCACGGCCACTGGATACCGCCGAGCGCCTCGAGTCGGCCCCACGACATGCCGGCGTGCATCGGCGACAGTCGGCGGAGCTCGTCCCAGATCTGTTCGTGGTCGTCGTACTGCCAGTCGTGCCCGAGTCGGCGGGCGAGCTCGACGAGGATGTCGATGTCGTCGCGTGCCTCGCCGGGCGGTGAGATCGCCTTGCGCACGCGCTGGACCCGCCGTTCCGAGTTCGTGACCGTGCCGTCCGACTCGCACCACGAGGCCGAACCGGGGAGCACGACGTCGGCGAGCTCGGCCGTCTTGGTGAGGTAGATGTCGAGCACCACCAGGTGGTCTCGGCTCGACAACAGCTCGATCGCCTTGCTGACGTCGGCCTCGGATTGTGCGGGGTTCTCGCCGATCACGAACAACGAACGCAGCTCGTCGCGTTCCATCGCCTCGAACATCTCGGTCAGGTGCAACCCGTCGTGCGGCGGGACGCTCACGCCCCATGCCGCGTCGAACTTCGCGCGTGCAGCGTCGTCGGTGACGTCCTGGAACCCGGGCAGCTTGTTCGGCAGCGCGCCCATGTCGCCGCCGCCCTGGACGTTGTTCTGGCCGCGCAGCGGAGTGAGGCCTGCGCCGTAGCGACCGACCTGTCCGGTGAGCAGCGCCAGGTTGCACAACGCCAGCACGTTGTCGACCCCGTTGTGGTGCTCGGTGATGCCGAGCGTCCAGCACAGCTGCGCCGCCTCGGCGGTCGCGTAGGCGTGAGCCAGCTCGCGAATCGCGTCGGCCGGGACCCCGGTGACCGCCTCGCCGCGTTCGAGCGTCCACGGCTCGACCGACGCCGCGTACTCGTCGAACCCGCTCGTCGCCCGTTCGATGAACTCGGTGTGGGCGAGTCCGGCGTGGATGATCTCGTGTGCGACCGTGTGGGCGAGCGCGATGTCGGTGCCCACGTGCAGCCCCAGCCACCGATCGGCGAACTGTGCGGTCTCACTGCGGCGCGGGTCGACCGAGTAGAGCTTCGCCCCGCGCTCGATCGCCGTGAGGACGTGGTGGAAGAAGATCGGGTGCGCGTTGCGCGCGTTCGATCCCCACATGACGATCAGGTCGGCGTCTTCTGCCTCCTGGTACGACGACGTGCCGCCGCCTGCTCCGAACACAGTGGCCAGACCGACCACGGAAGGAGCGTGTCAAGTGCGGTTACACGAGTCGATGTTGTTCGTGTCGAGCGCCGTGCGGGCGAGCTTCTGGGCGACGAAGTTCATCTCGTTGGTCGACTTGGAGCACGAGAACATGCCGATCGCCTCGCCGCCGTGCTCGTCGAGCGTCCGTCGGAACCCGTCGGCGGCGCGGTCGAGCGCCTCGTCCCACGTGGCCGGCCGCAGCACGCCGGCGTCGCGGACGAGCGGCGTCGTCAACCGGGTCTGGGGACGGAATCGATGGGGGCGATGCGGGTGGCGTGCCATACGAACGACTGTATCCGAGGGCCGTTCGACCCTTTCGGAGCCACGTGCGCCGAATGGATGCTCGATCGTGCGAGCATGATCGTCGTTTCATGAGACGCCTGGAGGGAACCGACATGACGCTGCCGCCCGATCTCGACATCGCCCGGTCCGTGACGCCGAAGCCGGTGCGCGACATCGCCGCCGGCATGGGCCTCGACGCCGACCTGTTGCGCCCGTACGGCGACGACGTCGCCAAGATCGATCTGGCGGCGATCGATCGGTTGGCCGACCGCCCGAAGGCGAAGTACGTCGTCGTCACGGCGATCACGCCCACACCGTTGGGCGAAGGCAAGACGACCACGGCGGTCGGTCTCGGTCAGGCGATGGCGCACATCGGGAAGCAGGCGACCCTGTCGCTCCGCCAGCCCTCGATGGGGCCGACGTTCGGGATCAAGGGTGGCGCAGCGGGCGGCGGGTACAGCCAGGTGATCCCGATGGAGCTCCTCAACCTCCACCTCACCGGTGACTTCCACGCAGTCACGGCTGCGCACAACCTGCTCGCCGCCATGGTCGACAACCATCTGCACCACGGCAACGAACTCGATCTCGCGATCGACGACATCACGTGGCGACGCGTGCTCGATGTGAACGACCGTGCTCTGCGCAACATCGTGGTCGGACTCGGCGGCAAGATCGACGGCGTGCCGCGCCAGACCGGCTTCGACATCACCGCCGCGTCCGAGGTGATGGCGCTGCTGGCACTGACCACCTCCGCCGCCGACCTGCGAGAGCGACTCGGTCGGATCGTCGTCGGCTATACCCGGTCGGGTGAGCCGGTCACGGCCGACCAGTTGCAGGCAGCGGGTTCGATGGCGGTCATCTTGCGCGACGCCCTGTCACCGAACCTCCTTCAGACGCTCGAGCACACGCCCGTGATCGTGCACACCGGCCCGTTCGGCAACATCGCCACCGGCAACTCGTCGGTGATCGGCGACCTGATCGGCATCCGCACCGGCGAGTACCTGATCACCGAGGCCGGCTTCGGCGCCGACATGGGTGCCGAACGCTTCTTCAACATCAAGTGCCGCACCTCCGGTCTGGTGCCCGATGCCGCCGTCGTGGTCGCCACCATCCGCGCCCTCAAGGCGCACTCCGGCAACTACCGCATCGTCGCCGGGAAGCCGCTCCCGGACGATCTGTTCGCCGAACGTCCCGACGACGTCGAGGCGGGGGCAGCGAACCTGCGCAAGCAGATCGAGAACGTGCAGGCGCACGGCATCACGCCCGTCGTGGCGATCAACGCCTTCCCGACCGATCATCCCTCCGAGCACGAAGTCGTCCGCCGGATCGCCGAATCGATGGGCGTTCGCGCCGAGGTGTGCACCAACGTCGTCGACGGTGGCGCCGGTGCCAAGGCCCTGGCAGGAGCGGTCGTCGAGGCGTGCGACGAGCCGAGCGAGTTCCGCTTCCTGTACGACACCGCCGACTCCCTGAAGACCAAGATCGAAAAGGTCGCCACCCGCATCTACGGCGCAGAACGGGTCGAGTACACCGGTCCGGCGAGTCGTCAGATCGCCTCCTACGAGGCGAACGGCTTCGGTGATCTGCCGGTGTGCATCGCCAAGACCCACCTGTCGATCTCGGGCGACCCGTCACTCAAGGGGGCGCCCACCGGCCACACCTTGCAGGTACGCGAGGTGCGGGCGTCCGTCGGCGCCGGTTTCGTGTACCCGATCTGCGGCACCATGAGTACGATGCCGGGCCTCTCGAAGCAGCCGGCCGCCACCCGGATCGGCTTCGACGACGACGGCCGGATCGTCGGCCTCTCCTGACCCCGGCTGACGCTAGGTTCGGGGGCGTGACCGACAGCTTCGAACGTACGGCCGGTGGGGCGATCCTGCTCGACGGCAACCGGCTCCGCGACGAGATCGTCGCCCAGATCCGCGACGACCTGGAGGGCCTCGGAAGCCCGAACGTGTGCCTTGCCACGGTCCTCGTCGGCGGCGACAAGCCGAGCCGTATCTATGTGCGGATGAAGCAGCGCAAGGCCGAAGAGGCCGGCATGCGCTCGCGCCACGTCGAGATCCCCGAGACGGCATCCCAGGCCGACGTCGAAGCGGCGGTGCAGGAGCTCGTCGACGACCCCGACGTCCACGGCATCCTGGTGCAGCTCCCGCTCCCGGACGGCTTCGACCCCGAACCGGTGTTGGCACTGATCCCGCCGGAGAAGGACGTCGACGGTCTCACCGAGCGGTCGATGGGCCGCCTCATCCGTGGCCTGCCCGGTCACGTGCCGTGCACGCCGCTCGGGGTGATGCGGCTGATGGAGCGCTACGGCGTCGAGACGGCCGGCAAGCGTGCCGTGGTGGTCGGCCGGTCGACCCTCGTCGGGTTGCCGCAGCTGCTGCTGCTCGGGCGCAAGGGCGTCGACGCCACCGTCACCCTGGCGCACTCCCGCACGCCCGACATGATCGAGGTGTGCCGCGAGGCCGACATCCTCGTCGCGGCGGCGGGTCAGGCCCGCATGATCACCGCCGACCACGTCAAGCCCGGCGCGGCCGTGCTCGACGTCGGCGTCTCGCGCAGCGAAGCCGGCATCGTCGGCGATGTCGACTTCGACGCCGTCCAAGCCGTCGCCGGAGCGATCACCCCGATGCCCGGCGGTACCGGCCCGATGACCATCGGCTGCCTGCTCGAGAACACCGTCGCCGCCGCCCGCATGCTCGGCGCCATCCCTGCCTCCGCCTAGGAACAGATGGGGTCAGGCACCTTCTGTCGTTGCTGCTGTTGCGTCGATCGACCTGTCGTGACAGAAGGTGCCTGACCCCATCTGTCAGTGTTTGCGGGTGCCGACTCGGGGGCGGCGCCGAGGTTTGCGGCTGGGGCGGCGGAGACGGCGGCCCATGCTGGCCACCGTCGCCGGGACGTAGAGCGCCCGTTCGGTAAGCGCCACGTCGTTCCACGGCTTCGCACGAACGCCGGCCGGCGCCTGAGCGATGCGGATCGCCAGGTAGCACGCGATCGTCAGGTGCGCGATCAGCGCTGTCCACACATAGCCGTCGTCGCCGACGACGCCCATGATCACCGATGCGAGCAGCGGGCCCGTGAACGCGCCGGCGCCGTAGACCACGACGAGTTGCGCGGCGACGGCGGTGAGCCGCTCGGCGGGCACCCAGTCGTTCGTGTACGCGCCGGCGATCGAGTAGAGGGGGTAGGTGGTGCCACCGATCAGAACCATCGCGGCCAGCCCGGCGGGGTTGTCGGCGCCGAAGACCAACAACCCGAGCGCACCTGCGGCGGCGACCGACGCGCTGGCGGCGCCGACGGCCCGCCGGTCGATGCGGTCGGAGGCGCCGGCGATGGGGATCTGGAGCAGCAGGCTGCCGAGCGTCGGCATGGTGACGAAGATGCCGACCTCGGCGGCGCTCAGGCCGACGCGAGCGCCGTACACGGCACCGAGGCCGATGAACGCGCCGTGGGCGATACCGACGAGCAGTGAGGTGACGACGCCCGTCGGGACCAGCGCGAACAGCTCGCGCAACGTCATCTTCTCGTTGCTGAGGTGGAGCGGCGGGGCGGCGGCGGCCGAGAGCGACACCGGCGTCACCGCCAGCGAGATGAGGATCGCGGCGACCGCGAAGATGGTGAGCGTGGCCGGGTCGATCACACCGACACCGAGCTGTCCGACGCCGTAGGGAACGACGGTCACCAACGTGTAGAACCCGAGCACCCTCGCCCGCTGATCGTTGGTCACGATCTGGTTCAGCCACGATTCGGCCACGACGTACTGGCCGGCGAGACACGCTCCGGCCAACATCCGGAGCGCGATCCAGGCCGCCGGGTGCACGACCATGCCGGTCACCAGGATCGTGACGGTGAGCAGGGCGGCGAGCGCCGTGTAGACGCGGATGTGACCTACCGTCGTGAGCACGTACAGCGCCGCCCGCGACCCGACGAGGAAACCGAGGTAGTACCCGGCACTCATGGCGCCGATCGCGACGGTGGGGAAGCTCTCGGCCTCGGCCCGGATCCCGACCGTCGTCGCATACAGGCCGGCGCCGGCCACCATCACCCCGAGCCCGACGAACAGCGCCCAGGTGGCCCAGACGAGCGACGCCCGCACCGGCCCACCGGTGTCGACGGAGGCATGGTCGACCGCAGGCGGGACCAGTTGCTCGACGACGGGTGCCTCGCTCACGGCGCGTGAGACTAGCGGCGCAACCCGGCGCCCCGAGCAGACTCAGGCCGGGATGTCACGGCGCTGGTACGTCGCCAGTCCGACACCCAGGAGCGCAGCAGCCACGAGGCACAATCCGGTGACGGATGCCACGGACATCGTCTCGACCGGCACCAGCGCGATGTGGTCGAACGGCGAGACGGCCAAGACCCAGTCGGGGAGTTCGAGGAGCGTGCCGAAGAACGACACGACGAATGTCAGCATCAGCATCGCCCAGGCCACGGCGGAGAACCTCGGGAACAGCCCCACCGTGAGCGCCGGAACGCCGGCCATCACGAGCACGGCCGGAAAGTAGGCGAGCACCGCCGCGACGCCGTCGCCGAACAGCGACCCGTCACCCATCACCGCCGCCGAACTGATGCCGAGCACGAGACCCGAGAGGAGCAGGACGACGAGGGCTCCGCCGACGGCGACCCCGAGGTGCCCGACCCAGTAGCGCCACCGTGAGGTCGCGGTCGCCAGCACCGGCTCGGTGCGTTCACGGGTCTCCTCCGAGCGGAGCCGCAGCACCGACTGGATCACGTAGCCACTCCCGATCAACGCCGTCACCTGTGCCGACGTGGCGAGATACGACGACGTGATGTCGGCGACGTCCCCACCGGTCTGGGCGAAGAAGTCCTCGAGTTGGGGGTTGTCGTCGATGAAGTCCTCGATCGCCGACGTCAGCCCGCCGTACACGAGCGCCAGCGCAGCGGTGCCGCCGGCCCAGGTGGCGACCGAGCCACGTTGAAGACGGAGGGCGAGCGCGAACGGTGACGACAAGCGCGGCGTCGCCCGGTCGGCCCCGGCCTTCGGAGCGACGAGACCCGCTCCGAGGTCTCGATGGTTCTCGAGCTTGGTGGCGACGACGAACAGGAGCGCCGTGGCGCCGAACGAGAGGAGGAACGGCCACCACCGCTCGTCGGCGAAGGCACGGGTCTGTTGGCTCCATCCGATCGGCGACAGCCACGACAAGAAGTTCTCGCCGGCGTCGCCCACCGCTCGGAGGATGAACGACGCACCGAGCGCGAGTCCGGCCATCCCGTTCGCAACCCGAGGGTTCTCGCTCATCTGGGCCGTCACGAGCGTGATCGCCATGAACACGGCGCCGACCGCTGCGTAACCGACCCCGAAACACACCGAGCCGGCGAGCGGGAGGCCCTGCAGGGCGAGTGCGAGCGCCGTCAGCACGCCGACGGCGAGGCACATCGCCCCGACGACGATGCCGGCGGCCAGGGTCGGCGCGTGCCGACCGACCGGCAGCGAACGGACCAGTTCCAGGCGCCCCGCTTCTTCTTCGCTCCGGGTCAGCCGACCGGTCTGCAGCAGCGCCATCAGACCGACGAGGACCAGACCCGGCGCACCGATCTGGAAGGCGACCTGGCCGCCGACCGTGTCGAGTCCGTACGGCGGCCCCTGGAACGCGACGATGGCCGGGTTGTCGGAACTCGCTGCGGCGGCGTCGAGGTCGGCCTGGGTGGGGAAGAGCGCCTTGACGCTCTGGGCCGACACGGCGACCATCGCGGTGATGCCGGCGATCCACACACCGATCCGCACGCGGTCGCGCCGGAGGTTGGCGCGGACCAGGCCGAACGTGCCCTCGTCGTGTCGCGAACGACTCACGACGTCGCAGCCGCGTCGTCGGTGCCGGGCTCGTCGTAGTGGCGGAGGAACAGCTCCTCGAGCGTGGGTGGGCTACAGGTGAGCGACAGCACGCCGCCGGCTGTGAGGACGTCGAGCGCGGTCGGGAGCTGAGCGTTGTCGACCTCGAACCGCAGATGGCCGTGTTCGGTCCGCACGTCGCGAACCCCGTTGATCGTGCCCAGGTCGACGTCGCGCTCGGTCCGGACCGACACCGAGGTGTGGCTCGCCCGGCGGAGGTCGTCGAGGGTGCCGGACTCGACGGTGCGTCCGGACCGGATGATGCTGACGCGCTCGCAGAGCGCCTCGACCTCGGCGAGGATGTGGCTCGACAGCAGCACGGTGCGTCCCTCGTCACGTGCTTCCTTGATGCATTCCTGGAAGACGGACTCCATGAGCGGGTCGAGACCCGACGTCGGTTCGTCGAGTACCAGGAGCTCGGTCCGTGAGGCGAGCGCGGCGACGAGGCCGACCTTCTGGCGGTTGCCCTTCGAGTAGGTGCGCGCCTTCTTCGTCGGGTCGAGCTCGAACCGGTCGACGAGCTCACGTCGACGGTCCTCGTCGAGGTCACCGCGGAGTCGGCCGAGCAGGTCGATGATCTCGCCACCCGTCAGTTTGGGCCACAGGTTGACGTCGCCGGGCACGTAGGCGAGGCGTCGGTGCAGCTCGACCGCGTCGTCCCACGGGTCGCCGCCGAGCAGTCGGACCGTGCCGCCGTCGTGGCGCAGCATGCCGAGCAGGACCCGGATCGTCGTCGACTTGCCGGACCCGTTCGGCCCGAGGAAGCCGTGCACCTCGCCTCGCCGCACGCTCAGGTCGAGCCCGTCGAGTGCTCGGAACGACCCGAACTCCTTGATCAGTCCGTCGACCTCGATCGCCATCTCGTCCATGTGCGCGTGTCCTTCCGTCCGGTGCAGAGGCACCGTACCGCGCGTCGCTCAGGGCTTGCGGCACACGTAATAGTTGTTCGACGGGTCGTACGGGAGGCTGTGCACGGCGATGTCGGTGAACCCCGACTCGGCGAACAGCGCCTTGGCACGGTGCACACCCCACATCGCTCCGAGCCCCTCGCCGTCGTAGGCGAGCGACACGGTCATGCAGTGTTGGCACGACACGCCGTACATGAACGACCCCATCGGGTGATCGAGGTTCTCACCGACGTGGCTGGAGGCGCGGATGTCGGCGCACAGCCAGTGTCCGCCGGGAGCGAGCGATCGGAAGATGCCGTCGACCATCGCCCTCGGGTGGGCCTGGTCGTGGACGGCGTCGAACGTGGTGATGAAGTCGTAGCGGTGCTCGTCGCCGAGCTCGGCGGCGTCGGCCGCGATGAACGACGCGTTCGTGAGGCCGCGCTCGGCTGCTTCGGCGCGTCCGATCTCGAGTGCCGTCTCCGAGAAGTCGATGCCGACGAAGGTGGACCGTGGGAACGCCTCGGCCATCAGATTGACGGCGTGCCCTCGACCGCATCCGACGTCGGCGACGCGGATGCCGTGTTCGAGCAGTTCGACGACGCCCGGGACCAGGGGCAGCACCACGTCGACCAGGAGGGCGTCGAACCGCATGCCGCTCGTCTCGGCCATCACCGCATGGAAGCGGTCGAACGACTCGTACGGGACGCCACCGCCGTGCCGGAAACACTCGACCAGTTCGTCCTCGACGGCGGCGCACAGCGAGATGTACTGCGCGTACGACGCCATGTTCGCCATGCCCGCCGAGCGGGTGGTGAACGCCGCGTGCTCCGGAGGCAGTCGGTAGGCGTCGGTGTTCGAGTCGTACTCGACGATCCGTGCGACCGTCATCGCGTCGAGCCATTCGCGCACGTACCGCTCGTGCAGACCGGCGAGATCGGCCACCTCGGTCGACGGGGCGCCGCGGCCACCGAGTCGGGCCATGGTGTCGAACAGGCCGACCCGATGGCCGATGCCGATCATGGAGGCGGCCATGCCGTGGTTGAGGATGGTGCGCATCTGGTCGAGAAACGCAGTGGCTCGGGCGTCGTCGAACTCGGTCCCCATGGGGCGACGGTACCCCGCCGGATCGGGCCCGCCCGAGGCGGCACTGACAGACTCGGGAGATGGTCGATCCTCTCCAGCAGTTCCGACTCGACGGCAAGGTCGCCGTCGTCACGGGTGCCTCGTCGGGCCTCGGCGCCCGGTTCGCCCGAGTGCTGCACGCCGTCGGCGCGACCGTGGTCGTCACCGCTCGGCGCGCCGAGCGCCTCGACGCACTCGTCGCCGAGCTGCCCGGTGCGATCGCGATCGCCGCCGACGTCGGTGAGGCCGCTGATCGGGAGCGACTCGTCGCCGAAGCGCTCGATCGTGCCGGTCGCATCGACGTCCTCGTCAACAACGCCGGGATCGGGGTGACGGTCGGCATCGACGACGAGACGCTCGACACCTTCGAGCAGGTGCTGGCGGTGAACACCACCGCCGTCTGGCATCTGGTCAAGCTGGTGGTTCCCCACATGGCCGAGCGGGGGAGCGGTTCGATCGTCAATGTCGCTTCGATGCTCGGCCACGTCGGCTCGGCCCCGATCAAGCAGGCGAACTACTGCGCGAGCAAGGGAGCAGTGGTGAACCTCACCCGCGAACTCGCCCTCCAGCTCGGTCGGAAGGGGATTCGGGTCAATGCGTTGTCGCCCGGCTATTTCCCGTCGGAGATGACGGCCGGCATGGAGTCCGATGAGGGCAGCCAACGCTACATCGCCACCTACGGCGGGATGCCACGAATGGGGGAGGAACACGAACTCGACGGTGCACTGCTCCTGCTCGCGACCGACGCCGGTTCGTACGTCAACGGTCATTCCCTCCTGGTCGACGGCGGCTTCACCGCCCGGTGAGCGTCACATCAAGGCGCGCGCCGAACCTGCCGATGATCTGACAGCATGGAACCGATGTCGAACACGGCCACGATCGACGCGACCACCGCCGCACGTGTGGCCGACGTGGCGGGCAGCATCCGTTCGTCGGTCGAGCGCGTCATCGCCGGTCGCACCGACACGATCGACACGGTGCTGGCGTGCCTGTTCGCGCGCGGCCACCTGCTGATCGAAGACATCCCCGGCGTCGGCAAGACCTTGCTCGCCCAGGCGCTCGCGGCGTCGATCGGTGGCTCGTTCCATCGCATCCAGGGCACACCCGACCTGCTCCCCGGCGACGTGACCGGCACGATGGTGCCCCACGGTGACGAGTTCGAGCTGCGGTTCCGACCCGGTCCGATCTTCTCGAACATCGTCGTGTTCGACGAGCTGAACCGCGCGAACCCGCGCACCCAGTCGGCCTTACTCGAGGCGACCGAGGAGGCAGCGGTCACCGTCGACGGCACGACTCGTGAACTGCCGCACCCGTTCGTGCTCGTCGCGACCCAGAACCCGGTCGAGATGGCGGGCACGTATCCCCTCGGCGAAGGGGCACTCGACCGGTTCACCGCAGTGGTCACGCCCGGCCGTGCCAGCGCCGACGACGAGGTCGACGTGCTCACCGGGCGGCGAGGCCGCTCGCAGCTCTCGTCGGTCACGCCGGTGGTCGACATCGACGACGTCGTCGGAGCACAGCGTTCGGTCGACGGTGTGTTCGTCGCCGACCCGATCGCCCGGTGGATCGTCGACGTCCTTGCGGCGACTCGCACGCACCCGCAGGTGCGGCTCGGTGCCTCGACCCGTGGTGGCGTCGCCCTCGTGGCGCTCGCTCGCGCTCGGGCGGCGATGGCGGGTCGTCACTACGTCGTTCCCGACGACGTGGCGTCGCTCGCCGTACCGGCGCTCGCTCATCGTGTCATCGTCGCCAACGCCGCCGGGTCGGTCGACGCCGGCCGCGAGGTGATTGCCGAATGCCTGAACCGGGTCCCGGCGCCGACGGCGTGAGCCTCCGGCGTCCGCTGGGCGTCTCGGCCGGTGTCGCCGGTCTGGTCCTCGCCTGGCTGGGCGGGGTCGCGATCGTGCAACTCACCGGTGCGGTCGCCGTGCTCATCGTGCTCGCAGCGTCTGCAGTCGCCGGCATCGTCGCTGCGGTCGCAGGGTGGCTTGCGCTCGGCAGGGTTCGGGTGGGTGAACTGTCCGTGCCGTCGCTCGTCGAGCGAGGGCGGCCGTTCCCGCTCGAGCTCCCGGTCGCCAGCGGGCGTCCACTGTGGGTGGAGGTGCGTCGCGGTGACGAGGTGATGGCCTCCGGTTGGACCGATGGCGAGCGCTTCGTCGGAACCGCCACGACCGGACGGCGCGGTGTCGTCGACGAGGTCGAGGTACGCGTTCGTGTCGCCGACCCGACCGGTCTCCTGTGGTGGCGTCGGTCGGCATGCGTTGCAATCGACGACGTGCTCGTCGCCGAGGCGCCGAACGACGGGCGGGTACTCGTGGCGCGCACGTCATCGAACGGTGACGGGGAGCGGGCGGGTCGTGCCGGCGCCGTGGCCGGCGAGATCGACGGCGTCCGGCCGTGGCGCGACGGCGACAGCGACAAGTGGGTCCACTGGGCGTCGACGCTGCGAGCCGGTGAACTCGTGGTCCACGACCGTCGGCAGGACGCCGACGAGTCCTGGCTCGTCCGCGCCCGCCTGAACATGCCCGATCCCGATGCCGAGGCCGGTGCCGTCCGGAACTCGCTCGAGACCGGGCTCCGGCGCGGCGCAGTCGTCGCCGTGGCGATCGAGGACGGTGAGTCACAACCGGTGCGAGACGCCGACGATGCGGCTCGCTGGTCGGCGTCGGCCGAGTTGGGCGACGTGGTGATCGAACGACCGGCGCGCTCCTGGTTCGAACACGGCAATCCCGAACCCGACACCCGGTCGACGCTCCGTGCCCGCTGGTGGGCGGCCGGGTCGACTGGCATCTCGTTGATCCTGCTCGCCGGCGTGCTCGGGGCCGGACCGGCCATGTACGCCTTCATTGCCGTCGGGACGGCGCTCGGGGCCTGGGTTTCGGGCCGCGCACTCGCCGACGACGGGCCGTCACCGGTCTGGCTCCGTGCGGTCGTCGGGGTCGGTTCCGTGCTCGCACTCCTCGTGGTGGTCGCGTCGAGCGGTCGGGTCGACGGGTTGCTCGAGTTCCTGTCCGGACCGCTCCCGCAGGTGTTGGTCGTGCTCGTGGTCCTGCACGGCTTCGAGTGTCGCGATCGCCGCTCGGTTCGGGTCTCGCTCGGGGTGTCGGCGGTCGTCGTGATGTACGCCGCGGCGTTCCGGGTCGACGACCGACTCGTGTGGTGGCTCGCAGCCTGGGGCGTGGTGACCACGATCGCGCTGTCGTCGCTCGCCGCCCGGCCCGATCAGCCTGCTGCCGGCGGGCGACGGACTCGGAGCGCGACGATCGCGTTCGCTGCGGCGGTCGCCGGCACACTGGCGCTCCTGGCCGTGATCCCGGTGCCGTCGGGCCCGGCCGTCTTGGCGCTACCGAGCCTCTTGGAGGGTGAGGTCGACACGCCGCTGCCCGGTGCCGTCGTCGGTCCCGACGGCGAGGTCCGCAACGACGGCTCGGCCGACAGCGACGGCGACCGCGCCCCGGCCGGTCAACCGGGCGGGTACGTCGGGTTCTCCGAGACGATGGACACCTCGGTGCGCGGCGACCTGGGCGACCAGGTCGTGATGCGGGTTCGTGCGCCGGAGGCGGCGTTCTGGCGCGGCCAGACCTTCGACACGTTCGACGGGCGCCGCTGGTACGCCGACGAGGAGTACGGTCGCCGCTACGACGGTCCGGTGATCGACCTGCCGTCGACGATGGGCAACATCCGGGTCGCACCCGACGTCGAGGTCGACGAGTTCGTGCAGACCTACTACTTCGAACGCGACATGCCGAACGTCGTGTTCCATGCCGAGCGGCCGGTGCGGTTGTTCATCGAGACCGACGTGTTCGTGCGGCCGGACGGTGCGTTGCGGGCCGCCACGACGCTGCCCGACGAGGCGGTGTACACGGTCGTGTCGTCGCGTCCGCGCATCGATGCCGACCGACTTCGCCAGCAGGGCCCGATCGGTGAGCGTCTCACCGCGTTCGGCCAAGAGGCGCTGGCCGATTACCTCGCCGTGCCGGAGAGCACGACCCCGGAGACGATCGCGCTCGCCGACGAACTGGCCGCCGGCGCCACGAACTCGTACGACGTCGTGCAGGCATACGAGGCATGGCTCGACGCCAACGTCGAGTACGACCTGAACGCGCCACTGCCCGATCCGGGAGAGGACGCCATCCACGACTTCCTGTTCGACACCCGGCTCGGGTTCTGCGAGCAGATCGCCTCGGCGCTCACGATCATGCTCCGCACCCAGGGCATCCCGACCCGGCTGGTGACCGGCTACATCCCGGGAGAACGAGACAGCGTCACCGGCGTGTTCGAGGTGCGGGCCAGTGACGCCCACGCGTGGGTCGAGGTCTGGTTCCCCGAAACCGGCTGGCAGGCATTCGACCCGACCGCCGGCGTGCCCCTGTCGGCCGACGCCGAAGCCGGCACGGTCGGTGAGGAACTGGTGTCGGGACTGTCGGCGACCGTCGAGGAACACGGTGCCCAACTCGTGGCCGTGATCGCCCTCGGCGCCGCCGCCTTCGGCGCCTGGTGGGTGGTGCGGGAGATGCGTCGTCGTCAGCGGCGAGGGCGCTGGGGTCTCCTCCAGGACCGCTTCACCTCGGCTGCCGTCGGTCGGGGAGCGTCGGCCGGTGCCACGAACCCCGATCTCGCACGCGCCTGGGCCGACGACGATCGCGCCCGTAACGCGGCGACCGAACTCGACCGTGCCGCCTTCGACCCGGCGTTCGTCGACGACGACGAGACCTACCGCACCACCCGAGAACTCGTCGACTCGCTCGCCGGCTGACACTCCGGATCGGGTCGGCACGGTGGATGCCGGAATCGTCCACGCCGGCCGGATACGTTCGCGCACGATGGCGGACCATGACCAGGACGCGGCGCTCTGGGGGCCCGGGGGCCGTTCGTCGCAGCAGGAGTCGCGGGCGCCCCGGCCGGGTGTCGACTGGGACGATCACTCGTCGACGCTCGATCGGGCGACATCCCTTGGCGAAGCCCATTCGGGCGATCGTGCGGAACCGGCGTCGGCCGAACGGCCAGCGGAGCGCCCGGCCGTGCCGCCGATCAGGTGGATGCGCCTCGTCGTCGGCGCGGTGGTGGCGATGGCCGTCGTAACGCTCGCCTGGCTCTGGTGGGTGGAGCGATCCCAGAATGCGTCACTGCGCGAGGAGATCGAAGGCCTCTACGGGACACTCGCCGAGCTCGTCGACCCCGTCCCGTCGGCCGACATCGGCGCCGTTGCGACCCAACGGTTCGCCGGTTCGGACGCGACGGTCGACGGCGAGTTCGATCGTGCCGTCGTCTTCATGCGGCACCAGGCGATCGACATGGCGGCGACGGCTGGGCTGCTCGATGCGTTCGGGTTCCCGCCCGAAACCGTCACCACGATCCACGGCGACGGAGCGACAGGCCGCGCTGTGACGCCGTCGCTGACGCTCGAGTGGGCCTTCGGTCCGCAGGGCGACCTCTCGCTCGTGTTCACACGGCGCTGACCGGCGGCGCTGGTGCATTGCGCTGACCCGACAGCGCTGCTCAACCGACCCGTCGGCGGGGTGGGCGCGCCGTTAGCCTCACCGCGTGTCGAGATTCGGGGTGCTCCAGTTCGGGCTGCTGACCGCCTTGCTGGCGTCGGGGTACGGCGTCATGTTCACCGTGCTCGACGACTTCCGCGACGAGTACGGCATCGCGGCGTCCTGGCTCGGCACGATCGTCGGGATCGGCTTCCTCGCGTCGTTCGTCGCGCAGGTGTTCCTCGCCCCGTTCGCCGACCGTGGGCACGCCAGGCGCTTGGTGCTGCTCGGCATGGCGATGAACGTGGCGGGGCTGGTCATCATGGCGTTCGGCGAGGTGCTGATCGTCCTGCTCGCCGGTCGTCTGATCTCCGGGATCGGGATCGGGATGACCGTGCCGGCGGTGCGCCGGATCGTCGTGGTGGCCGACCCCGACAACGTCGGCAACAACATGGGTACTCTGCTCGCCGCCGACGTCGCCGGGTTCGCGACCGGCCCCGTGATCTCGGCCCTGCTCGTCCCCGAGTTCGGTATCCCCGCCCCGTTCCTGACGATCGCCGGGCTGACGATCCTGTGCTTCCCGATCGCGCTGCGTGTCCGCATCGACGAGTCGGCGATCGACACCGGGCGCCGGTCGCAGCTCGCGTTCGACCTGCTGCGCATCAGGGGGATCGTCGCCGGCGTGATGATGGGCGCTGCGCTGTATCTGATGATCGGCACGTTCGACGCGCTGTGGGCGATCGTGCTCGACGACCTCGACGCGACCGAGTTCGTCGCCAACGTCGGTATCACGATCTTCGCCCTGCCGTTGGTGTTCCTCGGCCCGTTCGGCGGACGTCTGGCGCAGCGGGTCGGGCCGTTCCGGCTCGGTCCGCTCGGGCTCGCGCTCGGTGCGGTGTTCATGTTCCTGTACGGCGTCATGCCGACCGCCTACGCCATGCTCGCGGTCGGCGTCGTGCACGCCCTGTTCGACGGTGTGACCGCGTCGAGCACCGGCGTGGCGGTGGCGATGACGGCGCCGCGTGAGCGACAGGCGGCGGCACAGGGGCTGGTCGGTGCGGCCGAGACCCTGTCCGGGGGAGCGACAGCCGTTCTGGCCGGCGTGCTGTACGACGTCGGCGGTCGCACGCTGGCGTACACCACGTGCTCGGTGATCATGATCGCCCTCGCCGTCGGTGCGTACCTGCTCGCCGGCGAACATCGGGCCCGGCGCCCGAAGACCCCCGTGGCCGCACCCACCGAACCCGCCGTCACCGGCCACGCGTAGCGACACCTTTCGCCGGGTCTGGCGTGGAAGACTGCGGGGAAGCGGGCGGCTGGAACCAGCCACACATCACCATGCAGAGACACCCCTCCACCTCACGGCGCCGCCTCGTCGGTGCCGTCACGTTCGCGGCCCTCGTGCTCGCTGCCTGCGGCGGCGGCGACGATTCGGCCCCCAGCACGACGCGGCTGCCACTCGGGCCCGACTCGACCGAGACCGAGTCGACCGAGCCCCCCGCAACGACGACCGCCCCCACCACGGCGGCGCCCACCACCGCGGCACCGGCGAGCAGCAGTTCGACGTCGACCACGACCACACTGCCCCCGATCCCGCGCCAACCCCTGGTCGGGATCCCGCTCGCCGAGGGCGAGGAGCCGATCGACCGACCGGCGCTCGCGGTCAAGATCGACAACGCGTCGCCGGCTCGCCGCAACCACAGCGGGCTCGCCGTGGCCGACATCGTCTACGAAGAGATCGTCGAGGGCAGCATCACCCGATTCGCGGCCGTGTTCCACAGCCGTGGCTCGGAGGTGGTGGGTCCGATCCGGTCGGGCCGCTCGCAGGACGTCGACATGCTCACCTCGCTCGACCAGCCACTGCTGGCGTGGAGCGGTGGCAACCCGGGCGTCGAGGCGCTGATCGCCAACTCGACGCTCGTCGACCTGAACTGGCAGGCCGGCGGCCAGGGCTACTACCGCGGATCGGGCAGCATCCCCCACAACCTCTACAACTCGACCGAGCGGCTCTGGGCTCAGACGCCGCCCGACCATCCGGGTGCGCCGCCCGAGCAGTTCCCCTACCTGCGGCCGGGCAACGAGTTCGCCGGAACCCCGGTCGACGGGTTCGACCTGGCGATGCGCGGCATCGACGTCGACTGGGACTGGGATCCCGAGAGCGGCCGCTTCCTCCGGTCGCAGCAGGGCGCGCCGCACGTCGACGTGCAGCACGGTCGGATCGGGGCGCACAACGTCGTCGTCCTCGGTGTCCAGTACAAGCCGAGCACGATCGACGCACGCAGCCCCGAAGCCCAGACGATCGGCTTCGGACCGCTCTGGGTGTTCGCCGACGGCGAGGTGATCCACGGGGTCTGGATCCGCGAGTCGGCCGATCAGCCGTGGCAGTTCTTCGACGAGAACGACAATCCGATCGGGCTGCGTCCCGGCAACACGTGGGTCGAGCTCGCCGAGCGGCAGCCGACCGCGACCGAGACCAACCCCGGCATCGAACTCTCGATCGCCTTCGCCGAGTAGTCAGGGGCAGCCGACACCGTGCATGGCGGCGCACGGTTGGCACAGATGGACCCGCCCGTCGGGGGTGTCCCACGCCGGGGCCGGGTCGATCCCACAGGACCGACACGACCGGTCGGCGTCGGTGTCGTGCTGCTCGTTCACGACGTCGAGTGTGCCGGAACAGAAGGGGTCAGGCACCTTCTGTTCTGAGGCTGGTGCACCAGGGTGCGGATGGAACAGAGTGTGCCTGACCCCTTCTGTTCAGTCGACGGTCCAGGTGCCGTTGCTGCGGAGCAGGGCGGCGAGGTCGCCCGGGCCCTTCGACTCGGACGCCTGCGCGAGCTGGGCGCTGACCGCCGACGTGTACTCGGGGCGGTCGATGTCGCGGAAGATGCCGAACGGGGTCGGTGAATGGTCGTCCTGGTTCAGCCGCGCCAGCGCGAAGGCCAGCGACGGGTACGGCGACGAGGTGTCGTGGCGCAGGATGTTGTCGAGCCCGACCTCGGCGACCTCGACCAGTTCGAGGAAGCCGTCGCGGTTCATCATCACGCCGCGCTGACGGTCGGCGCCGAACAGGATCGGCTCGCCGTGGACCAGTTCGATCATCATCTCGTCGCGCACGTTGCGCTTCGTGATGTCGTTGAACTGGCCGTCGTTGAAGACGTTGCAGTTCTGGTAGATCTCGACGAACGAGGCGCCGCGGTGGTCGTGGGCCGCTTGGAAGGTCGCCATCATGTGCTTGCGGTCGAGGTCGTGGGTGCGAGCCACGAAGCTGGCCTCGGCGCCGAGCGCGACCGACAGCGGGTTGAACGGCGGGTCGATCGAGCCGAACGGCGTCGACTTGGTGACCTTGCCGACCTCGGACGTCGGCGAGTACTGGCCCTTCGTGAGGCCGTAGATCCGGTTGTTGAACAGCAGGATCTTGAGGTTCACGTTGCGGCGCAGCGCATGGATCAGATGGTTGCCGCCGATCGACAGGCCGTCACCGTCGCCGGTGATCACCCACACGTCGAGGTCGGGGCGGGCGACGGCGAGCCCGGTGGCGATCGCGGGCGCACGGCCGTGGATCGAGTGCATGCCGTACGTGTTCATGTAGTACGGGAAGCGGCTGGAGCAGCCGATGCCGGAGATGAACACCGTGTTCTCGGTGCGCACGCCCAGGTCGGGCATGAGCTGCTGCACGGCCTGGAGGATGCCATAGTCGCCACAACCGGGGCACCAGCGCACCTCCTGATCGGACGACCAGTCCTTCTTGGTGGTCAGGGGGACGGCGGTCTCGCTCATGAGCGTGCCTCCTCGATCGCGTCTTCGATTTCTTTGGTGCGGAACGGCAGCCCCGACATCTTGCTGACCGACCTCGCGTCGACCAGGTACTTGCCGCGCACGATGTTGCACAGCTGCCCCTTGTTGAGCTCGGGGACCAGGATCGTGGGATACCGGCGGAGCAGATCACCCAGGTCGTTCGGGAGCGGGTTGAGGTGCTCGAGGTGGATCCAGGCCAGCTTGTGGCCGTCTCGCCGCTGCCGCTGCCAGGCGGCGTGCACGGCGGCGTAGGTGGAGCCCCACGTGAGCAGGCAGATGTCGGCGTCGGCGTCGCCGCGGACCTCGGTCGGGTCGTAGTCGGCGGCGATGCGTTCCACCTTCGCCTGGCGGAGGTCGCCCATCAGCTGGTGATTCTGCGGCGTGTAGTTGACGTTGCCGGTCTTGTCGGCCTTCTCGAGGCCGCCGACCCGGTGCATCAGGCCGGGCGTGCCCGGGATCGCCCACGGTCGGGCGAGCGTGTCGTCGTCGCGCAGGTAGGGCAGGTAGATCGGGTTGCCGTCGTCGTCGGTGCCGTTGAACTCGGTCTGGAACGGCACCGAGATGTCGGGCAGTCCGTCGACGTCGGGGAGCAGCCACGGTTCGGAGCCGTTGGCGAGATAGCCGTCGGAGAGCAGGATCACGGGCGTGCGGTACTTCAACGCGATCCGTGCCGCCTCGATCGCGGCGTGGAAGCACTGGGCCGGGCTGTAGCTCGCCACCACGGGGATCGGTGCCTCGCCGTGGCGGCCGAACATCGCCAGGTTGAGATCGGCAGCCTCGGTCTTGGTGGGCAGGCCGGTGGACGGACCGCCACGCTGGATGTCGATGATCAGCAGCGGCAGCTCGATCGCGATCGCGAGCGAGATCGTCTCGCTCTTGAGGGCGACGCCCGGACCCGACGTGGTGGTGACGCCGAGGTGGCCGGCGAAGGCGGCGCCGAGTGCCATACCGACGGCGGCGATCTCGTCTTCGGCCTGGAGCGTGCGGATACCGAAGTGCTTGTGCTTCGACAGTTCGTGGAGGATGTCGGACGCCGGGGTGATCGGGTACGAACCGAGCGTGACCGGCAGCTTCGACAGCTGACCGGCGGCGACGAGGCCCCAGGCAAGGGCGGTGTTGCCGGTGATGCTGGTGTACTCGCCGTCGGGCAAGTCGGCCGGCTTCACCTCGTAGCGGTGGCCGACCTGCTCGGTGGTCTCACCGAAGTGGAAGCCGGCCTTGAACGCCGCCGTGTTGGCACCGACGACCTGCTCGTTCTTCCCGAACTTCTTCGAGATCCACTCGATCGTCGGCTCGATCGGACGGGTGTACATGAACGACACCAGGCCGAGCGCGAAGAAGTTCTTGGAGCGCTCGGCGTCGCGAGGCTTCACGCCGAGCGGCTCGCACGCCTCCTTGGTGATGGAGGTCATCGGGACCTTGATCACCCGGTACCCCGAGAGCGACCCGTCGTCGAGCGGGTTCGAGTCGTACTCGGCCTTTTCGAGGTTGCGTTCGTCGAATGCGTCCTCGTTGATGATCAGGGTGCCGCCGGTCTCGAGCCGGTGCAGATCGGCCTTGAGAGCGGCCGGGTTCATCGCGACGAGTACGTTCGGCTCGTCACCCGGCGTCGTGATGTCGTGGTCGGAGATGTGGACCTGGAAGCTCGAGACGCCGTTGACGGTGCCGGCCGGTGCCCGGATCTCGGCCGGGAAGTCGGGCAGCGTCGACAGGTCGTTGCCGAACGAGGCGCTCACGGACGTGAAGCGGTCGCCGGTGAGCTGCATCCCGTCGCCGGAGTCGCCGGCGAATCGAACCACGAGTCGGTCGAGGACAGTGCTGTCCGACCGGTCGATCGTGTCGCTCATGTGTTTTTCCCCCTTGCCCGGCCCCGTTGCCGGGTGGATCGGTGCGTTGTCTCCAACCCTAGCCACACGTGTTCGGCACGCCGAGTCCAACGCCCCGAACAGGCCGAAGGTCCCGAGACGAAGCGGGTTACTTGGCCTCGCTCCAGCGGCCGATGGTGCTGGTGTCGGCGACGAAGCGGACCTCGCGGGCGGGCGACCAACGGTAGGCGGCTTCCTGTAGTGCGTCGTCGACCAAGGCAGCGGCATCGGCGGCCCGGTCGGCCGGCACGTGGACGAGGAGTTCGTCGTGGAGGCACAGGACGACCTCGGCGCCGAGCGCAGCGCCCCGGGCACGCACGATGATCGCCCAGACCTTGAAGAACTCGGCGGCGGCGCCCTGGATCACGGCGTTGCGGGCGAAGCGGCCGCGGGCGGCCGCCACCCTGCGGGCGCGGTCGATGTCGCCGCGACCTTCGTCGTCGACGGTGTCGTCGATCCACATGCGCACCCGCCGTCCACCGATCGTGAACACGTCGTCACCTCGTTGGCCCGCCGCCGCTGCGTCGGCGAGGAACCCCATCGCGGTCGGATATTCCCGCTCCAAGCCGCGCAAGGCGTGCGCCGACTCGCCCGTCGTGGCGCCGTACATGGCGCCGAGTACCGCCACCTTCGCGACGTCGCGCGTCACGCGCAACCGCTCGGCGACCGGCGCGTACAGATCGGCGTCTCGCGTGGCCGAGATCAGTGCCGGGT
Source organism: Ilumatobacter fluminis (assembly GCF_004364865.1). Lineage (NCBI taxonomy): Bacteria > Bacillati > Actinomycetota > Acidimicrobiia > Acidimicrobiales > Ilumatobacteraceae > Ilumatobacter > Ilumatobacter fluminis. The sequence continues at coordinate 1,399,214 of NZ_SOAU01000001.1, forward strand.
CGCCCGACACCGCGGCGAGCACCCGAGGCTCGATCTGGCCGAGGTCGGCGCGCACGAACACGCACCCGTCGTCGGCGGCGACGGCGGGCCGCATCTCGGAGGGCAGGTTGTGGAGCCCCGACGATGCGGTCATGCGGCCGGCGGCCCCGTCGCTCGACGTCCACTCGCCTCGGAGCCGTCCGTCGTGCACGTGCTCGTCGAGCCACCGGTATCCGTACGTCGTCGCGATCCGTTCGGCCTTGCGCCAGCGCAGCAGCGCCGGCACGACCGGGTGCGCGTCGTGGAGCTGTTCGAGGCGCCACGCCCGGGTGTCGGGCACGTCGATCGACGCCCGTCGCAGCATCGCTTTGACGTCGGCGGGGTTGCGCAGGTCGTACGTGGCGCCCGGGCCGAGGTGGCGGAGGACCTCGGCGTCGCGCACCGTGCGCGCCTCGAGTTCCGCTCGCTCGTCGACGGCTCTGGGTCCGACGGCGTCACCGATGATCCGGAGCGCCTCGCCGGTGTCGAACGGCAGGCCGTGTGCGGTGAGCTCCGCACACAAGAACTCGGCGACCGACTCGGCGTGGGCCGTCGAGCGGGTACGAGCCGGGTCGACGGTGTCGTCGATGCGAGCCTGCTGGAGTCCGACGACCGCGGCCACCAGACCGGCCCACCGCTCGGTGCGGTCGGGCAACGACATCCAACCACCACCGGCCCAGTCGGGGCGGAGGAAGCCGTCGGGGCGAACCGGATCGTCGGCGTCACCGTCGTCGCCGTGGTCGCTCAGCAGGTCGAGTTGTCCCTCGACCGGGAGCCGATCGACCGGCAGGCCGTGGAGCCGGGCCCACGCTTCGGCGATCGACGTCCGCCACCCGCCGTGCAGCAGCCGGTGCACCGTCAGCACGTCCCAGCAGCGGGCGACGCTCACCCCGTCGGCGACCAGGAGGTCGGCGGTCGCCCGGCTCCACCAGCACCATCGCGGTCCCACGTTGGCCTCGAGGTCGGCGACGAGCGACGTCGGGTCGGCTGTCTGGAGACACGTCGCGCGGCCGTGGGCGGCCAGGCCGAGCCCGACCCCCGGAGCGATCGCCACCGCGACGAGATCGCCGGAGCCGACACCCCATTCGCTCGCCCATCGCGTCGCTTCCATGTGCCGACAGTCTGGCGGGTGCAGACTGTGACCATGTTGTTCGTCGAGCTCGCCCGCACGTCGGCGGCCGTGGCGTCGACGTCGAAACGCTCCGACAAGGTCGCGGCGTTCGCCGACGTGTTCGGCCGCCTGGCTCCGGACGAGATCGCCCCGGCCGTCGCCTTCGCCACGGGTTCGACGCTGATCGGTCGGCTCGGTGTCGGCTGGGCGACCCTGCGCGACGTCCGTCCCGAACCGGCCACCACGCCGTCGCTGACCATCGGCGACGTCGATCGCGCCGTGGTCACGCTGGCGTCGATCTCGGGCGCCGGGTCGCAGGCCCGTCGACGAGACGTGCTGCACGAGTTGCTCGCCGCAGCGACCGAACCGGAGCAGCGGTTGATCGTCGGCATCATCGGAGGCGAGTTGCGCCAGGGCGCCCTCGACGGCGTGGTGGCCGCCGGTGTCGCGAAAGCGGCGGGTGTGGCCGTGGGGCAGGTGCAGCGCGGCGCGATGTTCGCCGGATCGCTGCCGGCGGCCGCACGCGTCGCGCTCACCGCCGGTCAGCCGGGCCTGGCGGCGATCGAACTGACACCCGCCCAGCCGGTCCAACCGATGCTCGCCTCACCTGCCACCGACGTCGGCGACGCCCTGTCGAACACCGGTCTCGCCTCGGTCGAGTGGAAGCTCGACGGTGCCCGGATCCAGGCGCACCGATCGGGAGGCGAGGTGAAGCTGTTCACCCGGAACCTCAACGACGTGACCGATCGGCTCGAGGGCGTGGCCCGAACGGTGCTCGAACTGCCCGGCGGCGACCTCGTTCTCGACGGTGAGGTGCTCGGCCTCGACGCCGACGGAGCGCCACGCCGGTTCCAGGACACGATGGGCGACTTCGGTGCCGACGAGACGGGGCGGGGGAGTGGACTGCGGGCGTTCTTCTTCGATGTGTTGCACGCGGGCGGGTCACTGGTCGACGAACCGTTGGCGACGCGCCGCGACGTGTTGTCGGAGACCGTGCCGGAGACGAGCCGACTGCCGTCGATCATCACCGCCGACGCCGACGACGCAGCGGCCTTCCTCGACCGGGCGATCGCCGCCGGCCACGAGGGCGTCATGGTGAAAGACCTGGAGTCGGCGTACGACGCCGGCCGCCGAGGCGGCGCCTGGCGGAAGGTCAAGCCGGTCTACACGTTCGATCTCGTCGTGCTCGCCGTCGAGTGGGGTCACGGCCGACGGCAGGGGTGGCTGTCGAACCTCCATCTCGGGGCTCGTGGCAGCGACAACGAGTTCGTGATGGTCGGCAAGACCTTCAAGGGTCTGACCGACGAGCTGCTGCGATGGCAGACCGAGCGGTTCCTCGGGCTCGAGCTCGGCCGGGAGGGGCACATCGTCCACGTCCGACCGGAACAGGTGGTCGAGATCGCGGTCGACGGTGTCCAGGTCAGCACCCGCTACCCGGGTGGGGTCGCGCTGCGGTTCGCCCGGGTCCGCCAGTACCGCCACGACAAGTCGGCGGCCGACGCCGACACCATCGACCAGGTCCGCTCCCTCCTCCGCTGATCGCCCCGGGTCGCCAGGCGTCCGCGAACGTTGTGACACCCCGACGGTAGGGTCGCAGGTCGACATGGCGACCTTGCGGTTCAGTTTCGGCACGATGGGTTCGGGGAAGAGCACCCTGGCTCTGCAGATCCACCACAACCTCGCGGCCCGACACATGTACGGCCTCCTGCTCACCAAGCTCGACCGAGAGGGCGAGCAGGTGACGAGCCGGCTGGGTGTCGCGGCGCCGGCGATCCAGGTCACCGACGACCTCGACATCCATCAGCTCGCCATCCAGCACTGGCCGCTGCACTACATGGTGTGCGACGAGGTGCAGTTCTACTCGCCCGAGCAGTGCGACCAACTGGCGACCATCGTCGACGACATGGAGGTCGACGTGTACGCGTTCGGTCTCATCACCGACTTCCGCGGCCATCTGTTCGAGGGCACGAAGCGGATGCTCGAGATCGCCGACGAACGCGAACCGCTCCACGTCGAGGCTCGCTGCTGGTGTGGCGCGCGGGCCACGCACAACGCCCGCGTCGTCAACGACTTCGTCGTGTACGAGGGCGAGACGGTGGTCGTCGGCGACACCGCTGGGCCCGGCGCCCAGAAGATGTTCGGCGACACCGTCCGGTACGAGTTGCTCTGCCGCCGCCATTACAACCTGGGCGAACTCGGCGTCTGACGGGCCGCCGGCGCCGTCAGGTGTCGTGCTCGGCCTCGGTGCAGAGCCGCACGATCGCCAACCCGACGGCGACACCGCCGAGTCGGCCGAGGATCGAGCCGACGTCGCCGACCGAGTCGAAGTTGCCCTGGAAGAACACGGCCAGGATGCCGAGCACGGCCAACGCCAGGATCACGTAGGCCAGACCGGCGATGATCCGCAGCAGCCACTGCGTGTGGACCACGATCGGGTCGACCAATGGCCGCACCAGCCAGGCAGCGACCAGCCCGGCGATGAGTGCCGGAACGACGACCACGGCGTTCTGGGGCAGCGTCGCGAACGAGACCAGTTCGGCCCGCTGACCCCACACGCCGTCCTCGAACCGGCTGTCGCTCACGGCGGCGGCGCGGCGGACCTGGATGACCAGAATGCCGATGAACGCGAGGACGAACATCCATCCGCCGAAGACCAGGGCCTTCGCCCACCGGATCCGCTCGTGTTCGGTCACCAGGGCGTTCTACCACGGCCCCGACCCCGAACCCTCAGATCTCGCCCCGGCGCTCCATCCACATGAAGGTGATCCAGCCGGGCAGGATCGGGAGCCAGAACGTGGCGAGTCGGAACGTCAGCACCGCGGAGATCGCGACGCCGCCGTCGAGACCGAACCCGGTGAACGCCGCGATCATCGCCGCCTCGAGCGGGCCGATGCCGCCCGGTGTGGGGGCGATGTTCGCGATCGCCGCCGCGCCGAGGTACGCGGCACCGATCTGGGCGAACGAGAGGCCGCCGCCGAACGCTTCGACGGCGAACACGGCACCGATCAGATAGCTCAACGTGATGCACGTCGAACCGCCGAGCAGGCCCGACACACGCGCCGGGCTCTTCAGCACCTGGCCGCTGTAGCCGGCTGCCGTTCGCAGCCCCGACACGACCGGCATGATCAGGCGCTGGCGCGTGTACGGGATGGTGACCGCGATGCCGAGCAGGACGAGCGCACCGACGGCGACGCCGACCACCGTGCCGATGCTCGGGAGCGACAGCCCGCCGATGTCGGCGCCGCCGGCCCACGCGAAGAACCCGACCATCAGGATCAGGTGGGTGGCGACGCCGGCCATCGTGTTGAGTGCGACGGAGGCGCTGGCCTCGGGTCCGGTGAGCCCGTTGCGTTGCAGGAACCGGCCGGCGAGCGCCATCTTGCCCGAACCGGCCGGGCCGACCAGCTGGGCGAACGACGACGCCACCTGGCTCCTCGCGGACGGCGCGAGCGGCATCCGTTGTGCGACCGATCCGATGAACGAGATGGTCGCGAACACGTAGTAGATGGCGGCGGCGCCGAGCAGGGCAGGGATCCACTGCCACCGGGCATCGCCGAACGCGTCGACGGTGTCGTCGAGGTTGCCGAACTGGGGGAGGAGCGAATAGAAGGCGAGCGCACCGGCCATGATCATGATCAGCGTCTTCGGCTGGATCCGGGCGAGCTTCTCGAGCGGGACGTCGTCGACGCCCGTGCGATCGTGGATTTCGGCCCGCAACGCGTCGAGCAGACCGCGTTGGCGTCGGATCTCCCGGCCGAGCGAGCTGCTGAGGGCGAGCGGCTGGAGGAGCGGCAACGAACGATTGACCGGCTCCTCGCCGAACGCGTCGATCGCTGCGGCGACGGTGCGCTGCGGGCCGGCGACGGCGCCGACGGCGACGAGGAGTTCGGCGACGTCGCGCGACAGTGCACGGTCGTCGGCGGCCAACTCGGCGTCGTCGAAGTCGAGCGGGCGGACGCGGCCGGCCGGATCGACGATGAAATTGTCGAGGGTCAGGTGATGATGCGCGGTCCGGGTCGCGTGGATGAGCCCGACCTGCTCGAACACCTGGGCGATCAGGTCGTCGGTGAGCTCGGCGGACGACAGCGCCGACATCGATCGGCCGTGGATCAACTCTTCGGCGAGCAGGACACCCCCGTCCGGGGTGACGCCGAGCCCGATCAGCTGGGGTGCGGCGACGCCACCGTCGTTGACCGTGTGCAGCGCGAGCGCCTCGTGTTCGACCCGTCGTTTGAGCGTGCTGTACGGGCGGCGGACCTCGGACGATCGGAGACGGATGCTGCGATAGGCGCGGTTCAGGAGGTCGGAGTCCTGGTCGTCGGGGGTTCGCATCTTGATGAACGTCCTGACTGCGTCGTCATCAGTCGCGACGTAGTGGACCGACCCGCCGGTCGAGGTGTCGAGTCGACCGATCCTGACCGGATTCAGCCCGATGCTGCGCACACCGGCGAGCACGTTGACCGGGCTCGGTTCGGCACTCGGTGAACCGAGGACGAGCAGCACGAGCGAGCCGACGATCGTGCCGACGGACACGGCGATGAGGACGTCGAGCGGCGGCTGACCGCGTCCCAGGAACCGCAGCGCCACGAGCACGATCACCCAGAACCAGGCGGCCCGACGCCAGCGGCGGGGGAGGTACGGGGCGCCGACGGTGACGGCCCCGACCGCCGACGCGAGGTACGACGTGGTGGGGAAGTCGGCGTCGATCAGCGACGAGCTCGGTTCCTCGGTGTTGACCTGGGTCGTGACACCTCGCTCGCCGAGCAGCGCGATCACGGGATTGGTGACCATTGCCGCGATGAACGAGCCGAGCCACACGTGGAGGAGCACGCGCCATCGGCGGTGCCAGAGGATCACGACCAGGGCGAACAGCGGCACGAGCGTGGCGAAGAGCTGTGCGGTGGCGACGCCGACCTGCTCGATCGACTCGGGCAGACGGGCGATCCCGTTGATGACGTCTTCTTCGACACCGTCGATCGTGCTGTCGGCTGCGGCGCTCGCGATCAGCGCAGCGAGCAGGGTGAGGACGCCGAAGATGATGCGCATGACGTCGCCGGGAGAGAAGCGACGCAATGCCGGTGGCGGGTCGAACAGGCGAACGCCGTCGACCAGCGAGGTATCGGCGTCGACCTGCGGTTGCACGGTGTCGATGCTTGCAGAAAACCGGCCGCTCGACACTGACCCGGACCGGGTCGTCAGCCTGGCCGAACCGGCTTCAGAGGCTCCGATCGAGCCGGATCACCAGGCGCAGGGCAGGCGCTTGATGCCGTTGATGAAGTTGCTCTGCAGGTAGTCGGGCTCTGCGGTGACGTGGAGGTCGGGGAGGCGCCGCCGGATCTCGTCGAACGCGACGGCGATCTGGCGTCGAGCGAGATTCGCCCCGAGACAGAAGTGCGGTCCGCCGGCGCCGAAGCCGACCTGGCCGGGGTTGAGCGGACGGGTGATGTCGAACTCGTACGGACGCTCGTACACCCGCTCGTCGCGGTTCGCCGACTCGTAGAACATGACGACCTTGTCACCCTCGACGAGTGCCTGCCCACCGACCTCGGTGTCCTCGGTGACGGTGCGTCGGAAGTGGATCACCGGCGTCGCCCACCTGACGACTTCGTCGACCGCGGTCTTGAGATGTGCGTCGTAGTCGTCGAACCACAGCGCTCGCTGGTCGGGGTGATCGGTGAGTGCCTTCAGGCCGTGACTGATGCTGTTCCTGGTCGTCTCGTTGCCGGCGACGACGAGCAGGATGAAGAACGAGCCGAACTCCTGGGCGGTGAGCTGATCGCCGTCGAGGTCGGCCGCCATCAGCGCGGAGGTGATGTCGTCGGTCGGGTTCGCTCGCCGCTCCTCGCCGATCGCCTGGGCGTACGCGTTGATCTCGAGGGCGGCGGTGAGCAGCGATTCGTAGGTGTCGCCGAACTCGGGGTCGCCGATGCCGAGGATCTTGTTCGTCCAGTCGAAGACCTTCTTGTGGTCGTCGGGTGGGATGCCCATCATCTCGCAGATGATCGCCAGCGGGAACGGGCCGGCGAACGACTCGACGAAGTCGGCCCTGCGGTCCGGGTGCTGCTCGATCATCTCGTCGACGAGCCGAGCGGCGACGGTGGTGACGTGGTCTTCGATCTCGCCGATGTGTTTCGGGGTGAACCCCTTCGACACGATCGAGCGGAGCCGGAAGTGCTTCGGGTCGTCCAATGCGATCATCGAGCCGAAGAACTCGCTGAGTTCGGGCGGGAGGTCGCCGATGTTGACGCCGCCACGACCCGAGCAGAACAGTTGCGGGTTGCGACTGACGTGCCAGACGTCTTCGTGGCGCGTGACGGCGTAGTAGCCGGCGCCGGGCTCCATCGGCGACTCGGCGAGCAGGACCTCGGGATACTTCACCAGGCCGGGTGTGTCACGGAGGACTCGGAAGCCCTCGGCACGGGCCGCACGGTCGCCCGTCCAGAACGTCCAGTCGGAGATGTCGGGGAGCCCCTCGGGCACCGTGATCCCTGGCGTGCTCTTGAAACCGTGCTGCTCCATGACCCGACAGTACGTGACGCAGGTCACGTCCGTCGGCTCGTAGCCTGATGGTGTGCTGCAGCCCGATCAGATCGAACGTGCCCTCGTCATCACCGCCCACCCCGACGACGTCGACTTCGGCGCCGCCGGCACGGTCGCCAATCTGACCGATGCCGGTGCGCAGGTCACCTACTGCCTGGTCACCGACGGCCAGGCCGGCGGCTTCGACGACTCGATCTCGCGCGAGGAGATGGCGCGCATCCGCCGCGAGGAGCAGACCAAGGCTGCGGCCGAGGTCGGTGTCACCGACCTGGTCTTCTTGGGTCACATGGACGGCTCGGTGCAGTTCGACCTCAACCTGCGACGCGATCTGTCGAGAGTGATCCGCGAGGTGCGTCCTCAGGTGGTCATCACCCAGTCGCCGACCATCAACGTGACCTCGGTGTACGGCAGCCATGCCGACCACGTCGCCACCGGCCAGGCCGCGTGGGCCGCCGTCTACCCCGACGCCCGCAACCCGTACCAGTTCCCCGACCTGCTGATCGAGGGCTGCGAGCCGTGGTCGGTCGACGAGATCTGGATCATGTTCGGGTCGGGCCAGCCGAACGAGCCGGTGGAGACCGTCGACATCACCCGCCAGATCGACCGCAAGATCCAGGCACTGCGAGCCCACGTCAGCCAGCACCGCGACCCGGACGGTCTCGAGCAGCGGGTACGCACGTGGTGGGGGTCGATGGCGGTCGAAGCCGGCCTGCCCGACGGCAGCTTCGCCGAACGCTTCTTCGTCGCCGACAGCCGCTGACCCGGGCTGTCCGACGGACAGCTGCCGAGCGGAACGGTCCCTGACAGCCGGGTGGTGCGAGTCCTACTCGAACGCCTCGTTCGTCGGCATCTCGCGGTAGCGGTACTCGCGGATTCGCGTTGTTCGTTCGACCCTCCATGCCCCCACCCACCAAGCGATGGTGGCAACGATCAGCGCTCCACCGACAAGCAGCAACGGACGCGACCAGCGACTCGCTGGTCTCGAGATCCGCTGGGACTCGACCGAGTGCTGCTCACAGGACTCGAACGTCGAGCCAGCGAGATCCCCGAGCTCGGGACCGGCCGTGCGCGTGTCGCAGACACGCTCGCCGGGCACGAACGACGACGACGAGATCTCACCGGTCCCCAGCCCTGCGTACAACGGCAACGCCGCGAGAAACACGAGCGGCAAACGTCGCCGCAGCCGCGCCGTCCGAACTGGCAACGTGTCCACGACCGTGTTCCGTTCAGCTTCGTGCACGATCGATCGCCAGCGTCGCCACGCCAATCCACCGGCCACGACACCAATGGTCAGCGTTGCGATCATCGCGACCGTCCAACCCGGACCGGTCGAGAACTGCTGTGCTTCGACGCACAGCTCGATGTCAGCGTGTTCCGGTGACGGCCCACACGAGCGAGCCGTTGTGATCGGAGCTGTCAGTGCGAGAACGAAGACGGAAACCAGCGCCGCGACGTAGACCCCGACCAGGATCCATTGGGACGAGGTCCTGCCCGACCGATCTGTCGGTTCAGTCTCCACAGCGCCGAGTATCTCAGAAGTCGAACCACCGTCGGAGCGACCAGCACCCGCCCGCCGGCAGGATCCGACAGGTCGTTCGACGACCGGATCACGGTCGGGCCGGACGTCTCGGCGAAGCGCCCGGTACCGGTCCCGCTGCGGAGCGCCGACCGGGCTCCTGCCTTGGCGTCGGGACGTTCCGGGCACCTCGTCAGAGCGGACCCTCGATTGCTGCCAGGCGCTCGGCGCGAAGCGTCCGGGCACAAACATTACTGTGATATATGCTGCTCAGCGGTTGCTCACAAAACGCATGTTCGGTACCATTGGGTCATGTTCGCCGAGCTCATCGAGAGCAACCTCGCGTTGTCCGATGCCGAGCTCGACGCCGCCATCCGAGCCAACGAACTCGAACAGCGGCGACTCGCCGCCGAACACGCCGCACTGCTGTCGGTGTCCTCGGCGCGCGGCGCCTACCGGCTCGACGGGCAACGCACAGTGATCTCGTATCTGCGGGCCACGGAGAACCTGTCGAAAGGCGCAGCGTCGCAACGCCGCCGGGTGGCCGAGGTCTGCGATCTGGTACCGGCGCTCGGTGATGCGTTGCTCGCCGGTCGGGTCGGTGTCGACCAGATCGTCGAGATCGCCCGGATCCATGCCAACCCGCGGACCCGTGACCACTTCGTCAAGGTCGCACCGATCTATCTCGGATTCGCGGAGCACGACTCGCATCTCGAACTGAAAGGCCGGATCGACGACTTTCTGCAGCTCGCCGACCAAGACGGTGCGTTCGCCGACCTGATCTGTGACATCAACGAACGCGTCGCCCATGTCCATGTGGTCGGCGGCACTCTCGACGTCAAAGTGCGTGGTGGCGACCCGTTGGTGGCCGATGAGTTCGTGGCGATCTTCGAACTGTTCGTCGACGAAGAGTTCCGTGCCGACGTCGCCGCTCGCCGTGCCGAACACGGTGATCGTGCCGACGAATACCCGCTGGCTCGCACCGACCGGCAGCGTCGCTACGACGCGATGATCGCAATGGCCCGCCACGCTCGTGCTCATCTCGCCGAGGGCAAACCAGCCGGCGCCGCGGAGGTCGTGACGAACATCGTCGCTGATCTCTCGACGTGGGGTGAAACGCTCGAACAGGCCGGGATGATCGCGACCGGTGACGGACAGGTCGTCGAACTCGACGACGACACCATCGACGACATCATCGACACGGTTGCTGCCGATCCCGAAGCGTGGATCGATCGGCAATGCCACACCGCCGACGGCACCCCACTGCACCCGATCACCGTGCTGCAAGCATCGTTGACGGGGCTGGTGCGTCGGGTCGTGGTCGACTCGGCCGGTGTCGTGATCGACCGGGGTCGGGCGGCCCGCCTGTTCGAAGGCGAAGCCCGAGCCGCCGCCAGGTTGTTGTATCGGGAGTGTTCACACCCCGGATGTTCGGTCAAGGTGCAGGCATGCGACGTCGACCACGTCATCGAATGGTGGGCCGGAGGTCGCACCAACCAGAACAACGCCGACATCCGATGTCGTGCCCACAACCGGGACAAACACCGGGAACGATGGTCGAGCCGACGCGACGAACACGGCCGACAATTCACCATCCGACCCGACGGCAGCATCATGCTCCCCGTCGGCGCACGCCCACCCGACCTCACCCAAGACGAACTCGCCCACATCATCCGCCTCCGCCTCCACAACCAACTCGACCGCGGTGATCTGGAATGGGCCAGCTGACCCGCGGCCGAGCCGACGGGGGTCACAGGGCTTCGCTTGGGCTCGTCTACTGCTCGGTAACTACGCTGGAACTCCTATGACTGAAGCAGTGATCGTCGCCACCGCCCGGAGCCCGATCGGGCGCGCCGCAAAGGGGTCGCTGGTCGACCTCCGTCCCGACGACATGGCGGCTCAGATCGTCAAGGCCCTCATGGAGAAGGTGCCCCAGGTCGAGTCGTCCATGGTCGAAGACCTCATCATGGGCTGTGGCCAGCCCGCCGGCGAAGCCGGCTTCAACATCGGCCGCGTCGTCGCCGACCTCGCCGGTCTCGGCGAGGTGCCCGGCGTGACCGTCAACCGCTACTGCTCGTCGTCGCTCCAGACGATCCGCATGGCCGCCCACGCCATCAAGGCCGGCGAAGGCGACTGCTTCATCGCCGCCGGCGTCGAAGCCGTCAGCCGCTACGGCAACGGTGCCTCCGACACCGCCCCGAACCCCATCTACAAGGAAGCCGGCGCCCGCACCGCCGAGCGTGCCCAGGGCGGCGCCGACACGTGGACCCCGCCCGAAGGCCTGCCCGACATGTACATCGCCATGGGTCAGACCGCCGAGAACGTGGTCCAGGTCGAGAACGTCAGCCGTGAAGAGATGGACGAGTGGGGCGCCCGCTCGCAGCAGCGCGCCGTCGCCAACGTCGAGAACGGATTCTGGGCCGACGAGATCACGCCGCTCACCCTGCCCGACGGCACCGTCGTGTCGAAGGACGACGGCCCCCGTGCCGGCACCACCGCCGAGAAGCTCGCCGAGTTGAAGCCGGTCTTCCGTCCCGACGGCAAGGTCACCGCCGGCAACGCCTGCCCGCTCAACGACGGCGCCGCCGCCGTGATGGTGATGAGCGACACCAAGGCCAAGGAACTCGGCCTCACCCCGCTCGCTCGCATCGTCTCCTCGGGCGTCTCGGCGCTCAACCCGGAGATCATGGGCCTCGGCCCGATCGAGGCCAGCCGTCAGGCCATGGCTCGCGCCGGCATGACGATGGACGACATCGACATCGTCGAGATCAACGAGGCGTTCGCCGCCCAGGTGCTGCCCTCGGCCAAGCACCTGAACATCGACCTCGAGAAACTCAACCCGAACGGCGGCTCGATCGCCCTCGGTCACCCCTTCGGCATGACCGGCGCCCGCATCATGACGACGCTGATCCACGGTCTCCAGGCCGCTGACAAGGAGTACGGCCTCGAGACCATGTGCGTCGGCGGCGGGCAAGGCATGGCCATGATCATCCAACGTCTGAGCTGAGCCGGTTTCCGCCCTCGCGGCGTTCCGCCTCACCGCTCGCAGCCGAAAGGCTGCTCGGGTTCGTCGCGCCTTGCGAGCCCCACATCTGATCTCACGAGAGAATCAGAATCGATTCGTGGAGAGTCGGGTCCTTCGGGGCCCGGCTCTTTGGGTTCAGCGGAGGGGGGCGGCTTTGACGCAGATGACGTCGGGGGCGGTGTGATCGGGCATTGCGACCAGCACCCACGCTCGGCCGACCGCCATCACCTCGGCGAGCGCGAAACTGCTCTCGTGCTCGCGCACGCCGGTGCCGAGACAGCGGACGTGGGCGATCTCGAGGCCGGCCTGATCGGCCTCGGCCTCCCACAGACTCACGAGCCCCTGCCGGAGCGACGGGTCGTCGAGCAGATCGGCACCGTAGAGCCGCAGCTCGACCGTGCCGACCTCGACCGGAGCCAGCTCGCTGTGCGGGATCACGGTGTCACCCTTGAGGTGCCCGTCGAGCATGACGGCGACCCGAGAATGATCACCGTTGAGTCCGCCCACGAAGCCGTAGCGGGTGAGGGGGAGCCCGTCGTCGCCGGTGGTGAGCCATCGCACACGATCGCCGGGCTGGAACATCAGGCCCCGCCCCGGTGCTCTGCCAGTGCGGCGTCGGAGAATGCCGGCCACAGACGGAGTGCCTCGACCGACCACTGATCGAACGCGGTGTCGGTGAGCCCGACCACGCCGAGACCGGCGTGCGGGTCGGCCCACATCATGGTGCCGGCACCGCCGAAGTGGCCGAACGTGGCCGGCGAGTTGGCGCGGCCCATCCAGTGCGGCGACTTGTCACCCTTGATCTCCACGCCGAGCCCCCACGGGCACGGATCGAACGACCCCACGCCCGGAACGATACCGGCGAGCGAGGGGAACTGAATGCGGACCACCTCGTCCCACGTCTCTGCAGCGATCAGGCGGGGCGACAGCATCTCGGCGACGAACGACGCCATGTCGGCAACGGTGCTGTGCACGGCGTGCGCCGCCGAACCGCGCAGTTCGCTGCTCGACATCGACAGGGGAGCGAACACGGCCTCGGCGAGATAGTCGGCGAATGCCATGTCGGTGGCCGACTCGAGCACTGCCGCAGCGCGTTCGATCCCAGTGTTGGAGTAGATACGGCGTTGGCCGACTCGTGCGATCGGATCGTCGCCGTCGAACGGCAGACCCGACGCATGCGCGAGCAGGTGCCGGAGCGTCGCGCCGTCGGGCACATCGGCTCGGTCGATCGGCGCGTCGAGTTCGACGCTGCCCTCCTCGACGGCGATCGCCATCGCCCAGCCGGCGAGGCACTTCGACAGCGAGGCCAGTCGGAACGACCGGTCGGTCTCGCCGATCGTATCGACGACACCATCACCGCTGACGATGGCGGCAGCGGCACGGCCCACCGGCCACGAGGTGACCTGGTGGAGCGCCGACACGATCAGGCGTCGCCGTTGCGGATGAGGTCGGCGGTGCGGAACGCCAGCTCGATCGACTGCCGCCCGTTCAGGCGCGGGTCGCACACCGTCTCGTAGCGGGTGTCGAGGTCGGCGTCACGCAGCTCGTCGCCTCCGCCGACGCACTCGGTGACGTCGTCACCGGTGAGCTCGACGTGGATGCCGCCCGGCCAGGTGTTCTCGGCGCGATGGGCACGGACGAAGCCCTCGATCTCGGAGATGATCGACTCGAAGTCGCGGGTCTTGCGCCCGCCGGCGCTCGTGAAGGTGTTGCCGTGCATCGGGTCGCACGCCCACACCACGGGATGGCCGGCGTCGCGAACGGCCCGGAGGAGGGGACGCAGACCGTCTTCGACCTTGCCGGCGCCCATGCGGCTGATGAGCGTGAGGCGACCCGGGATGCGGGCCGGGTTGATCGCCTCGCAGAGCTCGAGCACCTCGTCGGCCGACGCTGTCGGGCCGACCTTGCAACCGATCGGGTTGCCGACGCCACGCAGGAACTCGACGTGTGCGCCGTCGAGTTCGCGGGTGCGCTCACCGATCCAGAGCATGTGGGCCGAGCAGTCGTACCAGCCGCCCGTCGTCGAGTCCTTCCGGGTGAGGGCCTCTTCGTAGGAGAGCAGGAGCGCCTCGTGGCTCGTGAAGATGTCGACCGTGCTGAGGTTCGAGTTGGACTCGGTGTCCATGCCCGTGGCCCGCATGAACCGGAGCGCTCGGTCGATCTCGTTGGCGAGCTGCTCGTAGCGCTCACCGGCCGGGCTCGAGGCGACGAACTCCTGGTTCCAGGCGTGCACCCGATCGAGGGCGGCGAAACCGCCCTTGGTGAACGCCCGCACGAGGTTGAGCGTCGCCGACGACTGGTGGTAGGCCTGCACGAGCCGTTCGGGGCTCGGGACGCGGGCCGCAGCGGTGGCGCCGGCGGCGTTCACGATGTGGCCGCGGAACGACGGGATCTCCTCGTCGCCGATCTTTTCGAAGTCGGCCGAGCGGGGCTTCGCGAACTGGCCGGCGAGGCGGCCGACCTTCATGACCGGGACGCCCATGGAGTAGGTGAGCACGATCGCCATCTGCAGGATGACGCGCAGCTTCTCACGGATGTTGTCGGCGGAGAACTCCTCGAAGCTCTCAGCGCAGTCGCCCGCTTGGAGCAGGAAGGCGTTGCCGGCGGCGACCTGTCCGAGTCCTGCCTGCAGCGACCGAGCTTCGCCGGCGAAGACCAGCGGCGGATACGAGTGGATCTGCTTCAGAGCACGGTCGAGCTCTGCCTCGTCGGGCCACTGGGGCTGTTGCTTGATCGGGAAACCCCGCCACGAGTCGGGGGACCAGCTCTTCGCCATGGGAGCAAGCCTACCGGCGAAGGAAAACCCCGATGAATTCGGTTCCGGACGCGAAGAACCGGCCTGGTCGCCCAGGCCGGTTCTCGTCAGTGTTCGGTTGCGGTGTGGCTCAGACGGCCAGGATGCGCTCGGCGTCGTCGCGCAGGCCGGCCACGGCCCGGCTCACGAGACGGCGGGCGGCTTCGGCGGTGACGCCGAGGCTCTCGCCGACCTCACGGAAGCTCTTGCGCTCACCGTCGAGGAGACCGAAGCGGGCTTCGACGGCGTAGCGGGCACGGGCGTCGAGGGTGCCGAGCAGTTCGTCGAGCAGGTCGCTGTCGACCAGCGCCATGACGTTCTCTTCGGGGGTGGCGTCGCCGTTGGCCATCAGGTCGCCGAGGGTGGCGTCGCCGTCGTCGCCGACGGTCTTGTCGAGGCTGACCGGGGTGGTGAGGCGGTGCAGCTCGGCGTTGGTCTGGTCGAGGGTCTCACCGTCGCCCGACGCCTGACGCAGGGCGGCACGCAGGCTCGCCGAGCGGTCGCCGGGGATGCGGATGAGGCTGGCCTTCTGGTCGAGCGCACGACCGATGGCCTGGCGGATCCAGAACGTGGCGTACGTCGAGAACTTGAAGCCGCGGCGCCAGTCGAACTTGTCGACGGCGTGCTCGAGGCCGAGGTTGCCCTCCTGGATGAGGTCGAGCAGGTCCATGCCCTGGGGGAGGGGGTAACGGCGGGCGATCGAGACGACGAGGCGCAGGTTCGCTCGGATGAAGCGGTCCTTGGCGTCGGCGGCGGCAGCGACCTTGGCCTTGAGGTCGGCGCTGCGCTTGCCGTTGTCGAGGAGCTCCTGGGCCTCACGGCCGGCTTCGATGATGCGCGACAGCTCGCGCTCGTCTTCGGCGGTGAGGAGGGGGACCTTGCCGATATCGTTGAGGTAGAGACCGATGGAGTCGTTCATTCGTGGTGCAACCATTCCTGGTGTTCGAACCGGCAACCGACGCGGGTGAGGCGGG
The DNA here is from genome assembly GCF_004364865.1 of Ilumatobacter fluminis. NCBI lineage: Bacteria > Bacillati > Actinomycetota > Acidimicrobiia > Acidimicrobiales > Ilumatobacteraceae > Ilumatobacter > Ilumatobacter fluminis. Next base: position 1,415,192 of record NZ_SOAU01000001.1, read on the forward strand.
CTCCGGAAGGGTGGATGGGGGGTTTGAGATTGGGCGGTGCGGACAGTTGGTGAAACGTTCACCTGCCGTCGATTTGTTCCCGATCTCCCCGGATTTCATGCCGGATTTCTGCACGTCATGCTGGGAGTTCAGGCTTTGACCGGATATCCACGGTAACAGACCTGTCAAGCCCCCTCCGGCTCGAACTGAGTCGTTTCTCAGAATCGGGGCGTAGACTGACCGGTTGTGCCGCCCGGAGACGCGAAACCCCTGCGTATCGGGGTCTTCGGCGGAACGTTCGATCCGCCCCACGTCGGGCATCTGGTGACGGCGGTCAACGTTCGTCACGCACTCGACCTGGACCTCATGCTGCTGATGGTGAACAACGTGCCGTGGCAAAAGGTCGGTTCGCGGCCGATCACGCCCGCACGCGACCGCCTGGCGATGGTCGCCGCGGCGGTGGCCGACGTCGACGGTCTGGAGGCCGGCGATCACGAGATCGAGGCCGGTGGGCACTCCTTCACCGCCGACACGCTCGCGACGCTCGGCGCCGAGTACCCCGGTGCCGAGTTGTTCACCGTCGTCGGCGACGACGCAGCGGCCGGCATCCGCACCTGGGAACGGGCCGACGAGGTGATCTCGCGTTCGCGGATGGTCGTCGTCGATCGTCCCGGTGAGCACGCCGAGCTCGACGCCGACGTCGACTGGGTTCGCGTCGAGGTGCCGCGTCTCGAGGTGTCGAGCACCGATCTGCGTGCACGGTGGAACGACGGGCGCCCGCTCGACTACCTCGTCACCGACGAGGTGCTCGCCGTGGTCGCCGAACGGGGGCTGTACGCCAGCGAGGGTGTGGCATGACCGCCGACCGACGCACGCGACGCCGCAACACGTGGCTCGCACTCGTCGCCGGACTGGTCGCCCTGCTCGCGACCGGTGCCCTCGGGGCGTTCGCCGTGGTCGAGATGGCCGACTCCCGGGCCGGGCGAGATGCCAGCGACGACACCGGCCGGGTCGTCGAAGCGCAGCGCCTCCCGTGGACGGCGACGGCGCTGATCGGCGTGATGGACGACAACGGGCGCTTGGCGTCGTCCGCGGTCGCCGTGCTCGACCCGGAGGGTCGCGGCGGAACGTTGACCCCGATCAGTTCGAGTGCCGACACGGCGTCGGGTACCAACGTCGTGCTCCGGCCGCTCGGCGCGGTCTTCGAGGTCGACGGGCCGGAAGCGTGGCGGGCTGCGGCCGAGCAGGCGACCGGTCTGTCGTTCGACGTCGCCGAAGTGATCGACGAGGAGCGGTTCATCCAGCTGATCGGCCCGCTCGGCGATCTGCCGACGCTGTTCCCGTTCGCCTTCACCGACGCCGCGACCGAGGAGACGTTCGAGGCGGGCGCCTCCGTGCTGTCGACCTCGGCGGCCTACCGGGTGATCACGTCGGTCAACGGTGACGGGCCCGACTGGCAGCTCGACCCCATCCGCAACGCGGTGTGGGACGCGATCGCCGATCGGGTCGGCGCCGGCATCGGTGCGCTGCCCGAGGGCGTCGTGTTCACCCGCGCGGCGCCGCCCAGTGGGCTCGACCAGTTCAGCGACGGGCTGTTCTCGGCCCCGGTGGCGTTCCGGGGGCTCGAGACGGTGCAGATCGACCCCGATCGGGTCGCCGACCAGTTGCCGGTCGAGTACTCCAACGTGATCGGTCTCGGTTGGGAGGAGTCGGTCGTCACGCTCCGCCGCGGCGAGGTGGTGCTCGTGTTCGCGTCGGTCGCCCCGTCCCGCATGGCGGCGCCGCTCGAAGGGCCGACGGTCCGGATGGCCAGCGGCTACACCGACGACGACGCCGCACCGCTCGGGTTCAACCGCTCCGACCTGCTGATCGGAGCGATCGACGTGCTGCTCTTCACGAAGACGAACGTCCTGTCGGTCGTCGACCAGCCCGGCGCCACCGTTCCCGAGCGCACGACGGTGCTGGTATCCGACGCAGCTCTGATCGACGGCGTGTGGGAGCTCTACGGCGACGTGTTCGGCGAGCTCGATGTCCGCGTTGCGCCGGTGGCGATCTCCGGGATCGACGCCGAGATCACGCTCGGACGGGAGTACCTGCGCCTGCTCGCCGAGCCGGACACACCGGCCGACGACGACGATTCGTCGAACGGAACGACGCCCGAGACCACCGACGTGGCAGGCTCGGACTCGTGATCGACGAAGACGCCCGCTCGCTCGCCCTGGCCGCCGCTCGTGCCGCCGACGACGCCCACGGCTCCGACATCGTGGTGCTCCACGTCGGTGACGTGCTCGGCGTCACCGAGTACTTCGTGATCGCCGGTGCCTCGAACCGGCGCCTGGTCAACGCCATCGTCGACGACGTGGAGGCGGCCATGAAGGCCGAGCTCGGCCGGGCCCCGGTCCGGGTGGAGGGCGTACGCGAGCAGCAGTGGGTGCTGGTCGACTACGGCGACGTCGTGGTGCACGTCTTCTTGGCCGAGATCCGCGACTTCTACGAGATCGAGCGCCTCTACACCGACGTCCCGACGATCCCCTGGCAACCCGACGCCCCTGAATCGGCGTAGGGGCTAAGGCGGGCCCAGCTCGTAGTCCACGGCCCAGCGGACGCGCGCCCGCTGCCTGTTCGTCGTCTCCTCGACCCGCAAGAAGCACGCGCGGGTCGGTACGTCCGACGCGGGAACGACGTACACAAGATCCGTCGATGGCGCATAGACCCCGAAGACGTCGACCTCACCCACGTACGGAACCGGCTGATTGCCGGTGTTGCTGGTCGTCCAGAAGCGGAGCGAGCCGCCGACTTGGCAAGCCGTCTTGCATTGCACCCGGACGAGCTCGCCAGACCGTTCGGCGATGAGATCGACTCTCCCGTTGCTTCCGAATGCGGGGAGGTACACCATCGCTCCAGCTCGGACGAATGCGGAAGCGACCGCCGCCTCTGAGCGGACACCTTGGTCACCTGGTCGGGTGCTGCGCATGACGAAACCGTACGGCGGGGGTGTGACAACGCTGTCGAGGGCGCTATCGTGCTCTTCGCTTCAAACGGGGCTATAGCTCAGTTGGCAGAGCGCCTCCATGGCATGGAGGAGGTCAAGGGTTCAATTCCCTTTAGCTCCACCCCGGAAACCCTCAGGTCGTCGACCTGGGGGTTTCGTCGTTTTCGGTCGAGGCACTGGCACGGGCCGATGTGCTCGAATCGATTTCCAGGAATGAGAATCGTTCCAATATGGTCGACCGCCATGACGTCGACCGACATGACATCGACCCCCCGTAACCCGATCGCGCGCTCCTGGGCGGGAGCGGCCGCACTGTTGCTGATCGCCGTAGCCGGCGCCTGTAGCAGCGACGACGGCGACATCGGCTCGGCCACGACGACCGCCGACTCGCCCGCTCCGACCAGCGCCGCCCCGGCCACGACGACCGCGGACTCGGCTCCACCGACCAGCGCCGCCTCGGCGCCGACGATCGACTGGTCGGCCGGCGCCTTCGTCGGCGCCGACTCGCTCACCGACCACGGATCAGCGGCGTTCGTGCTCGTCGACGGCGAGTTCCGCTTCGTGTCGCACCCCGACGCCGAGGACACATCGATCTCCCACATCGACCCGGTCTCCGGAACGGCCTGGGGCTGGTCTCGCGACCTGCCGGTCGACGACCCGGCGGCGACCGAGTGGTCGTGGGAACTCGATCTGGCCACGGGCGAGTTCACCGACATCGACATGGACGGCGCATCGTGGGCGGTGCTCCGGGGCGGGACGGGGGCGACGTCGTTCGTCGGCAAGCTCGCCGACGACGGCGGCACACCGGTGGACGACAGCGACGACTCGACCGCCGGCTTCGTCCTCGGCGAGTCCGGTGAGGACCAGCGGGTCGTGCGCGACGGCTACTCCGACATCGGGTTCACCGATGTCAACGCCTCGGGCCTGATCACCGGCTTCAACGACTTCGGAACCCTCGGGTTCGTGTACGACGGCGGCGCCTTCACCGATCTCACCCATCCGGACGCCTACCGGCTGTTCCCGTTCTCGATCAACGACACCGGTGTGATCGTCGGCTTCTGGGGCATCGACGAGGACACGTGGTACCTGAGCGAGGAGAACCCGGCCTTCGTCGCGACACCGGGGGACGACGGCTACGACGTCGAACGCTACGAACTGCCCGGCTTCACCGGGACGGGGCTCACTGCCGTCGCCGCCGACGGGAGCATCGCCGGCATGGCCTGGGAATCGGTCGGCGCGGCGCCATCGGTGTTCGTCGCCGCCGACGCAGCCAGCCTCCCGACGCTCTACGACGGCCCCGCTGGCACGTCGATGTTCGTCACGGGCATGACCGATGACGGTGTGGTCTTCGGCCAGGCGTTCTTGTCGCCCGCCGAGTCGGCCGACGACGAATCGAGCGACGAGTCGGCTGGTGCGGCGGAGACGCCGATCAGCGACGCGATCGCCGCGATGAGCGGTGCCGCCCACTCGGGCCCGTTCGCCTCGGCGCTGCACGGCAGCTTCCACGACCTCGAAACGGCGGCAGCGGCAGCCGAGGACGCAGCGGCAACCGGCGACACCGAGGTGCTCGACGCCGAGATCGCCTCGCTGGCGGCGCTGATGGCCGAAACCCGCGCCGCCGTCGCCGCCGTGGACGGTGCCACTGCGGAGGAGGCCGACGAGGTCGCCGCCCTCCTCGACGGCATCGACGCCGCCGCGCAGGGCCTCCTCGCCGACGGGACCTGAGCAGCCTGCCGCCGATCCGGGCGCTGACGTCGGTAGGGTCGAAGACAGCCCCGGGTGAGCCCCGCGTACGACGCCTCGACTGCGACCACTTCGTGCCGGACCACCGGGCACGAGAGGAGCACGAATGAGCCAGGCGAGTTTTCAGAAGCGGATGCGGGAGAAGAAGCGGCAGGAGAAGAAGGAGGCGAAGCGCGAGCGCAAGGAAGAACGCGCCGCCGAAGCCGAGGCCGCAGCCGCCGAGCCCGACGAACCGGTGGCGCCCCAGGACGAGGTGCTGGCCCAGCTGGCCGCCCTCCACAAGCGTTTCGACGACGAGCAGATCGATTTCGACGAGTTCGAGGAGCGCAAGCAGGAGCTGATGGCGAAGCTCGCCGTCTGACTCAGCCCTCGGCGCGCACTTCGACGACCACGATCGCTGCGTCGTCGCCGAGTGTCTCAGCGTGAGCGTCGAGCATGCCAACGAGCACATCGAGCACCTGGTGGGCGCCGGCGCCCACTGGCACATCTTCGACCGCCATCCGAATGGCGTCCACTCCGATCTGCGGCCCTCCGGGGCGTCGGCACTCGGGCAGGCCGTCGGTGAACATCACCACGATGTCGCCCTCGCCGAGGTCGACCGCGTCGGAGCGGAACGTCGGATCGGTCACGATGCCGACGAGCGGTCCGTCGCCGCCCTGCATCGGGAACGTCGTGCCGTCGGCGCGCCGGACGAGCGGGACGGGATGGCCACCTCGGGCATACCGCAACCGTTTTGGCGTCTCGGCGTCGAGCGTCGCGAAGAACACCGTGGCGAACCGGTTCGACTCGGTCTGATCGGCTTTGATGGCGGTGTCGACGATCTGGAGAGCCGTCGCAGGGTCGGACTCGTGTACTGCTGCCGCTCGCAGCGAATAGCGCACGAGCGAGGTGAGTCGTGCCGCTGCGGCACCATGGCCGCAGACGTCGCCGATCGCGAAGCCCCAACGCCGGTCGGGCAGCGGAAAGAGATCGAAGAAGTCGCCGAGCAGAGCGTGACCGTCGGCGGCAGCACGGTGCCACGTCGCGACGGTGACACCGGGAACGCTCGGCGTCGACGGTGGGAGCATGCTCGCACGGAGCGTCGACAGCAGCTCTCGGTGCTCGGCGAGGAGCCGGGCGTTCCGTTCCGATTCCGTTCTCGCACGGTCCAGTTGGGCTCGGAGCTCGATCTCGCGTTCCGCGATGCTGGTCAGCCGTTGCAGGATCCGGCGGTCTTCGTCCGACCAGGCCCGCGGCTCGACGTCGACGACGCAGAACGACCCGAGTACCTGGCCGCGAAAGCGAACCGGGCAACCGGCCCACGCCCGCACGCCCATCGACTCGATCGACGGGTTGGCGCGGGTGAGCGGATCTGCCGCAGCGTCGTCGACGAGCAGATCGTCCTCTCGCATGATGACGTACTGGCAGAACGAGTCGCCGACGGCGTTCTCCCGGGTGCCGTCGTCCACGCCGACGGTCGATTTCCAGTAGGAGCGGCGATCGTCGACGGTGGTCATGAACGCGAACGGTGCTCCGAGGAGCGCTGCGGCCGCCTGGGTCAGCTCGTCGAACTGGACTTCCGGTTCGCTGTCGAGCAATCCGGACTCGTCAACGGCGGCGAGCCGATCGGGGTCGGTGATGGCGCTGGCCGGGGTCACCGCCCGAACCCTAGCGGTCGGGATCGGAGGCGGGGAGGTGACCGGCGGAGCCCAGGGTTCTTCGTGCAGAGGCTGCAACCGACCGGCTCGGCTCGCTAGCGTTGCGGCGATATGTCGGCAGTTCTGCCACTCGTGGTCATCTTGGTGATGGTCGCGTTCAATGCTCTCTACGTCGCCGCCGAGTTCGCCACGGTGGGTGCTCGCCGTTCCCGTGTGCAGGAACAGGCCGAGCGCGGTGACAAGTCGGCACGTGCCCTGTTCGAGATCTTGCGCGAGCCACACCGGCTCGACAACTACGTGGCGTCGTGCCAGATCGGCATCACCCTGTCGAGCCTCGTGGCCGGTGCGTACGGCCAGGCGCAGCTGACGCCGGTGTTCGAGAACTGGTTCGGCGGAGCCGCCCCGGTGGTCTCCATCATCGTCGTCCTCATCCTCGTCACGTCGCTCCAGGTGGTGCTCGGCGAGCTGTTGCCCAAGACGGCGGCGCTGCGCTACCCGGAGCGCCTTGCCATGGCGACGCTCCGTCCGATGAAGGTCAGCCAGCTGTTGTTCCGCCCGCTCGTGGCGATCTTCAACGGGTCGGCCTTCACCCTCATGAAGTGGTGGGGCCTCAAGTCCGACCACGGGCATGCACACGTCCACTCGCCGGAAGAGCTCGTCGATCTCTACGGCGAGAGCGCCGCCGGCGGCCTGATCGACATGAGCGAGCGCGACATGCTCGCCGGGGTCCTGAACGTCGAACACCGCATGGTCCGCGAGATCATGACGCCACGCCGACGCCTCGTGACGGTTCGCGACGACCTGACGGTGGCAGCGGCGCTCGAGGCCGTCGTCGAGTCGCCGCACTCACGGTTCCCGGTCGAGTCGGGTGACGACGTGGTCGGTGTGGTCCACCTGCGCGATCTCTACCTCACCGCCGCCGACCGGCCCGACGCCGGCGTCGACGAGATCATGCGGCCGGTCGTCGCCGTCGCCGAGACGCTGTCGGTCCCCAAGCTGTGGACCCGGCTCGGTGAGGAGAACCGCCACGTCGCCTTCATCGTCAACGAGTTCGGGTCGATCATCGGCATGGTCACCCTCGAGGATGCGATCGAGGAGATCGTCGGCGAGGTGCGCGACGAGTTCGACGAAGAGCGCGAACCGATCGTCGTCCACGAGGGACGGGTCGTCGTTCGTGGCGACGTGCTCGACGACACGATCGCCGACCGGTTCGACGTCGACGTCACGATCCCCGACATCGACACCGTCGGCGGACTGGTCTGGCACGCGCTCGGCCGCCTGCCCGAGGTCGGCGACGTCGCAGTCCTCGAGCCGGCCGGCCTCCACGTGCGGGTCGACGAGATGGAGGGCCGCGAGGTCCGCTGGGTGAGCTTCGACCTGCCGGAGGAGCCGTCGTGATCGCCGTCGACTGGTTCACCGGGGTCGCCCTCCCGATCCTGATCATCCTCCTGCTCGTCGCCGTCAACGGCGTGTTCGTGGCCGCCGAGTTCGCCCTCGTCGGCTCCCGCAGCGGTCGCCTGAAGTCGCTGGCAGACGACGGCAGCCGTGCGGCGAAGTGGCTGGTATCGGTGATCGAGAAGCCGACCGGCAAGGACGGCTACGTGGCGATCGCCCAGCTCGGCATCACCCTCGCCAGTATCGGGCTCGGCATGTACGGCGAGCCCGCGGTCGCCCACTGGCTGTACGGCCCCTTCGAGGATCTCGGCCTGTCGTACGACGCGTCGCACACGGTCGGCTTCATCGTGGCCCTGAGCGGCATCACCTACATGCACGTGGTCTTCGGCGAGATGA